>DXZO01000055.1:0-21471 GCA_019419625.1 Collinsella sp. | reverse complement strand
AGTTCTTCTACTTCTATGAGATTGACCGTGGGGACTTCTTGGATGACGAGTTGGGCTATGCGGTCGCCTTTGTTGATTTGGATGTCGTTGGAGGGATCCAAGTTGATAAGGATAACCTTAAGCTCACCTCGATAGTGAGCATCAATGAGGCCCGGCGTGTTGACTATAGACAGGCCCTGCTTGATGGCCAAGCCGCTGCGGGGCTGGACGAAGCCGGCGTAGCCATCGGGCAGGGCGATGGCCAGCCCCGTAGAGACCAGACGGCGTTCGAAGGGCTTCAGGACGCAGTCCTCGTTGGAGCGTAAATCCAAGCCGGCATCGGTGGGATGGGCGTATTTGGGAAGCTCGACGGTGGGGTCGAGACGCTTTATGTTGACGGAAATGTTGGACATGGAATCACCTTAGCTTGTCGAGCTCTTGCAGAAACTCATCGACGTCTTTGAAATCACGGTAGACCGAGGCAAAACGGATGTACGCCACCTTGTCGATCTTAGCCAAGCGCTTGAGCACCATGTCACCCAACTCATGGGACGTGACGGCCGTCAGTGTGCGAGAGCGAAGCTCGACCTCGATGTCATCGATAATCTCATTGAGCTTCTTAGTGTCGATATCGCGCTTGATGGTGGCGCGCATCAAGCCGACAAGAAGCTTATTGCGATCGAACCGCTGCTTGGTTCCATCTGACTTAATGACCTCGATAGGGTCCTCGCATCGCTCAAACGTTGTAAAGCGGTAGTTACACGAGCAACATTCGCGACGGCGCTTAATGGTGTTATTTGACTCCTGCATACGGGAATCAACGACGCGGGTATGTGCCTTGCCGCATTTGGGACAGCGCATGGTACCTCCTCTTAAACGATAACAAGGGTACCATGCGCAGCGCGATAATGATTACGAACGAGCAGGAACCTTAAGATGCGCACCAGCGGCGAGCGAACCATGCTCCAGATGATTGACGTTACGGATCATGTCGGAAGTCTCTTGCGTGGAAAGGCCTTCGATTGGATATTCCTCGGCAAGCGACCAAAGAGAATCGCCAGTCTGAACGCGAATGGTCTCGTAAGTAATGTTGGAAACGGACTCGGCATACGCGGCATGACGAGCGCTAAAGACCGAAGTAGCGAGGACAAAGAAGAGCGTAAGCGCAACGGCGACGGCGACAATCGTCGGAACCTTCAGGGCAACGCGGGCTGGCGCGACTACAGCCTGCTGATTGCGCACAGGCTTTACGGTCAAAGGCTGAAAGCCGGAGCGGCCACCCTGAACAACCGTAAAAGTGGGTTCTGCAGGCGTCTCGAGCTTAAGGGCGAGGTTTCCCTGGACCATATTCGTTACGTTCATCATGTTCTCCTCTCGCGTGTTTTGCTGAGAACAGTTTTATCAAGCCGCGCGGACAAAAATGTCTAGCGCGAGAACGAATGTTCGGTTATTATTATCTTCGAACAGTTGTTCCTGTCAAGCAAAATTCGAACATTTGTTTGACATGGGTAGAGAGGATGCCCTGATGGCTCGCAAAATTACCAAGCGTCAGCAGCAAATTTACGACTTCATCAAGGAATATCAGCAGGAGAAGGGTTATCCGCCCAGCGTGCGCGAGATGGCTTCTGCCGTGGGCCTTTCCTCCCCCAGCACCGTGCACGCCCATCTCTCTGCCCTGGAGGCGCGCGGGCTACTCAAGCGCGATGCCACCAAACCGCGCGCCCTGGAACTCTTTAACGAGGACGGTTCCTCTGTCTCAATTTCTAAATCTGACGAGCCCACCGCACCTCGCGGAACGGTCTCGCTACCGCTCGTTGGTCGCGTCGCGGCTGGGATCCCCATTCTGGCCGAGCAGAATATCGAAGACACGTTTACTATCCCGACCGAAATCGCGACTGATCAGGGTTCCTTTATCCTTGAGGTGCATGGGAGCTCAATGATCAATGTCGGCATCTTCAATGGCGATTACATCATCGTCCGTGAACAAAAGAATGCCATGAACGGCGAAATTGTCGTGGCTATGATCGATGGTTCAGCGACCGTCAAGACGTTCTACAAGGAGCAGGGACGCGTACGCCTGCAGCCTGAGAATGACACCATGGAGCCTATCTATGCAACGAATCCCGTTATCCTGGGCAAAGTCGTCGGCTTGATGCGCCGGTTCTCGTAATGCAAAAACGCATAACCATCTTTGATACCGTCCGCGGGTTTACGATGATTTCTATGGCAGGTTTTCACGCTTGCTATGATCTTGCCTACCTGTACGGCTGGGATATGCCTTGGTTTACCCAGACTGTCTTTCAAGACGTCTGGCGCGCCAGCATCAGCTGGGTATTTTTGTTTATCGCGGGTTGGATGTGCACTCTTTCGCGCAACAATATCAAACGTGCCGCCAAATATGCCTTAGCAGCACTCGTTGTCTGGTTGGCAACAACACTTGTCTCAGTCGACGATTCGGTTAATTTTGGCATCATCTACTGCATGGCCGCATGCACCGGCATCGTGGCGTTGACCGATCCCGTCCTTAAGAAGATAACGGCGAGATGGGGCATGCCCCTATGCCTTGTGTTGTTCGCCCTCACCTGGAGCATCCCCAAAACGATCTACCCTGTCCCCTACCTGGCGTGGCTGGGATTTCCGAGCCCTGGGTTTGTCTCAGGTGATTACTACCCCATCATCCCGTTTATCTTTATGTATCTTGCAGGATACTTCGCCGCACACATAGCGCAGAGTATCGATAAGACCGTCCCTAGCTGGGCCTACGCCAACCCCCTGCCGGCGCTCGCCAGCCTTGGACGTCACGCTCTCCCCTTTTATCTGCTGCATCAGCCCATCATTCTGGGCATTTTGGAGCTCGTCTACTCGGTGCGATAACGCTCGAGCCGCGGTGCAATACGAGCCGGCAACTTCGCCACAATGCGAACGCCGTCCTCGAGATATTCCTCATGCAGAAGGGTTCCCTGCTCATGCACCAGCGTGATGAGAGCGCCCTCGCGATACGGGATATCAGCGGAGAGCAACACATCGGTGGCAGCTGCCTCGCGAGCAATGCGATCGACGAGATCGTCGAGCCCCTCGCCCGTTTGGGCCGAGAACAGAACGGCTTCTGGATAGCGACGACGGAAACTCAATCGATCAACGCTATCGAGAAGATCGATTTTATTGAATACGGTCAGCGTTAAACGCTCTCCGGCGCCGATCTCATCAAGCACGCGGTCAACAGCCTCCAGCTGCCGCTCATAGTCCTCGTCAGACGCATCTACGACTTTGAGAATTAGATCGGCACCCAAAACCTCGGACAGCGTTGATTTAAAGGCATCAACCAGACCATGCGGCAGCTTTTGAATAAAGCCGACGGTATCAGTAATCGTCATGCCGCGACCGCCGGGCAGGCGATACGAACGCGTCGTCGGGTCGAGCGTAGCAAACAGCTTGTCCTGAGAAAGTACCGTAGAGCCGGTCAGACGATTGAGCAACGTCGATTTACCGGCATTGGTATAACCGGCTAACGCGACGCGAAACGCCGGTGACTCAATGCGGCTCTTGGATTGAACATCGCGACGCTGTTCAACCTGCTTGAGCTCACGACGAAGCGCAGCGATCTTATTACGAATGAGGCGACGGTCGACCTCGAGCTGACTTTCGCCCTGACCAAAGCGTGAGCCGATGCCGCCGCGCGTCTGTTCCTTGGCGAGATGGCTCCACATGCCACGCAGGCGAGGCAACAAGTATTGAAGCTGTGCCAGCTGTACCTGCAGGCGTCCCTCACGCGTCTGAGCATGCAGGCCAAAGATATCCAGGATCAGTGCAGTACGATCGATAATCTTTACCGGCTCGCCCACGGCTTTCTCCAAATAGGATTGCTGCGAGGGGGTCAGGTCGTCGTCAAAAATAACGACATCGGCATCCATGCGACGCACCAGGCCGCACAGCTCTTCAACCTTACCGGAACCGATAAACGATTTAGGATACGGCTTTACCAAACGCTGCGACAAGCGTGCCACGCACTGGGCACCAGCTGTGTGGGCAAGACGCTCCAGCTCGTCAAGCGAGCGATCGAGCGGCCATGCATTGTCGCGCCACTCAACACCAACTAAAATGGCACGCTCGGGCTCGGGTGCCGTGGGAACAAGGGGGAAACGGGCCATTAGACAGCCTCAATACGATGCAGGATATCCTCAACGACCTCATCGATCGTACATTCATCCATATCAAACCACACGATACGGTCATCGCGCTTAAACCACGAAAGCTGACGCTTGGCATAACGACGCGAACGCATCTTAATGAGTTCGCGAGCCTCATCCATGCTCATCACGCCATTGAAAGCATCAATGATCTCTTTATAGCCAATTGCCTGCATCGACGTCAGGGCATCTCCCAGCCCCTGGGCCATAAGACCGCGGACCTCATCGACAAGACCCTGCTCAAACATCAGATCGACGCGCAGATTAATGCGCTCGTAGAGCACCTCGCGATTACGCGTCAGACCAAACCATAGGGCATGATAATGCTCGTGCGGAACACTAAACTGCGACTTTTGCTGCGCATAGGAGACGCCATCATCATGCATCTCGAGCGCACGAATCACACGGCGCACGTTATGGGGATGAATAACAGCAGCCGATTCTGGATCGCGCTCGGCAAGCAGGGCATGCAGTTCTTTCTCGCCAATACGCTCGGCAAGCTCCTGATAGCCCGCACGACGATCGTCCTCAAGTTCACCCGAGGGAAAGTCCATCTCATCGAGGGCGGCCTTGAGATACAGCCCCGTACCTCCGCAAAAAACCGGCAGGCAACCCGAACCAAGGAGACGTTCAACATGCGCGCGAGCGTCGGCCTGATAAAGCGCAGCAGAATATGCCACACCCGGCTCTACAATGTCGACGAGACGCAGCGGCGCCGTGCACTCATCGGGCGCCATCTTTGCGGTACCGATGTCCATGCCGCGATAGATTTGCATCGCATCGCACGACAGCACTTCGGACGAAAGACGAGCTGCCAAACGGTCGGCAACATCACTCTTACCAACCGCCGTCGGACCGACGATCGCAACGGCAGAAAGACCTGACCCGGGAGAAACCATTAGCGCGGCTCGCCCACAACGGAGCCGGACAAATACCAGGTCTTGGCAACGTCAACGTCAACATCAACGATCTTGCCAACAAGCTGATCGATGCTGTAACCCTCGGGGATAGGCGCATGCACGGTCTGATTCTTGGGACTCTTGCCCAGCAGGACCGCGTCGTTCTTTTTACTCGTTCCCTCAATGAGCGCCGGAACCACAGTATGAAGCTCACCCTGGTTATACTCGTGTGCCGTGGTCTCGATAACCTTAACCAGACGGTTGAAACGCTCGAGAATAACCTCATGCGGCGTAGGATCGTCAATCTCGGCGGCCGGGGTACCGGCGCGCTTGGAATAGATGAAGGTATAGGCCTGAGCATAGCGGACCGTCTCGGCAAGTGAGAGCGTCTGCTCAAAGTCTTCTTCAGTCTCGCCCGGGAAGCCAACGATAATGTCGGTCGAGAGCGCGATATCGGGCATGCGGTTGCGAATGCGATCGACAAGGCCCAGATAGTCCTCGCGTGTATAACGGCGATTCATCTCTTTGAGGATCCGCGTCGAACCGGACTGGACGGCCAAGTGCAGCTGCGGCATAACGGCAGGCGTCTCGGCCATGGCGTCGATGGTCTCGGGCAGCAGGTCCTTGGGATGCGAAGACGTAAAGAAGATGCGCTCCACGCCCGTATCGCCCACGGCACGCAGCAGATCGGCAAAACGCGGCTTGCCAAACAGATCGCGACCATATGAGTTAACGTTTTGGCCCAACAGCGTAATCTCACGCACGCCCTGGCGTACCAAACCGGTCACCTCGTCGACAATCTCCTCGAAGGGGCGGCTCTTTTCGCGACCACGCACGTACGGCACGATGCAATAGGTGCAGAAATTATTGCAGCCCGTCATGATGGGCACCCAGGCGTGATACTGGGTCTCGCGATGCCACGGCATGCTCATTGCATCCGTATCCTCATGCTCATTGGTACGGATATGACGCTTGCCATCAATGAACGCCTCGGCAATGAGCTCGGCCACATGCGCGATGGAATGCGTGCCAAAGATGACATTGACGTTATCGACGTTGGTGAGCAGACCCTCGCCATCGCGCTGCGCGATGCAGCCACCAACGGCAACCACGCGCTTGCCCGAAGGCGAAGGCGGCAGGCTTTTGCAGGAATTGCACTGACCGTACAGGCGAGTATCGGCGGCCTCGCGCACGCAGCACGTCATGAAGACAACGATATCGGCATGCGCGGGATCGAGCGCCATGAGGCAGCCATACGAATCAAGCAGACCGCTCACACGCTCGGAGTCGTGCTGATTCATCTGGCAGCCAAAGGTGCGGATAAAGTAGGTTTTACCGGCAAGAATATCGCGTACGGAACGCTGGTCCATGTGCATAAGTCCTAACGATGGGGAGCGAAACGAGGCAAGCAGAAGCTATGCCACAGGCTTAACATCATCCATGACGACGTTATCCATAGCAGCTCGATTGATCTGGTGAACGTAGATAGAAAGGCGGATGGCCGTGCGCGACTCCCCGTTAATGAGGATGTCGGAGAACACGGGCGCGCAGGAAATATCAAAACCGGTTGGAATCAAAAAACCGCGCGCGATAGCAACGGCCTTAATGGCCTGGTTGACGGCACCGGCGCCGACACACTGAATGTTGACGGGTACACCATCCTTGACCATGCCGGCGATGGCGCCGGCAACGGACGCGGGCGATGATTTGCTTGATACCTTCAGGCAATCCATGAAGAAACTCCTGCATTTAAAAGTACGTTTTAACTGCAATAACTGTATCGTACCGAGTGGACTCGGTAAAGGCACTATTCCTCTTTGGCAAGATCAAAGGTCACGGTGATTCGATCACGCGAAACACGAATCTTTGGGTCGCCGCAAAGGTTGAGATAGTACCGGGCAGCAAGGTCATTAAAGTCGCGCTCCACAGCACGCGAAAACTGTGCCATGTCATCCTTGGCAATACGTAGCCCGCGACGATCCTTCGCGAGATCGACAGGAGCCGGCGCATGCGAGGACGAATCACGCTCGCGCAGCAGACGCGCGGTCACACCGCGAACGGGCTTAATCTGCCCTGTCAAAATGCGATGGGCCGTGCGCTCGGACATCTCAAGACCCAAACCCGAACAGATACGGATAAAGTCCTCGGCATCAGAAGCAAGGCCTAAACGATCGACAACCGGAAGCTCGCTCTCATCATCAATGAACAGGAGACGAGACGTATCGAGCCGGCTTGACGCCTGAGCATAAAGGGTCGCGGCAATCTCAGACGGAGAACCAAGATAGACATCGCAACCACGCAACTCCTCGAGCGCAAACTCACAAGCAGCGCGGATAATATTATGCGGACCGCGAGCACAGACATAACGTCCGTCCTCATCCTTGACGGCCTGGGGCCAGCTGGACTGATCGGCACGCTCACTGAGGCGGTCGGCCGCGACGCTCACCTTAAAGGCTGAACCAAGATCGACACCGGACGTGACCACACGGGCCTCATCGGTGTTCTGCTTGATCGAAAACAATGCCATGCCACGGCCGTGAACGCCCCAACGGTCCATCTTCATGCTCTCGAGCTTGGAGGTAACGCGGGCATCGAAGATTCGCTCTTGCATATCCTGCGGAACGCCCGAACCGTTATCCAGAAAGACAAGCGTGCGGACGCCATCTTCCTTGGTCGTGGCGAGATAGACCTTGTCGGCGCCGGCATCGCGAGCATTACGGAGCATTTCGATGACGATGTCCTCGACATGCTGAATGTCGTGCTTAGCCTGGCGCCGCTCGGCCTCCGAAACGCGGAGGCGGACATACCCCTCGCCAAGGTTCTCCTCGACGCGAAGGTTGCCCTCCCCCGACATCGACGCGATAAATGAGATGAGCTCGTTCGCGTCGCTCATGTTATTTAGCGATATCGACAGCGCGGCTCTCGCGAATCACGACGACGCGCACCTGACCGGGATACTCCATCTCTTCCTCGATCTGATGGGCGATATCGTGAGCCAGGACCGTGGACTGGGCATCGGAGATCTTGTCCGGCTGGACCATGACGTGGACCTCGCGACCGGCCTGCATGGCATAGGTACGTTCGACGCCGTCATGGGAGTTGGCGATCTCCTCAAGCTTCTCAAGACGCTTGATGTAGTTCTCGGCAGACTCGCGACGGGCACCGGGGCGAGAGGCAGAGACAGCATCGGCGGCCTGCACCAGGACATCGAGCACCGTGTTGGGGTCGACATCGGCATGGTGAGCCTCAATAGCGTGGACGATAACGGGCTTCTCGCCATAACGGCGGGCAAGCTCGGCGCCGATGACGGCATGCGGGCCCTCGACGTCGTGGTCGATTGCCTTGCCCAGGTCATGAAGCAGGCCGGCGCGCTTGGCGGTCACAACGTCCAGGCCAAGCTCGGAAGCCATCACGCCGCACAGATCAGAGACCTCGAGGGAATGCTGAAGCACGTTCTGACCAAACGAGGTACGGTAGCGCAGGGCACCAAGGGTCTTGACGATCTCGGGGTGCAGATCGTGGATGCCGGTATCGAAGGCAGCCTGCTCGCCAGCCTCGCGCACGCGCTGCTGAACCAGGTCGGCGGCCTTGTGATACATCTCCTCGATACGGGCAGGGTGAATGCGGCCGTCGGCGATGAGGTTCTCGAGGGCGACGCGGGCGGTCTCACGACGGACCGGGTCGAAGCTCGAAAGAACGACGGTCTCGGGCGTGTCGTCGATCACGAGGTTGACGCCGGAAACCTGCTCGAAGGTCCGGATGTTGCGACCCTCGCGACCGATGATACGGCCTTTGAGGTCATCAGAGGGAATGTGCACGGAGGTAACGGTGACCTCGGCAGTGTGATCGGCAGCGCAGCGCTGAATCGCCAGAGACAGAATCTCCTGGGCGGTCTTGTGGCACTCGGCGCGAACCTGCTGCTCAGACTCGCGAATGATCGTGGCGGCCTCGTGGGTGACCTCGCCGCGAACCTTATCAAGGAGCTCCTTGTGCGCGTCCTCGCGGGTAAGGTCGGCGATACGCTCGAGCTCGGAGGTCTGCTTTGCGCAGAGCTCCTCGAGCTCACGGGAGCGCTTCTCGACCTTACCGGCCTGGCTGGACAGCTGATGCTCGCGCTTGTCGAGAGCGTCGTTGCGGCGATCGAGAGATTCCTCGCGCTGCATCACGCGGTTCTCGAGCGTACGAATCTCGTTCTTACGCTGCTTGTCCTCGGCCTCAGCGGCCTGCTTGTTCTTGATGATCTCCTCTTTAGCCTCGAGCAGAGCCTCTTTTTTGAGGGTCTCGGCCTGACGCTTAGCATCACCGATCAGGGACTCAGCCTGTGCGTGTGCCGACTGGATTTTTTCGTCGGCCTCGTGAAGACTACCCTGCTTGGCGGTGCGCATGTAGGCAATGGCGGCGATGGCACCCAAAACGATGCCAACGAGCGCTGCGATGATAGGCATGCTCACTCCTTTTTATGGATTCGTTACACAACAAAGCGAACCGTCCTTACGAACGGCTCGCGACATTTGAGTAATATGGGCGCAGCTTATGCGGGTCGGATACAGATAAACATATAAACAAACTCATCACAGATGAGCACATATCACAAAGCAAATGACAGTGTTTATCGTACGTTGAACCACAACAACTGTCAAATAAATGGCCCCAGCACGGCGGCTAAAACGCGGTGAACGGCAGGGCCACAAAACGCATACGCCTAAACCGCACATTCCTCGCGTTCGGCATTAAGACGTGCCTTAACGGCATCGGCGGCGATGTGATACGAGAAGCCCTTGCCCATCAAAAACCGAACCAGTTTTTCGAATCCGCGCGTCTCTGGAACACGCCGCTTGGCGAGCAGGGCTGACGCACGCGCCAAATCGTCTTCGACGGCAAAATAATCCCCGGGATAACCGGGAATGTCATCGAGCACGACATGACGGCGCTTGAGCTCGGTCTCGATTTTACGCTGTCCCCAACCGCGCCGCTTGCGTTCCTCGATAAAGTACGAGCAAAAGCGGTTCTCGTCTAAAAAGCGATACTCGGTGGCGCGCTCGACGGCGAAATCGATCGCGGACTGGCGAAAGCCGTAGCGAGCCAGCTTGTCACGGACCTCACCCGTCGCATGGTCGCGTCGCGATAGCATCTCGGTCACCATGGTAAGTGCACATTTACGCTCGATGAGCTGCACCGCTTCACGAAAGTTATCCCAATCACAGGGAAGATCGGGGCGATTTTTGACATACAGGCGCGCGACCCGCACGGGAATCCAAATGGACCACTCAAAACCGCCCTCAAGCTCACAATCGATATGTGCGCAAGGCTTTTTGGACGCATACCCGCTCGAGAACGAGGAGGCCGCCTTCTTATCGGGAAAGACGACCGTGGCCTCGGTCACCGTATACGACATGAGCGTAACCGCTACTCGTCGTCATCATCGAGCATGGCGGAACCATCGATGGCGTAAAGCTCGTCAAACTCCTCAGGCGCAGGCTGATCGGTCAGCTCGACCTCGGACGGAGCATCGTCATCAAACTCAAGCCCGCAGGCAAGGCGGACCTTATGCTCAATCTCGTCGGCGCAATCGGGGTGTTCGCGCAGGAACGCCTTGGCGGCCTCGCGACCGTTGCCGAGCTTGTCCTCGCCATAGGCAAACCAGGAGCCCATCTTCTTGCAAATGCCGCACTCGACAGCCATGTCCAGAATCGAGCCCTCCTTAGAGATGCCCGTACCGTACATAATGTCGAACTCAGCAGAACGGAACGGAGCTGCCACCTTGTTCTTAACGACCTTGGCGCGCACGCGGTTACCGATAACCTCATCCTTAAGCTTAATGCTGTCGATGCGGCGAATGTCGATACGCACCGAAGAGAAGAACTTAAGGGCGCGGCCGCCCGTCGTGGTCTCGGGGTTGCCGAACATGACGCCGATCTTCTCTCGCAGCTGGTTAATGAAGATGCATGTCGTGTTGGACTTGGACAGCGAGCCGGCGAGCTTGCGGAGCGCCTGACTCATCAGACGAGCTTGCAATCCGACCGTGGTATCGCCGATCTCTCCCTCGATCTCGGCACGCGGGGTCAGCGCGGCGACGGAGTCGACGACGATGGCATCGATGGCGCCGGAACGCACGAGCATGTCAACAATCTCGAGCGCCTGCTCACCCGTATCAGGCTGGGAAATCAGTACCTCGTCGATATCCACGCCAATGCGCGCGGCATACGTGGGATCGAGCGCGTGCTCGGCATCGATAAATGCCACCACGCCACCCATTGCCTGGGCTTCGGCCAGGATCTCGAGCGAAAGCGTCGTCTTACCGGAGGACTCAGGACCGTAAATCTCGACGATACGGCCGCGCGGCACACCGCCGATACCCAGAGCGGCATCGAGTGCCAGAGCGCCCGTGGGGATGGCCTCAACCTCAAGCTCGGGGCCGCCGTCACCATACCTCATGATGGAGCCTTGACCGAACTTCTTCTCGATCTCGGCCTTGGTGGTGGCGATCATCTCATCGCGCTCTTTACCCGTCGTGCGAGCATGAACGGTACGTACGGGACCTGAATTCTTGGCCATGAATAGCCCTCCTCTTAACAACCTGCATCGATAATAAACGAACGGCTGTTCGTGGTCAACCGTTCAGGCCAATCATATGCAGGCAGTCTTTCCAAAACCCAACCAAACGCCGACCAAACACTGACCAAATGCTTGACCACAAAGGGCCGAATAAGAACAAGGAAGGCAAGAATACACCTATAACCAGCGCAAACGCTAAATTCGTCAGGGGTCCCTATCTCCACAATTAAGGGGCCCTAAGGCCCCTGAAAACACGTCTATTCCATAGAGTTGAGCACAAGGGCAATGCGTCCCAATGCCTCCGCGACCGCATGGGCACGAACACACGAACGGTCGCCCTCATAGTGGCAGCGCACAGAGTCCACGACCGGCACTTCCCCATCAGCCGCGCGATACGCCCAGCCAATATAGAAAGTGCCAGCCGGATCGTCCTCAGTGCCGCCGCCGGGGCCGGCATAACCCGTTGCGCTCACTGCAATATCGCTCTGGTACAGCTCCAGCGAACCCGCCGCCATCTCGTGCGCGGTCTGATGCGACACCGCGGTATAGCGGTCGAGCGTCTCCTGATCAACACCCAGAACGCGATGCTTGATCTCATCGCAGTAGGTCACCGCACCGCCACGCAGCACCACCGAGGCGCCCGGGATATCGGCAATCGTCGAGGCGATCATACCTGCTGTCAGCGACTCAGCCGTCGAAACCGTCACGCCCCGAGCGCTCGCGCGCTCGACAATATGACGCGCCAGCTCCTCGTTATGTGCGGAAATCTGATCAAAAGAGTCCGTCATACCCACCAGGACCTAGATCGAAAAGACGATCTTGCGGCAGTTCCAGAAGTATTGGGCGCCCGAGATAACGGTCAGGACAACGGCAACGGCGTACAGGAAGCGCGACACCGAGTAGATGCCGAGCGTCAGCGCCAGCGGGCCAAGGTGCAAGCCGGCCATCGCAAAGACGCACAGGTAACCGCAGATGGAGACCATCGTGGTCGCCGTCTTGTACTTGCCAAGCTTATCGGCGGCAACGACCACGCCGGCGGCACTCGCAACCATGCGCAGGGCGCTTACCAACAGCTCGCGGAACAAGATGATGAACACGGACCAAACCGTCACGGTGCCAAAGTCCAAGAACAGCAGCAAGGCCGAGAACACGAGCAGCTTATCGGCGATGGGGTCCAAGAACTTACCGAAATCGGTAATCTCGTTGCGCGAGCGCGCCAGGTAGCCGTCGACCTTATCGGTGCACGACAGGATCACATACAGAATGAAGGCAGCGGCGGCGAGCGGGCCGTCGAAGGTGCTCCAATCTGTACCGGCAACACTCGTGTGAGAAAGCGCCGACACGATCATGAACACCGGGATAAAGACGATGCGAACGCACGTCACGATGTTGGCGGGCGTCCAAACACTCGTCAGTTCCTTATTGCTCTCGTTTGCCACGATGCTCTCCTACTCCACAACATGGCCGATAAGCTCATAGCAGAAGCTATCGGTAAACTCGACCGTCAGAATATCGCCCACGGACGCCTCGCTGGCGTCCAAGTGCACCGCGCCATCGGAATCGGGCGCCTGGAACCAAGCATGGCCGATCAGCTCGGCGCCGTCCTCGGTCTCCTCGATGCCGTCGACAATCACCTGGGCGCGCTCGCCCACATGTGCGGCGGTGGCGGCAAAACCGAGCGACTCGGCCAGGTCCATGGCCTCCTGGGCGCGCTCGAGCTTGACCTCCTCATCGACCTGACCCTCCATCTTAGCGGCCAGGCTGCCCTCCTCCTGCGAGTAGGCAAAGACGCTCGTGTAGTCAAAGCCGACGGTGTCCATAAAGTCGATAAGGTCGCGGAACTCGTCGTCGGTCTCGGTCGGGAAGCCGACCATGGCCGTGGAACGGATCACGATGCCGGGGATACGCTCACGCAGATCGCGGAACAGGTCCTCGAGCTCCTGGCGCGAACCAGAACGGCGCATAGCCTTGAGGATGCGCGCGTCGCAGTGCTGCACGGGGATATCGATATAAGGCAGCACCTCGGGCGTATCGCGAATCGTATCGATAAGCTCGTCGGTCATGCCCTCGGGCTGCAGATAGAGCACGCGGACCCAGACGTTGTGCGGGCGCACGGACTCGGCGACGGCATGCAGCAGCTGCGCCAGATTGCGCGGCGAGCCATCGGTGACGTCTTCGTCGGCAAAGTCGGTGCCCCAAATACCCGTGTCCTGGCCGATCAGCACGATCTCGCGCACACCGCCGGCAACCAGGTCGCGTACCTCGGAGATAATGCTCTCGGCATTGCGCGAGTGATAACGACCGCGGATATACGGGATCATGCAGAAGCTGCAGAAGCGGTTGCAGCCATCGGAAATCTTGACGTAGGCGACAGCGCCCTCGACGGTGCGCTTGACCTGCGGAATATAGGCGGCAATCTCGCGCTCGACGCCCAGCACGCCATCGATGACCGCCACGATGCCATCCTCCTCGTCGGCCTTCACAAAGGCAGCGACCTCGGGCAGCTCATCGGGCAGGTCGTCGCCATAGCGCGACGGCACACAGCCGCACATGACGATGGGGCAAGAACGAACGCCGTCCTGGACCTCGTTGGCGAGCTCGAGCGTGGTCTCGATGCTCTCGGACGTTGCGGAGGCAAGGAACGAGCACGTATTGACGATGGCGATATCGGCATCCTGCGGGTCGAATGCCTCCTCGTAGCCTGCGGCGGTCAAAAGAGAACGCATGCGGTCGGTGTCAACCTCGTTCTTAGCGCACCCGAGGGTGATGTAGAGCACGGAGCCCAACGGTGTATCCATGTTGGAGAGCGGTCCTTTCGAATGATATTAGCGGTAGTTGGTGAACTGCAGCGGCTGGCCGTAGTCCTGGTCGCGCAGGAACTGGATCACGGTCTGCAACGCGTCCTTCGAAGCGGAGGAAACACGAAGCTTGTCGGCCTCGATGGTCACCTTGACCTTGAGCTTTTGATCCTTGATGTCCTTGTTGATCTTCTTGGCGGTCGCCTGGTCGATGCCCTCGACGATATGGCCGAGCACGCGCACGGTGCCGCCCGATGCCGCCTGCGGAGCATCCCACGAGACAGCCTTGAGGTCAATGCCGCGCTTGCTGAGCTTGGAGCTCAGCACGTCGATAATCTGCTTGGAGACAAAATCGGCCGGGGCGTTGATCGTAAAGAGCTTGTCGCCCTTCGAAAGCTCGATCGTGGCGCCGGAATCCTTCAGGTCATAGCGCTGGGAAATCTCGCGCGTGGTCTGCTGGAAGGCGTTATCGACCTCTTGCATGTTGACCTCGGACACGACGTCGAAGCTGGAATCTTTAGCCATGATGTTTCCTTTCGCGTACGAGCGACTTAGTAGCTATCGTACGAATAGTCGGTAGAATCGGTGGGCATCTGACCGTCAGTTGCGGTATCGGCGCCATCCGTGGACTGGGCATCGGTGCCGTCGGTGGTGTCGGTGCCATCGGTGGTGTCGGCACCATCAGAACTTTCACCATTCTCGGAATCAGTCGTCTCCTTCTTGGGAACGGTGATCGTCACACGTGCCACGCCCGAGGTCTTGGTATCGTAACGGACCTTTTCGCCGTTCTTGGTAACGGTGACATCGGAAGGCTTGGACGTAGTGATCTCGATCGAGGACTCGGGCGTGTACTCCTGCTCAAAGGGGCCAGTCGCCTGGGCACCATAGACCGACTTGCCGTCAACCTTGACCTCAATCCAGGCGGTCTTTCCCTTGGCAACGGAGACCTTGACCTTCGTTACCTCGTTCTCTTCCTTTTTAGCCATCGTCTTGGTGGCGTCCGAATCGGTCGACTCATCCGTCGCCTCATCGGCGTCTTCGTCCTCGTCGACCGTTTCGGTCTTCTTAGATGACTTCTTGGTCGTCGTCTTGGTAGCAGTGGGCGTCTCGGGCGTGGTCTCAGGCGTCGAAGATGCGCAGCCGCGCAGAAGTACCACGATAAGCACGATCAGCAGCAACGCCACGGCACCGATACCGGCGTAGACGATACGCGGATCGAGCCCGTTGTTTTGAGGAGCACGGGAACCGCCGCGTCCACGACTGGAACTGCTGCGGCCGCCTCCCTGAGGCATACGACCACGATTGCTATCGGAACGGCCGCGATAGCCACCCTGGCCCTGAAGGCTGCGCTGACCCGAGCGGGGCGCAAGTTCACCGCGGCCTTGATAGGCACGCTGGCCCGCACGCGGAGCCGAAGAGCGCTGGCCATGCGGCTGTGGTTGAGAGCGAAGACGCGGCGTCACCTGAGTGGTGTTGGCGTCCGCATAGCCACCGCGAGAGCGTCCGGTGGAGACACCACGGTAACCGCGATCGGAATAGCCGCCGTCGCCGTAGCCGGCACGAGGGTCACGCGCCACGCCGCGGGCAGCGGGAAGTGCACGGTCCTCGGGCATCGGCGTACTGCGGAACCGGTCACGCTGCGAGCGAATCTCCTCGCCCGAACCCGTCTCGGTAATATAACCGGCCTGCTGAGGACGCTGTCCATAGCGGGTCGAACGACCACCCTGAACCATCAGGAAGCGCCCATTATCCACCGAGGAACGCGAATTGACATAGCCGGCGGCGTCCTGGAAACGACCGCCCTGCTGCGACGTCTCGCGCTCATATGCCATCAGTTCGTCAAAGTAGGCATTGACGACCTCGCGCGGATTGAGGCCCAAAAAACGAGCATAGCTCGAAATCATGCCCTGCGCATAGCCGCGCGGCGGCATCGAAGCAAAGTTACCGGTCTCGAAAAACTCGATGATCTGCGGCCTGATTTTGATGGTGTTGGCGACCTGCTGAATGGAAAGGCCCATTCGGCGACGCTGCTCGAGCAGCATGTCACCAAAGCGTGCAGCCATCAGAATCCTCCAAACTCACGATCTTCACGTGCCATCTCGGCGTCGACAGATTCCAGCGCGGCAAGCCCCTCCTCGTCCAACAGGACCTCGCGCGGCTTGGAACCGTCGGGCGGGCCGACGACACCCTTTTCTTCCAGCATGTCCATAATACGCCCGGCACGCGCATAGCCAACCTTCAGGCGGCGTTGCAGGCCAGATGTGGAGCCCAGCTGCGATTCCACCACAATATGGGCGGCTTCCCAAATGAGCGGATCATCGTCTTGCGGCTCGGCGACTCCGGTGCGGACAATGCCGCCGCCACCAGCCATGGACATGGAAGCGGGCGCCACGGCGGACAGAATCTCCTCGTGGTAGTCGGGCTCGCTCTGCGACTTGACGAACTCGACAATCTCGTTGATTTCGTCGTCCGAGACAAAGCAGCCCTGGATACGGCGGGGCTTGCCCCAGTCGACCTTGGAGAACAGCATGTCGCCCAAACCGGTGAGCTTCTCGGCGCCCATCTGGTCGATGATGACGCGCGAGTCGATGCCCGTGGCGACGTTAAAGGCGATGCGGTTGGTGATGTTGGCCTTGATGAGGCCCGTCACCACATTGGAGCTGGGGCGCTGCGTGGCAACGATAAGGTGAATACCGGCGGCACGGCCCAGCTGTGCAATACGCACGATCGAGGCCTCGACATCCTTACCGGCGACCATCATCAGGTCAGAGAGCTCGTCGATGATGATGACCAGGTAGGGCATCTTTTGCGGCGGGTTGTCGTAATGCTCAAACTCGCCGGCGGCCTGCTTTTCATTGTAGGTCGAGATCTTACGCACGTTGAGACGCTCGAAGACCTTCAGGCGACGCTCCATCTCGGACACGGCCCATTGCAGAGCGCTCGCGGCTTGCTTGGGCTCGGTCACCACGGGCACATAGAGATGCGGCAGGCCGTTATAGCCCGCAAGCTCGACGCGCTTGGGGTCAACCATGATCAGGCGAACGTCCTCGGGAAGGGCGCGCATGAGCAAGGTCGTGATGATGGAATTGATCATCACCGACTTACCAGAACCGGTCGTACCGGCAATCAACAGGTGAGGCATCTTGGCGAGGTCGGCGACAACCGGCGTGCCCTCGGCGTCGCGGCCGATGGCGAGCTCGAGCGGACCGCCCTTCACATAGGGCAGCACGTCGCCCAGATTGACGTTCTGGCGCTTGCGGTTGGGAATCTCGATGCCCACGAGCGAGGTGCCGGGGATCGGGGCAAAGATACGCACCGACTGGGCAGCGAGCGAAAGCGCGATATCGTCCTCGAGGCTCGAGATTTTGCTCACACGCTCGCCCTCACCGGGCTGCAGTTTAAAGGTCGTCACCGTGGGGCCGGCGATCCAGCCGACCACGCGGGCACTGCGACCAAACTCAAGCAAGGTGGATTGCAGTGACTCAGCGGTCTGCTCCAGCTCCTTGTCCGAAGACGCGGCGGAAGCCGACTGCGGGTTGGCATGCAGGATTTCGAGCGGCGGAAGCTTGAGGCCGTCCTCTTCTTCGCCCTCGTTATCTGCGGCGCCGTCGTCCACTCCCCCATCACGAGCCGCAGCCGATTCGATAGCACTCGTGGCAGGCGCATCGGCAACCTTGGGATGCTTCAGGAAGTCGGGAATCTGAAGTGCGGCCGAGACGGGATTCACGGCAAACGGCGGCTCGGACTCGTCGATCTTATCGGGGTCGTCTTCCATCGAAAGCTGGCCGGTTACCTGGCCGCGCTTTGCATGGCGACGCGGCAGCAAAGTTGTCTTTGCGGTCTCAATCGGAGCCTCGTCGTCCTCGTCATCGCCCTCGGTGAGCTCAATCTCGCTATCGGACCAAGACGGGTCGGGCTCACTCGTATTGAGCTTAGGCGCAGACTTGCCCTTCTTGGCATGGCGGCGCGGCAACAGCGTGGTCTTAGCGCGCTCGGCCTCCACAGCCTCGGACACGTCGACAAACGGGTCATCGTCCTCGTCGTCATCCAAAACCGGGTCTACATCGCCACCCATGACCGTGGTCACGGCAGCATCGGAGCCCTTTTGACGAAGAATGCTCAGGTGCGGACGAGCGACGCCGGGCACCGACAGGGCTTCGTCGTCACCCCAAGGGCTGGCGTTGACATCGGCACGACGGCGTTCGGCAAAATCTGCCGCACGATCGCGGGCAGAGCGCAGCACACCGCCCACCGAAAAGCCGATAATGACCAAACCAACGACGACAAGCCCCAGCAAGACAACCATGGCGATAGGTTTACCCAGGGCGTTTTGCAAGGCACTTGCGATAAAGGCGCCAATGTAGCCGCCCGACACGGAAAGGTTCTGCGGCCTGAACATAAGGTCGCACGAGTCGCTCGTACCCGGCACCATCAGCGAGAGAATGGAGACGACAGCGATAAAGACCACGGCACCGCCCGCAACGGAGCGCGCGTTGAGCGGCGAGTCCTCACCTAAAAAGAGCGTGGCGGCAAACAGCAAAATGACGATCGGCAGCACGTAGGCGCCCAAACCAAAGCCCAGGTGGTAGAAACCGGCAACCGCAGCCGTAACGGGTGCAGTCGCCGGCGAAATCACGGCAATGAAGGACGCAATCGCCAAAACGGCAATGACCACGCCGGCGATATCGCGGTTGGCCGAGGGCTCCACCAAGGGCTCAAAATCGTCGAAGTCCGCCTCGTGGCCCTTATTGGCACGCAGATGGGAACCGGCACCCTTAGCAGATGCCGGTTGGTTATTGGCCTTATTGCCTTTGGCGTTTTGTGCAGATCCGCGCGCCAAACTAAACCTCCATGACGACCGGGATGATCATCGGACGGGTGCGCGTACGGCTCCAGATAAAGTTAGAGAGCGAATCGCGCACGGCCTTGCGAATGGCATCGGAACCGCTGCTGGTAAAGCTAAACTTACCCTTCTCGATCGTCTTCATAATGGACGCGGAGGCATCCTCGGAGAACTGGTCGTCGATGGCAAACGAGACGCCGCGGCCCGAGAACTCGATGGCCTCGATCTTCTTGTGTTTGAGGGAGACGATGGCAACGGCCGTGACCATACCGTCGTTGGCGAGCTTCTGGCGATCGCGCAGGACGATGGGGTCGGTATCGCCGATACGCAGGCCGTCGACGTAAACGACACCGGACTCGACGGGCGTACCGCGCTTGACGATACCACCGCGCATCTCGAGCGTGTCGCCGTTATCGAGGATAAAGATATGATCGTCCTTGATGCCCATCTTGCGCGCCAGCTGGGCATGGGCGCGCAGATGCACGGCCTCACCGTGAACCGGCATAAAATACGTGGGCTTGGCCATGGCCATCAGGAGCTTGAGCTCCTCCTGGCTACCGTGACCCGAGACGTGGACGAGAGCGCGGTTCTTATCCCACACGTCGCAGCCGAGCTTGGCCAGGCTGTTGACGACCTGCTGGACGGCCTTCTCGTTGCCAGGAACGGGAGTTGCCGAGAGGATAACGGTATCGCCCTCGTGGATGGAGAGCGTCTTGTGCTCGCCATTGGCCATGCGGGACAGGGCCGACAGCGGCTCGCCCTGCGAACCAGTGCACATGACGACGATCTTGTCGTCAGGAAGGTTATCAATATCGAAGGCATCGATGATATCGGCATCATCGATGTTGAGATAACCGAGCTCGCGCGCCACGCGGGTGTTCGTGAGCATGGAGCGACCGGTCACAACGACCTTACGGCCGCACTTGCGGGCGGCATCGCAGATCTGCTGCAAACGATGGATGTGGCTCGAGAACGATGCGACGAACACGCGACCCGGAGCGTTCTTGATGGCGTGCAGCAGGTTGGGACCAACCTCGGCCTCGGACTTGGTAAAGCCGGGAACCGTGGCATTGGTGGAATCGGAAAGCAGCAGGTCGATGCCCTGCTTGGCAAAGCGGCTGATAGCGGCATAGTCGGGCGTGACGCCATCGATGGGCGTCTGGTCGAGCTTAAAGTCGCCGGTGTGCATAACGGTGCCCTGATTAGTACGGATGAACACGCCCAGAGCGCCGGGGATGGAGTGCGTCATCGAGAAGAAGTCGAGCGAGATGCCGCCGAGGTTGACATGGCTGCCGCCCTTGACCTCGCGGAACTTGGGTGCGCGGATGCGGAACTCAGAAAGCTTGCCCTCGATAAAGCCAAGCGTCAGCTTGCTCGAAAAGATGGGAACCTTGTTGTTGAGGTCCTGCAGCAGATACGGAAGCGAACCGGTGTGGTCCTCGTGGCCGTGAGTGACGACGATACCGCGGAGCTTCTCCTCGTTCTCCAGAACATAGGTGTAGTCGGGAAGCACCAGGTCGATACCGGGCTGGGAGTCATCCGGGAACATAAGACCGGCGTCGACGAGCACCATGTCGTCGCCGCACTCGAAGACCGTCATGTTCTTGCCGATGCCGTCAAGACCGCCGAGCGGGATGATCTTCAAGGGAGATGATTTTTTAGCTGCCATAGGTTAGTGTGGTTTCCTTTCTTCGAAACGGGTCTGGAACAACCGACGGGGCGCTTCTGGCAAACCGACCGCCGGGAACGTACAAACATGCATCGCAGAGTCGATGCAGTAACCACAGTATGATACCCATTTGCACAACAACAGACCACCCATGCATCAAAGCCCCATCTGAACCGGTCTATCCCGCCGGTTTCCCGTGGGGCGGGCACTGATGAAGTTTCCTGCTCTACAGTCCTGCTCACGACGGAGGCCACATTAAGTGGCCTCCTGTTCGTGCGGAACTCGCGATAAACTTCATCAGTGCCCGCCCCACGGGAAACCTGCCAATTAGGGACAGGTTTATTTTGGTCGATTTTATCTGGGGAAATGCTGCAGCGTCTATCTACAAATCCGAAATCTGACTACTGAATAGACTGTCTAACTAAATTGCGAGCGGCACTAACCAGTCCTTTTGCTTGCGCCCGGGAGGGCCGCATATGAAGTTTATCGCGAGTTCCGCACGCAAAGGAAAGCACTTAATGTGCTTTCCGTCTTGCGCAGG
>DXZO01000054.1 GCA_019419625.1 Collinsella sp. | reverse complement strand
GGAGATGTGTATAAGAGACAGGTGCAAAACTGCGCTGAAAGCCCCGATTCTGAGCCCCAACGCCTCTAGAGCCGCTCGTTTTTTACAGGATGCGGCCCATGGTGCCTGCCTTTCGCCCAAAATCCAGTATGCAGGCGCCCTCGGCTGCTGAATACTCCCAAAAATGCACGCCGCATCCTACCCTAGGCACCCGTAGCTACTCTGCGGGTGCGTGGCCTGATAGTAAGTTGCGGTGGAATAGTTCCTGTTTGGCATAGCAGAGCCATGAAACAGGAACTATTCCACCGCAACGTATTGAGAGGGCTCTTGGCTGTTATGCGTACTAACATTTGTCATGAAATGGCAGGCCATTAGGGGGTTGCTACTCGTAGTTGCGGTAGGGTTGGGGCAGATTCTAACTAGAAATGGTGGTCGCTACCGGTTATTCTCGGCATACTCGGCTCATTCGATTACGGTCGCCACATGAAAGGAACCACTATGGATCTTGCGATGGCACAGCGCCTCGTCGATCGCCGCAAAGCTGCCGGTCTTTCCCAGGAGGCTCTTGCTGCCCAGTTGGGCGTAAGCCGCCAAGCTGTCAGCAAATGGGAACGCAGCGAATCCTCGCCCGATACCGATAACCTTATTGCACTCGCCGCGCTGTATGGCGTGTCACTGGATGAGTTGCTATATGGGGAAGCGGCTAGCGATGTCGACACCTCGGCCGACGATGACGTTGACGCAAATAATTACGACGAGACTGAAGGCACCGAGTCTTCTACCGAGCACGTGGATCCTGACGGCAAGCCACTTGTCGACATTTCCCTTGCACGCGGCATTCACGTCGTCGACCCCAACAAAGGTGAAGAGGTTCATGTTGGTTGGAGCGGCATCCACGTGGCTAACGAGCGCAAGGGTGAAGAGGTCCATGTGGGGCCGGGCGGATTGCATATCGATACGCTAGAGGACGATGGACACAGCGTACATACCAATGCCGACGGCACCGTCACCATCGACGGCGAGACGTTTTCCAGCTGGAAAGAGGCACACGACAAGCTCGACCATCATGGCAAGCATTTCCACACCAAGATCGGTCGCGCATGGAACGAGTTTCCCTTTCCTGCACTTGTCGTCCTCGCCTATCTCGCGCTCGGCATCATCTGCGGCACGTGGGGTATGGGGCTCTTTCTGGTCTTTCTGATTCCCGTCTACGAGGCGATGGGCGACTTTATCGACCGACATCATCTCTCCAAGCTGATCGGCGTCGTCTATGCAACAGCCGCCATTGCCTGGTTCCTCTATATGTGGCTTTGTTTGGCACAGCCCCATCCCGCATGGGTCATCCTCATCACGATTCCCTTCATAGAGGCACTCATGTGCTGGTGCCGAAAGCAATGGAAGAGCCGCAAACAAGCCTAAGCCGTTCCAACCCGTCAACAATGCTTGGCCAACGCCGCTCGCCCCTTCCAAGTTGCGGTGAAATACGGACCGTTGAGGACCTTGGAGCGTCTAACAGTCCCGATTTCACCGCAACTCACGAATGGACAGGGCAATTCCAACACGGGAACTGGCATTTAACTCGCCGCATGCCAAGAAAAAGGCCGATTTACTACGATGAACTCGATGAGGCCGACCACACCCATCTTTTTCAAAAATCGGCAAGCTTTCTACCTGCGGTTTTACTTTCACCCTTTTCGGCATGGTCGAAGGCATTCGAATCATCGTAGTAATTAGGCGCATTTTGTAGCAAACGGTTCATTCAAGTTCGAACTCGAAGACCGATGGTCCCCTCATCCACGGCTGTGAGCGAAAATACCAAATAGAATAAAAATCGAATGGCTAAGTCTGTTTGGTGAACGGAGGCAATATGGGCGAGGTAACTGAAAGCGACTGGAAGCTGTTTAAAGAGCTGCTCCCAAAATGGCAAGAAAGCTATATGGAAATGCTCATCGGCCAGTACATCGAGATACTGAACGGTGGCAGTGAAGCGTCCAGTAGATTTTGGGCGTTAGAAGAGCGTATCAATAGGGACAAGCTGTCCTCAGGAGTGCTTGTGAACGATATTCGCCGCAGCACCATGCGTTATGAGATAGCCAACTTGCTTTCCGATAACGTTATCACGCTCGACGACCTTGACGGTTTCACCGAAGACATTAAGGGCTACGCACGACGTTGCATCGGTCGGCAAGAACGCTGAGCGACATGCGCATCCACAGCCGCTGTACTGCATAAACCGCCCCGCCAGATGCATATTTCGGCTGGGTGGTTGCTTTTTGCCCACGGGTACCCCAGGGGGCGGCGTGCAAATCCCGGAGTATTCAGCATCCCGGAGTCCGCGGGCGCGGGAATGGGTGCACAAAACCGCGTTGAAAGCCTTGATTATGAGCCCTCGGCACCTCAAGGATCGCTCATTTTTACAGTATGCGGCTCATGGCGCCTGCTTTTCGCCCAAAATCCAGTATGCAGGCACCCACGGCTGCTGAAAACTCCCAAAAATGCACGCTGCACCCCATCCTAGGCACCCGCAGCAAGAAGGCGAATAGCCTCGGCCTCCCCAGTTACCGCAGGAGGCCCCAGGGCTTACCTCCCAAATCTTTCCGCAGGACGGAAGGACCCCGCCGCGCGAAGCGCACGGCGGGGTCCTGACATGTCCGAGGACGATTTGGGAGGTAAGCCCTGGGGGCTCCGATGGGGGCGGTTCCAGCCGAGGCTATTCGTCGCCGAAGCTGATGCCCAGCGCCTTGGCCTCGCGCACCAGATCACTCTGGGGGTCGACAAACTTGAGCTTGCCGGCGACATCCTCGAGCGGCATGTGGCACATTTTGCCGTCGCGCAGGGCAATCATGTAGCCAAACTCGCCGCGCAGGCAGCCGAGCGCTGCCTCGACGCCGCACTGAGTCGCAAAGATGCGGTCCTGGGCGTCGGGCTGACCGCCGCGCTGCGTGTGGCCGGGGATGGCGACGCGGGTCTCGCGACCGGTCTTGGCCTCGATCTCCTTGGCGATGTCGTACACGATTGACGGGCTCGTGCGCTCGGCGAGCTTCTTCTTGTACTCCTTCTTGGACAGCGCCGCGTCCTCCTTGGAGATAGCACCCTCGGCGACGGCTACGATGGTAAAGCGGCTGCCGGTCTCCATGCGATGCTCGATGGTCTTGATGACGTTATCCATGTCGTAGGGGATCTCGGGAATCAAGATGACATCTGCGCCGCCCGCGACGCCGGCATACAGCGGAATCCAGCCAACCTTGTGACCCATGATCTCGATAACGAACACGCGGCCGTGACTTGAGGCGGTGGTGTGAATGTCGTCGATGCACTTGGTAGCGACGTCGATGGCGCTCGTAAAGCCAAACGTCAACTCGGTGCCCCAGGTGTCGTTATCGATGGTCTTGGGCAGGGCGATAACGTTGAGGCCCTCTTCGCGCAGGCGGTTGGCGGTCTTGGTGGAGCCGTTGCCGCCCAGCATAAACAGGCAGTCGAGCTGCAGCTTATGATAGGTGTGGACCATCGCCGGCACCTTCTCGACGCCGTCGGCCTCGGGAGTGTCCAGGCGCTTGAACGGCGTACGGCTCGTGCCCAGGATGGTGCCGCCGCGGGTGAGGATGCCGCTAAAATCGGCGGGAGTCATGACACGGAATCTGCTGTAGATAAGGCCCTGGTAGCCGTCCTCAAAACCATAGATCTCGATAGGCTCTTCGCTGTTGGTCATAAGCGTTTTGACAATGCCGCGCATGGTGGCGTTGAGTGCCTGGCAGTCGCCGCCACTGGTAAGAAGACCGATCCTGAGCATGATGAATCCTTCCGGGCAAGTTATAACATGCGCATAAGTTTACCCCCGCACACTGTTGATACGGGGTAAAACGTGTTAGCTCAAGCGTATGGAAATGTAAACAACGTCAGGCGAGCGTAAGGTCGACGGGCCTGGCTCCTTACAGTGCGAAGGCGTCGACGTCGCCCCAGCGGCGGCGCAGCGTAATAGCGGCGGCGGGTTCGGTATTGTCAAAGACGACCGACCACTGCGTATTGCTGGTGATGTCTTCCGGATTGGGCTCTTGCGCCGCAGCGCGTAGGGCCTTCCAAGCGACTGCCTCGTCTTGGGCACCGACATGGGCGTCAAGGACATCGGCGATTGCGACGGCGCGCTCTTTACCATGGCCCAGCTCGCCATTCTTTTGGTTGGGCAGCACTTCGTCGCCATAGCAGGCGTAGAAGTTCGTAACCTGGCGTACAGGGGTCGCTTTGAAAGCGCGGTCCGGATCGCGCGGATCCCATTCCACCACCCGTGCGTCACCGGCGGCGTCGTTGATAAAGAAGTGGTAATCGCGTCCTGCCATGGCGTGCATGTCGTAGGCGGAAAGCAGGTCGACAGCTTCTTGCGTGGTGGCGGCACGGTCGAGCACCAGACGGATGGCGAGCGAGGTATTGATGACGGGGCGTTGCGTGTCCTGGTCACAGGGCTTGGAATCCAGGGTGAGTACGGCAATGGACACGCCGCATTCGTTAACACCGTCGAGCTGGGCAAACGGGCCCATGAGTGCGGCGGCGCGTCCGGTGACGGAGTCACGCGGAGTGTTATCGCCCAGGTTGTTAAGGGCGGCAAACCCGATGGAGGCATAGCCGCCGTGTGGGTGATTGCGCACCAGCAGCGCCGAGGTGTCGTCCTTAAAGTCGTAATTGCGACCGGTGCGCACACGGCCTTCGGCATCTACGGCGACAAAAGCGCTGCAGGCAAACTGGGGCGCCTGGACATGTGCCGGCACACCGGGTAGCACCTGCGCCACCACGGCATCGATGTAGGCTTGGTCGTCGCGCACGCCAGCGGCGATGATGCGATCAAGATCGTAGTCGTAGGCGATGTCGATTGCGTACAGGTCATAGCCATCCGCGTAGCCGGTCAAGCGTTTGAGCGACGCGGCGGACTTGATTTGCTTGTGATAAACGATACCGGTGGCAGCGGCAAGGCCGACGGCGACTCCCGCGACACCGCAGATGATGGCAATGTTACGTGGCTTCATGACGGCTCCTCTCGTCCTGTTAGCGCAATTGTCGCAAAAGGAGCGCGGGCATGATGGCTCAACTTGGTGAGTGGCGCGGAATTAAGCACGGAATGAAGAGTGCGGCGCTGGCGTGGCGGGGTATGCTGGAGGGGACCATCAGCCCAGCGAAAGGGGAGAGCATGACGGATCAGGAAACGCCCGAGCGCGCGCATGTGACGGCCGATGATATCGAGGCCGCCAACGACCTTATCGACTTTATCGAGGCATGCCCCAGTATGTTCCATGCGGCGGCGACCATTATGGCCGAGCTCGACGAGGCGGGCTTTACCTACCTGCCCGAGAATGCGGCGTGGGACATCGAACCGGGCGGGCGTTATTACACGCAGCGCAACACCTCGAGCGTTGTTGCCTTTAAGGTGGGCGAGGACCTGGCCGCGACGTGGGGCGAGGACGGCGTCGCCGGTGACTATCATTTTCAGCTCACGGCGTCGCACGGCGATTCGCCGACGTTTAAGGTCAAGGCCGTGCCCGAGCTCGATGGCGCAGGCGAGACGCTGCGCCTGAACACCGAGGCCTACGGCGGCATGATCGACTACACCTGGTTCGACCGCCCGCTGGCGCTGGCCGGACGTGTGCTGGTGCGCGAGGGCGACCGTATTGAGAGCCGCCTGCTTGCCACCGAGCGCGAGGTCGCTATTATCCCGAGCCTTGCCATCCACATGAACCGCGGCGTTAACGAGGGCTTTGCTCCCAACCGAGCCGTCGACCTGTGCCCGCTCATCAGCGCCGGCGAGCTTAAACAGGGCGACTTTGATGCTCTGATCGCCGACGAGCTGGACGTTGAGCCCGAGCAGATTCTGGGCCGCGATCTGTTCCTGGTCAATCGTCAGGATGCGCGCATCTGGGGCTGGGCCGACGAGTTTATCTCGACGCCCAAGCTCGACGACCTGGCCTGCGCCTACACCTCGCTGCAGGCATTTTTGGGTGCCGAGAATGCGCATGACATCTCGGTCTTTTGCTGCTTTGATAACGAGGAGGTTGGCTCCGAGACCAAGCAGGGCGCCATGTCGACGTTCTTGGCCGACGCGCTGCGCCGCATCAACGGATCGCTGGGCTTTGACGACGAGTCGTACCATCGCGCCCTTGCCGCCTCGATGCTTGTGAGCTGCGACAATGCACATGCCGTGCACCCCAACCACGCCGAGAAGTGCGATGCTCGCAATCAGGTTGTGCTCAACGGCGGCATCGTCATCAAGGAAGCCGCCAACCAGCACTACTGCACCGATGCCTTTAGCCGCGCGGTGTTCCAGGCCATCTGCGATGACGCCGACGTACCCACGCAGGCCTTCGCCAACAAGAGCGACATGGCCGGCGGCTCCACGCTCGGCAATCTGTCCAATATGCAGGCGAGCATGCATGCCGTGGACGTGGGCCTGCCGCAGCTGGCCATGCACTCGAGCTACGAGACCGGTGGCGTGCGCGACGTGATGTACGCCATCCGCGCCCTCACGGCCTTCTACGAGCGCAACCTAACCATCAACGGCGCCGAAAGCGTGGAGCTCTAAAACCTACCAAAAAGGGATGTTAATTTTGGCAGGTTTTATCCGGGCAAATGCAAAGGGTGAAACCGAACTGGATTGGTGATGCGTAGCCGCCGAGGTGCAGTGTGCCTCGGCGGCCTTTTGTGTACAGAGTACGGCTAATGCTTATAAATGCTATACATGCTTTACGCATCTACCATAGAGTTTTATGATAGTTTTGAAGTATTAAGGAGGGCTCATGACCACAACAGCCGCTCAGATCAACGTACGTCTCGATGCCGATCTTAAAAGGAGTGGGGACGCTGCTCTCTCCAAGGCCGGTATGACGCCGAGCCAAGCGGTGCGAGCGCTCTGGCAGCTTGCAGCGTCGCTGGCCGATCGCCCCGGTGCGCTCGAGGATATCCTGCTGCCCAGTCGTGCCCGGGCGGAACAGCGCGAGCGCGAAAAGGCCGCCAAACGTAAGCTCGAGCTCATGGATCAGGGGTCGAAGCTGTTCGCTGCCGCTTGCCGTGAGTCGGGAATCGATATGGTCAAGGCTCAGCCATCGGACGACGAAGAGCTCAAACGGAATGCCTATGCTGATCGCTACGGCGAGGAGATGAGCTGGCTCTATGAGTGAGGCTCCAAAGCGCATCTTGGTTGACACCAACGTGTGGCTCGATTACTTCATTCCCTCACGACGTGGTCGTTCGGTGGCGATTGAGTTTTTACGCGATGCATGCACGGCGCAGGTGGATTTGCTGTATGCGGCGACATCGTCCAAAGACCTGTTCTATTTGATTTCAAGCGAACATAAGGCATGGTATCGGCGAGAGCATGGCTCACTGTCCCAAGATGCCGCCGTGGCGTCGACATCACTTGCATGGGATTGCCTCGACGTGTTGTCGCAACTTGCCACGCCGGTACCCTGCGACCTGAGTGACATATGGATGGCGAGCAGGCAGCGTGAGCTCCATAGCGATTACGAAGACGATTTAATCATTGCGGCAGCGATACGTGCTCAAGCAGATCTCCTGGTCACCAACGATGTCAAGCTCTGTTCGCATGCGCCCGTCGCAGCAATGAGTGTAGAAGACGCAAAAAATTACTTAGCAACGCTCTAGCAATTTGAAGATCCCGCAGGTCGAATAATAGTCAGTGAATGCCCCCAGGCAGGGCCGCGCCAGCCAGTCCCTACAGGTCGAATAAAAGTCAGCGAGAGCCCGCCGTTTGAGCCAAGGTGCCGTGAAATGAAAAGGCGCTGACCTTCTGGTCGCGCCTTTGAAATTGAACGGCAGATTGGCCAAACGGCGGGCTCGCAGCGTCGAGTGGTCCGCCGTTCGTTAGAACGGCGGAACCCTAATGCTCGATCCAACAACGTAAAGTTTCGCCGGCTTGCAGATGACGCAGGTTCTCCGCGGCGATGTCGACGACGTTGTTGAGCGTGGCGGCTAGGTGGAACCAGCCCGAGACGTGCGGTGTGATGAGCATGTTGGGCGCATCCCACAGGGGGCTTGTCTCAGGCAGCGGCTCGGGGTCGGTGACGTCGACCGCGGCGCCGGCTAGATGTCCCGATTCCAGAGCGGCAACCAAGTCGTCGGCGACCACAAGATCGCCGCGGCCGCCGTTGGCAAAGAAGGCACCCGGTTTCATCGCGGCGAAGAACTCGGCATTCGCCAGGCCGCGGGTCTCGGGTGTGCTCGGCATAAAGGATGCAACGATGTCAGCCTCGGCCAGGCGCTCGGGCAGGGCATCCATGCCGTCCATGTCCTCAAACACAATAGGGTAGACGAGCGGATGGCGCTTGATGCCGCGGACGTGTGCGCCCATGCTGCGGCAGAGCGTGGCAAAGTGGCCGCCGATATCGCCCGCGCCCAGCACCAGCACGTTGGTATTTTTGAGCGAGGTGACCGGGCCCAAGTCCTCCCAGCGATGCTCGCGCTGCAGGTCCTGGTAGCCGGGCAGGCGCTTCATCATTGACAGCACCATGGCAAACATGTGCTCGCTTACGGCCTGACCGTAGGCGCCGATCGAGCAAGACAGCTTAGCGTCAGCCGGCATGGTGCCAGCAGCAAGGTAGTCGTCATAGCCGGCGGTCTGCAATTGCAACAGCTGGAGATGCTCGCATGCCGTGAGCATGTCAGGGTCGATGTTGCCCAGGATCACGTCGGCATCGGCGACCTGCTTGCGCGTGGCGGCGTCGGCGCTCGTGTAGATAAAGTCCTCGCCCGGAGCGCTCGACTCAAGAATTGCGCGATGACGGCCGTTGACGGGCAACAAAACCAGGATGTTCACAAGCAGTCCTCTCCGCTCAACCTACCAAAAAGGGACAGGTTTATTTTGGCAGGTTTTATCAGGCAAAACGTTCAAACAAAAACGCCGGATGCTAGACGAGCGTGCCCGTCAGCATCCGGCGCATCCACGGCTACCAGCTGAGCAGTTCGTAGCCGTCCTCGGTCACTACGAGCTGTACCTCGCACTGGGCCGAATCGCTGCCGTCCTTGGTGCGCACGCACCAGCCGTCGCCCTTGCTAATCTTGATGTCGGGCGCTCCGGCATTGACCATAGGCTCGATGGTAAAGACCATGCCCGGGGCCATGATGGTATCCACATCGGGCGCCTCGGTGGTAAAGCCCACAAATGGGTCTTCGTGGAACTCCTTACCGATGCCGTGTCCGCCGTACTCGCGCACCACGCTAAAACCGGCGTCCTCGACGGTCTTTTGCACGGCCTCGGCCATCACGGACAGCGGCAGCCATGGCTTGACGGCTGCCAGACCCGCCTCCACGCTGGCGCGGGTGACGTCGACCAGGCGCTGGCGCTCGGCCGAGACTTTGCCGATGCAGAACATGCGGCTCGAGTCGCTAAAGTAGCCGTCTAGGATTGTGGAGCAGTCCACGTTGATGATGTCGCCCTCGTGCAGCACGTCCGTATCGCAGGGGATACCGTGGCAGACCACATCATTGATCGAGGTGCACACGCTCTTGGGATAGCCCTCGTAGTTAAGGTCGGCCGGCGTGCCACCGTGCTCGACGGTGTAGTCGTAAATCATCTGGTCGATCTGGTTGGTGGTCATGCCTGCGGCGATATGCTCGCCCACATAATCGAGCACGCCCACGTTGATGGCTGCCGAGCGCTTGATGCCCTCGATATCGGCGGGAGTCTTGTAGAGCGTACGGGGCAGAACCTCCCAGCCCTCCTCCCACAAGCGCTCGAGGCGCTCATCAAAGGCGCTATGGCATTTCTTGTATTTCTTGCCGCTGCCGCACCAGCAAGCGTCGTTGCGGCCGGGCACGGGTCCTTTGTCATACATGGCTAACTTCCTTTCATTCGCAGCTAGTATAGCCCACCCACGCGGCCATAAAAGTTGCGGTGATATAGTTCCGATTTAAGCGGTTTAACAGCACAAATAGGAACTATATCACCGCAACTGATGGGGCGGGATGGCGGGCACTAGCTGCTGCGTGGTTTTGCTAGTAGCTCACCTGGCAGGGAATACCGAGGGCGCGCACGCGCGCGGCAATGGCGTCGAGCACCTCGGGCGCTGCTTTGGCAAGGCCGGCGACTGGTGTCTCGCGCGCGACCGTGTAGATGGTCGCCTCCTGCGGACGAATGCGCTCAAGCGCCGCGAGCCAGGGGGCAACATACTCCTCGCCGGTATTGTCGATGAGCTTGCCCTGATACTCGCCGGTCAAAAAGATCGTCTGGATAATAACGTGACCGTCAAAGCTTGCGAACGTCTCAATCTGGTGCTCGACGTTGTAGGGGCCAACAGGCTGGTCGAGCAGCTGGATAAACGCCGGGTCGACGGTATCGAGCTTAAGAATGTTGTCGTCGACCATCATGAGCGCGTCGTGCACCTCGGGGCGGTCGGCGCGTGTGCCGTTGGAGAGCACGGCGATCTTGGAGTTTGGGGCAAGCTCGTCGCGCAGTGCGACGGCGCCGGCGATGGCCCGTGGAAACTCCGGTGCGGCGGTGGGCTCGCCGTTGCCTGCGAAGGTGATTACATCGGGGAGCTCGCCCTCGGCTGCCATCTCGCGCAGCTTTGCCTCGAGCGCTTCGAGTACCACGGCAGCCGTGTTATACGGCTCATGGCAGGGGCGCTCGGCGTTGAGGCCGTTCTCGCAGTAGATGCAGTCGAACGTGCAGATTTTGCCGCTGGCCGGCATCATGTTGACGCCGAGCGAGAGACCAAGGCGACGGCTGCGAACGGGCCCAAAGATGGGGCTGGCATTCAAAAACGTAGACATAGGCATATGCTCCTCAAGACAATTGTGCCTAAGCATAGCATCGGCTCCAAAGCAAGGTGTGGGCTCTTGCTTTACAAGTTTCGTTTTTTCACGTCGCTCATGATGCCGTGCCATGAAAAGCCTCGGGTCGGGTAAAGTTAATCTGTTAACAAGGTGTAAAGCAATGCGGGTCCATCCAACCGTGCTGACGTGCAACTGGATGAGCATTGATGATGGGGGCACAACATGGATTTTACGGTCGAGAATGCGGGCACCACGATTGCCTGTCGCGAATATGCCGACCCGGATGTGTCGCCTGATGCTCCTGCCTTGGTGTGCGTGCACGGCGCTTGTGTCGACGGCACATTTTTCGACGGCATCGCTTGTGAGCTCAGTCGCAACTACCGCGTAATTGCCTACGACCGCCGCGGCTGTGGTGGCAGCAGCGATGCGGCAGACGGCAGCTATGATCTTGCCGCTCAGGCCGCCGATCTGCAAGCCGTGATCGAACACGTTGGCGCTCCGACAAATGTGCTTGCGCACAGCGCCGGTACGTTGGTGGCGCTGGAGCTTCTTCGTACCGAACCCCATCTCGTCGCCCGTGCGATTCTGCATGAGCCGGCTGTGTCGGCCGAAGGCGTCGGCATGGGCGCAGCCCCGGTTTTGCTCGATATGATTGCGGCTGGAAAGGTTTCAAGGGCGCTCCGGCTTTTCTTGGGAGCCCTCGGCGACTTGGACCCCGAGGCTCCTGGAACGACCGAAGCGGAAGCCAAACATGCCCTGCGCAATGGTCGTTGCTTCATGGCCAATGAATACGGGATTACTATGACCTGCGTTCCCGATTGGGATAGCGTTCGCGCGTCAAAAACGGTGGCCGCCGTGCTCTTGGGCGAGCTCTCGATTGGCACGCCCCGCGAGGCTGGCACGCGAGCGGCTGCCGAATATCTCGATTGCCCTCTCGTGACGATCCCGGGCGCGCATAACGGTCTGCGCGATCGCCCCGTTACGGCGGCCAACGCCGTTCGCGATGTCTTGGAGCGTTAGCACGCTCGATGACCTGCGGGGAGGGGGCTGCTAGCGTTTCGTCATTGTTAACGAATGTGCCCATAACCGCGCGCCCGCGGCTCCATTACCGACGTTTGCCAGGTCATAAAAATGTAACGATAATCGCGCGTTTGCCTGCAGTTGTTAGATGTTACCCTTGTACCATTTGATATGCACCGTTGCCGTGCGTAACGATAGAAAGGGCCCCATATGCTCAATAATCACGAGGCCAATCTAACCGACGAGGAGGCTGCCGCTGAGGTCGCCCGCGTCGCGAAGACCTACCCCGTGGTGCGTTTGCTGTCGGCCGATCAGATTAAGAGCGAGCCTAACTGCCTGCTCGCCGGCGATCGGTGTCCTTGTTTGCGCCAGTCGAGTCTTGAGGCTTTGGCAGACTCCGATGAGGTGTCGGAGCAACTGCTCAATGATGGTACCGAGTACCGCGCTCGCCTGCGCCCTCTGAAGGTCGAGGGCGAGCCTCACGTCTTGCTGATGGTGCGTCCGATTGATGAGCAAGAGGCCGCGGAAGAGGACCTTGTCTACACCGACGTGCTGACGAGCGTGCGCAATCGCCGATATTACGAGGAAAAGCTTCGTAGCGCCCGTATGCAGGCCGGCGTGGCCATGATCGACCTTGATGATTTTAGGGCCTTCAACGATACGTATGGCCGCCATGCCGGCGACCTTGCGCTTGGTGCCGTGGCGACGGCCATACGCAGCGGTGTTCGTTCGACTGACGAGCTTGTGCGTTTTGGCTGCGATAAGTTTGTGGCCGTCATGCCCAATATTCCCTCTGATGACTTTGCCCGTCGCCTGCGTCAAGTATCCGATGCCGTTCATTCCACGATTATTCCGGGGCATGAGCGCGTTAGCTTGACGGCATGCGTTGGTGGCGTTCGCATTCATGGCGAAACGGTCGATGAGGGTGTTAGCCAGGCTGTCCAATTATTGAGCCGCGCTAAGGCAAAAGCCGGTACAGTCGTGACCGATGCCGAATCCATCGAGGCCTTCCAAAGCGAAAAGCCTACGGTGCTTATTGTCGATGACTCCGAGATGAACCGAGCCATTCTCAACGAGATGCTCAAGGACGAGTATTGCATCCTCGAGGCCGATAACGGTCGCGCGGCGCTCGACATGGTCGACCGCTATGGCGATGAGTTGTCGCTCGTGCTGCTGGACATTGTCATGCCGGGCATGAACGGCTTTGAGGTGCTGGGCGATCTGTCGCGTCGATCGAATATTGACAATTTGCCCGTCATCATGATCTCGAGCGAAGATTCCGACGAAGTGGTGCTGCGTGCGTATGAGCTTGGTGCCTCGGACTATGTCAACCGCCCGTTTGACTCCCGTGTCGTGCGCCGCCGCGTAAGCAACACCATCCGCCTGTATGCCAAGCAACGCCGTCTGACGAGCCTGCTGTCTCAGCAGTACAACGAGCGCGTCAAGAACAGCCGCATGCTCATCGACATCATGGCCGGCGTCATGGAGCTCCGCAATGGCGAGAGCGGCAGGCACGTTACGAACATCGAGAAACTGACCGAGCTGCTGCTTGGCTGCCTGGTCCAGCGTAGCGACAACATCTCCCTCGACAATGAGGAACGCTCGACGATTGCCCTCGCTTCGGCGCTGCACGATATCGGCAAGATGTCGATCGACGATGCGATTCTCAACAAGCCCGGGCGTCTCACGTCCGAGGAGTTCGAGATCATGAAGACGCATACCACGATTGGCGCCGACATGCTGCGTGAGCTGGGCCAACATCACGCTGGCAACGCGCTTTTGGAATATGCGTATCAGATTGCGCGTTGGCACCACGAGCGCTGGGACGGCAAGGGTTATCCCGACGGTCTCAAGGGCGACGATATTCCCATCGCCGCGCAGGTGGTTTCGGTGGCCGATGTGTACGATGCGCTGACGAGCGTGCGCGTGTACAAGGATGCTATCCCGCACGAGGAGGCGATCCAGATGATCCTGGATGGCAAGTGCGGTACCTTTAACCCGCTGCTGCTCGACTGCCTGCTCGAGGTGCAAGACCGTATTGCCGAAACACTGGCACGCCCCGCCGACGTTGTCGCGTTTCCCGCGATTTAGTTTGACCAAAGGAGTTTTAATCCATGAGTTCCATGCGTGAGGCGTATGAGAAGATCGGCGCCAATTATGATGATGCCTGCGCTCGGCTGATGGGCGAGGGGATGCTTGCCCGCTTTGCCCTCAAGTTTTTGGATGACGAGAGCATGGACAAGCTGGAGGCTGCCATGGCGGCAGGAGACGCCAAGGAAGCGTTTATGGCAGCGCACACGCTCAAGGGCGTAAGCCAGAACCTGGGATTCGACAATCTGTACGAGCCGGCGGTCGTGGTAACCGAAGCGCTGCGCGGTGCCGATGCCGTCGACGGCGCCCGTGATGGAATGCATGCGCTGCAGCAGCAATATGCGGCCACGATGTCGGCCCTGCGCGAGGCGGCTGAATAAGAGCTTCCGAGCTTTGGTGTGTGCCGGCCACGTACAGGCAAAAGGGCGCCCCGTCGGACCATGTGGCCGGCGGGGCGCCCTCATCTGTTGTGCCGTCCGTGAACTAACGGGCCTGCTTTACCTTGGCCGCTGCCTCGACAAACGACTTCCACAGGTTAAAGTCGGTCTCGAGCGTTTGCCAGGTGTACTCGGGGTGCCATTGCACGCCCAGACAGAACGGCTGTCCCTCGACCTCGATGCACTCGGGTACGCCATCGGTTGCCTTGGCGACCAGGCGCGTGCTCTTGCCCAGGCGGTCGACGCAGCAATGATGTGCGGAGTTGGTCTGGATGAGCCTGCGTCCGCCAAGTGCGCGCTCCAGCAGCGAACCCGGCACGACTTCGACCGGGTGCACGGGGTCGTTGAGCACGTGGGTATGGCGCCACTGCGTGCGGCCCTCGCGCGCACCCAGGCTCGGCACGTCCATGCACAGGGTGCCGCCGGTGGCGACGTTGAGCAGCTGCGTGCCACGGCAGGTGGTAAAGAGCGGCTTTTTGGCGCGGAGCACCTCGTTGACGAGCTTGAACTCAAAGCGATCGCGAATCTCGCAGCATAGCGTGGGGTCGTAAGGGCGCTCATCGCCCCAGCGCTTGGGGTTGACGTCCGGGCCGCCAGGAATGGCGATACCGTCGGCGATTTCCACGTAATGACGGATGACCTCGATGTCCTCGGTAATGGACATCTGCAGCGGCAGGCCGCCGGCGGCAAGAATGGCGTCGACAAAGACGCTCGCGATCTCCTCGTTGGGGGAGAGCATTTCGCTCAAAAAGGGCTTCGCTTCTTCCCAGCGCGGTGCCACCAGGATAAGCGGGCGGTCGGCGGGATCGACGTCGACGTGCGGGGTAAAGGACGATGAAGTGCGGGTTCCAATCATGGGCGTGGCTTTCGAATCCGGGTGGACATGGCGCAGGGGCGGCGCGGGGCAAACGCTGTTGATGAATTTGCCCGCGTGGCAATTGGGTTAGTGGCCCTTGATGGAGTTGAGGAAGTCCTGGGCGCGCTGGGTCTTGGGGTGGTCGAAGAACTCGTCGGGCGTGCCGGTTTCCACGATTTGGCCGTCGGCCATAAACACGACGCGGTCGGCCACGCGGCGGGCAAAGTTCATCTCGTGGGTGATGACGATCATCGTCATACCCTGCTGGGCCAGGCGAACCATGACCTCGAGCACCTCATTGATCATCTCGGGGTCAAGGGCGCTCGTGGGCTCGTCGAAGAGCATGGCCTTGGGCTGCATGGCGAGCGAACGGGCGATGGCGACGCGCTGCTGCTGGCCGCCCGAGAGCTGTGCAGGCACCTTATCGGCCTGCTCGGCAACACCCACGCGGCCCAGCAGGTCCATGGCGCGCTCGCGGGCCTCGTCCTTGGAGACGCCCAGCACATCGACCGGTCCCAGCATGACGTTTTGCAGTACGGTCATATGTGCGAACAGGTTGAACTGCTGAAACACCATGCCCAGCTCGGCGCGCATGCGGGCAAGGTCCTTGCCTTCCTGCGGCAGAGGCTCGCCCTCGATGAGGATCTCGCCCGAGTCGATGGTTTCCAGGCGGTTGATGGTTCGGCACATGGTCGACTTGCCCGAGCCCGAGGGACCAATCACCACGACGACCTCGCCGCGGTCGACCGAGAGATTGATGTCGTTGAGGACGTGCAGGTCGCCATAGTGCTTATCAACGTGCCTGAGCTCGATCAGCGGCTGATTGCCGGTGAATGAGGTGCTCTGTGCCATGGTGCTCGGCTCCTTATGACTCGAAATGGTAAAGCGTTAGCGGATGATGGTCGCGCCGGTCTTGTGCGAGACGTAGACAGCGGCCTTGTTAATCGCGACGTTGATGAGGATATAGATGACCGCGATCACCAGATAGACCGACACGAGCGCGTCGTAGTTGGTAATGAGCACGCGGGCGTTTTGCATAAGGTCGGGGTAGCTCACCACGTAGGCGACGGTGGTGTCTTTGACGACGACCACAAGCTGCGAAATCAATGACGGAATGATAAAGCGAATCGCCTGCGGCAACACGATTTTAAAGGTGATTTTAGCCTTGGAGAGACCGAGTGCCTGGGCGGCCTCGACCTGACCGCGCGGCACGGCGTTGACGCCGGCACGGAAGATCTCGGCAAGTACGCCGGCTGCAGCGAGCGCGACGGGAAGCGTGAGCATCCAAAACGAAGGCAGTGCGATCTTGTACTGGGGCAGCACCAAAAAGAAGAAGTAGATGAACAGCAGGCTCGGCACGCCGCGGAAGAAATCGGTGAGCACGCGGCAGACCAGCTGCAGCGGCTTAATGTCGCTGGTGCGACCGAGCATAAGGGCAAGGCCGAGCACCAGCGCGATGGCGCCGGCGGTGAGTGCGACCTTAACGGTGCCCTCAAAGCCGGCAAGCAGGAACTTCCAGGTGGTGAGGTGCGTAAAGAAATACCAATAGTGAACCGAAAGCTGGCCGGTCACATAAAAGCGCTGCAACACAAGGGCAACGAGTGCGACGACGGCAACCAGCGAGATGGCGGTGCCGATGCGAATCTTGGCGCGCATCTTGGGGCCGGGAGCCTCGTAGAGCGCATCGCGCATGGTGAGCGCGGGAGAGGAGTGCTTGCTCATCGGAGGATTCTCACCTTCTTATCGATATAGTTGCCAATGTGGCTCACCACAAAGGCCGTGCCCAGGTAGCCGAGCGCCGAGATAAAGAACGCGGCGACGCCGCCGAGCGAGCGCGTGTTGATGTAGCTCACCACGCCGGTGAGCTCCTGCGGTTTAAGCGGTACCTGACTGCCGAGCGCGGTGGTGAGCATGACGGCGATAAAGAGGTTGGTCATGGGCAGCACGCTCGAGCGCAGCGCCTGCGGAATCACGATCTTGGCGAGGATACGGTTGAAGCTCATGCCCAGCGAGCGGGCGGCTTCCACCTGGCCGACACCGACGGTGTTGATGCCGCTCATAAAGTTCTCGGAGCCAAAGGCAGAACCCAAGAGCACTGTGGCGACGATGACGCAGGTGCGGTAGGGCAGGACGACCTTGAGCGGCGGCAGCGCATAGACGACGATGATGAGCAGCGCGATGCCGGGGATGTTACGGAAGACCTGGACATACAGGTCGCCAAAGACGCGCAGCGGCTTGAGCGGCGACACGCGCATCACGGTGACGGCGACGGCCAGCACCATGGCGATGACAAACGACTCAAGCGTCATGCCCCAGGTTGCTAGCAGCGCGTCGATATAGTTCTGGCCATAGAGCGACCAGAGCTCGGAGAGACTCATGCGGACCTCCTGCCGGTAAGGAAAGGGGCTCCCGTGTGTACGGAAGCCCCGACAACTCAGTGAGGAAACAGTTTATCGCAATAAAGCGCATCGTGCGTTTCCGTATGGTTTCGTAGCGGCCGTTACTAGGCGTATTGCCTAGGCGCCGATCTCGGGTAGCTCGGGAACATTGGTGTCGCCCGTACGGTCGCCAATGCAGATCTGCCACAGCTCGGTCCAGGTGCCGTCATCCTCGATCTTCTTAAGGAAGTCGTTGACAAAGGCGACACCGTCGGAATCGAGTGGCAGGCCAATGCCATAGGGCTCCTTGCTGCCGAAGGGCTTGCCGGCAATCTTGTACTTACCGGGCTCGCGGACCAGGGCGCTCTGCTGCATGTTGTTGTCGATGACGTAGGCATCGACGCGACCCTGCTGGAGTGCCTGACGGGCCTCCTCGTCGGTCTTGAACTCCTGCTGGCTGGCCTTGGGGGCAAACTCCTCCAGGATGGCGGGGCCGTTGGAGCCGGACTGGACGGCGACGTTCTTGTCGGCCAGGTCGTCGACGCTCTTGATGTCGTCGTTATCGGCGAGCACCAGGATGGCCTGCTGGGTGTAGTAGTAGGGGCCGGCGAAGGAGACGAGCTTCTTGCGCTCGTCAGTAATGGTGTAGGTGGCAAAGACAGCGTCGACCTGGCCGTTCTGCAGGACGGACTCGCGCGTGTCCGAGGTCACCTGGGTGATCTCGACCTTGTTCTCGCCCAGAATGTAGTTGGACAGGAGCTGTGCGATACCGGCGTCGAAGCCGCGGGTCTGACCGTCTTTCTCGTTGAGGAGGGAGAAAAGTGTGGAGGTCTGAACGCCACCGATCTTAAAGACACCGGCGTCCTTGACGGCCGTGGCCCAGGTGCTGGCGGCGATGGCGTCGTCATCGGCCTTGGGGCCGTTGTCGACGAGTTTGTCGAATGCCTTGGCATCGAGTATGGTGGAAGCCTCGGTATCTTCGGAGCTCTTGGAGGAGCCGGCGGCGGAACCCTTGTCAGCCTCGGCGCTGGTGTCAGAGCAGCCGGCAAGACCAAGGCCGGCGACGGTTGCGAAGGTGGCGGCAACGAAGCCGCGGCGGTCGAGAACGACCTGCTGGGAGAGGTTCTTGCTCATGGTAGAACACCTTTCTCAATATAATCCCTAGCGGTTGAGTAGAGTTATACCCTATTGCGCTCAGACGGGTCAACACGAAATAACTCAGAAACATACTTACCTTATGGGTTATTCTACCTACCATAAAGGGACAGGTTTATTTTGGCAGGTTTTATCTGGGCAAACGACGATTGTTACAGCTGATATAGCGTTTTGCGTGACCTAAAACCACCACAAAGGGGACAGGCACCTTTGTGGTGGTTTGGGCTGGTACGTCGCCCGGTCTCGTTGTTTTGTCTCGATCTGTAACAGCTAGACGCGGAAATGGGTTCTACCTGTTACAGATTGAGACAAAGGTCAGGGGCAAAGACGGTTTGTCTAGATCTGTAACAGTTAGACGGGAATTCGGGCCATAGATGTTACAGATTGAGATAATTGAGCTGTGAAAACAAAAACCTCCGCAGGGGCGCTTCCCTTGCGGAGGTTTTTTACTCATTGAGTAGCCTTACGGCCTCGGCGGCCATGTTCTCGACCGTCATGCCGGATTGCGCCAACAGCTCGTTGGGATCGTAGCGATCGGGGAAGCCCTTGGCGATGCCAAAGGTGCGGGTGCGCAGCGGCGTGCAGGCCAAATAGCACGCGACACGCTCGCCCCAGCCACCGTCCAAGATGCCGTCCTCGAGAGTGACGACAACGCGATGCTCGGCGGCAAGGCTGTCGAGGAACTCACGGTCGAGCTCAGTTGCATAGCGCGGGTTGACGAGCGTGGCCTCGATGCCGTACTCGGCAGCCAAGCGGTTTGCCACGCGCTCGCCCAACTCAAAGAAATCGCCAAGCGCGAGCACGGCCACGTCGCGACCCTGGCGCACCACGTTGTAATGAACGGCGCCGTAATCGGCGTCCTCGGCAGGCGCCAAGTCGGGGCGGCTTACCAAGCCAATGCCCGGCACGCGAATCGCCACGGGATGCTCGCGGTGATCGAGCGACCAGCTCAGCATGGACAGATATTCCTCCATGCAGGCCGGCGCCAAGTAGTGCATGTTGGGAAGACCGCCCAGCATGGAAATATCAAAGAACGAGAGATGCGTCTCGGATGTGGTGCCAAAGATCGACGCGCCAAATACCAAGATGGTTGCGGGGGCGTCGTTGAGGCACAGGTCGTGCCACAGTTCGTCGTAGGCGCGCTGCAAAAACGTGCCGTACACACCAAAGACCGGCTTGGCGCCCGAGCGCGCAAGCGCGGTGGCAAAGGTCACGGCGTGTTCCTCGGCAATGCCCACGTCAACAAACTGCTTGCCTGCCGCGGCGCGAAGCTCGGGCGTAAAGCCCATGATGTAGGGCGTTGCGGCCGTGATGCCCACAACCTGCGGATCGCGCTCTATGGCAGCGCTCAGGGCCTCGCCCGTAATGTCGGCATAGGTGCGCGGCGCAGGCTCGCTCGGATGGCCCGGGCAGAGCTTGCGCCCAGTCGCCATGTCAAACGGACCTACATGATGCCAGCGCTCGGGGTCGCTCTGGGCCGGCTCAAAGCCCTTGCCCTTCGCGGTGGAGACGTGCAGCACGATGGGATGATCGATATCGCGCAGTTCCTGCAGCACGTCGACTAGGGCCAACACATCGTTACCGGCGTCCAGATAGCGGTAGTCGAGCCCCATCGCGCGGAAAACGTTGCGCTCACAGGTGCCGTTGCTGGCGCGCAGCTCGGCCAGATTGCGATACAGGCCGCCATGGTTCTCGGCAATGGACTGGTCGTTGTCATTGACGACGATGATCAAGTTGCTGTCGAGCTCGGCGGCATTGTTAAAGCCCTCAAACGCCAGACCGCCCGAAAGCGAACCGTCGCCAATGATGGTAATGACGTTGTAGCTGTCGCCCGCCAGATCGCGGGCGTGTGCTAAGCCGCAGCTCAGGCTCACCGATGTGGAGGTGTGGCCCATGGCGAACAGGTCGTGTTCGGACTCGTCGGGATTGGCAAAGCCAGAGGCCTCGCCGTAGCGTGCCGGGTCGATATAGGTGTACGCGCGCCCAGTCAGCGCCTTGTGGGCATAGGTCTGGTGTGACACGTCAAAGACAATTTTGTCGGTGGGGGAGTTAAACACGCGATGGAGCGCGACCGTAAGCTCAACGACGCCCAGGTTGGGGGCAACGTGCCCGCCGACGGCGGCGGAGCTTTCGAGGATGGCGTGGCGGATCTCGCCGCAGAGCAGCGGAAGCTCGGCGCGATCGAGAGCCTTGACGTCCTCGGGCGTTGTCGTTTGCGTAAGCAGCATCGTTGTGGGTTACTCCATGCGAATCGTGCGCCGGCACTCCCTCGGCCGGCACAATTGCACAAGACAGTCTCGCACATTTTGGCGTTTGATATGTGACGGCGGCGCGGTAATTCGCCAACTGGTGGGGCAAAACGTTTTGTCCGATGCCATACTGATAAGTTCCATGATGATTTTATTCATTGCGTGCAGGCTGTGGCTTGCCGCCGAGCGCCGCCGGAAGGAGGCCGCATGTCCGATACCGTTCGTGCCGAGAAAATCGCGTGCGAAGTAGACCATGCTGCCCGTCAACTGGCACAGGAGGGCCGTTTGGACCTGACGCGCGAGTTTATCCAGCATGGCGATGTGACGGTGTATACGCATGTGACCTCGGTGGCGCGGGCAAGTCTGTCCTTTGCCGAGCGCCTGGGCCGCGTCGGTATCTCCGTCGACCGCTTGTCGCTGCTGCGCGGGGCCCTGCTGCACGATTACTTTCTCTATGACTGGCACGATCCCGACCCAAGCCATCGACTGCATGGCTTTCGGCATCCGTTTTTTGCCCTGGCGCGTGCCGAAGAGGATTATGAGCTGACGTCGCGCGAGCGGAATATCATCGCGCGCCATATGTTTCCGCTGGTACCGGTGCCGCCGACGTGTCGCGAGGCATGGATTGTGTGCCTGGCGGATAAATGGTGCGCGCTGCGCGAGACGATTGCCGGCCGTCTGCCGCGCAAAGACAGGGCGGACGATGACGTGAGCAGCGAATCGAACGAAAAGAGGAGAGGGTAGACGGTGGGAACCGCGATCGACATGGCATTTGACGGCGCGACGCTTGCCGCCTGTCCGCTCTCGGCGCTGGTACTCTCGTTTGCCTTCTACGGTTTTTGCGGCTGGGTATGGGAGTCGACAGTCTGCGCCATGCTCAACCACGGACGCTTTGCCAACAGCGGCTTTTTGCTAGGGCCGTGTTGTCCCATCTACGGTGCGGGCGGCATCGCGTGCTGGTTGCTGCTGCGTGGAATCCCAGACGCCTCGAGCCAGTTTGTCGCTGCCGCGCTCGTATGCAGCGTGATCGAATATAGTGTGGGCGTGCTGTTGGAAAAAACGACGGGTGCCCGGTTTTGGGATTACTCGCATCTGCCGTTTAACCTGCACGGACGCATCTGCCTGTACTGGGCCTGCGCGTTTGGCTTGGGTGCGTTGTGTATTTGCCGTTTAGTGGAGCCGGCATTGCTGGGGCTGCTTGGCCATCTGCCGGTGCTGATTGTGCGGCTGTCCGCCTTTATCGTCGCGGTCGCGATGATGGTCGATGCGGTGTGCTCGTTGGCCAGCTGGCGCCGCCTGTCCGATCAGCTTGAGCGTGTGCGTGCCGACCTTGCCGACCGCATCAATGAGTCGCTTGCCGACGCCTCCGACTCTATGCTCGAACGTATTCCCGATTCGGCGATCGACTCGGTGGCGCAGACGCATATCCGCGGTCGCGCCGTTAACGCTTGGCTGGCCGAGCTGGGTGACGCGGCGCTCGATGCCCTGCGCGAGAAGGCTTCGATGCCGACGTTTATCTCGGATGGTGCTCGCGGCCTGGCGCTCGCTGCCCGCCGCGTTGCCGATGTCGCGCCGAGCATGCCGCGTCCGTCGCTCAGTCGTCGCCTTGCCGGCAAGCGCATGAGCCGTCCGGTGCCGAGTGTGTCGCTCAGCCGTCGTGACCTGCGCTTCTTTAACGCCTTCCCGCGTCTGCGCATCAATCGCTACGAGGGCGTCATCCGAGCTACCGACCTCCGCGACCGAGCCCGCGAGCTGTTCCGGCGCTAGCCAGAGCGGAGCCAAGCGCGCCCTTCTCGTTCGCACGTTTCCCGTTCGTTTCGCGCCCGTTGCCGTGCCGTTTCCAAGATTGCGGCACCGTTTCCATTCGACAACGCAGCGTTTAACAACGCCGTATCTGGTCTACACCAGTTGGCCCTCGGCCGCATCATGAGCGCCGACAACGTTCATGCGACCAAGGGGGAGCGAATGTACGATACGGGATCGACAACGTTTATGCTCATCTGCACCATGCTCGTGTTTTTAATGACACCGGGTCTGGCGTTTTTCTATGGCGGCCTGTCCAGGCGCAAAAATGTCATCAACACCATGCTTATGTGCTTTGGCGCCATTGGCCTGGTTGGTGTGCTGTGGATTGTTGCCGGCTGGTCGCTGGCCTACGGTGGCGACGGTTCTAACCCGTTTATTGGCGGCTTTGACCAGCTGCTGTGCCTGCCGGTGCTCAACCAGGTGCTGCAGGCGGCCGAGGGCAATGCTGCGGATGGTGCCGTCTACCCTCAGATCATCAACATCGCCTTCCAGATGGCGTTTGCCATGATCACCGCCGCTATCGTTACGGGCAGTCTGGCAGGCCGCGTTAAGTTTGGTGCCATGACGGCCTTCCTGGGCATTTGGCTGCTCGTGGTCTATGCGCCGCTCGCCCACATGGTTTGGGGCGGCGATGGTTCCTTTATCGGCGACATCATCGGCGCGCTCGACTTTGCCGGCGGCGACGTGGTACACATTTCGTCTGGTCTCACGGGCCTGATTCTCTGCTTAATGCTCGGCCGTCGTCGCGGCTTTGGCATGATGAGCTACCGTCCGCATAACGTGCCGTTTGTGGCGCTGGGCGCCGGCCTGCTTTGGTTTGGCTGGTTTGGCTTTAACGGCGGCAGCGAGTTTAAGGCCGACGCCGTGGCGGCGCTCGCCATCCTCAACACCGTGACGGCCAGCGCGGCGGGCATGGTCTCGTGGCTTGCCGTCGAGCGCGTGCACACCGGTCGCCCCACGCTGGTGGGTGCCAGCACCGGTCTGGTTGCGGGCCTTGTGGTGGTCACGCCGGGTGCGGGCTTTGTCGAGCCGTGGGCAGCGCTGGTCATGGGCCTGATCGTCTCGCCCGTCTGTTACCTGGCCATCAGCCATCTTAAGACCAAGTTTGGCTACGACGATGCGCTCGACGCGTTCGGTTGCCACGGTATCGGCGGCATCTTGGGCGGTGTGCTCACGGGCCTGTTCTGCGTGCCGGAGCTCTCGTGGACCGGTAAGGGCGGCCTGTTCTACACGGGCGACGTGTCGCTGCTTGTCTCGCAGGTTCTGGGCATTGTGGTGACGGTCGTTATTGTGCTGGTGCTCGACTTGGTGATCGCCGCGGTGGTCAAGGCACTGTTCCACGGCAGCCTGCGTGTGGACGAGGCCGACGAGGCGCTGGGCCTGGATGCCAGCCAGCACGGCGAGAGCGCCTATCCTTCTTTCTCCGGACTCGATTAGCAGCTTCCCCAAGCACCGCACCTTGCCGTTCAATCGTCGCTCACGTACTTAAGTACGCTTCGCTCCTCTTTCACGGCAATCTGCGGCACTTGGGAAACCTGCTAAGACCAGTCAGTTGAACTTATTGATCTCTGAGGTTGGTTTGCGGCACCTGGAAAACCCGTGCCATGTGAAGGACAATTCATTTCTTTTATTGAAGAGAGGAATTCACTATGAAGAAAATTACGGCTATCGTGCGCCAGGAGAAGCTTGAGGTTCTCAAAGATGCGCTGTTTGCTGCTGATGTTCGCGGCATGACTATCAACCAGGTGCAGGGCTGCGGCGCACAGCATGGCTGGAAGGAATACGTGCGCGGCAACGAACTGCTCGTCAATACCATCCCCAAGGTGCAGTTCACCCTCATCTGCGCTGATGAGCACGTTGACGGAATTGTCGACATCATCTGCAATGCCGCCCGCACCGGTGCCGTCGGCGACGGCAAGATTTGGGTCGAGCCGGTCGAAGAAGTCATCCGCATTCGCACCGGCGAACACGGCCCGGCCGCGGTGTAGAATCGACCGTCTGCCATCCGCAACGTTAAAATGCTGCAATGAGGCACAAGACTTGCGTTGCGGATGGGCGGATTATGGGTCGCAATAAATATCCCGAGGAGACGGTCGCGAAGATTCTCGACGCGGCACTGGAGCTATTCTGCGCACAGGGTTATGAGGGGACGAGTATTCAAGATATCGTTGACCGTCTCGACGGCATGACCAAGGGCGCTGTCTATCATCACTTTAAGAGCAAAGAAGAGATTTTCAACGCCGCGTTTGATCGGGCGATGACTCCGATTGTTGAGCACCGCCGCTCGATGCTTGGCGTCGGTAATATGACCGGAGCCCAAAAGCTCAGGCGGCTGTACGCGCCCGAGTCCGTTGTTCCGCAAATTGAGCTATGGGCACGCATGCATCCTGCGGCGGATCCGGTAAAAAGCTCGCGTCTACTGGCGATGCAGTACCAGGGCTCGTTTGACGAGTCAGCCGATGGCTGTCTCTTGCCAGTGATCGAGGAGGGCATCGCCGACGGCTCCATTGCGTGCGAATGCCCGCGCGAAGCGGCGGAGGCCGTATCGTTGCTAGCGAATCTCTGGCTGCTGCCGCTGTTCCGTCCGCTCGAGCCCAAGGAGCGAATGCTCGCTCGTGCACAATGTCTGGCGCAGATGGCCGCTGCGGTGGGACTCGATTTGGGCGAGGAAGTGCTCCAGACAACGGCACGGATTTGGGACGTATGGAACCGCGCTGGGTGGTAATATAGATACCAACGGTATGTAATTGATTTGTGAGGGTAGCCACGGCTGCCCTTTTCAAGTCATTAAATACATACTAGTGGTATGTATAGGGGGTGGGCTTATGGCTGGGCTGAGAGACGTCGGCGTCTCGTTGAAATCAAAAACAGTGCGGTCAATCAGGCTCGCGGAACTTCTGGTTGCGCAGCTGTGCACGTATTCGATGCTGTCGGCGCTGTGCTTTGCGTATCCGCTTTACTTGTTCGATTGCAGCGGATCGTCAACGTTATATGGCGCCGCCGTGGCGATAGCGTTCATACCCGGCGTACTCGCAACTCCGATTGGCGGAATCTTGGCGGATAGGGGAAGACATCGCGAGGCCCTCGTGGCCCTCGGCATTGCTCTGATGACTGCATCACTGCTGTCTATCCCCATGAAGCACTCATTGCCTCTTGCGGTCGTCGTAGTAGCGATACTTTGTGTTCAATATGGCGCTCAATCGCTGCTAAAGCCAATACTCCAAATTGAGACGGTGCGCATGGCGGGTGAAAAGAAGGTTGAGCGGGCCACTGCATTGGTTTCGCAGGTGACCATGGTGAGCAATATCTTGGGTCCTGTGGTCGGGACGGCAGTCTATGGGTGCTTTGGCATCGATGCTCTTTGCACAATCGCGTCGGTAACGTTTGCGATTTCAGCTCTGTTGTTTGGTGGCGTACTCAAGCAAAATGCCTCATCTGAAACGATGGGAGACGGCGCGACTCGTACGACATGCCGAAACGATTTTCGGGAGTCGATTCGGTATCTGTTGCAAAATGCATCATTGGTCGCTGTGATTTTGCTTGCGGCAGTTTTGAACCTTGCGTTGGTTGGGCTAACGATTGGCGCTCCCATTATTGTTACAAAGCATCTCGGCATGCAATCGTCCTGCGTTGGGATAGTTGAGGTTGCTCTGGGCCTGGGTGGTCTTACCGGCAGTGGCTTGGTCGGCATTTGGCCGCATCGTTTTTCTTTCAATGGCATATGTCGATATGTTGCGATGATCTGTTTTGGAGTCGCGCCGATTATTGTTACGCTGCTGTTCGGCGTAGATGTATGCGTGTTCACCGTGTTTGCGGTTGGTTCGGCATGGGTCATGGTGTGGGCGAGCATTACGTCGGTTGAAATCATCGCGTTTGTTCAGCGGGTAGCGCCGACTGAGCTCTGCGGAAAAGTGCTTTCGGTCGTTTACATGGTCCTTTCCTGCGCAACACCTATCGGCCAATTGACGTACGGGGTTGCATATGATCGATGGACACCAGCGATTGTATTCGCAGCCATGTTGGCGGTGCTGACGTTGACGACGGTGCTGTTTTATCGTCTGAAAAATCGCTTGCGGCGATTGTCTTGACGCGCTGGGGCACCGTGAATTTGCGGAGGCGGTGGCCCGCCGCGCCGGGACGGCATTGTTTGGGCATGCCTCTCTTTCGTCTACAATATCGTGCAGACGAAGGAGAGGCATGCCCATGATCAAGATGTTCGCGAGTGACTTAGACGGAACGCTGCTTAACGCCCTGCACGAGGCAGATAGGACTATCCGCCGCGCCATTCGCGAGCTGACTGAGGCTGGCCTGCATGTGGTTCCCGCGACTGGACGCTCGACGTTGCCGATCGGCGAGCATGGCTTTACGGGCCTGGCGCTTGACGCCTGCTGCTCCAATGGGTCCATCGTGCGCGACAGCCATGGCGAGGTGCTCAAGACCTGGACCATCGACCCGCAGGTTACCGAGGAGCTGCTCAAGGCGTTCCCGGACATTTGCTTTGACTGCTCCACGCCCGATGGCATGTTTTCGAGTGGATCGTTCGAGATGCATCAGGCAGGCTTTAAAAAGGACAGCCCCATCAAGCGCATCGTGATGCGCGGCATGCGTGCGCGTGGCGGGTACCACGAGGAACAGTACTTCGACCAGTCGATCGGTGACATCCTGCGCCACGATGTGTGCAAGATCAACTGTCGCGTGACCTCGCCCGAGCTGGAGCGCGACCTTAAGGCGTATCTGGCCGAGCGCTCGGACCGCGTGGTCAACGCGCCGTTCGATCCGGTGATGTTCGAAATTACGGACGTGGCGTGCAACAAGGGCGAGAGCGTGGCATGGCTGGCGGGCTACTACGGTATTGCCGAGGACGAGGTCGCGGTCTACGGCGACGGCGGCAACGATATCGCCATGCTCAAACGCTTCCGCCACAGCTACGCGACCAAAAACGCAAGCGATGCAGCTAAGGCCGCCGCGAGCGTGACCATCGGCAGCTGCATGGTCCATGCCGTCCCCAAACACATGCTCGCCACCATGCGCAAGCAAAACTCCCGCACCGTCATCGAATAATGTGACAAAGGGACTGCCCCCTCGTCACATTCCAAATATTGCCTTTACGTGTTGGTACACACGGTGTGCAATAATACTCGCACTGTGCAATAGCGCACAGGCTGAGTAACAAGGAGGACGCTTGTCCCAGCTCGAGAAATGCGATCGCCGGTCCCTTCGCTCGCAGCGTGCCCTTCGCCAGGCACTTGCCAGCGAGCTTGCCGAAAGCGGCGACCTTTCGCGCATTAATGTCGCGTCGCTCACCGAGCGCGCTGGCCTTACGCGCCGCACGTTCTATTCGCACTACCGCGATATCCCCGACTTTATCAATCAAATCGAGGACGGCTTGCTGGCCGAGATCCGTGAGCGCATTGAGCTCATCACCGCAGCTCAGCTGCCCGATCTCTATCACAATATCGACGAGCTCGAGCCGGCGTCCGGTTCGGTTGAGCTGCTGCGTTATCTTGCGGCCAACCGCGACTTAATCGGTGCGCTGCTGGGTCCGGGCGGCGACCAAGCCTTCATTAAAAGGATCATCGACACCGCGCGTGAGGCTGTGGTGCCGCGTGCGCAGACGGGCATTTTGGGCCTGGCGCTGGGCACGTTCTTTGACTACTACGTCACCTACGTCGTGAGCGCCGAGGTTGGCATGATTCAGCGCTGGTTTGAGCGTGGGCTCACCGAATCGCCCGAGGCCATGGCGCGCATTATGACGGTGCTCGCTTTTGTTCGTCCTGGTGACCTGTATGGCCAACCCATCGATATCAACGTGCCGGAATACGGCATGAAGCTATTGAACTTGCAGCTCGAGGACGCGGCCGACACCGCCGCAACCGTCGAGTCCAACAACTAAGAGGAGAGACAATGAGCAAACTCGTCGAGGGCATCAAGGATCGTATGGTCGCTGCCGCACGCGAGGCCGCGCCCGCCGTGGTGGACGCCGCGCAGAAGGCCGCGACCGCGGCTGCCGAGAAAGTTGCCGAGGCAGTTGCCGATGCCAAGAACGCGGCAGGGGAGACGTCCATCGCTAGCGAGCTCGCCACCGCCGCTGAGCCCGTGGCCGCCGCCCACGCCCCCGAAGGCGCGATTTTCAACCCCGAGGCCGCCCGCGGCAACCTGCACCTGGGCATCGACGTGGGCTCCACCACCGTCAAGCTTGCCGTGCTCAACGATGACAACCAGATCGTCTACGCCAAGTACCAGCGCCACCACACCGACGTCCGTGCCTGCGCCCGCGATCTGTTCGAGGGCGCCGCGACTGTGCTGCCGACGGCCCAGATGACCTGCGCCATCACCGGCTCGGGCGGTCTGCTGCTGTCCCAGTGGCTCGACTTGGAGTTTGTCCAGGAGGTCATCGCCAGCAAACGCGCCGTCGAGACCCTTATCCCGGCCACCGATGTCGCCATCGAGCTGGGCGGTGAGGACGCCAAGATCATCTACTTTGACAACGGCATCGAGCAGCGCATGAACGGCACCTGCGCCGGCGGCACGGGCGCGTTCATCGATCAGATGGCCACTCTGCTGCACACCGACGCGAGCGGCCTCAACGAGCTCGCGGCCAACGCCACCACCATCTATCCCATCGCCAGCCGTTGCGGCGTCTTTGCCAAGACCGACGTGCAGCCGCTCCTCAACGAGGGTGCCCGCCCCGAGGACGTCGCCGCTTCCATCTTCCAGGCCGTCGTGACCCAGACCATCTCGGGCCTGGCGTGCGGCCGTCCCATTCGCGGTAACGTCGCCTTCCTGGGCGGCCCGCTGCAGTATCTCTCCGAGTTGCGCCACCGCTTCTACCTCACGCTCAACCTGGACGAGGAGCACCGCATTGTGCCCCAAAACGCCCACCTGTTTGTGGCGAGCGGCGCCGCCATGGCGCACGAGTCCAACAAGCTTAGCACGTTCCCGCAGCTCATCAAGGCTATCGACGGCTTGGGCGACACGCAGGGTGCCGAGGTCGAGCGCTTGGATCCGCTCTTTGCCACCGACGAGGACTTTGCCGAGTTCAAGAATCGCCACGACCAGGAGGTCGTCCCCAAGGGCAAGCTCGAAGGCTACACCGGCCGTGTGTTCATCGGCATCGACGCCGGTTCCACCACCATGAAGGCCGCGCTCGTGGGCGAGGACGGCCAGCTGCTGCACACCTGGTACGGCAACAACAACGGCGACATCCTGGGCACGGCCAAGGTCATCATGGCCGATTTCTACAACCACATCCCTGCGGGCTGTACCATCGGCCACGTGACCACCACGGGCTACGGCGAGGCGCTGCTCATCGAGGCCCTCAAGGCCGATTCCGGCGAGATCGAGACCGTCGCGCACCTGCGCGGCGCCAAGGCTTTCCTGCCCGGCGTCGAGTTCATCCTGGACATTGGCGGCCAGGACATGAAGTGCCTGCGTGTGAAGGACGGCGTCATCGAGCACATCATGCTCAACGAGGCCTGCTCGTCGGGCTGCGGCAGCTTTATCGAGAGTTTCGCCGTGTCTATGAACATGGACGTGCGCGCGTTTGCCGATGCCGCCATTCATGCCAAGGCCCCCGTCGACCTGGGCAGCCGCTGCACGGTCTTTATGAACTCGCGCGTCAAGCAGGCGCAAAAGGAAGGCGCCACAGTGGGCGACATCGCGGCCGGCTTGTCCTATTCCGTCATCAAGAATGCCCTGTTCAAGGTCATTAAGCTGCGCGACCCCAAGGAGATTGGCAGCCAAGTGATCGTCCAGGGTGGCACCTTTATGTCCGACGCCACGCTGCGCGCGTTTGAGCAGCTCACTGGCGTTCATGCCGTGCGCCCCGACATCGCCGGCTGTATGGGCGCTTACGGTGCGGCCCTGCTCGCCCGCGACCGCGCCGGCGCCGACGGCACCTCGACCATTCTTTCGGCCGAGGACATCGCGCACCTCACCGTGACGCAAAAGCACGTCCGCTGCGGACGTTGCTCCAACAACTGCCAGCTTACCGTCAACGATTTTGGCGGCGGCAGGCGCTTCATTACCGGCAACCGCTGCGAGAAGGGCGCCGGCCACAAAAAGCAAAAGACCGAGGCCCCCAACCTCTTCAAAAAGAAAAACGAGCTGCTGTTTAACCGCGAGGTGCTGAGCCCCGACGAGGCCCCGCGCGGCACCGTCGGCATCCCCCGCGCCCTCAACATGTACGAGAACTACCCCTTCTGGCACGCGTTCTTTACGCGTCTGGGCTTTAGCGTGCAACTGTCCGACCAGTCGAGCAAAAAGACCTACCAGGCGGGTATCGAGTCCATGCCGTCCGAGAGCGTGTGCTATCCGGCAAAGATGAGCCACGGCCACGTGATGAACCTTATCGACCGTGACGTCGACTTCATCTGGATGCCGTGCGTGCGCTGGGAGCGCAAAGAGGATCCGACGGCCGGTAACTGCTACAACTGCCCCATCATCATGAGCTACCCCACGGCGCTGGCGCTCAACATTGATGAGATCCGCGAGCAGAACATCGAGTTCCTGTACCCGTTTGTGCCCTATCACGACAAGACCGAGCTCAAGCGCCGTCTGTATCAGGTGCTCGCCGTCGACCGCGTGGCCGATGCCGAGGCTGGTCGTGGTCGCGTGCGTGGACCCAAGATCACGCGCTCCGAGGTCGATGCCGCCGTCAACGCTGCCTTTGAGGCCGATGCGCGTTTCCACGAGGACATCCAGACCATGGGCGAGGAGGCTCTTAAGTGGGTCGAGGACCACGGTGGTCATGGCATCGTGCTCGCCGGTCGTCCCTACCATAACGACCCCGAGATCAACCATGCCCTGCCCGAGCTTATCTCGAGCTTTGGCTTTGCGGTCTTTACCGAGGATTCGCTCGCGCATCTGGTAAAGCCCGAGCGTCCGATTCGCGTCGTCGATCAGTGGATGTACCACAGCCGCCTGTACGCCGTCGCCCGTTTTGTGACGATGCGCAACGATTTGGACCTGATTCAGCTCAACTCCTTCGGCTGCGGCTTGGACGCCCTGACCACCGACCAGGTGCAGGAGATTCTGGAAGCCAGCGGCAAGATCTACACCGTGCTCAAGATCGACGAGGTGTCCAACCTGGGCGCTGCGCGCATCCGCATCCGCTCGCTCATGGCGGCGCTCAAGGACCAGGAGGCCGAGCGCTTGGCCGAGGCTACGGCAGCGGGCGAGGCCTACGAGCAGGGCGACGCCGCGCCGGTGGCACCCTCCATGGATGCTCCCGCATTCGCGAGCCGCAAGTACACGTTCGAGGCTCAGCGCGAGAGTGCTTCGACCGCATGGCCCAAGGTGCCCTTTACCGAACAGATGCGCGACGAGGGCTATACCATCCTGTGCCCGCAGATGGCGCCGATCCACTTTGACCTGGTCAAAGAGGTGTTCCGCGGTGCCGGCTACAACTTGGAGCTGCTGCCCTCGACCGATCACGATGCCGTCGAGGCCGGTCTGCGCTATGTGAACAATGACATTTGCTACCCGTCGATTCTGGTAACGGGTCAGATTATGGAGGCCATCGAGAGCGGTCGGTACGACCTGTCCAAGACGGCTGTGGTCATCAGTCAGACCGGCGGCGGCTGCCGTGCTACCAACTACATCGCGCTCATTCGCAAGGCCCTGCGCGAGAGCGGCCACCCCGAGATTCCGGTGATCTCGCTTTCGGCTGTGGCGCTCGGCGAGGACAACCCCGGCTTTAAGATTACGCCGGCGCTGCTTAAGCAGGCAGTCTACGCGGTGCTCTTTGGTGACGTGATGATGCAGATGCTCTACCGCTGCCGCCCGTACGAGGCCACGCACGGTGCCGCCAACGCGCTCTACGAGCAATACATGGCGCGTGCCCGCAAGCTGGCGCCCAAGTTTAACCGTCACAACTACACCAAGCTGTGCCGCGAGGCCATCCGCGCGTTCGACACCATGCCGCTCGTGGGCGAGGGCACCAAGCCACGTGTGGGCGTGGTCGGCGAGATCTTGGTCAAGTTCCATCCCACGGCCAACAACCACGTGGTCGACGTTATCGAGCGCGAGGGCTGCGAGGCCGTGGTGCCGGGCCTGCTCGACTTCTTCCTGTACTCCATGAGCAACGCCGAGCTGCAGAAAGACGAGCTGGGAAGTTCTGCCACGACGCGCGCGGGCATGCAAGCGCTTATTAAGCTCGTGGATTGGATGCGTACGCCGGTGGAGGAGCTGCTCGAAAAGTCCGAGCGCTTTGAGGTACCCGAGCGCATCGGCACCATGGCGGACAAGGCCCGCACGGTGCTTTCGGTGTGCAACAACATGGGCGAGGGCTGGTTGCTCACGGCCGAGATGCTCGACCTGATTGATCACGGCGCGCCCAACATCATCTGCACGCAGCCCTTCGCGTGCCTGCCCAACCACGTGGTGGGCAAGGCCGTGATCAAGGAGCTGCGCCGCCAGCACCCCGAGAGCAACATCGTCGCGGTGGACTACGACCCCGGCGCGTCCGAGGTCAACCAGCTCAACCGCATTAAGCTCATGATCAGCGTGGCCAAGGAAAACATGCGCGCCGGCAAGGGCTTTAAGCTCGAGAAGGTGGCGCCGCTCGCGATGGACGAGGTCACCGGCCAGATGCGTGCCCACGATGGCTGCGTGAGCTGCGGGCCGGCCAGCGAGGAGGCCGTTGCATCGGTCGCCAAGCGTCTGGGACGCGGCATGAAGTAGCGGGTCGTCAAAATAGTGTGTGAGGCGCGGAGACGGTCATCTGGCTGTCGCCGCGCCATCTTTTTCTGGCTGGGTCTGGGGCGGTGCGGACAATGAATGGTGCGGTCGGTGCTCAGCTCGGCCTGCTGAGAAGGTGGGCTGAGCCTTTTATTTCGGAAGTGGGGCACAGTTTTTGGGTGGTGAGTGGGTCACTGATTTGCCAAGAGTCTGCCGGCCCTTTGTTGTTTTCTCTCGGAATACTACAAAAAAACTCGGGGCCGGCCCACACTTCCGTTCTGGCGGAATGCGATGCTGTTTTGCATAGAGTTAGTACGCCCGTCATGTTCAGCCGGAAAGGCCTCCTTCTTCAGCGCTTTTTAAACATCGGGATAGCTGGCGTGCCTCAAGTTGAATGCAGCTAATCGCGTGATGAGTTTGCGCTTGGACATCGTTTGAATTTGAAGCGCAGTAAAAAGGGATTGATAAGCTATCTTGTTTGCCTAGGCAAACGATTTTTGCTGGATAGCCTATCCTGATTTGAGACGTTTGCGAGGCTATGGTCAGAATAACCCCATGCTTACGAATGAGAAAATCGGACAAATTATGCTGGTCTGCTAAGTTAATGCTCTCGTAGCAGGGGAAAAGGCCCAGATGGTTAAATACTGAGTCTATTCTTTTTCGACAATATCGAATGTCACAGGTGTTTGCAATTGGATATTGAGCCACCGCGTTTAGATTCGCTGTTGCGTGACTAGCTAATGGGTGATTGCTTTCAACGAGGAGGTTGACTTCGGCATTCAATAAAAAATGTGATTCAAATAGATTGGTGTCTACTTGCCCAGCGACAATCGCAATGTCGATTTGTCCGTCAAGTAGAAGGGATAAGCACGTTCCGCCGTCGTCGTATCTGGAAACAGTAAAATTACCACCGTTGTACTTTTTCGAGAGCCTGTTCAATGTAGGCTGATTGAACCAGCTTGCGAGTATTGGTGGTTGTCCGACTGCAACGCGTGTCAAACGTGTCTGGTTTATTTTTATCTTTTCACGCGTGACTTGCGCATACGCTTGAATTGCCTCAATTGAAGCTAATGCATCTAATGCTATAGGAAGGATTTTCTCTCCATAGTTCGTTAGATTTAAAATACCGCCCCTTTTTTCGAACAGCTTCAGACCAAGTTCAGATTCCAATGCTCGAATGCCTTTTGAAACAGCTTGCGGCGAAACGCTTAATATAGTTGCTGCATCCGAGTAATTCTGATAATCAAATACCTTTATGAAATACTGCAGCTGAATAACATTCACCAGAATTTCCTTAGGTTGAATTTTTAATCAGGCTAAGTGTAAATTAAAAAATGTTAAACAAGACAAACAAATTGTTTCTTCTAGTACAAAAAGTTATCAAACAGCTTTTGACTTTTTGACCAAAGTATAACTAGGCCTAGAACGAGAAAGGAGCCATTATGGATTGGATACAGCCAACTCAAACACCTAACGATATTGCTTTGCTATCAAGTTGGTGTCCTTGTCAGGGCGCAAAATGTCAGGGGCGCTGTAATCCCTGGGGGATGTGTGCCGTGTACGCGGGCAGGAATTGCCGCACATTTCAAAATTGCGGTATACACGTTAGCTAGGAGCTTCGATGGAATATATTCAAAAGCCAGTGAATACTCAGATGCCTGCTTCATCTCGAGATATTTCTACGTGTGTGGCCTGTGCAGCGCATATTTGTTGGAGTTATTCAGGTGGAGGACCGTGCGGCCTGAGGATCTGCATTACCAAATTTTGTGGCTGGAATTACTCCTAATGGCAGGTTGAAATATTGAAATATGCAACGGAGTAGAAATGAAACAGTCTCGCTTTAATGTAATCGATAAAGGTAATCAACCTACGCTGGTATATAACTCTTACTCCGGCGCAATCGTTGCGTTGGATGCGGAATATGAGAAGGCGCTATTTGCGAATGGGGCTAATGGCCCTTCGGAAATTGTCGACAATTTGATGGACGCGGGGTTGTTGGTTTCCGACGGACTTGACGAAATCGAACATTTAAAAGAGATATCATCGGCCTGTCGCATGCAATCAAAATCACTTTCATTTACGATAGCTCCGACATTGAATTGTAATTTCAGGTGTCCGTATTGTTATGAGGACGGCAAGCGTTATGGTTCAATGAGCGACCAGTGCGTCGATCAGGTAATAAAGCATATCAATGGCATGGCTTTAGACAATCAGGCAGATAGTTTGCAGGTTGCCTGGTATGGCGGCGAGCCTTTATTGGCGATTGAGACGGTGGAGAAGATTACGCGCGGAATCCGAAGTGATGAAATCTTATTTAACGCCAGTATGGTGACCAATGGTTATTTCTTAGATGAGAAAACGGCGGAGTTGCTTGCAAAAAATGGGGTCACGCACGTTCAGGTGACTGTCGATGGTCCGCCTGAAATACACAATCGACGAAGATGTCTTCCTTCTGGCGGCGATACGTTCAACCGTATTATCGATAACGTAAAAAGAGCTAGTGCGTACCTCGATGTCATCTTAAGAGTTAATGTTGATCCGACGAACGGTGATCAGATTGATCGCTTGATTGATTCGCTTGATCAAAAAGGTCTTCGTAATAGAGTAAAACTGTATTTAGCGGCAGTAGATGATATAAATGGGGCATGCGCTAACTCTCCGTGCTATTCAGAGGACGAATTTGCTTCGATTGAAGCATCCTGTTTATCTCGCTACAAAATGACGGGGTACATGGATCCGTATCTTCCAGGCTTTAATCCGACCATATGCGGAGCCGTCAATAAATATTCAGAAGTTATTGGACCAGACGGTTCCTTATATAAATGCTGGAATGAAATAGGATATTCCGACAGAAGTTATGGCAGCATCTTTGAAAGCGTAGCGAGTAACGCATTCGAAGTTTCCAAATGGAATGCTTACGACTTTTGTTCAGATTCAGAATGTCTTAACTGCTCGCTTCTTCCTATGTGCATGGGTGGCTGTCCCTTCACCAGGCTGTATGAAAATAAGACAAGCTGTGTATCCGCAAGAAAGAACTGTATAAAAGTAATGAGAGCGGCCTATGATCTCAAACATAAGAAGTGATACAGGCTCAACGAAGCTCTTCGATTATCTGCCATATTTCAGACTTGGTTTTTCTTCCCAATTGCTTATGGTTATAGCCTTTACACTGTGCTTAATAATATCTGGAATGATGACTTCTGTATCCCCGCTGCTTACGAGCGCTCTGGTTGACAATATATCTAAAAGAACATCTTACGATACTATCATGATTGGCAGTGCTCAAATTGGTTTTGCGGCACTAATCGATATTGTTGTCAGTTATTTAAGCACCCTTCTTTCAATGCGGATAACGACCGTGGCTGCATTCTCGATTGTTCGAAGTAAAATCGACGAGCTCGTTCGGATGCCTTTTGAGTTATATTTTGAGCAGGAGTCTGCTGAAAAAACTCAACAAATTTGTTCAGATGCCAATACTGTGGCTTCCTTCGGATTGTCAATGCTCCAGACGGTACTTCTTGCGGTTGTCCAGCTAGGTATCAGTTTTATTTTTCTCTATAGATGCTCTGTAGCGCTCTTTTGGGTTTCCGTGACATTTTGCATCTTGTATGCAATTGCATATGCTTTATTTAAAAAACCGCTTTTTGTTTCAGGTCTGACCTTTAAAGAGGAGCAGTCCCTGTATTTCGGAAAAGTGGAGTCCGTACTTGCGCATCAGAGATTTTTGTATGTTAATGTGCTATTCGAAAGAGCATTGAAATCCATAGATAGCTTTTTTTCGTCTTTGCTGCACGCCGGAGTTGCCTATCAAAGTGTCGTTTCGAGATTTCAGGCAACGGATTCCTTTGCTGCGGCTGCGTCCCAGGTCACCATTCTTTTGATTTCGGCTTTCTATGTAATGCATGGAAGCATGAGTGTAGGCCAACTTGTTGCCGTTTCGAGCTACATGGCTTTAATGCTATCTGCCGTGAGGTCAATCTACGGTATAGGTAGTAGCGTACAAGACTGCTTCTCATCGATATCTCGTCTAAATGCCTCTAAAATGTCTTTGGCTGCTGCTGGAGAGGAGCTCATGGAGATCGATTACATCGAACTGCGTAATTTCGGCTTTACATTAAATGGAAAGTGTCTCTACAGCAACTTGAATATCAGGTTTGAAAAAGGAAAGCTCTATGCTCTTGTAGGGATTAATGGCTCGGGCAAAACGACCCTTGCGTACTTATTGATGGGTTGTTTCAATTCGGATTACGTTGGGACTATTTCCTACAACGGTAAGGCCCAAGAAGAAATCAACTGTGAGCTCCTTAGACAGAAGCTAGTTTCGTTTGCTGAACAAACTCCGATATCAGTAAAGGATTTTCTTTGCGATAGAAACTTTCCTTCTATCGAAAGGAAGAGGTGCGGAGGAATGTCTCCCGGGGAACTGGAGCAACTGGAAATTAGGCGGGTCTTAGAAAAGAAGGCAGACGTCTATTTATTCGATGAGCCAACAGCATCACTCGATATTGCTCATAAAGAAGCTCTGATAAAAGCTATGAAGGAAATGCGAAAGCACAAGATTGTCATTGCAATTACACACGATATGGACCTAATAGCCGCTAGTGATGAGGTGGTAGAGCTTGGGAAAAGCGACTGAAAAAATGCGCCTGGGGACACGCTATCTACTGGGCACGATGGTTGCTAGCGTGCCGTGGGCTATTTGGATTATTACAAAAGGATCCTCCGCTTGGCTGTGCTCTATAGGGGCGCTCTTTTGTGCGTTGGTAGTCTATCTTTTTGCAACTCGGGGTGCTGTTTCCTGGGATAAACCCAAGCGGGGTGGGATTCTTTTGGGATGGCAGCTCATTTGCATCGTATTTATTCTTATGGCCGCTATACTCAATATGAGTGGAAAATCAATAACCAGATGGGTGTTGCTCTGCTCGGTTTCAGTTTTGGATGAGCTGCTATTTAGGTATGTATTTTTATTTGAATACACAATCGCCGGACTTGTTCGGCCGTTTTACATAAGGGCAGTTATACAGTCGATGCTATGGGCATTGCTTCTCGTGACCCAACAGTGTCTAATCGGGGCACCCACAAATTACATCATTGCAATGATGGGGGGCTATCTTTGCCTGGGCCTTATTTTTGCGCTGCTTGTGCGAAAAACAGGGACAGTGTGCCCGTCTCTTTTAGCCATGATGTGTTTGGAGTTTATCAATATTCTAGCTCTTTGAGTTACGGACAAAATCTTCAGGTGTTGGCACCATGGCCGACAAGGCCCGTACGGTGCTTTCGGTGTGTAACAACATGGGCGAGGGCTGGCTGCTCACGGCCGAGATGCTTGACCTGATCGACCACGGCGCGCCCAACATCATCTGCACGCAGCCCTTCGCCTGCCTGTGATTTGGCTAGCGAGGACGCCGTGGCGTCGGTCGCCGAGCGTCTGGGACGCGGCATTAAGAAGTAACATGCCTGCTTTAGGCTGGTATGAGACAAACGGGTGGCAGTCATACCGGCTACCACCCGTTTTTACTGGATATATGTTGCGTAAATGGCCTTGCCGACGCCTTTCGTGGACTCGGATTTCGGAAGTGCGGGGAAAAACTCCGAACCTCCGAGCACACTGCTCTTTTACACTCTTGTGACCTGCGGTTTTATTGCTAAAAAAGTCGGTCTGGTCGGCAGAACTCAGTTTTTCACCGCACTTCCGAAAACCGCGGTCTCGCAATATGAAAAACGCCTCCATAACTCTGGGTTAATTGATAAATGTGGCCGTTCGTCGAATATCACTGTCCGTTTATGGAACCTATCTCCAACGAGTGGCAGCCATATGGTTTGATAAAAAAGCATATAGATGTCGCTGGCCTGCCCGCGACGTTCCCCCTGATATCGGAGGTTCCAGGTATGTTTCGCGCTCCGTTAAATAACTATCGGTTGGGCTAACATGGGTCGCCGTGCTATTTCGATAACCCTTGCAGTGGTTTGTCTGGCAGTGCTCTGTGGCGCTGCGGGCCTGTTTGCCGCAAACCGAGAAACGTCCTACATGCAGGAATGCGCTTCCGAAGGCTTCGCCATTGATGGTTACTATCGGGATGACAAAGCAGGTTTGGAAACCCTGGCCTTTCTTGAAGAGGATAACCATCGATGGCAACTGGTCGGCAAGGGCGGCGGCTGCGTTGATGGGCAGTTCGAGCGTATGGACGATCCCAATATTCTGGTATTAAAGAATGAAAACGGCGAAATATATGGCAGGGTCCACGTGGCGTATATTTCGCGCCGACGCGATAGCGGGCAGCTCTATCTATTTAGAGATACCAAGGTGACCCGTTTTTATCTGGTGAGTACCGGTCCGGCGTTTACAGTGGAGTCTGGCGATGTCGATACGGACAGTTGATTTGTGGCAACAAGACAGCGAGCGGGGCGTGGGCGTTGTGCCTGCGCCCCGTTTTTGCTTGCGTCCGTGTCGCGTTTGCACTTCATCGCCGCTTGCGCCCGTGTGCGCATCTATCCCACGCTCTGCATCACTTTACGTCATACTCCACGCGATCGAGTTCGGGCACATTGAGGTCGATGAGCTTGCGGGCAACACGACGGTCGTGCGCCCCAAGTGTCTCGCTTGTCGTCACATGGGCGACAACCTCGCGCTCGACGATGCCCTCCTCCTCGCCTTCGGTGGCCGAGGTCTCGACGGCAACGGTGTAATCCTTAAAGCCCGGCAGCACCGCGGCAAGCTCGCGCGTGGTTTCGGTGACGCCATAGCCGTCCTGCACGCCGGCCTGCGCCGAGCCAATGGATCCCGCGGTCATAACGATGCAGGGGATGGCAAAGATCACCGTGCCCACGATGATGCGGCGGCGCACCTTGCGCGATAGCTCGTCGACCTCGGCATTTTCCTCAGCGGTCACAATGCCGTCGCCGTTGAGGTCACGCTTGAGCGGTACACGTAGAAGAAGCAATACGGCTTCGGCCGCCAGCGCGATAAAGACAACGTTGATGCCAAATTCGTAGAGCGCCGAGAGAAACAGCGACCCGCTCGCGATGGCGATGCCGTAACCCGCCGCGCACAGGGGCGGCATGAGCGCGGTTGCCACGGCCACGCCCGCGATAAGCGTCGCGGGCTCCTGGTCGCGCGAGTTGCCCAGGCCTCCGGCAAAGCCACCCGCGAGCGCGACGGCAAGATCCCAGACGGTGGGTGTCGAGTTGTCGATGATAGCGGCCGTGGTGGTGCCGAGCGGTGAGAGCTTAAAGTACAGCGTGGACGTGATCAGGCAGAAGGCCATCTGCAACGCGAGACCGGCAATGGCCTCGACGGTAATCTCGCGGTCGAGCGTGGCGATGCCATATGCCATGGCAAGGACCGAGCCCATGAGCGGGCAGATGAGCATGGCACCTACAATGGCGATATCCGAGTCGATATCGAGGCCGATGCTCGCGATCAACATGGCAATGATCAGGATGCATAAGTGCGAGCCAGTCAGGCGCGCCCCGTTTACAAAGCGCTTGCGAATCACGTGATAGGGCGCGCGTCCCTCGCGAATGTTGAACGCCTGCTTAAGGAAACGGGTGGCATTCTCCATGGCCTCGCTGTGTGCAGGGCGTATACCGTGACGACGATGATGACGCTCGCGCAGCCGCTTGATCTGTTGTTTGTCGAGTTCCATGCTTACCTCGTTTAGCTTCTGAGCCGCTTCTTGCGTCTGTCGTCTTTACTCTACACCGCGTTAGGCGAGGTGTCAGACAAGGTTTGTTGACCTGGAAGTCAGGCCAATCGACATGGCTAAAACGCCGTGAGGATCATAAGAGTCAAATAGACAAAAAAGCGCGGGGCCGGTTTGATTCCGACTCCGCGCTCTGCGCTGGTGCGTTGTTGTTCGGCCTACCCCAGCAGGCTCAGGCCCACGGAGACAAACGCCAGGATAACGCCGACGATGGACTCGCCGCCGAGCAGGCCGCTGGCAACGACCAGACCCTGTTCCTGGAAGGCGGCGTCCTTGGCAGCCCTCTCCTCGTCGGAAAGACCAGCGGTGGCGTCGCGGTGGGCGGACCACTTGTCGTAGGCGAGCTTAACGCAGGAGCCCAGGAATGCCGTGAGTGACATGTAGAACGGCAGGTACACGCCCAGGCCGATCATCATGGCTGGAATGCCGAGCCAGTACATGACGATGCCGGCGATAAAGCCGCCAACGAACCACGGCACGCTCGGGATGCCCGAGACCATGGTGGCGACGACGCTTGCCTGCGCGGCAACAAAGCTCTTGTCGGGGCCAAAGGCGTCCGGGCCATAGGCGGTGACGAGCGCGACCATGACGGCTGCGGCGACCAGGGCGCCCACGATGCCGCCAATAGCTTGGCCGATCCACTGCGCACGCGGGTTGGTGCCCAGCACGGCGCCGGCCTTAAAGTCGTTCATGACGTCGCCCGCAAGGCCGCACGCCACGGCTACGATGCCGGCGATAAAGAACAGCTTGACCTGAGCGATCTGAGCGAAGGCGGCCACGATGAGCATGACGATGAGGCCAAAGATCTCCATGGGGTCGATGCCCGTCTGGCCGCAGCTCTGCGCGCTCATGATGGTGGTGACAAAGGTGAACAGCGTCACGATGACGGCCGGAACGGGACCAAGGTCAAGCACGATGGCGATGATCACGGCGATGGCGGCAGCGCCCAGGCCGATGATGCCGGCGTCGAGCTTAAGGGAGCCCGAGATGAGCGACTGCTCGTCGGTGTCGGTGGAGCTGTCGGCGGCAAGACCGCGGACGATACCGGCGACCTGCGGCAGGATGTCCTTGAGGACGACGGCGACGCCAAAGCCCATCATGAGGCCCATGCCCAGGGACTTGACGATGCCCTGTGCGGTCATGACGTCAAACAGACCGGCAGCGGTGCCGCCAACGATGATGCCAAAGTTGCCCAGCAGGGCGCCGGCAAACCAGAAAGCGACCGGGGCGAAGCCCACGAGGAAGCCGACGGAGAGCAGCATGGGCGAGTTGTAGATGCCAAAGGTCACGCCGGGGATATTGAGCGTGCACAGCATGCTGGGCACCACGCCCAGGGCGTCGCGCAGCACGCTATAGATGCCGGCGATGGCCATGGAACCAAAGAGCTGCTTGCCGGTTTTGCCGCCAGCCTCGGTCGCGCGCAAGGTCTGAGCTGCGGCGTTGCCGGTGGGGAACTCAAGCGCAGCGTCCACGATAAAGTGACGGTGGATGAGCGCCGTGGCCAGCAGGCCCAGGATGGTGCCGGCGAGTGCCACGATAAACATGTCGAGCCAGCTGATCTGGTCGGCATAGCCCAGCATCCAGGCGCCCGGGATGGTAAACGCCAGGCCGCCGGCGACCATGGCGCCTGCGGACATGATGGTGTGGGTGACGTTGGCCTCGTTGAGGCTGGCGTTGCCCATGAGCTTAAGGAAGAACAGCGAGATGACGGCAGCGAAGACGATCGGCCAGGGGAGTGCGCCCATCTTGAGGGCGGTGTAGGCCGAGCTTGCCGTGATGATCACGCAGCCAAGGACGCCGATGACGACGCCGCGCAGCGTGAGTTGACCGCGCATCGAGGTGCGGTTCGAGGGATTGCTCATATAGAACTCCTTTGCGTATATCCGCTTCCCCCGCAAGCGCCGCTACGGATACGGCGCGGGAAGTCGGGTTACCAAGGGCCGCCGCGTGAGCTCGCGCACGACCGCGCACCAGTATAACCGCAAGCTAGTCATTTTGGGATGACTGGTTTAGGTAGGCGATATACTGCTGGGCAGACGAAAGGAGCGCCGACGATGCTTAATGGGTGCGCATATATATTGACGGTCGACGTGGGTAACACGTTCATTCGCTTTGGTCTGTTTGCCGAGGATTCGGCCGCGGCGCAGGAATGCCCGCTTGCGACGTGCGAGATCACGACGCCGGCCCGTATTACGGCCGATGAAGTGCGTATGCGTCTCGCTCAAGTCATGGCCGCGCTTGCCGCCGATGCGGGCATGCCGGGCGCACTCGTTCCCGCGGCCGCAGTGCTGAGCTGCGTGGTGCCGGCGCTCGAGCGCCCGTGGAAGGTGGCGCTTTCCCGCACCTGCACGGGGCGCGTGCTCACCGTGGGGCCGGGTCTCAAGACCGGCATGCCCGTGCACTACGACGATCCGGCCGAGATCGGCCCCGACCGCATCGCCGACGCCGTGGCGGCCCGTGCCGTCTACGGCTCTCCCTGCATCGTAATCGACTTGGGTACCACGACCAATATCGAGGTCATCGACGCGCACGGTACCTTTGTGGGCGGCGTCATCGCGCCGGGTCTGGCGCTTGGCGCCCGCTCGCTTTCGGCTGCTGCGGCGCGCCTGCCTCAGGTTGAGCCTTCGGCGCCAACGCATGTGATCGGCCGCAACACGCGCGAGGCCATGCGCTCGGGCGTGGTCTTGGGCGAGGTGGCCCGCATCGACGGCATGCTCGACATGGTGCTCGCCGAGATGCGCGCGACCAAGGCCGCGGGGGAAGGCGACGTGCCCATCGTCATTACCGGCGACGACGCCGAGGCGCTCGCGTCGTTGGTCGGTCACAGTCTGACGGTCGACGACACGCTGACGTTGCGAGGACTCGCCGAGCTCTACCGCATCAACCAAAAGCCCCGCCGCGTGTAAAAGTGAGGGCGCCGGTGGGACAAACGCCCCCACCTTTCACCTGCTACAATGGGTCAAACTATTGCGATTACGGAGGTGTCTGCCATGTCGGACGATCTTCATCAAACTTCGTCAGGCAAGCGCCTGGACGTCATTAGCTGGGACGAGTTCTTTATGAGCGTGGCCATCGCCGCACAGCGCCGCAGCAAGGACCCCAACACGCAGGTGGGTGCGTGCATCGCCAGCACCAACCACCGTATCCTTTCGGTGGGCTACAACGGTACGCCCTCGGCGCTCAACGACGACTTTTTCCCGTGGGGTACGAGCGACGACCCGCTGCAGGACAAGCACAACTACGTGGTCCATGCCGAGGCCAACGCCGTGCTCAACTACCGTGGCTCGCTCAAGGACCTCGAGGGTTCCACGGTCTACGTCACGCTGTTCCCGTGCCACGACTGCGCCAAGATTTTGGCGCAGGTGGGTGTGGGCGAGGTTGTCTACCTGGACAATAAGTACGCCGACACCGACGACGGCCGCATCAGCCGCCGCATTCTCGACTCCTGCGGCATCAGCTACCGCCAGGTTATCGTCGATGTCCAGATTGGTACCGGGGGACAGGCTCGGCAGTAATATGCGTTGTCACTATCTGACGACGAACGCAGCTAAAAGAGCCCCGTCCCAAATTGGCTGCTCGTGAAAGTCGTGTCCGCGCGCATGGATGGCTCGTGAGCGGGTACATGGCTGTAGTAACATAGCCCCTGTCCGCGGGCGCGCCCGCGTTATTGTGAGAAAGGAGCCCCTGTGGCTGTTAACGAAGAGCTGCTTAAGAAGGTTCTTGAAGAGATTCGCCCCAACCTGCAGGCCGACGGCGGCGATATGGAGTATGTGGGCGTTGACGACGAAGGCGTCGTCAAGCTGGAGCTGCAGGGCGCTTGCGCCGGCTGCCCCATGAGCTCGCTGACCCTGTCCATGGGTATTGAGCGCATCCTGAAGGAGCATGTGCCCGGCGTTACCCGTGTCGAGCAGGTCAATGCCTCCGGCGAGACCGACGACCTGTACGACGAGTACGCGCCGTTCTAAGATGCGAAAGTTGCGGACGGCATACTCCGCATAGACGTTACGCCCAAATATGCGGCTGCGAGCGCAAGGCCCGCGGCCGCATTTGTATGTAGGGAGTAGGAGGGTCGACATGCTCAACGACTTCTACCATATGCTTGATCCCGTCGCCATTTCGGCGGGGCCCATCACCATCTACTGGTACGGCTTGGCCTATGTGGTCGGCGCCCTGCTCACGGCGGTCGTCATGTACCGCACGCAGCGTCGCTGGGGCTTTAACATCACGATTGACGACCTGACGAGTGTCGTGGTCGGCGTGGTCTTTGGCCTTATCATTGGCGCCCGTCTGTTCTACGTCATCTTTTACGGCGACGGCTACTACTGGGCGCATCCGCTCGAGATCTTTGCCACCAACGAGGGCGGCATGAGCTTCCATGGCGGTTTGGTGGGCGGCATTATCGGCGGCATCATCGTGTGCCGCATGTATAAACTCGACGCATGGACATTGGCCGATCTTGCCGTCATTGGCGCTCCGCTGGCCCTGTGCCTGGGACGCTGCGCCAACTTTGTCAACGGCGAGCTGTGGGGCAAGCCGACCGATCTGCCATGGGGCGTGGTCTTTGGCGGGACTGCGGGCGATATGCCGCGTCACCCCTCCCAGCTCTACGAGGCATTTCTTGAGGGCATCGTGCTCTTTTGCATTCTGCAGGTGCTCAGCCGCAAAAAGCCGCTACTGCCCCAAGGCACGTTTATGGGCGTGTTTGTGATGGGTTACGGCATCGTCCGCTTCCTCGTCGAGTTCGTGCGCGTGCCCGATGCCCAGCTGGGCTATCTGCTTGGTGGCGTCATCACCATGGGTCAGCTGTTGAGCCTGCCGCTCGTAATCGCGGGCCTGGCGCTCATCATCTTTGCTCGTCGCCGCAACCAACCCCAGCGCATCTATCTCGACGCCTAACCACCACAAAGGGGGCAGGCACCTTTGTGGTGGTTTGCTGGGCAATGATGACAGAACCGTAACGTTTCCCCAGATAAAACCTGCCAAAATAAACCTGTCCCTTTTTGGCAGGTTTCTAGAAAGGCTTTCGGACTGTGAAGGATTCCGATCTCTCCACAACGGCTGCGCGCGACGCGGCCCGCATCGTCTGGTTTAAGCGCTACCCCGCCAAGCAGACGCTCATCGCATTTCTGCTCGCGCTGTTGGCGACCACGGCGTTTTCCATCGATCCCGCCCCGGTGTCGAGCAACGCAGTCTTGGCGATTGACCCCAAAGCCTCGGGCATGCTGTACGTGTGCTACGAGGTGCTCCTCTCGTTTGCCGGCCATACCGACGCGGTCATGCTGCTTGCGCTTGCCTGCCTGCTCACGCTGCCGTTTCGCTACGTGTTCTTTGGCCGTGGCGACACCTGGCGCCCATCGATTATTCTGCCGTCGCTGTTTTTCGCCATCTGCATGGTGTTCGGCCGCAGCTACGACCTCATCGACTCGGCCGAGATTGTTCTTGGCGACAAGGCCCGCATCATCTGCGCCTGGATTGGCGGCGCTGGCTGGATGCTCCTGGCGATCGTGGCCTTCTATCTGGCTTTTGAGTGTCTGGATTGGCTGAGCTCTCGGCGCATCCCGTTTTCCGAGGCGCACTTTGGCCGCATATGGCGTGTGGCTCACGCCGTGCTCTCGGTCCATCCCTTTGCCGGGCCCTTCCTGGTGCTTATGATCGCCTGGGCGCCCACGCTCATCGCTTCGCTGCCCGGCCTTTTTATGGGAGATACGGGTGCGCAGATTCGCCAGTGGTTCAACTATCCCAACGGCACGAGCGACTACCTGCGCCTACTCAACCCCAACGTGCTGCTCAACGGGCATCATCCCGTAGTGCACACGGCCATTATCGGCTCGTGCGTTCAACTGGGGCTTTCGCTGTTCAACAGCGCTAACGCGGGCCTCATCATCTATACCTGCGCTCAATTTGTCATCACGGCTGCCTGCATGGCCTATTCCATTTCGTCGCTGCGCAAACTGGGCGTGAGCCTGCCGGTTCGCGGTGCGATCCTGCTGTTCTTTGCGTTTATGCCGATGTTCTCTAACTACGCGGCGTTGCTCACCAAAGACGTGCTCTTTGCCGACGCGTTTTCGGTGCTGCTGGTACAGACCGTCAAGCTCGTGGCATGTGGCTTGCCCCGTCGTGATGCCAATGCCGAGCTTGCGGGCGAACAGAGGCCCGTGCTCTTTGCGCGCCACGACTGGCTGTTGCTTGCGCTGGCTGCCATGGGTTCCACGTTTTTGCGCAATGGCGGTCTGGTCTTTCCGTTGGCGGCCTGCGTGATTGCGGCGGCGTTTTGCGCATGGGATGTACATGTCGCCCGTCGTGCGGCTAAGCAGACGGGCACCGCGGTCTCATGCGCCACGCCGCGCTTCCGCTGGGTTGGCGTCCTCGCGGTGCTCGCACTCTGCCTTGCCTCTAATATGTACTTCACCAAGGTCTTTATGCCGGCGCACGACATCACGCCTGGTTCCAAGCGCGAAATCCTCTCGATTCCGTTCCAACAGACGGCTCGTTTCGTCCAAAAGCACGACGGCCTCAACTCGGGCGTCAACCCCACGGTAAAGGAGGACGGCACCATCGTGGAGGCTCCTTGCGACGGCTTGGTGACCGACGAGGAGCGCGCCGTGATCGACCGGGTGCTCAAGTACGAGAATCTGGGCCGCCGTTACAACCCGGATAAGTCGGATGCCGTCAAGAACTGCTTTAACGAGTACGCCTCGCAGGAGGACGTCAAGGCCTATTTTGAGGTCTGGGCGCAGATGTTCAAAAAGGATCCCGAGTGCTATATCTCGGCGCTCATCAATAACTATTACGGCTACTTTTATCCGAGCGCGCGCGATGCCTGGGTCTACAGCACGGCGCGTAGTGCCGAGATCATGGCGCGTCCCGACAACCTCAAGTACTTCGACTTCCATCCGGTTGACAGCAACGTGGTGCGCTGGTGTGACCACCTGATCAATCTGTACCGTGTGGCGGTGCAGCGCATTCCGTTTATTTCGCTCACCATGAGCTCGGCCACCTATGTGTGGATCATGATCGCCGTGGTGGTCTACCTGCTGCGTCGTCATTCATGGCGTGCGCTGGCGATCTGGGTGCCGCTGTTGGGCGTGCTCGCCGTGTGCCTAATTGGTCCGTGCAACGGCTCGACCTACATGCGCTACCTGTATCCGGTCATCGCCTGCATGCCCTTCGCCATCGGCGCCACCGTCACCCGCAGCGACTTCCTCTGGTCCTAACTTGGTGCATGGGGGTCAGGTTTCTTTGCACCAAAGGGGACATCATCACGACGCCTTCATTTTGGGGTTTATCTCGCAGGCTAGTAGGTATATCATAACGACGTTTGTTTATATTGCCCGAGCATCTGCGCTGGGCTTTAGGTCGAAACCGATAGGAGACACGTATGTCCGGACACTCTAAGTGGGCCACAACCAAGCATCGTAAGGGCGCGCAGGACGCCAAGCGTTCCGCCCTCTTCTCCAAGCTCAGCCGCAACATCACCGTTGCTGCCCGTCTCGGCGGTGACCCGCTGCCCGAGAACAACGCCAGCCTCGCCGCTGCCGTTGCCAAGGCCAAGGCTCAGTCCATGCCTAAGGACAAGATCAAGTCCGCTATTGACAAGGCTTTTGGTTCGGGTGCTGACGCCGCCGTCTACGAGAACATCGTGTACGAGGGCTACGGTCCCGCCGGTGTCGCCGTCTACGTCGACTGCCTGACCGACAACCGCAACCGTACCGCCGCTGATGTCCGTTCCGCCTTCTCCCACGCTGGTGGCAACCTGGGCACCTCCGGCTCCGTCGCCTTCCAGTTTGAGCGTAAGGGCCAGATCGTCGTCGCCAAGGAGATCCTGGACGAGAACGCCAAGAAGGAGACCATGATCGCCAACGGTGCTGCCGGTGACGAGGATGAGTTCATGATGGCCATCGCCGAGGCCGGTGGCGAGGACTACGAGGATGCCGGCGAGGAGTGGATTGTCTGGACTGCTGCCAACGAGGTCATGGCTGTCTCCAAGGCGCTCGAGGAGCAGGGCGTCCAGGTCAAGGGTTCCGAGACCACCATGGTCCCGACCACCCCGACCGAGGTCTCTGGTACCGACGCCAAGAAGGTCCAGCGCCTCATCGACCGTCTTGAGGAGCTCGACGACGTCCAGGACGTCTACAGCACCATGGACATGACCGACGAGGTCATCGCTGCCCTCGAGGAGGAGTAGCGCCAGCACGGATTGAGCCGTGCATATCTGGGCATAATGAAGCGAGCATGCAAGCCTCGTGGAATAGATGAGCCGGATCCGCGTGCGTAGAGCACCGGACCCGGCTCTTTTATAATGATGCGAACCGTTCTGCATTTCGAGAGCCGAGATTTGAAGGGAGCGCCGCGTGCGCGTACTCAAACGAGCCCTAGCGATCGTGTATCTTGCCGCCACCATCGTGGCACTGGGTACGCTTGTCTGCCAGTTTTGGGGGCCGTATACGTATCGCTTTATGCTGCTGATGCGCGACCCCATGCCGCGCATCGTCGTGACGGCGTGCGCCGGCGTCGTGGCGATCGGCGTACTGCTGAGCTTTTTCCGCCTGATGTTCGCCCGTCGCGAACCGTCCTGCGTGCATCCGGCGGGGGAGCGCAATATCGAGGTTACCCTTGCGGCGCTTTCTTCGTGCGCCAGGGTTGCTGCCGAGCGCGACGACCGCGTGATGGTCGAGCATGTCGAGGCTCGCGTCCAAGGCCCCGACGATTCGCACGTCCGTTTTAAGGTCGAGGCTATCGCGCTTGACGATAAGGACGTGGCATCTCTGGCTACCGCGATGCAGCAGCGCATCGAAGAAGCCTGCGATACCATGCTCGGCGCGCCGGGTACGACCGCGCGCGTCCGTTTTTTGCCGTCCAAGACTACCGTCCAGACCGTGGAGGTTTCCGGTGAGTGATACCAATCAAGATAAGACCGCTCGTACGCCGCGCCTGACGATTGACCAGAGCGCTACGCCGGCGAGCGAACCTGTTGATTCCAAAGTAGAGGCAACCGAGTTACAAGACGCGGCAGCCGCGGATTTTGACGAGGCTATGGGTCTCATCAAGGGTACGGGCGCTGCCATCTGGAGCTATGCTGTGCGTCATCCCAACACCACGCTCGGTGCCGTCGCTGGCTTTATCCTCGCCGTTTTGGTGCTCACGCTCGGCCTGTGGGATACGCTCGTCATTGCATTCTTCGTGCTGATCGGCGCTGTGATCGGCCAAATTCGCGACGGCGAGAACGGGATCGTCAACTTCTTCGGCCGTCTGTTTAGCGGCCGCTAATATGTATTCGACTGTCGCATCCGCGGCAGGCATAAGGAGGAACCATGGCTTTTAATACGAAGGTCGATGTAGCCGATACCGAGCTCGAGGAGAACGAGGCGGTCGTCGCCGAAGCTGAGGATGTGACGCTCGAGGACGAGGCTCTCGTCGAGGCCGAGTCCGATACGGATGAGGATGACGAGGAAGCGGACGAGTCCGAGGACTCACTCACCTATTCCAACGGCGTGATTGAGAAAATCGTTGCCATGGCCACCCGCGAGGTTCCGCACGTTCTGGGCATGAAGGGTAACCTCATGCACTTTGTGCAGGAGCAGTTTGGTGCCGAGAATCTGACCAAGGGCGTGACGGTCGAGGTCACCGATGACAATCGCGTGGTCGTCAACATCTCCGTCATCATCGAGTACGGCGCCTATGCGCCCGCGATCTTCGACGACGTTAAGGCACGTGTCACCGAGCGTCTGGCAGCGATGACCGGCCTTGAGGTGGCGGGCGTCAACCTGCGCATCGAGGACGTCATCACCCCCGAGGAGTACGAGCACCGCACCAGCCAGCACGAATAACCTTCCAAAAAGGGACAGGTTTGTTTTGGCAGGTTTTATCTGCGAAAACGTTAAACGGCCGACCGCGCAAGCAAAAGCGTGGCCGGCCGTTTTTGTACGCTCCCGATGTAGTCATACCGCTCGTCTAACTAGGGGTTGCAATCCCCACGTTCCGCGTTACTCTAATGGGCGCATTGTTTCCAAATTGTTAACGAGGGGTTGCCGTAATGGCCGACGAGCACGAAACAGAAAGCAAGGCATGGGCAATTGAGGCCGCTGCGGCAGAGGCGGCGTCGCGTGCTGCCGAGGAGGTGCATCGTCCTCCCGTAGTGCCGATGGAGCGCGTGGTCGATCGCGATGTTATCGAGCGGGGCGAGCGCGCTGGTCGCAAGCGCAGCCAGGAGCCGGGCTTTCCGCGCTTTTTTGCCGAGCTCAATTTGGGCCTGATCCTCACGGCCTTTGCCATCGTTGCGTTTAAAACACCTAATCACTTTGCTTTTGGCGGCACCTCGGGCGTGTCGGTCATTCTGTCCACGCTGTTCCCGACCCTGCCCGTCGGCGTCTTTATGTGGATTATCAATGCGGTGCTCGTCATCCTGGGCTTTATCTTTTTGGAGCGCAAGGCAATCCTGTGGAGTGTCTTTGCCTCGTTTGCGCTGTCCGCCTATGTTTCGCTGTTTGAGCTCTTTATTCCGACCGATGTCTCGATGACGGGCGATATGTGGCTCGACCTGTGCTTTGCCGTGATTCTGCCGGCGCTCGGCAGCGCTATCGTCTTTGATATTGGTGCCTCGACGGGCGGCACGGACATTCTCGCCATGATCCTCAAACGTCGCACGACGCTCGAGATTGGCCGCGCCCTGCTACTGGTCGACATCGGCATCGTGACCATCGCGGCCTTCTTGTACGGCCCGCGCGTCGGTCTGTACTGCGTGCTCGGCCTGTTTGCCAAGACGCTCGTGGTCGACAAGGCCATCGAGAGCATTCACCTGCGCAAAGTCTGCACAGTCATTTGTTCCGAGCCCCTTAAGGTCGAGGAGTTTATCGTCAAGCATCTCAACCGTACGGCGACTATCAGCCGCGGCTACGGTGCTTTCTCGGGCAAGTGCGTGACGGTGATCATGAGCGTGCTAAGCCGTCGCGAGGCCGTGCAGCTGCGTCGCTACGCGCGCGAGATCGATCCGGGTGCCTTTATCACGATTGTCGACAGCTCCGAGATCGTCGGCAAGGGTTTCCGCGGAACGAACTAACGCGGTCGAGCTTATCAAACAATCGAATAGCGCCCTGCGCATTGCAAATGCGTCATGTTGGAGTATTTGTCCCCACATTGGGTGATAATGATGCCAAAGACATCGTTTGCGATCCAGATGATTCGCTCAAGATACGAAGGGATGATCTCGATGTTCTGTTCGCAGTGTGGTGCCCCCATGGGCGACAACGATAAGTTCTGTGGTGCGTGTGGTGCCCCCAATGCCGGTGCCGCAGCCTCTGCCCCTCAGGGTCAGCCCCAGCAGTTTGTTCCGCAACCGCCCGTGGCGAATGCGTCCAAGGGCTGTGTGGCTCAGGCGTTTGAGGACATGACCAAGACGCCGGGCGTGCTGCAGCGCGTGTGCCAGATCGCCTTTTTGCCGGCGCTGATTTGTGTTGTGTCGGTGCTCGTGCTGTTCATTCCCGTTATCGGCGGTATCGCGGCTGCCATCGGCTTTTTGGCAGCTTGCATTGCGAGCGTGTGTGGTTCCGGCTTTGGTATTGAGTGGGGTCGCGATCTGTCGCTCAAGGTTGATGACGGTATGGTTCGTCCACTCATGCGTTCCACGTCGTTTGGCCTCGGAGTCTTTTCGAGCGTTATCTCGGTCGTGCTCGAGGTTATCGCTGCCATTCCCGTTATCGGTGTAGTGCTTTCGCTGGTGGAGAGCGTGGTAATTGGCGCCGCGGGCTCGTATTCGTATTACGGCTCTTATGCACTCGAGGCAGCGCTGTTCGGCTCGCTTGGCCTGCTTGTCCTGGCTATGATTGCCACGGCGGTCTTGGGGGTCTTCTTTAAGATGTTCGCCGACATTGCCGTGATGCACTTTGCGGTGACCGGTCGTGTCGAGAGCGCGTTTTCGCTCGATAAGGTCTGGGCGGCCTTTAAGCACAACAAGACCAAACTGTTCTGCGCTTCGTTCCTTCCCGAGTTTTTGACGGGCCTGGTCGCCAACGTTGCCACCTGGATCCTGACGTTCGTCTTTGGCACCATTGCCTCTGTCGGTATGTATAGCTACTACTACCGTCCTACGGCTATTGAGGCGCTTGTTACCGGCGGTGGCATCACGCTCGTATTGTTCTTGGTGCTGACGGCGTTTGTCACGGTATTCCTCACGGTCTTTGGCAAGATGCTCAAGCACCGTGCCGTTGGCTATTGGGTTGCGCGCTACGCAAGCGAGTGGGCCGACGAGGACAAGGACGACGTCCTGACTTTTGTGCTGCCGTTTGAGAAGAAGTCTGCTCCGGCTGGTTTTAGCGCCGACGCAGCGCCCGTATCCGATTCCGCTGCGGCGCCGGCGCCTGCGCCCGAGCCCGAGCCCGAGCCCGTGCCTGAGCCTGAGCCTGAGCCTGAGCCTGAGCCCGCGCCCGTGCCTGAGCCCGAGCCCGCGCCCATGCCGGAACCGGAGCCCGAGCCTGCACCTGAGCCCGAGCCTGCGCCAAGCTCCGACGAGGACCCGCAGGACGAGTAACCCTGCCACCTGACATTTGGGGACGGGGTAGAAACGGTAGAAATAGCGCTTGACAAATAAGCGGGGGCGGACGGGCCGAAGCGTCCGCCCCCGCTTT
>DXZO01000053.1 GCA_019419625.1 Collinsella sp. | reverse complement strand
GGCGGTCAATGCCGTGGGCGAGCCTTACACCTTTGGCGCCGGCGAGCTCAATGGGTCCTTTGTCGACCTGCTGGCCGACGGCGTGCCCACGGTCGAGCTGGCGGGCTCCCTTGAGCTTGCGCCCTACGAGGTGCGCTATCTGCTGAGGGCTTAGCTCGTGGCCGCGCCGGACGAGGGCTATCAACATATTGAGCATGGGTTTGAACCCGTGTTTGACGAGCACTCGCGCGTTTTGCTGCTGGGGTCGTTTCCCTCGGTGCTTTCGCGCGCCAATGCCTTTTATTACGGCAATCCGCAGAACCGCTTTTGGCGTGTGATGGCCGCGTGCCTTGGTGCGCCCGTGCCGCCCAACGAGGGAGACTCTTTGGCGAGCGGCGAGCCCGCGACGCTCGCCGCCTCGATTGCTGCCAAGCGGGCTATGCTGCTCAACGGCGGTGTGGCCCTGTGGGACGTGATCGAGAGCTGTGACATCAAGGGCTCAAGCGACGCGAGCATCAAAAACGTCGTTCCGGCGCATGTCGAGCGCATTACCGATGTCACGCCGATTGAGGTCGTTATCTGCAACGGCGGCGCGGCCGGGCGGCTCTACAAACGCTATCTACAAGAGCGGACGGGGCTACCCGCCATCGTGCTGCCGTCGACGAGTCCTGCCAACGCGGCGTGGCGTTTGGAGCGGCTTGTCGAGCGTTGGAGTGAAGCCGTTGACTGGGCAGCTTATTAATTTAGATTATTGATTGAGTGCGGGCGCCGAGGTGTTTCAGAACGCCTCGCCAGATCGGCGCGGGCACGGCTGGCTCGGCGCAAACCATGCCGTCGGCGTCGACGTTGGCGGCATTGCCGCCGCCAAGTCGCTGTGCATGCTCGACGGAGCAGCCCATGCGCACGGCGCCCACAAGCTTATCCATCGCTTCCGAAAACGGTCGCCGCAAGAGTCCCATGCGCGGGGAGCGACGAAGCGCCGCAATGCCGCTGCCGGCGCAGATGGCAACGCCGCCACACCACAATTGGTCATGGCGCTCACATGCCTTGTGCAGGCGAACGGCGGTCCCACGCGCCTGCTCAGTGCCCTCTTGTGCGGCTCGAATCGCGGCATAGACGCGCGTTCCCGTACCGCCAAAGCGCTCAAGCGCCTGCTCGATAGCAGTCAACGTCTCATCGTCAGCCACATCTTCAATGGCCAGCACGATGCCATCGGCAACGCTGCCGGCGTCATTTGCCTTCAAGTCGACCGGGCGGGGGAGTGCGGTGCCGGAAAGTTGAGCATAGGCGGCGATGGCATCCTGCAGGTCCCAGAGCAAAAAATCAAGATCGGCGCTATTGGGAATACTGATATACGCAATGGTGTGCAGTGTTTTTGGTAAGTCGCCGCGCGCGGTCGTCTCCATGCCATCTCCTTTCCGGCTCGTTTCCGTTTAGGTTACACCGTCTGGTGGCGCCCCGCCGCGCTATCCTAGTGCAACCCTTATGAAAGGAACGCCATGCGTCTGCCCATGAATACCTCGCTTGCCATGCTCAAGCCCTCCGGTATCCGCCGGATTAACGCGCTCGCCGCCCGGCATCCGGGGTGTATCGCGCTCGCGCTCGGCGAGCCCGATTTTCCCACGCCCGATGTGATTAGCGCCGAGGTGACCGCCGCGCTGGACCGCGGTGACACGCACTATCCGCCCAACAACGGTCGCCCCGCCCTGCGTGATGCACTGTCCAAATATATGGATGACGCGGGCCTGGCGTTTTCCGCCGATGAGGTCATCCTGACCGACGGCGCGACCGAGGCACTGTCGGCAACATTTATGGCTATGCTCAACCCCGGCGACGAGGTCATTATCCCCACGCCCGCCTTTGGCCTGTACGAGAGCATCGTCGTGGCCAACCACGCCAAGGCGGTCTTCTTGGATACGGAGCCTGCGCAATTTCAGATTGACGAGGACGCGCTTCGCGCCTGTGTGACCCCGGCGACCAAGGCCATCGTCATCTGCTCGCCCAACAATCCCACGGGTTGCATCCTCGACACGGCATCGCTCGACGCCGTGGCGCGCGTGGCAGAGCAGGCGGGCATCTACGTAGTCTGCGACGACGTATACAACCGCCTCGTCTATGTGGACGGCTACGAGCGCTTCGCCCAGCGACACCCGGAGCTGCGCGAGCAGACGGTCGTCATCGAGAGCTTCTCCAAGCCCTGGGCCATGACCGGCTGGCGCTTGGGTTGGCTCGCCGCCGCAGCCCCCGTCATCGCCGAGATCGCAAAGGCTCACCAATACCTGGTATCGAGCGCCGTCTCCTTCGAGATGGACGCCGCAGCCCGAGCCCTCACCGTCGACCCAACCCCCATGCTCAAAGTCTACCGAGCCCGCCGCGAACGCGTACTCGCAGCCTTAAACGCCATGGGCCTCGACGTAGTAGAGCCCGCAGGAGCCTTCTACACTTTCCCGAGCATCAAAAAGTTCGGCCTAACCAGCGAAGACTTCTGCATCAAAGCCATCGAAGAGGCAAACGTAGCCCTAGTCCCGGGCGACTGCTTCGGCACCGAAGGCCACGTCCGCCTCAGCTATTGCGTTTCCGATAAAGACCTGGACGAAGGCCTCCGCCGCCTGTCCACCTTCCTTTCAACCTTGTAGCCATCAGGGACGCAACATATCAGCCCACCGACTTAAGGCTTATGAGTGGGGGCGCCGGCCAGCGGGAAACCGGGCTGCCCCAAAGTCACCGCAGGCCGCGCCGCCGAAGGCCAGGCGCAAGGTTTTCGTAGATTCCGCACGAGCCGAAGAGCACTTAATGTGCTCTTCGTGCGAGCCCAGGACCTGACCGAGCGAAAACCTTGCGCCTGGCCTTCGGCGGCGCGGCCGGATGGTGGAATTGTGTGCAGCCCGGTTTCCCGTTGACCGACGCCGGGGTCCCCGCCATAATACTTTCGGTTCACGCACGAATCCGCTGCCAGAGACAGCCGGTGCAAACGGGCATCGCCCGCGAGCTTAATGGGATATCCCGCCAGCCGAGGTGGTCGAGTAGATATGTCTTCTCGCCCCCGTCGCTCATGCAGCGCGGGGGCTTTCTTTTTGGACATGCCCCCGTCACGTCCTTGTGGCGGACCGTGCCCGGAAAGAATTCGAGGAGGTGTAATTTATGCCCCAGCAGTACAAAATCGACAAGGTTGCAGAGATCGAGTCCCGTATCGCCGAGAACGCCGGTCTGTTTGTCGTCAACTACAACGGTCTGACGGTTAAGCAGGCTCAGGAGCTGCGTCATCAGCTTCGCGAGTGCGGCGCCGAGATGAAGGTCTACAAGAACAACCTGGTCAAGATCGCTCTCAAGAACCAGGAGCAGCCCGAGCTCGACGAGATCCTCGCCGGCCCCGTCGCTTATGTGTTCTACGAGTCCGAGCCGGTCGAGGCCGCTAAGGCCCTTAAGGACTTCTCTGCTAAGTCCAAGGGCGTCCTTGAGATCAAGGGCGGTATCTCCGACGGCAAGGCCGTTTCCGCTGATGATGTTAAGGCTATCGCCGAGCTGCCCACCAAGGATCAGCTTCTCGGCCAGATCGCCGGTCTCATCTCCGGTTTCGCTCGCGACATCGCTGTCTGCGTCAACGGCGTTTCCTCTGGTCTCGCTCGTTCGATCCAGCAGGTCTCCGAGCAGAAGGCAGCCTAGTCGCTGTTTTCACCCGCGGCGGCAACGCCGCACCCCTGGCGCATTCGCGCCGTGTTTTAACTGATCTCCGTGCATCCGCACGGAAACCGAAAGGACTTAGAAATGGCTAAGCTTACCACCGATGAGATCATCGATGCTCTTAAGGAAATGACCCTTCTCGAGGCTTCCGAGCTCGTTAAGGCTATCGAGGACACCTTCGGCGTTTCCGCCGCTGCTCCTGCCGCTGTTGTCGCCGCTCCCGCTGCTGGCGCTGCTGAGGCCGAGGAGAAGACCGAGTTTGACGTCGTGCTCGAGGGCTTCGGCGACAACAAGATCCAGGTCATCAAGGCCGTCCGTGAGCTCACCAACCTTGGCCTGAAGGAGGCCAAGGAGGTCGTCGAGGGCGCTCCCAAGGCTGTTCTCGAGGGTGCCAAGAAGGAGGACGCCGAGGCTGCCAAGGAGAAGCTCGAGGCTGCTGGCGCTGCTGTCACCCTCAAGTAATCAGGCTTTCTCGCCAGATTTCTTTGCAGACGGGGTTCGCATTGCGAGCCCCGTTTTTTTGTTTTTCGGTCCCTCGGCATCGGTTGCTCAAACTGCCATGTTCTGTGATTTGCGTCGTATCGGGTGCCCTGCCGTTGGGCAATAAAATTGCACCATTCGAGCAATAATTTGCGTTGACCTGCTGAAGAATTGTCTCTGCCTTGTAGCGACATATAGTTCCAGCGGTAAGATGCTTGGGTATCGCAATTTGGTCTGCGGCTGTGTGCCGCACGCATGGGGCGCTTTTGCGCCTGCGAAAGGATCTTTGAATAACATGAAGGCAATCATCCCCGCCGCCGGTCTTGGCACGCGTTTTCTGCCTGGCACCAAGTGCACGCCCAAAGAGATGCTGCCGGTGCTCGACAAGCCCGTCATTCAGTACGTCGTCGAGGAGGCGCTCGAGCCCGAGGAGGTCGACGATGCCATCATCGTTACTTCTCCCGGTAAGCCCGAGCTGCTGAGCTACTTCCAGCCCGATCGCTCGCTCGAGAACCTGCTGCGCGAGCGCGGCAAGAACGCCTATGCCGATGCCGTCGCCCACGCTGGCGGTATGCCGGTCGACTTCCGTTATCAGTACGAGCCCAAGGGCCTCGGCCATGCTATCCGCTCTGCTGCCGACGCCGTGGCAGGGGAGAACTTCCTGGTTCTTCTGGGCGACTACGTTGTGCCTAACCGCGACATCTGCGACAAGATGCTCGCCGTTTCTAAGGAGCACGGTGGCGCTTCGGTTATCGCCGTCGCCGCTTGCTCGCCCGAGGAAGTCAGCCGCTACGGCGTTATCGCGGGCGAGCGCGTCGGTTCGCTCGAGGGCGCCGAGGACGTTGCCGATGCCGAGCCCGGTGCTGTCTGGCGCATCGGCGGTCTGGTTGAGAAGCCCGCTCCCGAGGCGGCTCCGTCCAACCTGTACATCGTCGGCCGCTACCTGCTGAGCCCGCTGGTCATGGACCTGCTGGCAGATCAGCAGGCCGGCAAGGGCGGCGAGATCCAGCTCACCGACGCCATGGCCCGTTCGCTCGACCGCGAGGCCATGTATGCAGTCGTCATCGACCCGCTGTCGGGCTACGACACCGGCACTCCCTCTGGCTGGATGGCCACCAACGCCCTCATGGCTGCAAGCGACCCCCGCTTTGCCGATGCCTTCTGGGACGCCATCGACGAGCGCGGCGGATTGATGCGTAAGTAAGCCTTCGGGCATCGACATTTACGGGCGCGGACTTCGGTTCGCTCCCGTTTTTTATAAGAGCTGCGATTGCTGGCTCCCTGTTCACAGAAAATATATGAACAGATGTTCGATACACATACATCTACCTGCGTGTTTTCCGTCGAAAAACTTTGCTACTCCAAAAACTCAATCGCGTCAAGGCTTTTCTTGCCCAACGGTCGGTACCTGATAAACTATTAGGTTGCGATAACTGGCGAAGCTATGCCTCGCCAACCCACCGAGCATTTCCGTGAAGGAGGAAAAACCTGGTGACCTACGCATACACTGCCACTGAGCGCAAGCGCGTCAGCTTCGGGAAAATCCCGGAGGCCATGGAGCTCCCCAACCTTATCTCTGTTCAAAGGGAATCCTTTGAGCGTTTTAAGGACGAGGGCCTTCGTGAGGCGTTCAAGGAATCCAGCCCCATCCAGAGCCAGAACCATGTTCTCGAGGTTACCTTCGGCGAGCATCAGTTCGGCGACCCCGCGCACACCGTCGAGGAGTGCCGCGAGAAGGATATGACCTATCAGGCTCCGCTTCTGACCGACGTCCGTCTCACCAACAAGGAGACCGGCGAGATCAAGGAGCAGCTCGTCTTCATGGGCGACTTCCCCATGATGACCGATCAGGGCACCTTCATCATCAACGGTACCGAGCGTATCGTCGTCTCGCAGCTCGTCCGCTCCCCGGGCGTGTACTACAGCTCCGAGATGGATTCGGGCAAGCAGATCTACAAGGCCCAGATCATCCCGTCCCGCGGTGCCTGGCTTGAGTTCGAGGTCGACAAGCGCGACCAGCTCATGGTCTCCATCGACCGTAAGCGCAAGCAGAGCGCCACGATGTTCCTGCGCGCCCTTGGCATCGCCGTCACCAACGACGACATCATCGAGCTGCTCGGCAACTCCGATGTGATCAAGCGCACCCTGGAGCGCGACACCGCTCTCACTCGCGAGGACGCCCTCATCGAGATCTACCGTCGCCTGCGCCCGGGCGAGCCTCCCACCGTGGACGCTTCCCGCAGTTTGCTCGAGGGCCTGCTCTTTAACCCGCAGCGCTACGATCTGGCCCGCGTCGGTCGTTACAAGGTCAACAAGAAGCTCAACCTCACCACCGAGGAAGAGGTCACGGTGCTCACCGACGAGGATATCGTTGCGACGCTGCGCTACCTGCTGTCCCTCGCTGCCGGCGAGCAGGGTTTCAAGGTCGACGACATCGACCACTTCGGCAACCGCCGCATCCGTACCGTCGGCGAGCTCGTCGCCAACCAGTTCCGTATCGGTATGAGCCGTATGGAGCGCGTCGTCCGTGAGCGCATGAGCTCCCAGGACATCGACGAGATCACCCCGCAGTCGCTCATCAACATCCGCCCGATCGTGGCCTCCATCAAGGAGTTCTTCGGTTCCTCGCAGCTCTCGCAGTTCATGGACCAGGCGAACCCCCTGACCGGTCTGACCCATAAGCGCCGTCTGTCCGCACTCGGCCCTGGTGGTCTTGCCGGCCACAAGTCCGGCTCCAGCCGCCGCACCAACGTGCCGACGGCCGTCCGCGACGTTCACAATTCGCACTACAGCCGCATGTGCCCGATCGAGACTCCCGAAGGCCCCAACATCGGCCTGATCGGCTCGCTCGCCCTCTACGCCCGCGTCAACGAGTACGGCTTCATCGAGGCCCCGTTCCGTCGTGTCGAGAACGGCGTTGCCACCGATCAGATCGACTGGATGACCGCTGACGAGGAAGAGAAGCACGTCATCGCGCCGGCCAACACGCCGCTCGATCCCAAGACCAACGAGTTCATCACGACCGATGCCGAGGGCAAGCTTGTCCGCCCGCACACCGTGATCGCCCGTACCCGCGACTTCGACGGTTCCTTCGGCGCTCCCGCCGACGTGCCCGTCGAGGACGTCGACTACATGGACGTCTCGCCGCGTCAGATGCTCTCCGTCGCAGCCACGCTGATCCCGTTCCTTGAGCACGACGACGCCAAGCGTACGCTGATGGGCGCTAACATGCAGCGTCAGGCCGTGCCGCTGGTTCACCCCGCCGCTCCCTATGTCGGTACCGGCATGGAGCGTCGCGCCGCTCTGGACTCCGGCGAGGTCACCCTGGCCAAGAACGCCGGCGAGGTTATCTTTGCCGACGCCGCCAAGATTATCGTCAAGCATGCCGGCGGCATGGACGAGTATCATCTGGCCAAGTACCAGCGCTCCAACCAGTCCACCTGCATCAACCACCGTCCGCTCGTGCGCGTCGGTGACACCGTTGAACAGGGCGAGCCTCTGGCCGACGGTCCTTCGACCGATCACGGCGAGCTCGCACTGGGCCAGAACCTCACCGTGGCCTACATGCCGTGGGAAGGCTTTAACTACGAGGACGGTATCGTCGTGTCCGAGCGCTTGGTGGCCGAGGACCTGCTGACGACCATCAACATCACCCGTCACGAGATCGACGCCCGCGACACCAAGCTCGGCCCCGAGGAGATCACCCGCGAGATCCCGAACCTCTCCGAGGACATGCTTGCCAACCTCGACGAGGACGGCATCATCCGCATCGGCGCCGAGGTCGGCCCTGGCGACATCCTGGTCGGCAAGGTCACGCCTAAGGGCGAGAGCGCTCTGACCGCCGAGGAGCGCCTGCTGCGCGCCATCTTCGGTGCCAAGGCCCACGACGTCCGCGATACCTCCCTTAAGATGCCTCACGGCGCTTACGGCCGCGTCATCGATGTCGTCCGCTTTAGCCGCGAGAACGGCGACGACCTGGCCCCCGGCGTCAACGAGCAGGTGCGCGTCTACGTCGCCCAGCGTCGTAAGATCCAGCAGGGTGATAAGATCGCCGGCCGCCACGGCAACAAGGGTGTTATCTGTAACGTTCTGCCGGTCGAGGACATGCCCTACATGGCTGACGGTACCCCGATCGACGTTATCCTCAACCCGCTGGGCGTTCCTTCGCGTATGAACGTCGGCCAGCTGCTCGAGTGCCACCTTGGCTGGGCTGCTGCCTGCGGTTGGGATACCGAGCAGGCCGACTCCGACAAGTACGTCCCCGGTCCGTTCTTCACCGCTACGCCCGTCTTCGACGGCGCCAAGGAGGACGAGATCGCCGAGGTCATCCGTCGTGCCAACAAGAACATGCTCAACAAGGCCACCGCTGCCTTTGGCGATCACATGCGCCCCGAGTTCGTCACCCAGCTTGACGAGCGCGGCAAGACCCGTCTGTTCGACGGCCGCACCGGCGAGGAGTTCCGCGAGCCCATTACCGTGGGTACGTCCTACATCCTCAAGCTCGGCCACATGGTCGACGACAAGATCCACGCCCGTTCGACTGGCCCTTACAGCCTGGTTACCCAGCAGCCTCTGGGCGGCAAGGCCCAGTTCGGCGGCCAGCGCTTCGGCGAGATGGAAGTTTGGGCACTGTACGCTTACGGCGCTTCCAACGTCCTGCAGGAGATCCTGACCGTCAAGTCCGACGATACCGTGGGCCGCGTCAAGACCTACGAGTCCATCGTCAAGGGCGAGAACGTTCCTGTCCCGGGTATCCCCGAGTCCTTCAAGGTTCTCGTCAAGGAGATCCGCTCCCTCGCGCTGGACATCGAGCCCATGCACGATGCCGACGAGGACGCCTCCGCCCCTGTGACCGCCGAGGAGACCTCTGCTCTCGACGACCTGGCTGCGCTCGCCGGCGTTGACACCGACGTCGAGGCCGAGGATGCCGAGACCGCCGAGGCACCCGAGGCTGTCGCCGCCACGACCACTGATAAGGAGTAGTTGACTGTGGCAGATTTCGAAGCTACTGATTTTGACTCGGTAAAGATCTCCCTTGCCTCCGCCGACCAGATCCGTTCCTGGTCGCACGGTGAGGTCAAGAAGCCGGAGACCATCAATTACCGTACCCTCAAGCCCGAGAAGGACGGCCTGTTCTGCGAGAAGATCTTCGGTCCCGCCAAGGACTGGGAGTGCTCCTGCGGCAAGTACAAGGGCATCCGCTTTAAGGGCATCGTCTGCGAGCGCTGCGGCGTCGAGGTCACCTCGGCCAAGGTGCGTCGCGACCGCATGGGCCACATCGAGCTCGCCGCTCCCGTGTCCCACATCTGGTACTTCAAGAGCCCCACGAGCTTCCCGATGAGCCGTATGCTCGACATCAAGTCCAAGGACCTCGAGAAGGTTCTGTACTTTGCCAGCTACATCATCACCGAGGTTGACTACGAGGCTCGCGAGGCCGACGCCGACGACCTGCGCGAGGAGCTCGCCGCCGATCTGGAAGAGATCGATGCCGAGTGCGCCCGCCAGATCGAGTCCCTCAAGGAGCAGGGCGACCCCGAGAACTTTGACGAGTTCTCCGACGAGGAGCCGCTGACCCCCGAGGAGATCGCCTCTGGCATCGTCGATATCGAGGAAGAGTGCAAGGACGAGAAGCAGCTCCGCACGGACGCCTTCAACGCCTTCATGAAGCTCACCGAGCGCGACCTCATCTCCGATGAGCCGCTGTTCCGCGAGATGACCCGTTACTACTCCATGTACTTCAAGGGTGGTATGGGTGCCGAGGCCGTCCGCGACCTGCTCGCTGCCATCGACCTCCCCTCCGAGGCCGAGAAGCTCAAGGCCATCATCGCTGACGAGGATTCTCAGAAGCAGAAGCGCGAGAAGGCCGTCAAGCGCCTCGAGGTCGTTGACGCCTTCCTGAAGGGCGGCAACAGCCCCGCGAACATGATCCTGGACGTCATCCCGGTCATTCCGCCCGATCTGCGCCCGATGGTCCAGCTCGACGGCGGTCGCTTTGCCGCGTCCGACCTCAACGACCTGTACCGTCGCGTGATCAACCGTAACAACCGACTCAAGCGCCTGCTCGACCTGGACGCCCCTGCGATCATCGTGAACAACGAGAAGCGCATGCTCCAGGAGTCCGTGGACGCCCTGTTCGACAACGGCCGTCGTGGTCGCCCGGTCTCTGGCCGTGGCGGTCGCCCGCTCAAGTCGCTCGCCGAGGCCCTCAAGGGCAAGCAGGGTCGTTTCCGCCAGAACCTGCTGGGTAAGCGTGTCGACTACTCCGGCCGTTCGGTTATCGTTACCGACCCCAAGCTGCTGCTGCACCAGTGCGGTCTGCCCAAGACCATGGCGCTGGAGCTCTTCAAGCCCTTCGTCATGAAGCGCCTGGTCGAGCTTGGCAAGGTCGAGAACATCAAGGGCGCCAAGCGCGCTATCGACCGCGGTGCCACCTTTGTGTGGGATATCCTCGAAGAGGTCATCGACGGCCGCGTCGTGCTGCTCAACCGCGCACCGACCCTGCACCGTCTGTCCATCCAGGCCTTTGAGCCGGTTCTGGTCGAGGGCAAGGCTATCCACCTGCACCCGCTGGTCTGCTCGCCCTTCAACGCCGACTTCGACGGCGACCAGATGTCTGTCCACGTGCCGCTGTCCAGCCAGGCTCAGGCCGAGGCTCGCGTGCTTATGCTCTCTGCGAACAACCTGCGCTCGCCGGCATCCGGCAAGCCGGTTAACATCCCCTCGCAGGACATGATCATCGGTGTGTACTACCTCACCCAGGTCCGCGACGGTCTGCCGGGCGAGAACCACGTGTTCGCAAGCTTCGACGATGCGCTGCACGCCTATGACTGCCGCTCCGAGGTCGACATGCAGGCTAAGATCCAGGTCCGCGTGTCCGCTGCCGATGCCAACGTCATCAACGAGGACGGCACCCGTATCTTCCGCGTCAAGAACGGCAAGAACGAGTTTGTCGACTACGACGTCACCGGTAACAAGACCGCACGCTTCGAGACCTCTATCGGTCGCATCATCTTCAACCGCCAGTGCCTGCCCGAAGACTACGAGTTCATGAACTACAAGATGGTCAAGGGCGACGTGGCCAAGCTGGTTGCCGACTGCTGCGATCGTTACCCCGAGGCCAAGGTCGGTCCGATCCTCGACGCCATCAAGTACTCTGGCTTCCACTACGCTACCCGCGCCGGCCTCACCATCTCGGTGTGGGACGCTCTCATCCCTGCCGAGAAGCAGGAGCTGCTCGACCGCGCCCAGGCTAACGTCGACCAGATCAACGAGTACTTCGAGGAGGGCTTCATCAACGAGACGGAGCGCCACATCGAAGTCGTTAACGAGTGGACCGCTTGTACCGACAAGGTCGCAGCGCTCATGCTCGACTTGTTCGACGAGGAGAACCCGCTCTACATGATGGCCGACTCCGGCGCCCGTGGTTCTAAGACCCAGCTGCGTCAGCTCGGCGGCATGCGTGGCCTGATGGCAGACATGTCCGGCGAGACGATCGACCTTCCCATTAAGGCGAACTTCCGCGAGGGCCTGCTGCCGCTCGAGTACTTCATTTCGACCTACGGCGCCCGTAAGGGCCTGGTCGATACCGCATCCCACACCTCGGACTCTGGTTACCTGACCCGTCGTCTGGTCGACGTGGCCCAGGACGTCATCGTCCGCGAGGAGGACTGCGGTACGCACGAGGGCGTCACCTACAACCTCATCATCCCCGGCACCACCGACCTCAACACCGACCTCGTCGGCCGTTGCTTCATTGAGGACGTCGTGGCTCCCGATGGCACCGTGCTCTTTGAGCAGGACGGCTACATCGAGAAGGTCGCTGACATCCAGAAGATGGTCGATGCCGGCCTTAAGAAGGTCAAGCTTCGCGCGCTGCTCACCTGCCGCTCCAAGTACGGCGTGTGCCAGAAGTGCTACGGCTGGGATCTTTCCACCCGTCGTCCGGTCGCCATCGGTACCGCGGTCGGCATTATTGCCGCCCAGTCCATCGGCGAGCCCGGTACGCAGCTTACGATGCGTACCATTCACTCCGGCGGCGTCGCTGGCGTCGACGATATTACGCAGGGTCTGCCTACGGTCAGCCGTATGTTCGATATCGTCGGCAACGTCAACGAGAAGATCCTGGGTCGCGAGGCCGAGCTGGCTCCGTACTCTGGTCACCTCTCGATTAAGCCCGAGAAGTCCGAGTACGTGCTGACGCTCACCGACTCCGAGGATCACACCCGTGTCCTCGACGAGCGTCGCGTCCCCGCTTCGGTGCGCTTCATGCCCGAGATCGAGGACGGCTGCGAGGTTCGCGCTGGCGACCAGATCACCAAGGGCTTCGTCAACTTCCGCAACCTGCGCAAGCTGACCGACATCGAGTCGACGATGCACACCTTCGTCGAGAGCGTCAAGGACGTCTACACCAGCCAGGGCGTCGACCTGAACGACAAGCACATCGAGGTGCTCGCACGCCAGATGCTGCGTCGCGTTCAGATCACCAACCCCGGCGACTCCAAGTACCTGCTTGGTCAGTACGTCGACCGCTACGAGTTTGCCGACGAGGTCGAGCGCGTTGCCCGTCTGGGCGGTCAGGCTCCTGTGGCCGAGCCCGTCATCCTGGGTACGCTCAAGGTCGCGTCCAACATCGACTCCTGGCTGTCGAGCGCTTCGTTCATTCGTACCGCTGGCGTCCTTACCGAGGCTGCCATCGAGGGCAAGGTCGACCACCTGCTCGACCTTAAGTCCAACGTCATCGTCGGTAAGAAGATCCCGGCTGGTACCGGCCTCAAGCCGTACGCCAACGCCAAGCTGACGT
>DXZO01000052.1 GCA_019419625.1 Collinsella sp. | reverse complement strand
GGCGGCTGATCCGGTCCGACCGGGCCGCGCGGCAAGGAGATATATTGCCAGACCGCGAAGCCCTGTGGGTCGTCAATTCCACTCTTCACAAGTCCTACACAACATATCGCTTTCTATAGCTAATAGAAAGACTGGTGCGGATCTTCCGCACGTATCAGATGATGACCCTTTGGTTTAGAAATATATAGAGATCGGTCACCTGTAAGTGTCTATCTACCCGCGCTTTTAGCAATGTAAACCGCGCTTCAGATAAAAAGAGGGAGCGCCGCGCACAACGCGACACTCCCCTAGCGATTCAAGAGAATCTATTAGGCCTCGAGAGCCTTCTTGGCAATGGCAGCCAGTTCGTTGAAGGACTCGATGTCCTCGTAAGCCATCTGAGCCAGGACCTTGCGGTCGAGCTCGATGCCGGCAACCTTCAGGCCGTGCATGAACTGAGAGTAAGAGATGTCGTTCAGGCGAGCAGCAGCGTTGATACGGGTGATCCAGAGAGAACGGATCTCGCGCTTCTTGTTGCGGCGATCACGATACTGATACTGCAGGGAGTGCTGGACCTGCTCTTTAGCATGCTTGTAAGTACGCGAAGCGGCACCGTAGTAACCCTTCGCACGGTGCATAACGGTACGGCGCTTCTTCTTGGCGGCAACAGCGCGCTTAATACGTGCCATGTTCTATCAACTCCTAGACGGTAAAACGAAAAACGGGAACGCGAACTTAGGCGAGACGCGACTTGATGACCTTGCGGTCGGCAGCGGCGATCTCGGTCTCCTGACGGAAGCCACGCTTACGCTTGGTGGACTTCTTGCTCAGGATGTGGCTCTTGAAAGCCTTGGCGCGCATAAGCTTGCCGGTACCAGTCTTGCGGAAACGCTTCTTGGTGCCGCTGTGGGACTTCATCTTAGGCATGAAATACTCCTTAATCGGTTACAGAACACTAGTTACTTGCTATCGCTTGCCGCTTTATCCTCATCGAAGGCGCCCTTAATCGGGGCGAGCAGCATAAGCATGTTACGGCCTTCCATCTTAGGCTTGGACTCGACCGTAGCGTAAGGCTTGAGATCCTCGGCGAGACGCTCGAGAACGTTAAGGCCCTGCTCCGGGTGAGCCATCTCACGGCCGCGGAACATGATGGTGATCTTAACGCGTGCGCCCTTCTTGAGGAAACGCAGAACGTGGCCCTTCTTGGTCTCGTAGTCGCCAACGTCGATCTTGGGTCGGAACTTCATTTCCTTGACCTCGACCTTGGACTGGTTCTTACGAGCAGCCTTGGCCTTCATGGCCTGCTGGTACTTGAACTTACCGTAGTCCATGACCTTGCAGACCGGCGGCTCCGCGTTGGGAGCGATCTCGACCAGGTCGAGACCCTGATCGTCGGCGACGCGCTGGGCATCGCGGATGGCGAACAGGCCGAGCTGAGAGCCATCGACGCCAATCAAACGACACGAAGATGCAGTGATCTCGTTGATGCGGGTGTCATCAGACTTAGCTATTTTCCCTACCTCCATTCATAAAAAAATAACCCGGCGCTTCTCAGCAACCAGGTCGTACACATAGACTTCCTCGATTTGAGGAAGGGAATCTAAGTTGTATGACCAGTCAGCTGCTCATTGGCGCCAAAAGGTGGGAACCCTCAGGTTCCTCTTTAGGGCATTGTGGGAACAACGCCTTGCGAATAATAACACGTACAGCGCGTTATCACATTACGTACACGAAAAAGGGACCTTGACCCCCTTGAACGCTCGCTTGCATGTATGGTGCTCGAGGCGAGACTCGAAGGGCCTTCGCTTCGCGAAGCCCCGGGCTTCGGGCGCGTGGCGCCCTCGCCACGCTCCGCTACAAACAGGCCACAGGCCTGTTTGCTTAACGCTTCGCGCGCTCACGCGAGTTCGGCACGAAAAAGGGGGCCGCAACCCCCTTGAACGCTCACTTGCATGTATGGTGCCCGAGGCGAGACTCGAACTCGCACGTTGTTGCCAACGGTGGATTTTGAGTCCACTGCGTCTGCCAATTCCGCCACTCGGGCACGCAATGCGTGAGTTAGTTTATCACAGCTTTCTACCGATTAGTCCGAAAATGGAACTTCGAGCATTTCGATGAGTTCGACCGTGCGGAGCATCTCGCGCCGACGGCATCCGCGACCGTCGACCGAAGCCTCACCCATCTGGTTATCGTAAGGGTCCTCGCGCATGCCGTCGAAAGAGGGCTCAAACTCTGCCTGGAATCGATTGTTGGCCACCATACGCCACGGGTCGAGATTGCCAAAGTAGTGACGGCGGCGCCACTCCTCCCCCATCCTGCGAGCAGAAGATCCAAATGACACGTCGGCGTTGAGCCATCCGGTCTGCGGCGTATAGAACTCTGCCCAGTCGTGCGACCCCACCGAATCGGGCGCAACATACAGGCCGCTCTGCCAACGGGCAGGCACGCCCGCGATACGGCACATGGTGATAAACGTGAGCGCCATAACGCCGCAATCGCCGCGGAGCGAATGCGCGCAGTCATCGGCAATAGATCCCAAAAGCAAGTACGGCGGCTGATAGCGATAGTCGATGTACTGCGTCAGGTAATCATAGATAGCACGGGCGCGATCGAGCGGATCCTCGAGCCCGTCAATGACACGGGCTGTCAGCTGCTGTAGATACGGCGTGAATGCAATGTGCGGACGGTCCTCGGAGGTGTCCACGGGCAGTGGCGCGTCCATGCAAGGATGCACCGGAAGCGCACCCCCATAGACATCACGATAAGCGGCATCAATTTGATAGCGATAGGTCACCGAGAATGAGCGCTCACTCGAAGAAGACCACGAGGCGGTACGCGCCGAAGCATTCGCGGGGGCAACAGCACCCTCCGGCGTCATATCGAGAACCTCGATATGAGACTGTTGACGACAGGCGGCGGCAACGGGTAGCCACGCGCGAACGGTCTCCCCTTCCAGAGCGCCGGGGACAGACACGGACGCTTTAAGCGTAATGACGCGAGCCAATCCGTTTTGTGACTCCATCTCCTTGAGCATCTCGTTGCGCAGTGCTATTCCGTCCGTAGAATCGGGCCGCATGCCGGGAACCTCTTTGGGATATACGCGAAGCGAATCGAGGAAGTTGTCGAGAACGAACAGTTCGCCATCGATAAAGCGCCAGTCAATACGCTTACGATTAATCAGGTCATCAAACTGCTCTTCGGTAAACTCTGGCCACTCCTCGCGAATCATCGCAATAGCCTGGTCGCGCGACACCGAAAAATGAAGCGGCGTCTCGAGCATGCGATACCGCTCGGCACGAACACAAGCAGCCAGCGAAGGCTCGGGGTTCTGCTCCAAAAGGCGATCGCAGGCAGCAACAGCCTGCGTCAAATACCCGGCATCCATAAGACGAAGAATCTCGGGCGGCAGTCCAACATCGAGATGACGAAAGTCATCACAGCAAACATCAGCAGAGCAACCAACTGGACCCTCGTCAATAACCTTCCCATCCGAAGGCAGCACATTAATAACAGCCATACCAAAACTCCAAGTCACTAGAACGCTTGAAGCCCATTGTAGCGAGATAAAAAGAAAGCCCCAACAAGGGAGCCATCAACACCGCTGAACGGTAGTCAAATAAATAATTCAGCCTCGTAACCCTGCGGCGTTAAACGAAAGAAGCCCCGTCCCCCGGAGCTGTTTTCTTGGCGCGACTTCTGGCAAAGCCAGGTGAGCGCAAAGGAAACAGTGTAGGGGGACGGGGCTTCCGGCGGGAAGTTTAGCGACGCTTACGCCTTGTTGACGGAGCCAAACTCCTCCATGAGCTCCTTGGTGCGGGCGACGATGTTGTCGCGACCAGGCTTGAGGAGCTTGCGGGGGTCAAAGCCCTTGCCCTGCTGATCCTTGCCAGCCTCGATGTACTCGCGGACGCCCTTGGCGAAGACGAGCTGCAGGTCGGTGTTGACGTTGATCTTGGAGATGCCCAGGGAAATGGCCTTCTTGATCTGATCCTCGGGGATGCCGGTGCCACCGTGCAGGACGAGGGGCAGGTCGCCGGTCTGGGCCTTGATCTCGCCCAGACGCTCGAAGGAAAGGCCAGCCCAGTCGGCAGGGTACACGCCGTGGATGTTGCCGATACCGCAGGCAAGGAAGTCGACGCCCAGGTCAGCGATCTGCTTGCACTCAGCAGGATCAGCGAGCTCGCCGCTGGAGGTCACGCCGTCCTCGGTGCCGCCGATGCCGCCGACCTCGGCCTCGATGGACATGCCCTTGGAGTGGGCAAGCTCAACGAGCTCCTTGGTGCGGTCGAGGTTAAGCTGGAAGGTCTCCTCGTGAGAGCCGTCATACATGATGGACGTGAAGCCGGCCTCGATGCACTTGAAGCAGTCCTCGTAAGAACCGTGATCGAGGTGAAGGGCGACGGGAACGGTAACGCCCGTGGCCTCGACGGCAGCCTTGACCATGTCGGCGCAGACCTTGAAACCGCCCATCCACTTAGCGGCACCAGCGGTGCACTGAAGGATCAGCGGAGACTTGGCCTCCTCGGCGGCCTGGAGAATAGCCAGGGTCCACTCGAGGTTGTTGGTGTTGAAGGCACCAAGACCGTACTTGCCGGCCTCGGCCTTCTTGAGCATGTCTGCTGCGTTGACGAGCATAAAAGAAACCTCCTGTAAGGTTGCTCCGATAACGCCTGAGATTTTACCACGGCGCACCCGAGCATAAACGTTCGTTTGTTCACGAATATCGTCCAAACAGACTTTTTTGACCGTTTGCCCTACGAAATCGACCCGTTGGGGAAAAATAGCTTGACGTTTGGACGCTTCTCGTGCTTCAAAAGCCGACTATTAAGCTAAATCTGCATGAAAGGGTTCTGCATGAGCTCGCGTGCCATGGTGGTCGAATCGCCATGACCGGTTAGGCAAACGGTATCGGGCGGGAGAAGCCGGGCGAGCTTGGAGAGCGAGCGCAGAATCGCCGCCTCGTCTCCTCCAGAAAGATCGGTGCGGCCGTGCCCACCCGGAAACAGGGTGTCGCCCACAAAGGCAATGTTCCCCTGCTCGGTGGCAGCAAACAAGACGATCCCGCCCGGCGTATGCCCTGGCGTCTCGATCACCTGCAGGTAGATATCGCCCACCTCGATAGCATCTCCCTCGGCGAGCAGGTGCGTCGGCTCCCCGGGGTCAGGCGTCTCAATGCCCCACATAGCTCGCTGTTCCTCGATGTTCGCATGCGGCACCGCCACATCCTTAGCACACAGCTCATACTGGCAGCCCTCGCCAACGGTGGTTCGCACGCCTGCAACACCACCAACATGATCGGCATGGCCATGAGTGCATACGGCGCCAAACACGCGTACGCCGGGATGCTCGGCTCGAATATGCTCCACCAGGCGTTCGCCTTCCCATGCGGGATCGATAATCACGCACTCATTGTCCGAAATAACAGCATAGCTATTGGTCTGAATGGGACCGTTTACGAGCGTCTCAATCTCGACCGATCCCTTGGGAGTTAAATCCAAGGACACAGCACTCATGTCCCTCTCCTCTCTATAGAACTCGAGGCATCAAACGATGCCTCGAGCGTAGCGAATATCAATAATGTGACACGTTCGTCGCGACTAAACGCGGCGCTTAAGCTGGGCTCCACCCTCGCCGGGCATCAGGCGGCGCGCGTCGTAGACCGAGTCGACGCTGCTGATAGAGGCCAGCAGCGGATCCAGACCGCTCGCGTCCGAGATCTCGACCATAAAGCGCAGGGTTGCAATACCCTCGCGGTTGGTCGACGTGGCGGCAGAAAGGATATTGCCGCCCGCATCGCCAATGGCAATAGTGACATCCTTGAGCAGGCCCATGCGGTCCAGGCACTCGACCACGATCTCGACCTGGAAGAGGGTGTCGGCAGCGCCGTCCCACTCCACTTCGATCATGCGCTCGGGATGCTCCATAAGACCCTTGACGTTGGGGCAGTTGGCGCGATGCACCGAGACGCCACGACCGCGCGTGATGAAGCCGACGATATCGTCGCCCGTCACGGGGTTGCAGCAATGCGCCAGACGGACCAGCAGACCGCTGTTGCTCTCGCCCTTGACGATAATGCCGTTGCTGGCGCTCTTGCCGCGCTTTTGCGGCTTGCGGTTGGAGCCACGGGCAGGCTGCTTCACGACCTCGGCGATAGCCTCGGCCTTGGTGAGCTGCTCCTCGGGCTTGGGGTCCAAAATCTGCTCGACCTTGTTACCCACGGCGCGCGGGGCAACCTTACCGGCGCCCACGGCGGCAAACAGGTCCTCGAGCTGCTTGAAGTTCAACTGCTCCGCCACGGCGTTGAGCGCACGCGTGGATCGCGGCGTAGAGATGCCATACCCGCGCTTGCGCAGGTCCTTGGCCAGTATATCGCGGCCGGCAGCAGCGTCATCGTCTTTGGTCGCGGCAGCGAAGTAACGGCGGATCTTTGACTTGGCGGAAGGCGTCTTAACGATCTTGAGCCAATCACGCGACGGCTTGGAACTCTTGTTGGTCAGGATTTCAACGCGATCGCCCGTCTTGATCTCGTGCGTGAGCGGGGCCACCGCACCGTTGATCTTGGCGCCGACGCAGTGGTTGCCGACCTCGGTGTGAACGGCGTAGGCAAAGTCGAGCGGCGTGGAGCCGGCACGAAGCGCCATGACCTCGCCCTTGGGCGTAAAGACGAAGATCTCTTGATCGAAGAGGTCGACCTTCAGCGAATGCAGGTATTCCTTGGCGTCGGTGATCTCATCAGACGCCGCCCAATCGAGCGAATGTTTGAGCCAGTTAATCTGGTCGTCCAGACGCTGGGCATCATTGGTCTTAGACGCAGACGATCCACCCGACTTCTTATAGAGCCAGTGGGCGGCAATGCCGTACTCGGCCTGCTCATGCATCTCGTAGGTTCGAATCTGAATCTCGAGCGGGCGGGCCGTGGGGCCGATTACCGTCGTGTGGAGCGACTGGTAGTTATTGACCTTGGGCATGGCGATATAGTCTTTAAAGCGACCGGGCATGGGGTGCCACAGCGTATGTACCGCACCGAGTGTGGAGTAGCAATCGCGCACCGAATGCGTGATGACGCGCAGTGCCACCAGGTCGTAGATCTCGGAGAATTCCTTGCCCTTGCGCTTCATCTTTTGGTAGATGGACCAATAGTGCTTGGAACGGCCGTTGATCTGGAAGTCTTCCAGGCCAATGCGGTTGAGCTCGTCGGTGAGCGTCTTGATGGTCTCGGCCAGATAGCGCTCGCGAACCTCGCGCGACTCAGCCACCATGCGTGCGATGCGCTGGTAGGCATCGGGCTCAAGGTAGAAGAAGGACAGGTCCTCGAGCTCCCACTTAATAGAGCTCATGCCCAGACGGTCGGCCAGGGGCGCATACACGTCCATGGTCTCGCGGGCCTTAAACAGGCGACGGTCCTCACGCAGGGCCGCAAGGGTGCGCATGTTGTGCAGACGGTCGGCAAGTTTGACGATGATAACGCGAATGTCTTTGGACATGGCGAGGAACATCTTGCGCAGCGTAAGCGCCTGCTTCTCGTCCATGCTATCGACTTCGATGTTGGTGAGCTTGGTCACGCCATCGACGAGCTCGGCCACCGTATCGCCAAACAGGCCGGACACATCGGCAAGCGAGGTCTCGGTATCCTCGACGGTATCATGCAGCAGCGCGGCGCACACCACATCGCAGTCCATCTTGAGATCGGCCAAAATGATGGCCACCTCGACGGGATGGTTGATGTACATCTCACCCGAGCGGCGCTTTTGGTTGCAGTGCTTCTCGGCAGCAAAGCAATAGGCCTGCTCCACCTTAGAAAAGTCGTCCTCATTCATATATTTGAGGCACAGGCGCTCCAGCTTGTCGTAGCTGTCCGCCATAATCTCGGGCGGCAGCTCATCGGCATGCTTATAGTGCTCCATCTCCGAGAACGGCTGGAGGGTGGAATCATGGGCGGTACGGGCTGCGGCATCCATCGAGGTCCCCTTCCCCTAGGCCCGCGGTACGATCGGGCGGTTAACTTTGGCTAGCATATCAGAAGCGCACGAATCGAGCGCCCAACTCCGGAAAGCCGAGAACTCCATGCGCGAGCGCAAGCCCTCCAAATAGCGAATTGACCTGCTCAATTGCACACGGCCGGGGTTTTCGGCCATCGCGATGCGACGGGTGTCGTCAAACCCCGAAACGCGACAGAAACCAAGCTCTTCGAAGATTCCCAGGCCACTTTCCACCGAGCGCTCGTCGACCGGCGTGCGAGCATCGATGGCAAGGCACATCTGCGCGATGTCGATATCGCTTGCGCAGAATGAATCATCCCCGGTCTTACCGCGGTTGGAGCGCCACATGGTCTGCAACGCACGATAGAGTGTGACGAGTTCGTCGCGCTCGGGTGCGTAGCAGTCGAGCAGGCGCTCGTTGATGCGGGCGTCGCGCGACGAATAGAGCAGGTGGATCACGGCGGGCTGTCCGTCACGACCGGCACGCCCGCTCATCTGGTTGAACTCAATGGCGCCAAACGGCATGTGGTACAGCACGACATGGCGGATATCGGGCAGATTGACACCCTCGCCAAAGGCAGAGGTCGAGACGATGCAGCTGAGGCTTCCGTCTCGGAATGCTTCCTCCACGCGGCGGCGATCGGAGCGCGCAAGCCCCGCGTTATAGAACGCGATATGGGTTGCGCAATCGGGCACACGCTTGCGCAACGTCTTGGCGAGCGCCACGGACTGGTCGCGCGAATTGACGTAAATGACGGTCTTCTCCCCCGTCGCCACGATCGACACCAAACGGTTCTCGCGGCTCGCAAGGTCGCGGTCGTCCTCGAGCTGCAGGTTCTCGCGCACCGTCTCGTCGACCACCGTGCGAGTAATCGGCAGCATGCGGGCAAGCTCGGCCACGACCGGAGCCGTCGCGGTGGCCGTCGCAGCCATAACAACCGGGTCGCCCAGGGCTTTGAGGATATCGGGCATGTCGAGATAGGCGCTGCGGTCGCCGCCCTTGGCAAGGCCGGCGTGGTGCGCCTCATCGATAACGACAAAGCCGATGCGGCCCGAACGCGCGAAGCGGTCACGGTGGATAGATAGGAACTCGGGCGTCGTGAGCACGATACCGGTGCGGCCCGAAGCTAGGCCGGCGAACACATCATCGCGTGCGGCCTCCACGGTCTCGCCGGTCAGCACGCCAACGCCAATGCCAAGCGCTGCCATCGTCGACGAGAGGTGATAGGCCTGGTCGGCAACAAGCGCGCGCAGCGGATAGACAAAGATGCTCGCACGTCCGCGAAGGACAGCCTCGCGCGCAGCATGTACATGGAAGATGAGAGACTTGCCGCGGCCCGTTCCCATAACGGCCAAGACGCTCTGGTGGTCGGCCAAGGCATCGAGCGCCTCAACCTGCGCGCGGTGCGGCTGGTTCGATCCGATAAAGCTATGGATAAGCGAGCGCGTGAGCTCGGTATAGGAAAGCTGGGCGAGCGTCTCGCGCTTACGCGACTCCAGGCGCAGGCCGGAATCCGCCGGCTGCACGCCACGACGAAGCTCGCATGCCGGATCATCGACGCTGGGCAGCGTGGTATCGCGAACCAGAACATCCTTGATCATGAGCTTGGGCTTCACACGCCCCTGCCAATGCTCGGCAACGGCCTCGAACACTAAGTCGACAGCGCTATCGCAGTTGATGAGCTTATCGATTTGCGGCACGCGGAACATAATGGCCGGCACACTCGCGGCGCCATCGGTCGCCACAAAGCGCATGTGCTCGCCGGTTTTGCCCACCACGGCGCGGTCGCACATCGTCACGCCCTCGGCAGCCAGCAGCGGCACCTTGTTGCCCTGGCCAAACGGCTCAAGACGGGAGATCTGCTCGATGGTCTCGATATTCAGCTCGGAAAGGTCGACGGTGGCGGCGACCTCGTCGGTGTCTTC
>DXZO01000051.1:20491-23688 GCA_019419625.1 Collinsella sp. | reverse complement strand
GGGAAAGGTGTTGAAAAATGGGGCGGTTCCCCATATTATTGATGACGTCGACAGGCGGGGGGGTTCCCCGCGTACGTGCCATCTGAGTAACCGAGGGGAGGGCGCACATGGGAATGACGGGTGCATACGAGCGCAATCTCGATGCAAAAGGTCGTCTGTCCCTGCCTGCACCCCTTCGTGAGGAGCTTGGAGAGCACGTTCGCGTGTTTAAAGCCCTGGATGTCGATGCTCTGTACGTGTTCTCTGCCGAGGCCTTCGATAAGTGGGTCGAAGGACTCTTCGCGGGTCGTGAGGACCACGAGGGTTTTAACCCGCGTGACATCAACGACCAGAAGCTCATGAGGGCGATCAACAAGCGCACCACGTCGATGGATGTGGACAGCGCGGGTCGTATCGGTCTTTCTGAGTCTCTCCGCAAGCAGGCGAACCTCGACCGCGAGGTCACGGTTGTGGGCAACTACGACCACCTTGAGGTTTGGGACCGCGCTACGGCCGATGAGGACGATGATGACGAGGCCCTGCTGGACCTCTTCTTCTCGTAAGGGCAAGGCACGAGTAACGGATGGAGCGTGGGATCTTGACACAAGAATATCGGCATGAACCTGTCATGCTCGGCGAAGTGCTTGAGTCGCTGCAGCTCAAGAGCGGCTCCGTCGTCTGCGACTGCACCCTTGGCGGTGCCGGCCATTCGGTAAAGATGGCCGCGCAGGTGGGGGAGACCGGCCTTTTGCTCGGCGTCGATCAGGACGACATGGCCCTCGAGGCCGCTGGCGCCCGTCTGGACCGCGAGGTTCCCGGCGTACCGCACCAGCTGCTGAAGGGCAACTTCGGCGACTTGGACGAGCTGCTTTGCTCGGCCGAGGTGCCCGGGGTCGATGGCTTCCTGTTCGACTTGGGCGTTTCGTCGCCGCAACTCGATATCCCTGGCAGGGGCTTTTCGTACAACGAGGACGCCCCATTGGACATGCGGATGGATCCGGGTAACAACACCTTAAACGCAGCTGAGGTCATCAACACCTATAACGAACACGACCTCGCCCGGATTCTACGCGTCTACGGCGAAGAGAAGTTCGCCTCGCAGATCGCGCGTGAGATCGTGCGCCGCCGCGAGCATGAGCCGATCGAAACCACCGGTCAGTTTGTCGAGATCATCAAGGCTGGTATCCCCGCTGCCGCTCGTCGGCATGGCGGACACCCGGCCAAGAAAAGTTTCCAGGCCATTCGCATTGAGGTCAATCACGAACTCGATGTGCTCGAGCGAGGGCTAGACGCCGCCACAAGGTGGCTCAACCCGGGCGGACGCATCTGCGTCATCTCGTATCACTCGCTCGAGGACCGTATCATAAAGAACCACTTTAAGGAGATGAGCCAGGGGTGCACGTGTCCGCCGGAGATTCCGGTGTGCGTGTGCGGCAACGTGCCGATACTCAAGGTCATCACCCGCAAACCCCTGGTTGCCCAACCCGATGAGGTTGCGCGCAACCCTCGGGCGAGATCAGCCAAGATCCGCGTGGCGCAGCGTCTGTAGACGCGACCGCGCGATATTGGACCTCCCGCTCGCACCATAAACGAAGCTTAAACACACTACCAACGTACTCGGGATGGGAGGCGGCATATCATGGGCTACAACACCTCAAACGCAGCACTCGCCTATGATATGAGCGCCATGCCCGCCTATCGTGAGACACCGCAGGCCCCCGTTGCTCCCCGCGAGCAGCGCACGCCGCGCTTTGATGTCTACACGGGCGCGGGCCGTCAGGCAAACCAGGCGGTAAGCCCGGTTTTCATGAGCGTTCTTAAAACGTTTTGCATCATTGCGGCCATCTTCATGGCGATCGGTGTCGCCCGTGTGGCGCTCGCCGGCGTTACGGCCCAGGTGCTCAACAGCAATGCCGCGCTTACCAACACGCTCGAAAAGGCGACCGATGAGAGCTCCGACCTGGAGGTCATGCATTCGGTCTATGGCGCCGACACGCGTATTCGCGACCTTGCGGGCGCTTATGGCATGGTGGAGCCCAGCGAGAGCGTTACACTTGACTTTTCGCAGGATGCAGCCGCGGGCGCCAACGCGACCGCGACCGCTCAGTAGCAAGACGGTAGCTGAGTATGACAAATGACTATCGCCGCGGTTCCGATGGGGGCCGCGGTTCTGGACGTCCCTCGTCGCGGGGACGTTCTGGTTATCAAGGAACGGGTCGGCAATCTTACAACGCCGGGCAGTCCCGTGGCAACGACCCGGCGTCGCGACTTCGCGGCTCGGGCGGCCCTCAAGTGCATAACATCAGGTCGCGCAAGAGTTCGTCGACCGAATGGCTCACGGGCACGCCTCTGCCTCGCCGCAAAGCCGTCATGGGCTTCATTGGGCTTGGCTTGGGCTTGGGCGTCTTTCGCCTTGCCGACTATCAAATTGTCGAAGCCGATAAACTGCGCGAGCGTGCCGATGCGCGCCGCCTGCTTGCGCAGACCCTCTATGCCAAACGTGGCACCATCTACGACCGCAACGGTAACGTGCTGGCGTCGTCGGTCGAATGTCGCAACATCGCCGTGAACCCGCAGCTTGTCGAGGATGTTGACAAGACGGTGTCGGCGCTGGTCAAGGCAACTGGAATCGATAAAAAGACCTGCCGCAAGCTCGTTGAGTCCGATGGAACCTGGGTGTATATCAAGCGCCAGGTGGACGAAGACGACGCTGCGGCGCTGGAGAAGAAGAACCTGCCCGGCGTGCTTTTTGAGCAGGCCATGAAGCGCGTATATCCATACGGCAATCTGGCATCGCAGGTGCTGGGTGTAGTGAATGTAGACAACGACGGCTTGACGGGTCTCGAAAAGCAATACAACAAGCTTCTGACCGGCACGAACGGTTCTCTCGTACGCGAGCGCGCGAGGGACGGCAGCTATATCGCGGGCGGTGCCTATAAAAAGGTGGCTGCGGTCGACGGCGTTGATATCGTGACGACGCTCGACGTCAATATCCAGCGTGCGGCCGAGGATGCCCTGGCAGAGGCTGTCGAGAAGACAAAGGCCAAGAACGGCTCGGCGCTGGTCACCGATCCTACGACAGGCGAGATCTTGGCAGCCTGCTCGTATCCGACCTACGACCAGACCAATTTGGAAAACGCCAAGACCGAGGATATGAACCTGCGCCTGGTCACCGACGCCTACGAGCCCGGCTCGGTCTTTAAGACGCTCGTGGCGGG
>DXZO01000051.1:17005-20481 GCA_019419625.1 Collinsella sp. | reverse complement strand
CCGGCTTCGACTTGGGTGTCGTGCGGTCGAGTACGTCGTTTGAGGTGCCGGCGAGCATCAAGGTGGGCGACGATACCGTCACCGATGCCGACAAGCGCGACTATGCCATGACCATGGATGTGCGCGAGATGATGCGCCGTTCGTCCAATGTGGGCTTTGTCCTGGTGGGGCGCAAGATCGGTGCCGACGACTTTGCCGCCTATGTGGACAAGTGGGGCATCGGTCACAGCTCTGGTGTCGATTTTCCGGGCGAGAGCCTGGGCATCGTCAAGGAGCGTGACCAGTATGACGGCGCCACGCTGGGCTCGATGAGCTTTGGACAGGCGCTGTCTGTCTCGCCGATTGAGATCGCACGTGCCGTGGGCGGCATCGCCAACGGCGGCGTGATGATGACCCCGCACTTCTATAAGTCCAGCAAAGGTGACGAGAAGGACTGGGGCGAAGGCGAGCGCGCGATTTCGGAGGATGCCGCATCCCAGGTGACATCGTGCATGCAGACGGTCGTGTCGGAGGGAACGGGCGTTGGCGGCGCGGTTGACGGCTATGACGTGGCGGGTAAGACCGGTACGGCCGAACGTGCCGACGAGAACGGCGGCTACCTCAAGGAGAACTACATGTCGTCCTTTATGGGCTTTGCACCGGCACAATCGCCCAAGGTGCTGTGCTATATCACGCTCGACGGAACGCCGAGCGGCTCAGATGCCGCTGCGGTTCCGTTCCAGTTCATTATGGCCAACGCGCTCGACGTGCTGGGTATCCCGCACACGAAGTAGGGGGTTACAATCTTTGGGGCGTGGTTTGTTGTCCCATATGAGGGGTGTTCACATGCCCTGCACCACGCATACGCGGCGCTGGGATACAATACGCCGATAGCATTATTAGGTTTACAGGGGAGCTGCAATGATAGAGATCGCCGTCAACAACCTCGCGGCCGCAACAGGGGCCCGAACCGTGACGGGAGAAGCCGATCGGGTATGCCGCGGGTGCGTTATCGACTCGCGCCAGGTCGAGGAAGGGACGATTTTCGTCGCCTTTCCCGGTGAAAACGTCGACGGCAATGATTTTGCTTCCCGTGCCGTCCAGTCGGGTGCCGGCGCCGTCGTGATGACGCGTGAGCCCGAGGCCGAGCTGGTCTCGCTGGCGCAGGACAAGGGCTGTGCCATCTTGCTGACCGATGATCCCGAGGAGTTTCTGCTGCGTTTGGCGCATGCGTATCGCCTGGAGCTTGGCTGCCTGGTCGTTGGCATTACCGGTTCCATCGGCAAGACGACGACCAAGGACGTGCTCGCCGCTGTGCTCGCCAAGCGCTATCGTGTCTGGGCCACCAAGGGCAATTTCAATAACCTGATCGGCATGCCGCTCACGGTGCTTTCCGCTCCGGCCGATACCGAGGTCCTGGTGCTCGAGATGGGCATGAACCATTTCCACGAGATCGAGCGCCTGTCTCAGTCTGCCAATCCCAACCTTGCCATCGTGAGCAAGATCGGCACCTCTCATATCGGCATTTTGGGCAGCCGCGAGAACATCGCCCGCGCTAAGGCCGAGATCGTTCAGGGCATGTGCGCCGCTGGCGACTATTTGCCGCTGCTGGTTTTGGGCGGTGAGGACGACTTTACGCCGTTCATTCGCGACACGTTCGCCCAACCTGCTGGTATCGACGTGATGCTGGCCGGCGTCTCGGACGATGATGAGGTCCGTGCCCGCGACGTTCGCGTTGATGACGAAGGCCGTCCGGTCTTTACGCTCGATTTTGGCCAGGGTGAGACGATCGATACCATGCTTGCCATCCCCGGCGTGCAGTCCGTTCCTAATGCCGTTAAGGCCGCCGCGGTTGCCTATCGCCTGGGCGTGACGCCCGAGCAGATCGATGCTGCCTTTAGGGGTCTCACGATCACCGGACACCGCCAGGAGATCAAGCGCGCCAAGAGCGGTGCACGCGTCATCGATGACTCCTATAACGCCAGTGCCGAATCCATGGCTGCTGGCCTCGATCTGCTGTGCTCGCTTTCGTGCACGGGGTCTCGCATGGCGATCCTGGGCGAGATGGGCGAGATGGGCGATGAGGCTCCTCGCATGCATGAGCTCGTGGGCGCCTATGCCGCCGCCAAGAAGCTCGACATGCTGGCGTGCGTGGGTGGTGAGCTGGCCCAGCTTATGGCCGATGCCGCACGCATGATGGGCATGGACGAGGACCGCATCCAGGTGTTCTCCGATTATCAGCAGGTGCTCGACCGCATGGGCGGCGCGCTTGAAAAACATGATGTTGTACTGGTCAAGGGTTCCCGCTTTGTTGAGCTCGACCGCTTTGTGGAAGGTGTGTGCTAGCCCATGTTCGGCAATCCCTCGTATCCAACGTATCAGGCTTTTTTGGGGCTTGGCATCGCCGCAGCCATTGCGCTGCTGCTCATGCCGTGGTGGATCAAGCTGCTCAAGGTCGAGGGTATCGGCCAGCAGGTTCGTGCCGACGGCCCCAAGCGTCATTTGGTTAAGCAGGGAACGCCCACCATGGGTGGCGTTGTCATCCTCGTCGCGATCTCGCTGACCTGCCTGCTGATGGGCAAGCTCACCACCGAGCTCGTACTCGTACTGCTCGCCACGCTGGCGACCGGCGTGCTGGGCCTGATCGACGACCTGACCTCCGTTACGCATGGGCGCTCGCTCGGTCTGACGCCTCATGCCAAGATGATCGGCCTAACCATTATCTGTGTCACCTTTACGGTACTTGCCGTCAACTGGTGCGGCGTCGCCCCCGAGATTCGTTTTCCCGGTGGGTTGACGATCGACCTTGGCGTGCTTTCGACCACCATCTGCGGCTATTCGTTCCCGTGGCTCTATATTGTCTTTTGCTGGCTGATGATTGCCGGTCTTTCTAATGCCGTGAACCTGACCGATGGCCTTGACGGTCTTGCTGGCGGCACCTCCATGATCGCCATGCTCGCCATGGCTGCCATGGCGTTTTTGCACGGAGACGTGAACCTGTCCATCTTCTGTACCGCGTGTGCCGGTGCCTGCTTGGGCTTTCTGTGGTTCAACTGCTATCCGGCGAGCATCTTTATGGGTGATACCGGCTCGCTTGCTCTGGGTGCCGCGTTTGCCTGTACGTCCATCATGACTAACACCGAGGTCGTCTCCCTCATCATCGGTGGCCTGTTTATCGTTGAGACCCTGTCGGTCATGATTCAGGTTGTCTACTTCCACTTTACGCACAAGCGCGTCTTCCTTATGGCGCCCATCCATCATCATTTCGAAAAGAAGGGTTGGGCCGAGACCAAGGTCGTCATCCGTTTTTGGATTATCGCTGCGGCATTTGGTGCCGTTGGCCTTGCCCTGTTCTTCCAGTTGGGATAGTGGTCTTTCATGCCTCTTGCTGATGTCTTTAGCCTGCTCGTTTTGGGTCAGGGCAAATCCGGTCTCGATGTCGCCCGCTGGGCGCTGGCACATCCAGAGCGCGTAAGCGCCGTTACCGTGTATGGCGG
>DXZO01000051.1:1446-16995 GCA_019419625.1 Collinsella sp. | reverse complement strand
TGGCGGCGGCACCTCTGAGCCCAATGACGCCACGCGTGCGCTCGAGGCTGCCGGTGCGTCGTTTGTCTATGGGACCGAACAGGTCGAGGGCGCCTATGACGTATGCGTGACGTGCCCGGGCATCTCGGAGTTCTCGGGCTTCTTTAAGGCCGGGCGCGAGCATGCCGCCCAGATTATGGGTGAGCCCGAGTTTGCCTATCGCCTGTCGCCCGATAACTGGATTGCCATCACGGGCACCAACGGCAAGACGACCACCACGTCGCTGACCGATTATCTGCTCAAGGCTTCCGGTGAGGCCAGTGTAGCTGTCGGCAACATCGGCGAGCCGCCTATCAACGAGATTGACGGCCGAGCCCACAACGAGTGGTTTGTGGCTGAGCTCTCGAGCTATCAGATTGCTACGACCACCGAGCTCCACCCTCGCGTGGCGGTGCTGCTCAACATCACTCCCGACCACTTGGGCTGGCATAAGAGCCATAAGAACTATGCGCTTGCCAAGATCAAACTGTTTGACAATATGGTCGATGACGATCTGGTGGTCGTCGACGTCGAAGACGCCGGCATTCACGAGTTCGATGAGTACATCTACACGCCGGGTCGTCGCATCTGCAAGGTTGCTTTTGACGAGCCAGAGGGTGAGGATGTCGCCTTTGTGCGCGATGGCAAGATGATCGTGCGCCTGAAGGGCGTCGAGACCCCGCTCATCGCTACATCCGAGCTCAAGATCTCGGGCCATCACAATGTTATCAATGCCCTGTGCGCTGCCACGGCTGTCCTGGCCGTCGGTGCCAATCCCGAGGGCATTTGCCGCGGTCTGGCCTCGTTCCAGCCGCTCGAGCACCGCGTGGAGCCGTGCGGCGAGATTGACGGAGTGCGCTACGTCAACGATTCCAAGGCGACCAACACCGACGCGGTCGAGAAGGCACTGACGGCATTTCCCGATGACAACGTGATCTTGCTGCTCGGCGGCCACGATAAGGGCACGCCGCTCACGGACTTCGCGCGCGTCGTTATGGATAACGTGCGCTCGGTCGTCTGCTTTGGCGATGCGCGCGAGCGCTTTACCGCCGCTATGGACGAGGCCGATGTCGATGGCGATGTGGATATCGCCCAAGCGGATGACCTACGCGATGCCGTGGACGTTGCCCGTTCGCTGTCGAGCCGTGGCGACGTGATCTTACTTTCTCCTGCCTGCTCTTCGTTCGATGAGTTCTCGGGCTATGAGGAGCGCGGCCGCGTGTTTAAGGACTACGTGGCTCAGCTTGCCGCTGCAGCGAAATCGCAAATGGAATAGGGGTTGCCGGTGAGAGAGGAGAGCCCCCGACAAGGTATGAGGAGGCCCGACTCGGACCGTGCTTCCTCGCGGCGTAGCACACCGCGTTCCGGTCGCGGCGGGCAGTCGTTTAGCGAACGCTATATTGCCGGCGTTCCCGCCCGCATCATGCGCCCCCGTCTGATATTTATGGCCTGCCTGTTTACTTTGGTGTGCTTTGGTCTGCTGATGGTGTACTCGGCGTCTTCGGTCGAGGCGCTGCACGAGAATGGCTCGGCGACGTTTTTCCTGGGTCGACAGGCCGCGTTTGCCGTGGTTGGTGTTCTGGCGCTGATTGCCATCGTGCGCGTTTTGCCGGACAGCTGGTTTGGGGAGGATGTGCTTAGGATCTTCCTTATCGGCATGATAGGGCTACTGTTTCTGGTGTTCTTGGTGGGCAGCGGCAGCCGTGGCGCCACGCGCTGGCTCAACATCGCCGGTATTCAGTTCCAGCCTTCCGAGTTTTTAAAGCCATTTGCCATTGCGTATTCGGCCATCATGCTTGATCGCTTCTTTTCGCCCGGTGGCAACATCAACGAATTCCTTCGCAAGATGGGCATCTACCTGGGTATTTCGCTCTTTCTGATCTTTATCCAGCCCGATTTCGGTACTGTCCTGATCATCCTGTTGACCCTCATGTGCATGGCGTTGTTTGCGGGTCTCGACCCGAGATTTATCATCGGCGTGCTAATCTTCGGCATTCTCGTGATCGTGATTGCACTTGTCGCAGAGCCGTACCGTATGGTGCGTATTCAGGTTGCCTTGAACCCTTGGGCCGACGAGTATGGTGACGGCTATCAGGCCACGCTTGCCATCATGGCCTTTGCCTCGGGCGGTCTGTTCGGCCGTGGCATCGGCAACTCAACCATGAAGTACTCGTATCTGCCCGAGGCGCACAATGACTACATCCTGGCCATCATTGGCGAGGAAGTCGGTTTTGTCGGAACCGTCCTGTTCTTCTTGGTGTTTGCGATGCTGATCTACTCGGCGTTTCGCATTGCCGAGCAGGCGACCGACCGTCGGGGCGCGCTCATGGCGTCTGGCTCTGCGGTCATTCTCGCGGTGCAGTTTTTGATCAATGCGCTGGGCATCCTCAACGTGTTTCCCATGACGGGCAAACCGTTGCCGTTTATTAGCTATGGCGGTTCGTCGATTATTGTGTCGCTTATGCTTGCCGGTCTGATCCTACGCGTTTCGTACGAGAGCGCCCGTCGCGATGAGTACGACCGTCGCCGCGAGAGCTTTGCCGTTATGGATGAGAGTACCGCCGGCGTGCCCCACGTGCGCGGCGAGCGGTCTTCGCGTAACGGCTTTACCGTTCTGGATGGCTCTGCGACCGAGCCGGCAGCCCGTCCGCGTCAGCGAACGGCGCCGCAAGGTCGTCCGCAGCGCCCAACTCCTCGCAATGCGGGCGGCGGATATAATCGAATCGATTTGAACTCGGACCCGTCGGCGCGTTTGCGCACCGACGACCAGGGACCGCGTGTACGAAGGGACTACCATGACCGATAAAATGACCGTTGCTATTGCAGCCGGCGGCACGGCAGGGCATATCAACCCCGCGCTCGCCTTGGCCGAAGAACTGCGTGACCGTGGCCACCACGTTGTGTTCGTGGGTCAGTCGCGCAAGCTCGAGGGTCGTCTGGTCCCCGAGGCTGGGTTTGATTTTGTGCCCATTACGGTCACGGGCTTCGACCGCTCCCGTCCTTGGACGGCGCTGACCTCGCTGTGGCGTGTCAACAAGGCCAAACGTGCGCTCGCCAGTCATTTCTCAAAGGTCGGCAAGCCCGATGCCGCCATTGGTTTTGGTGCCTATGTCGAGGTTCCGCTGCTGGGGTGGTGCAAGGGCGCGGGCGTTCCGTATCTGCTGCATGAGCAGAACTCTGTTCCGGGCCTGGCCAACAAGATGATGAACTCCCACGCCGCCCGCGTGTGCATCTCGGTGCCGGCAGCGCGTTCGGTCTTTGAGCGCGAAGGTGACCCTGGCCACGTGCTCATGACCGGCAACCCCGTACGTCGCTCGGTAATCGAGGGCGATCGCGCTCGCGGCCGCAAGGCACTTGGCGTTCCCGAGGACGCTACGCTGCTGCTCGTCTTTGGCGGTTCACTTGGCGCCCAGCACCTCAACGAGCGCGCGGTTTCGCTCAAAAACGAGCTGCTTTCGCGCAAGAACCTCTATGTGTTGCATTCGACGGGTGCCGACGGCTTTGAGGAGACCGAGCGCGCTTTGGCGCTGACGCCCGAGGAGGCGAAGCGTTACCGCGTCCAGCCTTACATCGACAACATGGGCGATATGCTGGCTGCTGCCGATTTGGTGCTCTCGCGTTCGGGTGCATCGAGCGTGGCCGAGATCGCTGCGCTCGCCGTGCCCTCGGTGCTCGTGCCGTATCCGCATGCGACGGCCGACCACCAAACCACCAATGCCCGTTATCTGGTCGACGCCGGGGCCGGTGTGCTCTGCGCCGATGCCGATATCGACGGTTCTGCCTTTGCCGATGAACTGCTGCACCTGGTCGATGACGCGGCGGCGCGCGACGCCATGCGTCAGGCGGCGCGTGGTCTGGCTCAGGATAGGGCCGCCGCTCTTCTGGCCGATGCGGTAGAGGGTTTGCGTTAGTTAGACGGGATATCGTCGGTCGCCCTCGCGCTGATGCGGTAGGTGCGGTACAGTTAACGGGTTACAGGCAGTGTTTACGCAAGGAGTACACGAGCACATGGCTGATTCCCAGACTGCAACCTCCGCGCCCGAGTTTAAGAGCGCCCACTTTATCGGTATCGGCGGCGCCGGCATGAGCGGCATCGCCCTCGTTCTTCACGAGCGCGGTTATGCCGTTACCGGCTCCGACCTTAAGACGTCACGTTATATCCGCCAGCTTACCCGCGCTGGTGTGAAGGTGCATGTGGGCCATGAGGCAGCCACGATCGACGAGGTCAAGCCCGACGTGGTTGTTGTCTCCACCGCTATTCCGGAGTCCAACCCTGAACTCGTGCGCGCTCGCGAGCTTGGTATTCCCGTGTGGCCCCGTGCCAAGATGCTCTCTGCTTTGGGCCACGGCTACACCACCGTCGCTGTTGCCGGCACGCATGGCAAGACCACCACGTCTTCGATGTGCGCCACCATGCTCGACCGCATGGGTCTGGATCCGAGCTTCTTGATCGGCGGCATCGTCGAGGGCTATGACACGAACGGCAAGAACGGCTCGGGCGACTACTTTGTCGCCGAGGCCGACGAGTCCGACAGCTCCTTCCTGTTCCTGAACCCCAACGTGGTCATCGTGACCAACGTCGAGGCCGACCACCTCGATCACTACTCGGGTATCGAGGAGATCGAGGCAACTTTCGCCAAATTCATGAGCCTGGTGGGCGAGGACGGCACCGTCATCGTCTGCGGTGAGGACCCGCATCTGGTCGAGCTCGCCAAGTCGACGGGTCGTCACGTGCTTTCCTACGGCTTTGCCGAGAGCAACGACATCGTCTGCATGCACCCGGATGTCAAGGGCATCCAGAGCGACTTTATCGTTCGCTTTGAGGACGGCACTGAGCACGCTGTGGAGATCAAGAGCAATCCCGGTCGCCACAACATGCTCAACGCCACGGCGGTGCTCACCGTCGCCCATGTCCTGGGCCTTGACATCGACGCCGCCGCCAAGGCGCTCTCGAGCTTTGAGGGCGTCCGCCGTCGCTTTACCCACGTGGGCGATATCGATGGCATCACCGTGGTCGATGATTACGGCCATCACCCCACCGAGATCAAGGCGACGCTTGCTGCCGCTTCGTCGCTGGGCTACAAGCACGTCGACGTCGTGTTCCAGCCGCACCGCTATTCGCGCCTGCAGGCCCTGTGCGACGACTTTGCCGATGCATTTGCCAATGCCGATAAACTGCTGCTGATTGATGTGTTCTCGGCTGGCGAGATGCCCATTCCGGGTGTCACCTCTAAGATGCTCGCCGATACCGTGCGCGCCAAGCATCCTGGCAAGGAGGTCGTGTACTGCTCCAGCCGTCTTGAGCTCAATCAGGAGCTCGAGCAGATGGTGGGCGAGGGCGACCTGCTGCTCACTATGGGTGCCGGTGACGTTACGACCGTCGGCCCCGAGTTTATCGAGTATCTGACTGCCAAGAAAGACGCTTAAGTCTAATGGGTCTGTTTAACGCCGTCATGGCGCTTTCGGGCATGATCGACACGGATGTGATCGAGGACGAGCGCCTTGCGCGTCATACGAGCTATCGTATCGGCGGCAAGGCCGACCTCTTTGTAACGTGTCATAGCTATCATGCCCTCCGCCGCGCCGTGGCGGTGCTCGATCGCGAGCAGGTGCCGTGGGTCATCATCGGCAAGGGCTCCAATCTGCTGGTTGCCGATGGCGGTTATCGCGGTGCCGTCATTTCGCTCGGACGTGAGTTTCAGCGCACGGTTGTTGCCGATGACGGTTGTACGCTGACGGTCGGTGCGGGCGTGATGTTTGCGCGCCTGGTCAACGATGCCCTGTCGCGTAGCCTCTCGGGCCTTGAGTTTGCCGTTGGCATCCCTGGTTCGGTCGGCGGTGCGATATCTATGAATGCCGGCACACGGACCGAGTGGATTGGCTCGCTGGTTGAGGATGTCGTAACGTTTGACCCGGCATCCGGTATCAAGCATTATGCGGGGTCCGAGATCACTTGGGGCTACCGCGAATGTAGCCTTCCCCGCAATGAGATCATCCTCGAGTGCGTGCTCAAGCTTAAACCGGCGCCCAAGGCCGACATTCGCGAGCGCATGGAGCGGTACCTGACGAGGCGCAAGCGTACGCAGCCCATGGGTCGCGCATCCTGCGGGTCGGTCTTTCGCAATCCGCCCGATGCGAGTGTGGGCAAGCTTATCGAGGATTGTGGATTAAAGGGTTTTTCAATTGGCGGCGCGGAAGTTTCGCCCGTTCACGCTAATTTTATCGTTAATAACGGAACTGCCTCGGCCGATGACGTTGCCGCGGTTATCAGACATGTGCACGGAAAGGTGAGGGAGGCGTATGGCATCGAGCTCAGACCGGAAGTTAAATTCCTCGGCTTCTAGAGCATCGAAACCCACCTTCCGCCGCGCCGGAGGGCGTTCCGGCGCGCCTGCCAAACCTCAACGCAATACCGTCGCGCACTCTAAGTCTGTCGGGCATGCTCGACAGACCAGTCGTCCGGTCGTCGGCTCGCAGCTCGGTAATCGTCCGGCCGGAAAAAAGTCCTCGCGTCCCTCGGTGACGTCAAAGCCTGTTATGGGCGCCAAGCCTGCCCGTCCTTTGGCAACTCCTACGCCCTCGGCAGGAACTAAGGCGGCGCGTCCGGGTCGCACGCTGGGCGCATCGAAACCGCGCTCGCTGACATCGGTGCCGGCTACCGCCAAGAAGCCTTCGGGTAAAAAAGGCGTCAACCCGTTGTCTTCACTTAGGGCGATGGCAAATAAAACATCAGACGCCGCTTCTGTCGTTACAGGCAAAGGCAAAATCGTGGGCGGCGTTTTGGCCGTCTTGGCCGTGCTCGTCGTCGTTGCCATCGTGGTGATCAACTCTGGATTGTTTACCGCCACTGATATTCAGATTCAAGGCAGCGAGCACGTGACGAAGCACGATGCTATCCAGCTGATCGATTTGCCCGAGGGAACGTCGCTTTTTAACGTCGATCCCGACCAGATTACCGAGGACCTCAAGCAGAATCCGTGGGTCTCGGGCGTGGATGTCCAGCGTCAGTTCCCGCATACGCTCATCATTACGCCGATGGAGCGCAAGGTCATCGCAATTGCCTATATCAGCTCCGATGACCTTGCCTGGGCCATCGGGGATGATGACACCTGGATCGCCCCGCTGTCGACGTCGGTCGAAGTTGACGACCAGGGCAACGTCATCACGACGGGGCAGGGCTCAAATACCCTGACCGGAATCGATGCCGCGCTGGCGCTCGCCAAGCATTATGGCGCGGTGTTATTGACTGATGTCTCGGCGGATGTCGCTCCGGTTTCCGGCCAGGCGGTGAGCTCCAAGGCCGTTAAGGCCGGCTTGGATTATGTGCGTGGTTTTTCGAGCGAGTTCTTGGGACAAGTCAAGGATATTTCCACGCCTTCGGTCGAAGCCATCTCGGCAAACCTCAATAACGGCATTGAGGTGTCGCTGGGCGATTCGAACGATATCGTCAAGAAGGAGCGCGTAGTCACCAAGCTGCTTTCGCAGGTAGAGGGCGTAACGTATATCAATGTGCGCTCTCCGGGTAACTATACATTTAGGAACGCTCCGACCTCGTAGCGCTGGTTGATGCTTTGTTGAGGGGCCATACCACGCCGTTTATCTGGTTTGTTTGGTTTTCACGGTCAATTATTTGACTGATACGTTCATAATGTGCAAACATAATACGGTTTACCTTTGCATTTACTTTCAACCTGAAGGTTAATGTGCGCAGGGGTCGACCCATGCTATGGCTATAACCTTTGTTCGGAGGACCGACATGCACGAGACAGAGATCAACAACTACCTTGCCGTCATTAAGGTGGTCGGCGTCGGCGGCGGCGGTACCAACGCGGTCAATCGAATGATCGAAGAGGGCATCCGCGGCGTCGAGTTTGTTGCCATCAACACCGATGCTCAGGCACTCGCGATCTCTGATGCCGATATCAAGGTGCACATCGGCACCGACCTTACCCGCGGCCTGGGCGCCGGCGCCAACCCCGAGGTTGGCCGCAAGGCTGCCGATGAGTCCCGCGACGACATTGCCGAGGCGCTCGCTGGCGCCGACATGGTGTTCATCACCTGCGGCGAGGGCGGTGGCACCGGTACCGGCGCTGCTCCCATCGTTGCCGATATCGCGATGAACGAGGTCGGTGCGCTGACCGTCGCCGTCGTGACCAAGCCCTTCACCTTCGAGGGCCGCAAGCGCAAGAAGAGCGCCGAGGAGGGCATTAAGACCCTCTCCGATTGCGTCGACACCATGATCGTCATCCCTAACGATAAGCTGCTCGACATCGCCGAGAAGAAGACCACCATGCTCGAGGCCTTCGCGATTGCCGATGGCGTCCTTTCCCAGGGCACCCAGGGCATCCCCGACCTCATCACCGTCCCCGGTATCATCAACCTGGACTTCGCCGATGTTAAGACCATCATGAAGCAGGCCGGTACCGCTATGATGGGTATCGGTACCTCTTCTGGGGATACCCGTGCCGTCGACGCTGCCCAGCAGGCCATCTCCAGCCCGCTGCTCGAGAGCTCCATCGATGGTGCCACGCGCGTGCTGCTCTCCATCGCCGGTTCCAAGGACCTGGGCATCCAGGAGATCAGCGACGCCGCCGACGTTGTCGCCAACGCCGTCGACCCCGAGGCCAACATCATCTTCGGTACCGTTGTCGACGAGTCCCTGGGCGATCAGGTGCGTATCACCGTCATCGCTACGGGCTTCTCCGACTCCAACGTCAACCGTCAGGACGAGCTCTTTGCTGCCCAGCAGTCTCAGAGCAAGGCCGCTGCCTCCGCTGAGCCGCAGCGCACCGCTCCTGCCACGAGCCCGGCTCAGGCCGCTCCGACCCGCAACGTCGGTGGCACCGAGCTTCCTAACTTCGGCAACGATCAGTTCGAGCTTCCCGACTTCCTGAAGCGCGGCAGCTTCTAAGTCGTTCTTTGCATTGCTGTGCACAGGGGCGTGTCCGTATGGACGCGCCCTTTTTATTTCGACTTTGTAAACTAGAACCTCCAATCTCCTTACGTTCCCTTTACGATTGCCTCCAGCGCAGCAGGTATCCTTTAAGAGAAGTATGACAGCCGTATAAACGCTGGCTGTAGCGGCGATGCCGCGGTACTTGTGTTATTAGGAGGCTTTAGTATGGCAGCACGTGCGGACAACGTTTCGCGTGTCGACCATGATGGAGTTACGTTGGTGGAGGGCACGACATCCGATGTTCGCTTTGCCTTCACCGAGCGCGCCGGTGGTGTTTCCGAAGATGCGTACTCCTCACTCAACTTGGGCTCGCATGTTGGCGATGACCCCTTTGCTGTTCAAGAAAATCGTCGTCGCGCGCTCGAGGCTATGGGTGCCGCCGAGTGCGAGCACAACCTGCTCGTTCCCAATCAGGTCCATGGTGACCATATCGTTGCGGTGACCTCGAACGGCGCCGATGACATTGAGGACGTCCGCGAGCAGATTGCCGAGGGCTGCGATGCCATCGTCTGTACGGCGCATAACGTACCCGTGCTGCTCTGCTTTGCCGACTGCGTTCCCGTGGTGCTGGTGGCCCCTGGCGGATTTGCCGTGGCGCACTCCGGTTGGAAGGGCACGATTGCACGAATTTCCGCCAAGGCGTGCCAGGCGCTTTGCGATGCTGCCGGTTGCGATGCGAGCGACGTTTCCGCCTATATCGGCCCCCATATCTTGGGTGACGAATATGAGGTATCCCAGGAACTCATGGATCGCTTTGCCGTCGAGTTCTCGTGCATCGATGCGAGCACCTCTCGCATGCTCAATCTTTCCGCTGCCATTTGCGAGGCGCTGGTAGATGTCGGTGTCGACGCGGATAATATCGTGGATACCCAGCTTTCGACCGTGCGTCAGAACGACCGCTTTTATTCCTACCGTAACGAGAACGGCACCTGTGGGCGCCATGCTGCGATCGGCGTGATGCTATGAGAAAGATCGTATCGGTCCTGAGCGCTGCTGTGCTTACGCTTACGCTGTGCGCCTGTTCTTCGGGATCTTCTACCTCTTCCATTACCGTCGCCGGCTCCACGACCTGCCTTCCTATCGCCGAGATTGCGGCCGAGGGTTTTAAGGAGGAGACCGGCATCGACGTGCTCGTTTCCGGTTTGGGTTCTTCCGCTGGCATCGAGGCCGTCAGCGCCGGCACGGCCGATATCGCCAGCTCCTCCCGTGGACTCAATGCCGACGAACAGGATCTGGGCCTGACTCCCATCGTCATTGCCCACGACGGTATCGCGGTCATCGTGAACGACGATAACCCGGTCGATAACCTCTCGACCGAGCAGCTCCGCGATATTTACGCCGGCAAGATCACCAACTGGAAAGAAGTCGGTGGCGAGGACCTGAGGATTCAGGTCATCAACCGAGATGAGGCGTCCGGCACGCGTGAGGCCTTTCGCACCATCGTGATGGACGGCACCCCGTTCGATCGCCGCTCGGCCGTTCTTTCGGGCACGGGCCAGGTGCGCGACGTGGTATCTCGTTCGCGCGGTGCCATTGGCTACATTTCGCTGGGCTTCGTCGATAGCCTCAACGCCAAGACCTCGGTCAAGGCCGTCTCGGTCAATCATGTTGAGGCGTCCGAGAAGACGGTCGCGAGCGGCGGCTATCCCATCTCACGCGACCTTTACTTCTTTGTGAAGGGTGCGCCTTCGCAGCAGGCGCAGGATTACATCGACTACGTGACGTCCGAAAAGATGGACAAGCAGATTCGTGAGGCGGGCTTTATCCCCGTCACCAACGACGAGAAGGGGAGTGAGTAGCATGGAAGCACAGGAAAACTCCCAGACTGAGCAGAATGTTCAGACGCCCAAGAAGCGCGAGCTGGCGCTCGTATCGCGCAGTACCTATATCAAGGAGAAGGCGCTGCAGTGGATCTTCTTTGCCTGCGCGTTCTTGGCGGTCGTTACCGTCATCCTGATTTTTGTCTTTACCACGTACTCGGCGCTGCCCGTCTTTACCGACATCGGTCTGGCGGAATTCTTTAGCTTTGCGTGGGCGCCCTCTGAGGGCCACTACGGCATCATGTCGCTGCTTGCCGGCTCAGGTCTGGTGACCGTCGGTGCGCTCGCCATGGGCGTGCCGCTGGGCGTAGGTACGGCCGTGTACCTGGTCGAGATCGCCAGCAAGCGCGTGCGCAAGCTCATCAGCCCTGCCGTTGACCTGTTGGCCGGCATCCCTTCTATCATCTATGGTTTCTTTGGCATGATCATCATTCGTCCGTTTATCGCGCAACTGACCGGTGGTCTTGGTTTTGGTGCGCTGACAGCGTGGTTCGTGCTCGCCATCATGATCGTCCCTACCATCACGACGCTTACCATCGATGCCCTCAATTCCATTCCCATGGGCATTCGCGAGGCATCGTATGCCATGGGTGCTACTAAGTGGCAGACCATCTATAAGGTCGTGTTACCTGCCGCCAAGCTGGGTATCGTGGATGCCATCGTGCTGGGTATGGGCCGTGCCATCGGCGAGACCATGGCCGTGCTCATGGTCGTGGGTAACGCCCCGGTTATTCCCGACAGCATTGCGAGCCCCATCTCGACGCTCACGAGCCAGATTGCGCTCGACATGAGCTATTCCTCGGGTCTGCATCGCTCGGCGCTGTTCGGCATGGGCGTGGTCCTGTTTATCATCTCCGCTACGCTGGTGGGCATCGTCCGTCTGATTTCCAAGAAGAAGAGGGGGTAGGCTATGTCCGATTCCGTTGACACGACGGTCGATACGACCTCGTCGCGCGAGCGCATCAAGCGTGCCCTTTCCCACGGCAAGAAGGGCCGCATCAACAAGGACCTGTCCAACAAGATCATGCTTGGCGTGTTTCGTGCCGCGGCATACATCACCACGCTGGTGCTGGTCGCTATCATCGCCTACGTGGTCATCAACGGCCTGCCACACATCTCGCTCGACTTTATCTTCGGTTGGCCCCAGGGCGTCAACGCCGAGGGCGGTATTTGGCCCACGATCGTCTCGACCGTCTATGTGACGGCGCTCGCCATGCTTATCTGCACGCCGATCGCTGTGCTGGCAGCCGTCTATCTGGCCGAGTACGCCAAGCAGGGCAAGATCGTCGAGCTCATTCGCTACGCTGCTGACGCTTTGGCCTCGGTGCCCTCCATCGTTATGGGCCTGTTTGGCTACGCCTTGTTTGTCGAGGCCATGGGTCTGGGCCTTTCGATGGTCTCGGCCGCTTTGGCACTCGCGCTCTTGATGCTTCCCATCGTCATGCGCACCACCGAAGAGGCCATTCGCGCCGTTCCGCGCTATATCCGTTGGGGCGCGTACGGCCTGGGCGCCACCAAGTGGCAGGTTGTCTCCAAGATCGTGCTTCCTTCTGCCTTTGGCCGTATTGCCACGGGTATCGTCCTTGCCATCGGCCGCGCCATCGGCGAGACCGCGGTGGTGCTCTACACCATGGGCCAGGCGATCAATCTACCTATTTCGCCGCTCGATTCCGGTCGTCCCATGACCGTTCACCTGTACCTGCTTGCCAACGACGGCATCAACATGAACGCAGCCTACGGCACCGCGCTCTTGCTGATGGTGATCATTCTGGCCTTCAACCTGTTTGCGCGCTTCCTGTCGCGCAAGCGTCGCTAGTTAAGGAGTCCCATGTCCGTTTATCAGTCCGCTCCCACGCTGGAGCAAGCGGCCATTACGGCCAAGGATTTCAACTTTTGGTACGGTGACTTTCATGCGCTGACGGGGCTCGACCTCAACATCGCCAAAAACGCCATCACCTCCTTCATTGGCCCTTCGGGCTGCGGCAAATCGACGTTTTTGCGCTGCATTAACCGTATGAATGACCTTATCGAGGGCACCCGCGTCGAGGGCACCATGACGCTTGACGGCAACGATATCTATGCCGAGGGTGTCGACCCGGTCGACCTCCGTCGTCGTGTGGGCATGATCTTTCAGCAGCCCAACCCGTTCCCTAAATCCATCTACGAGAATGTCGCCTTTGGCCCTCGTCTGCAGGGCGTGACTAGCAAAAGCGACCTCGATGACATCGTGGAAGAATCGCTCAAGCGCGCCAACCTCTGGAAAGAGGTATCCAATCAGCTCAACAAGGATGGTTTGGCGCTCTCGGGCGGTCAGCAGCAGCGTCTGTGCATCGCGCGCGTGCTTGCGGTGCAACCCGATGTCCTTCTGATGGATGAGCCCTGCTCCGCCATCGACCCCACGTCCGTCTCTAAGGTCGAGGATCTGATGGCCGAGCTGGCGCCCGAGATGACGATCATCATCGTCACGCATTCAATGCAGCAGGCAGCTCGCATTAGCGACTACACCGCATTCTTCTTGCAGGAAGTTGCCGGCGAGCCCGCCACGCTCATCGAGTATGGTCAAACCGACGCGATCTTCACCAGCCCGGTGGACTCGCGGACGGAAGACTATATCACCGGCCGCTTTGGCTGATCGGTGCGACTAGTCCCAAGCCGAACGGATCTGGTCCGGTGCGTATTCACTGTGCGGGCGGCATGACCGCACCCAACTGATTGGAGTGAACCATGCGTAAACTGTTTTCCCGTCAGCTCATCGAGGCCCGCCACGAGATGTTGAGCATCTACGAGGCCGTCGATCTGGCCCTCCACGATGCCGTGAAGGCCTATGTGACCGACGACCGCAAGCTCGCCACCAAGACCAAGAAGCGCACGCTTTCGATTGACGCACGCTGCGCCAACCTGGAGGCCGTCTGCTACAACCTGATTGCCACGCAGTCACCGGTCGCCTCCGACTTCCGCCTGCTTCAGACGATCATCTACGTCGACTTTAACCTGCAACGCATGACCGATAAGGTCCGTCAGATCTGCCGTGCCACGCGTCATATGATCAAGGCCGACATCTCGCTGCCCAAGGAGCTCGTCGGTACGGTCGAGGCCGAGGCTGAGGCCGTCTACCAGGTGCTGGGCTCTTCGCTTTCCGCGCTCGTCACCAACGACATGTCCATCATCTGCAACCTGGCCGTCGAGGACGAGCCGGTGCATGCGGCGTACGAGAAGTTCTTCCGCACCTTTAACCGCATGGACACGGGCGATTTTATGGACGACGATAGCAACTATGACGACCTGCGCCGCGCCATCATGGTTTCGCGCTACCTCGATCGCATCGCTTCGATTTCCATCGATGCCGCCTGCCGTCTGACCTTCCTGCTGACTGGTCAGCGCATGAATGCCGGCGATATCGCCCGTGTGGACGAGGATGAGCTCGAGAGCATGCGCGTGCCTTCGGGCGAGGGTGTTATCATGAGGCCCGCTGTCGACGCTCGCTACGTTGCCAAGGTGCCCGCTAACGAGGTCAGCGAGGGTCTTCGCTACCTGCTCGATCATCTTGAGGACGATGACGATGGCGAGGACGACGAGGAGTAAGTAACCCCGTTCGTCGAAAGATTGTAAATACCTAAGTGAGCGCGGCCTTGCACATGCGGGGCCGCGCTCTTGCGTTAGCATGGGACTACTTGTTTGGCTGTCAGCGGAGGCGATTAGCAATGGATAACTATTTGGACTTGATGCGCGCTCGCCGCGAGCAGATTCTGGAACGTTTTTATGCGGCGCTCGATCGCGCAGGCCGTCCCCACGACGCCGCGAGCCTCATTGCCGTGTCCAAGACCGTTGGTGTCGATGAGACCGTTGCCGCCATCCAGGCGGGGTATCGCCATTTTGCCGAGAACCGCCCGCAGGAGCTGCTTCGCAAGCTCACGGGTCTGGCGGAGCATCCGGAGCTGCCCGAGGTGCGCTTCGATATGATCGGCAACCTGCAGACCAATAAGATCAATGCGGTGCTGGGCTCAGCCGAGCTGATTCACTCGGTGGGTTCGCTGCATCTGGCGCAGGCGATCTCGAGCCGTGCTGTCCGCAAGATTGAGGCAGGTGAGCTCGCTGGCCCCCAGCGTGTGCTCATTGAGGTCAATGTGAGTGGTGAGGAGTCGAAGGGAGGCTTTTCGCCCGATGAGATTCGCGCCGCCGCGGGTGAGCTTGCGGAACTTGAGGGAATTTGCGTGCAGGGGCTTATGACTATGGCGCCCCGGGGGAATAAGGATGTGGCACGCCGCACCTTTGCGGGGCTTCGTGAGCTGAGGGATGAGCTGGAGGCAGCGCATCCCGATTTGAACCTGCCTGAGCTTTCCTGCGGCATGAGCGAGGACTTTGAGCCTGCCCTTGAGGAAGGCTCTACGCTCGTTCGCCTGGGCAGGGTAGTATTTAGCCCGGAGTTTGCAGTAAAATAAGGCTCTGAAGTGCGCACTGATTATCGGGGCGCCTGCACTAAACCGCGAGAGGACACAACCATGGGCTTCCTTGACGAGATTAAAAATAAGATGCACCTGGGCGGCCAGCAGGGTTACGACCAGGGTTATGGCCAAGACGACGACTACGGCTACGATGACGGCTACGACGATGGCTATCAGAACAACGGCTACAGCGGTGCTTCGGGCGAGGGCTTCTACACCCAAGACGAGCCGAGCAACGGCCTGCTGGGCCAGACGCGTCGCGGTGAGGCCGAGTCGGTCGCGGTGTACACGCGCTCCGGTCAGCTGGTCGGCG
>DXZO01000051.1:0-1436 GCA_019419625.1 Collinsella sp. | reverse complement strand
CCCGCCATGCCACGACGTATAACCCGCCTTCGCGCTCGCAGGACAGTGTTGCGAGCGGTTATCGTCCTGGTGCCTATGATACGCCGTCGAGCTACGCCGAGAACACCCGCGCCCGTGCCGCCGCTGCGCCTGCGCCTGCACCGAGCGATGCCTCGGCCTATGCGAGCAATATCATCAACGCCACACCGCAGCTGCCGGCCTATGTCCTGCGCCCCGAGAGCTATGACGACGTGGAGACCGTGGTACGCCGCGTTCGCACCAAGCAGCCTGTCGCACTGATTTTTGTGGGCGTACGCACCGAAGTCGCCAAGCGCGTCTTGGACTTTTCTTACGGCTTTGCCTGCGGTCTGGGTGCCACGGTCAAGGAGGTGGGCGACCGCGTGTTCATGGTGCTGCCCGCCGGTTGCGAGGTCAAAGATTCCGATCTCAAGAAGCTTCGTGCGGACGGCTACCTTAAGTAAAGACAAGACGAGGAGATTCCCATCAACATCTACACTATCGTCCAGCTGGTCAACACGCTGTTCAACTTCTATTCCACGCTCATTGTCGTCTACTGCTTTATGACGTGGATTCCCATGAAGCAGGGTGGTTTGCTTCAGGATATTGCTGCGGTGCTGGATAGCGTGTGCGGTCCGTGGCTCAACCTGTTCCGTCGTTTCATCCCGCCGATGGGCGGTATCGATTTTTCGCCGGTCGTTGCGATTATTGCGTTGCAGTTGGTGCAGAGGCTGGTTCTGCAGCTTCTTATAGGTATACTCGTATAGAACTGACTTAGTAACTTACGTCGGGCGTGTAGCGCCGAGGCGATGAAAAAGGAGACTTGTTATGGCTATTACCCCCGCAGACATCCAGGCTCAGACTTTCTCTGAGGCCAAGCGTGGCTACGATCCTGCCGAGGTCGACGTCTTCTTGGAGACGCTGTCCTCCGAGGTTGACGCTATGCTCGCTAAGATCGTCGACCTTAAGGGTCGTCTGACTGCTACCGAGCAGCAGCTTGCCGATGCGCAGGCTCAGCTTGCCCAGGCTCAGGATACCGCCGACCAGGCCGTTCCTGCCGCCCCCGTGGCTGCCCCCGCCCCTGACTTCTCCGCTCAGGAGCGCCAGATTTCCGCTGCCCTGATCGCTGCCCAGCAGACCGCTGAGACCATCGTCAACGATGCCAATGAGAACGCTGAGCGTATCCGCAACGAGGCTGACGCCAAGGCCCGCGAGGTTATCCGCCAGGCTCTGACCGAAAAGCAGGCTGAGCTCGAGGAGATCGATCGTCTCAAGGCTTCCCGTGAGGAGTTCAAGGCCGAGTACCTCAAGCTCATCCAGCACTTCATGGACGATGCCCAGAACTCCTTCCCGGCCGACCTCATGGCCTCCACGCCGGTCGGTTCTGCCGCTTCTCCTGCGGTGACTGTTCCCGCCGAGCCGCTGCCCGTCGCTGACCC
>DXZO01000050.1 GCA_019419625.1 Collinsella sp. | reverse complement strand
GGGCATGGCGGCGGGGCGCTGCTGCTGCGGGGCAGCAAACTGCTGCTGGCCGGCGCGCGGGGCGCTGGCGGCACGGCTTGCCGCGGAGTTGTTTTGGCCCAGACCGTTTTGATAGGCGCGCTCTTCTTCGTACAGGCGGCCGAGCGTGGGGGCATCGACGTTCTCGGCAAAGACCGAGAACTTGCCGGCGCGCAGCTGCGGATCGATCATAAAGCGCACGAGGGGCTCGCCGACAAAGACATAACGGCGCTTTTCGGCCTGCGCCTTCACAAACTCGCGGACCTCGCGCGAAAGCTCGGGGTAGAACGGGGCGAGCATGGGATCGTCGTCGGCGGCGATCAGGATGGTATAGAGTGCCGGCGCCGTGTTGACGCCATTGATCACCAGAGTCTGATCCTCCATGTCGCGAGCGGCCTGCTTGGCAAGCTTCTTAAAGGAGAACGGGGCACGGGTGGCACCGAAGATGCCGGCCACGTGGTCCTCGAAGATGTTCAGGAAGTTCACGAAAGATCACTCTCCGTATAGGTTCTTTGGTATCCGAGCAAATATAGGCATATCCCAACGATTATAGAGGATAGGGTTCCCGCAACCGCCGCCTTGGCGACGACCGAGGCTGCAAGGCTGGCAATTTCCATATGGTGTGCAAGACAGGACGCCGCTGCGCAGCCGATGCCGGTGACAGCGATGGCGGCGATTGCGGTAAGGTTTGAGCCCTGATCGGCACGCTTGGCATGGGCATTGAGCAGCGCAGATGACGCCGCGGCAGTTGCCGCTACCAGCACAAAGGCAGCCCAAAGGAGTGGGTCTCCCAGCGCTGCGGCAACGTTACCGAGCCCCAGCACGCCTCCGGCTGAAAGCGCGACCGTGGCCAGACGGGCAAAAAGTGCGCCCATGCCCGTTGCCGCGGCGGCGCTTGCCGGGCCGAGCCAAAATGACGCGACGCCGGCGGTGACCCCAGCTGCCAGGAAGGTATTGCCGGTCAGACAGCCAAGCGCGAGCGCACAGGTGAGTGCGGCGCTCGCGGCAGCCTCGGTGCGACCCCAGGCGATCCACCAACCGGACATGGCGGCGGCAAAGATTACCGCGACGGGCAACATCGACAGGATGCCCTGTGCCTGCATGGTGGCGTTTGCCATGAGCACCAAAAAGCCCACAGCCGAGATGGCCGAGCCGATCTGGGGGGCTAGGCCGGCCGCCGCTCCGATCGCGATAGCCGCAATGACCAGGCCGGGAAGCGCCGCGACCCCGGCCGCCTGCATCAGCAAAAAGCTAAAGGTGCCGCACGTTAGCGCCGAGATAGCGCGCATGGCGTAGTCGCGCGCATGGCTCCAGCGCGTGCCCGCCCAGCCGAGTGCGGGGTCGACCTCGATGGCGTCGTCCTCGTAGTACGACGGCTCGATATCGTCGAGCTCCTGCTCGTCATCCGAAAGCTCGCCAACCATTTGCTCCAGGCTGCGACGGCCCTCGCGCACGCTGCCCAGACCGGCAAGGAGCTGGTCGCAAAATGCCTCGATGCTGTTGGGGCGGTCCTGCGGCATGGGGGAGAGCGCGCTCATGAGCGCGGCCTCGGTTCCCGGGGGAAAGTGTGGTATCAGCTCGCTGGGATAGGTGGCGCCGCCGATGATGCGGTCGAGCGAGTCGGCGGGCGTGGCTGCCATAAAGGGAGCGCTGCCGCACAAGCCCTCGTAGATAACGCAGGCAAGGGCAAAGACATCAGCGCGTTCGTCGACCGTGCCGGTCTCGATATCGAGCTGCTCGGGCGGCATGTAGCCGATGGTGCCGCCGCGCGAGCCGCCAAAGCCACCGGCGGACGACAGTCGCGCCATGCCAAAGTCGGTGAGCTTTACATTGCCCGAGTGGTCGATGAGCACGTTGGCGGGCTTAATGTCCAGGTGGAGTACGCCATTGCTATGGGCGAAGGTGAGCGCCTGGCTCAGGGCATCGGCAATGGCCGCGGCCTCGTCAAAGGTGAGCGAGTGGCCGTCCACGCGATGCAAAAACTCGGCCAGCGACATACCGTCGACATACTCCATGACCAGGTAGGCATAGGCGGTGTCATGCGTAAAGTCGATGACCTGCACGATATTGGGATGTTGAAGCATGGCGGCAGTGTGCGCCTCGCGCAGGACATCCATGATGTCGCTGGCGGGCATGCCGGCACCGTTGATAAGGGGGATGCGCTTAATGGCGACGCGGCGGCGCAGGTGCGTGTCGCGGCAAATCTCGATGGAGCCAAAACCGCCGGTCGCAAGTGTCTCGAGCGGCTGGTACCGCTTGAGCAGCTCGCGAGAGCTGGTGCCCTCCAAAGGAACGTCCGGCGAGAACCGGGCGGTATGTTGCGAGAAAAGCGGCATGGCCAACCCTCGTGCGTTTAAAGTTCGTTTGCGAGCGGCGGGCGTGGGGCCGAGCCATTCGCGGTGGCATAGATGCTGCTAGTGTAGCACGCTCGGGTGCATGGTGAAGGTAGCGGGGCGAGGTGGCCTATCTGACTTGGCCCTCGTCTCAACGCATACGGAAAGCGCGCCCCAGTTTTCGGTCAAATTGTGGGATGCGTTTTCCGGATGGGGAAGGCTGCGGAAACTGTGTCCCAGAATATTGGCCCAGAATGGGATGCAATTTCCAGATCAGCGCTCAAAAGGAAAGCGCATCCCGCTTTGATGCGGGGACTGCGGACAAAAGCTGGACCGTGATCTGGCTCGGATTGGAGTTCGCCTGAATCGTTGATGCTGGCTGGTGTGGGCGCGGAGATAAACGAGCAGTCCGAGCGATATAATGACACGCTATGGAGGCCATATGCTCTTTTCCCGCCGTTCTGATACATCCGCCTGCGCCATTGCGCTTGTCGTAATGGCGGTCACTCCTTATCACCGGTTTTCATCTTCAATCGGCCTGGCATCAGGTGCGATGACCTGGCTCGTTATCCTTGGCGCATGCCTTGCGGCGTTTGTTCATGGTGCTGCGCTATGCAAAGGGAGAGAAATGAGACGGCCGAGGCATCTCGGTGCTATCGGTGTTTTCCTCGGTGTTATTGCAACGGTTCCCGAATGGTCCGACCTAGTTTTCTATGCTCGCGGAGATTCTATCCCATTCGTGTTTGCGCCGATCTGGCTGTTGCATGGCGTTTCGTGCGTCTCGTGCTTTGCTGGGTCGCTGCTCCTCTCATATGTAATTTGGGATACGGCGGGTTTTCCTTTGACGCGGAGGGCGACGCGGACTGACGAAAGAGAGGCCCGTCACCCGCAGAACGCGTTTTTTACAGAAACAATAGCCGTCCTGTCTTGCCTGCTGTTTTGCTGTCGAGTTTCATGGAGAGTCGTTCCCGAGCCATGGGGGATGTCCCCTGTAACGGCCGCATCAATTGGTCTAGTGCTTTTAATTCCTCTGGTCGATCTCATGTTGGCTGTGGCCCCGCTGCTTTGCTGTCCCCGTACCTTTGGTCGGGGACAGAGCGACGTGTTTGCCCGTTCTGTGCTCGTAGCAGTTCCTATTGGCCTTGTTCCGGCTGTTGAGGTGGCATACTTCGCAAACGATGCCACGATCATTGCATTGCTGGCGATGGGATCGGCTATTACTGTTGCTGTCTTCGTGTGCACGTTGCTAAGGGGGAAACGGGACAACAATTCGGATACCCCTCGCACGTCCGACCCATTCGATGCGGGGGTGTTTTCCCCTGCCCTGTCGCCTCGAGAAGAGCAGTTTGTTCGGCTGCTGCTCAAAGGGAAAACGCCGGCGGAGATTGCCAGGGAGACGGGTACGAAGCCATCGACGGTGCGAACAACGCTTCACCGAGCATACGGGAAGGCGTCGGTTGCGGGCTCGCGCGAGCTCGTGGCGTTGTTTGCGGGTGAGGGCGATACTGTAGGGCATGAGCTGCCGCAGCGGCATGCTGACGATATGGTGGCATCAGCTCGGGCGCGCCGGCTGTTTCGATACCTGCTCACGTCATTTTTTATTCTCCTTGCGGCGGGTCCCTTGGTAATGGCGGATAGCGATTGGGGTTCCGGTGTTACGCATGCAATCGCTTTTTCTCTTGCAAGCTATACATTGGGTCTCGGGCTGCTTCTGTCGCTGTGTAGCGCGGGTGGAAAAACGAATCGCGGGGACGATCTGGATAGAGCAGATGAGGCGATTGGACTCGGAAGCCCGTGCGTATGGGCGATACTGTCTGCTGTGGAGTGGTCTTTTGTCTATATCGCGGCATGGAGGTGCATGCGCGATCCGTTGATGGCTGTGCCGGTCCTGTTTTGCGGCATAGCGTCTATGGCTTCGCTCGCCGTTAGGCTGCGCCCGTTTAAGGCCCATGCCCATACTCGGGCTATCGCGCCATTGGTTTCGATAGGTGTGGCTGTTTTAATCTATGCAGCCACTAGGGGGCGAATTCATGGACTTGCGGTACTGACGGGGATGCTGCTCACATATATAGTGCTGCGAAGCTGTCCGCAGCGCAAAACACTTGGGGTATGGATGCTCTGCTTTGGGGCGACGGCTCCCGTCTGGGTTGTCTTGCTCAACATGTCGCAGGATCTGATGGTTTTCGAGCCGTTGTTCCTTGCGTCGTTACTGGGGCAAAGTTCGGCTGTCAATGTCGTCGTGGCAACGGTGATCGTCTGCTGGTCTGTGCCCATGTTCGTCACGCACATCGCGCTCGCCCGCTCGGTTGAGGACGAGAAGGCTGTCTTGGAGTACCGCGCGAACGGGTCCACCGAAACGGCTCGCGTGCGCCAACTGGCTCTGCTTACGTCGCGCTCCCTTTCCGATGTTCAGTCGCAAATCTTGCTGATGACGGCAGAGGGCGCAACGACAAAGACTATTGCGGAGGATGTCGGTTACGCCGTATCTACGGTGCAAGCACTGCGGTCTGCATCTTACCGCCAGTTGAGGATCAAGAATAAAGCGGAGCTTATTTCATTGTTATCGCAGGTAGATAACGTGTAAACACCTGAGCGATCAACTCAATAGCGGGTGTTTACAGACATTTTTCTCTATTCATGCAAAGGTTGCCGTGCGTCGACGCATTGTTAACCGCTTTTGATTGGAGAAGGCCATGATTAAGCCAAGGAGCGCTATTGCTCGAATCGGAGTCGGGTTGGCGATTGCTGCGGGCTTATCGATGGGTGCGCCCGCTGCATCATTTGCTCAAGAGGAGTTTGACACTTCCCAGGTTTCTAGCATTTCGCAGAGCGCTGATGCCGGAATTGCCACATGCAAGAACAACGTAGATAGAGATTTCGCTTTTCAATGTTCTGGCACGAGCGCAACTGGCTATCGCCAGAAAGACGATTCATCTTCAGTCTGCATTCTTGGCGTGATCGGGATGGGGCTGGGCACTGTCGCTCGGCTCCATCCCATCGATGGGAGGATGATGACATTTGAATAGAAATCTAATACGGCACGAGCTGTCCAAGATATTTGGCAATCCTATATTTACGTTGACCCTTATGGTTGCAACTGCAATTTCGATGGCAGCTGCCATCGAGGCGTGGTGGACGCTCGAGACTGAACGCAAACAGCTGCTATCTTTTGGCTACGGCATTGGTCTGCAGTCTCAGACATACCTCGGCCAAACGCGTGAAAGTAGCTTTGGTAACTGGATTGTTGTGGGCGCGAACGCGCCGTTGTTAGCGTCGGTGTTTTTCTATGCGCTGCCGTTGCTTGCCATGTTGGCCGGGTCGTGGTCATGCCTGTCCGAGCGTTTGAGCGGTTACGAGGCACAGATCTGCACGCGTGTTTCTAGAAATGCGTACGTGAACGTGAAGATGCTGTCTGCTTTCCTCTCTGCGTTTGCGGTCACGGCTATTCCGCTACTCGTGAACTTTCTGATTGTCTCCATGCTGTTTCCCGCGTATCTCCCCCGGGTCGATGAATCGATTTATGTTGGGCTCTATCTGCATAGCTATTTTTCTGGTTTGTTTTATTCCCGGCCTCTGTTATACGTGCTGGTTTATACGCTGTTCGATGCGGTGACGCTGGGGGTTCTATCCATGGCCGTGACCGGTCTGTCGGTTGTGTTTCGCAGCAGAATCAAGGCGATGGTCGTTCCATATCTGATTATGGTTGCATGGCACTTTGTTAACGATTGGATTTTTAGCGTCCTTTCATGCGTTGGCTTTAACTGCAACATTCTTAACAGCATCAGGTCGGAATCGCTAAATAACTGGCCCGACATTCGAGCGGGGTTTGCGGAAATCACTTTGTTGCTCGTCTTTTCTTTGGTTTCCGCGAGATTCTTAAAAAGGCGCGAGGTGGTCTGATGCTGTTTAGGCTGGTCGCCGCGGACCTGAGGACCGTTTTGAAGAAGAACATCATTACTTATATTGCGATCGCGGCAGTGACCGTTGCGAACTTGGTATACGCCTACGGATTGTCTTCTGTGTATGGGGTCAGGACGGATACCTTGGGGTTTGCGGATAATCTTGCGCTCGTGTTTGCCGGATCTGCTCCGTTTGAGCCTAGGCCCGGGGTCATGTTTGTGCCTCCGCTAGGATGGCTTTTTCTCATTCTGCTTATTCTCTATACAACACTCGATTATCCGACCGAATCGTTGCACGGGTTTGGTTTGCAAGCGCTTGTTCGATGTCGGGCAAGAATCCTTTGGTGGGTCTCGCGTTTTATCTTGGTGGCGGCGGTAACGGCATTTTCGCTGCTCGTGGTGGTTTGCTCTGTTGTGATTTGGAGCTTGGTGGTGAGCTCCTCGTTCAGCGCGGTCATTCATGGCGAGTCGCTTCAGCTGGCTAATTTGGCGCCGTGGTTTCTCAAAGCTGCCGAGGCAGATGCGCTGCCGTTTTTCGTAGGACTCTTTCTTGCTTTCGAGGCGCTTGCGTTTGCGCAGGCAGCGGTCGGGTTTGTGCTTGGGTCGTCGGTCTCGTTTGTGGTTTTAATGAGCTCCCTGATCTGTTCGGCATTTGCGCGGCATTGGGTGCTGTTAGGCAACGCCCTAATGCTGTTGCGCTGGGGCGGAATTGTCAAAGAGGGAATCGCGACGGGCTCGAGCGTCTTGTTTTCAATTGTGATTATGTCGTTATGCCTATCGTTGGGTGGACTGTGGTTTCGAAGGGCCGACCTTATAGAAAAGGGGGACAAGATATGAGCGTGATCGTTAGGGACGTATCGAAGCGCATGGGCAAAAACGATGTTCTGCGCAACGTGTCCATCGAGGTTGACCCTGGGACTGTGGTTGGGCTTCAGGGGATAAACGGTTCGGGTAAGACCATGCTTATGCGAGCGGTCTGCGGATTGATCAAGCCTACCGAAGGCGAAATCTCTATCGATGGCCAAAGGCTTGGGGCGGACATCTCGTTCCCGCCGAGTCTGGGGATGTTGATCGAGGCGCCTTCCTTTTTGGGATATCTGTCTGGCTACGACAATCTGGAGCTCATCGCTCAGATCAAGGGCGTTGCCACTCCCGAGGACATTCGCTCTGCCCTGCGGCTCGTGGGGCTCGATGCAGACGAAAAAAAGAAGTTCCGAGCATATTCGCTTGGGATGAAGCAGCGTCTGGGGATAGCTGCGGCAATTATGGAAAAGCCGAAGCTACTTGTTCTCGATGAGCCAACAAATGCCCTCGACGAAGCGGGCGTTGGAATGCTCAAGCGCGTTGTGGCGATGGCGGCCTCAACGGGTCGCGAGGTTATTCTGTCCAGCCATGACGGAGAGGTGCTCGCGGAGCTTGCCGATAGAGTTTATTGCATGCGCGATGGCGCCGTTGTGAACGTTCGGGAAAGGTCGTGAGCGCGATGAAGAAGGCCCTGTGGACGAGAAGGTCGGCGCTCGCGCTTTTCGGCTGTGCTGTTACTGGCCTTGCGGGCATGAGGGTGAGCGTCGTTAACGGGAACCGGACGGTCATTCCTGAGAAATACTATGCAGAGGGCGAATGGCTCTCGATGGATGGGGCGTTTCTGGGGTCGAAGGATGTGGCGACTGACGGGTATTCGTTTTGTATAGACGGGGCGGAGCTGCTCACGCCGCGCGAGTATCTCAAGCGTGCGCATGATGATTATTCAAAATATGGCATCGTGGATACGAAAACGAAATTGAAGGACGCCGACACCACATGTGTTATCGCCGTAAAGATGCGTGTCAGGAATAAGGACAATGTCGAAGGCGGCATCAAGACGTATGCTTGGCATTTGGTACCGGAGCACGCGCCAAACTATGACTTTGTGGTCAATACCGATCTGATAACGCAGGCAATGCCGGTCCTGGGCGGTTCTGCTGCGTTTGCTGTACAGGTTGGGGCGGAGAACGAGTTGCTCGTCCCATTCATGATGCAAAACACCAACGACTATTTCGAAGGTTACGAGACCGTTCGTTTTGAGAAAGCATTTCCCGGGACTTACACGATGAAGATGACCGATCTGCCGGAGCGAAGGCTCTTAAGGTTTGAAGTGAAGCAGTTCGAGAGTTAGGCAAAACGGGTCCATCGGCGGTACGCGCGCCCGATTCCAGGCGCCCCGGCCCGGAATCGGGCGCGGGACGAGGCGCCTTCGGTGTCGGCCGGCCTACCGCTTCTTCTTGTTCTTCTTCTGCTTGCGCTGCTTGCCTTTGGTCTCCTGGGGCTTGTCGCCCTGCTTGGCCTCGGCGGCGGCCTTCTCGGCCTTCATCTTCTTGCGTTTGGTCTCGATGCGGAGTTTTTTGTTGATGCGCGCCTTGAGGAAGGGGCCAAACTGCTCGGCATCGCCGCGAACAAAGGTGTCCTTGGGGATCGTCACGCCCTGGTCGGCGAACATAGCCACAAAGATGCGCTCGCCGTCGAGCACGTGGTCGAGCTTCTCAAACGGGAAGAACTGCGACTTGCCGCTCTTGCCCCAAACCATCAGGCCGTCCTCGTTGGCGGCGACGCGGCGATAGCGGCCACCCATGGACTCGTCGGCCTCGACGGCGTCGATAAAGTCGCGGGCGAGCGTGTGGTGCAGGTTCTTGCTCCACCAGGCCAAAAAGGCGCCGAACACGATCAGCACGACGCCGAACTTGATCCAGCTGCCGCCGGCCACCAGCATGCCGATGCCGATGAGCGCGGCAATCGCGGCGGCGACGTACAGGGAGCCACGGCGCCTGGGCGAGGCGACCAGGCGCGCAAAGTCGGTGACGAGGTCGTTTTCGTACTGATACTCGTTGAGGTACAGGATGCCGTCGTCGGCTGCTGCCTGCGCCTCGAGCGCGACCTCGACCTGGTCGGCTGCTTCGGAGGGAACGAGGTTGCTCTCTGCGTCTGCCATGCTCTTTGGACTCCTATCGCGGCGGGCTCGCCGTACGGGTTATTATGGAATGCAGTATGCCGTGCGACCGCATGGCCGCCGCGGCAACAAGACTCAGTATACCCGGGGGAGCACCCATGGAATCGTTGTACCGAAAGTATCGCCCGCTCACCTTCGACTCCGTGGTGGGCCAGCAGCATATCGTCTCGACGCTCGAGCACGCTATCACCGAGGGACGCCTGTCCCACGCCTACCTGTTCTGCGGACCGCGCGGCACGGGCAAGACCACCATGGCGCGCATCCTTGCCAAGGCGCTGCTGTGCCGCAATGCCGAGGCAGCGCGCGCCGAGGGTGCAAGCGGCTGCATGCCCGACGGTACTTGCGAGGAGTGCGAGCTCATTGCCGAGGGCAACCACCCGGATGTCTACGAGCTCGATGCCGCAAGCCGTACGGGCGTGGACAACGTGCGCGAGGAAATCATCAACTCCGTCAACTTTGCTCCGGTGCGCGGCAAGTACAAGATCTATATCATCGACGAGGTTCACATGCTCACGACGGCGGCGTTCAACGCGCTGCTCAAGACGCTTGAGGAGCCGCCGGCACACGTGATCTTTGTGCTGTGCACCACCGACCCGCAAAAGATTCTGGAGACCATCCTCTCACGCTGCCAGCGTTTCGATTTCCATCGCATCGGCAACGAGGATATCGAGCATCGCCTGGCATACGTGTGCGAGCAGGAGGGCTTCGATTACGACGACGAGGCGCTGGCTATCGTGGCGCGCCATGCAAAGGGCGGCATGCGCGACGCGTTGTCCACGCTGGAGCAGCTGAGCGTCTTTGGCAACGGTTCTGTGCATGCGGACGACGCCCGCTCGCTTTTAGGCGAGGTTTCGGACCAGATTCTGGGCGAGTTTTCCCGCGCCATTGCCGATCGCGATGTTGCCGAGCTCTATGGACTGATTCGTGCGCAGGTCGAGGAAGGAAACGACCTGCTGGAACTGACGCGCGACCTGGTGGCGCATGTGCGTGACGTGTACGTTGCCTGCGTTGCCGGTGCCCGTGCCGAGCTGTTTGAGGGCGGCTCCGAGCAGGCCGAGGCGCTTGCTGCCGAGGCCGCTGCCTTTGGCGAGCATCCTGCCGACCGCCTGGCCCGTGTGCTGACAGTGCTCGACGATGCCGCACTGGAGATGAGGGGCGCGAGCGATGTGCGCCTGGTGCTCGAGATCGCCTGCACGCGCCTGGCACGTCCCGAGGCTGATATAACGATTGAGGCATTGGCCGAGCGCGTGGCACGCCTGGAGGCCATGGTTGCCAATGCCGCGGTGCCGGCGAGCGTGGCTGCTGCTCAGGCCGCCGCGCCTGCAGCATCCGTACCCGCTGCCGCCCAGCAGCCGACGCTTATCTCGGGTGCCCGAGCTGCCGCTCCGGCGGCATCTGCTGCCCCTGCTGCTACGTCCGCGCGCCAGGGCGGTATGCCTTGGGATCGTGGTGCTGCCGCTCCGGCGGCCCAGCCGGCGTCTCGTGCTGCGTCCGTGTCGGCTTCCAAGCCTGCAGCGCCTGCACCTCAGTCTGTGCCGGCTCCGACGCCTCGGCCCGTTGCGGCCTCCGCGCCTGCCACCGTTCCGGCACCTAAGCCCCAGTCCAACAATGCCGCCCAGGTTGCCGCCGCCGGTGCTGCCGAGACGCCCGCGGTCGAGGATGCCGGAGAGCTGCAGCGCAAATGGGCCGAGGTTGTCGAGCGTGTCAAGGCGCGTCAGGCTTCCTACGCAGGGCTTTTGCTCAACGCCCGCGCCACGGCCGACGACGGCTCCAAGCTCACGGTCTCGTTCCCCGCGGGTTCGACTTTTGCCATTAAGATGCTCGGTCGCGCCGATACGCAGTCGGTGGTCCTGCCGACGGTCTGCGCGGTCTTCGGTCGTCGTGCCGTCGACTATGTCCTGGATGGGGGTGGCACGCCGGCTCCTCAACATGAGGAGCATTCTCCATCTGCACGGGCTGCGGCATCTGCGGACCCGCAACCCGTGTCCTCGGCGGCCCCTGTGTCCTCGAGTGCCAGCGCGCCGCAGCAGCAAGCGGCGCCGGTAGCGGCACCGACCCCGTCGGCGCCTGAACCCGCTGCGCCCAAACAGGCTGCTCCGGTCCCCGCGCCCAAGCCCGCCGCCGCGCCTGCGCCCAAGTCATCCGACCTGGGCAAAGCCCCCTGGCTGCGCTCCGACAACCCCGCTGGCGCTCCTGCCACGGGCAAGCTCCCGACCGAGCCCGCACCCCGAGCGCCCGAGCGCGCGTCCGCTCCCAAGGCTCAGCCGTCTGCGCAGTCTGCATCGTGGGAATCCGAGCAGGTGCCCTACGATGACGCCATGGTCGGCGGCTTTGCAGGCGATGCGAGCGGGGACGATCTGCCTCCGTTCGACGTGCCGGGTGCGACGCCCGCGCCCAAGCCCGCTGCAACTGCCCCCAAAGAGGAGGACGCTCCTGCAGCTCCCTGGGAGTCCAACCCCGGCGCGGGCAGTCCCTTCGGCCATCAGGGCGCAGCCCCAAGCATCCCGCAGACCGAGGACGAGGCCAAAGCCCTCATCCGCAGCGTCTTCGGTCAGTCCACCATCTTCAAACCGGTGGAGTAGCTGTACAGGCGGGTATACTGCTCAAGAAGAGACGTCTTTGAACGGAGCGAGCTTATGATGTGGGAATATGTCCGCCTTGAGGACGATACGCAAGTTTCGTATTCCGAAGTCCGTGAGGACAACACGGTGAAGGTTGTTGTGGAGCGCCCGCGCGATTGGGGTTTTGACACGGCGGAGTGCATCTTGCCGGCATTCAATTGGGTGTCACGCGAGGGCTTTAGCGAAGCGGACCTCAAAGAACTCGATGATTTCGTGCGCAACAATGCCCCGCTCATCCTGCGTTTTGCCTACGAAGGCGGACGAGTCTATGCCTAGTCTGTTTCGACTCGGGCCGTACATCATCTTCTTCTGGACGGGGGAGAACGGCGAACCTGTCCATGTTCACGTTGCGGTCAAGCGCCCCACTGCCGAGGCAACCAAGATATGGCTTACCCGCTCCGGCGGATGCAAGCTGGCCCATAACAAGGGCGATATTCCTGCTCGGGATTTACGCGATATCATGCAGTTTGTTTCATCTAACCATGCGCTGATTTGCAAACGCTGGAAAGAAGCAACCGGTGGGCTGTCGTTTTACTGTTGAGAATCGCTTGCTGGGCTTAGGACCCCTAGCCCTTTAGGGGCTCTTTATCCGGGCGCATTTGAATTTCGGACATGTGTAGCGTGGTGCCGCGTGTCTCGCATTCGAGCAGGCAGATGCGTGACGGTCGGCCTAGGGTGCTGAGGTCGACACGATACGTCGCGCGGCTGTCCGTGTACTCGACTTGCTCGGCGTTGACGGTTGCTCCGATTGTAAATAAAGAGCCCAGTTCGGCATCGACAATCTTGGAGTCCTTTATCTTGACCTTGAACTCTTGGTAGAGGGACGGGCTGTTGTAGTAAATGGTTCGGGTTCCATCGGTGCATTCATCGGTCGCTTCCCATTTGACGGTGGGCTGGTCCGAGCTGGCTATCAGCAGTTCTGCTCCAAAGGCTATAGCATGGGTGATGACAACCAGCAATGCCCAGCCGACAAAGAGATAGAGAACCACATATGCAACGGGGTGTTTTGAGCGGATGTTTTGGAGCGCGTCGGGGGCATTCATGGGGCACCTCCAAATTGCAATCTATGACAATCAAATTATACCCTGCCGCCATGTGCTCCGCCTCGAGTAGCGGTTTGGCATTTAGCTATTTAGTGGCACACATGAAATGCCGGATTCGGCTCTACTAGATTGAGTATGCGATATTATGCAACCTTGCATAATTCGGCCTTGCATAGTCTTGGGTGGCTCGTTTCGCTAGAGGACATGTATATCGACTGAGGTAGCGTGTCCGCCCCGCTTGCTTGCCCCGCGCCGTGGTACGATTTTTGAGTTTGAAAGTCCCGCCGTGCTCCGGCTGCCCTTGCAGCTCGGCGCGCGGCCGCACGTAAAGGAGCCATCATGGCCGGTATGAACATGCAGCAGATGATGAAGCAGGCTCGCAAGATGCAGGAGCAGCTTGCCGCCGCGCAGGAGAACCTCAAGTCCCAGACCGTCGACGCCTCTGCCGGCGGCGGCATGGTCAAGGTGACCGTTAACGGCGAGATGGAGCTCGTCAACCTCACCATCGACCCCGATGCCCTCGATCCCGAGGACGTCGATATGCTGCAGGACATGATCATGGCTGCCGTCAACGAGGCCGTCCGCGGCGTCAACGAGCTCGCCAACAAGCAGATGGGCGCCATCACCGGCGGCCTCAACATCCCGGGCATGCCGTTCTAAGACACGCATATATATGAGTGCGAATCACAGTCTGCAAAAATTGCTCGATGAGCTGGGCCGCCTGCCGGGCATTGGTCCCAAGTCGGCCCAGCGCATCGCCTATTACCTGTTGGAGGCTGACGCCGAGGAGGCGCGTCGCCTGGCCGAGGCCATCCTGGAGGTTAAGCAGGAGGTTCACTTTTGCAGCCGCTGCTTTAACTACGCCACGGCCGACGAGTGCTCCATCTGCCAGGATTCGATGCGCGATACCACTCGCATTTGCGTGGTGGGCGAGCCGCGCGATGTCCAGGCGATTGAGCGCACGGGCAGCTACCATGGTCTCTACCACGTATTGGGCGGCGTGATCAGTCCCATGGACAAGATTGGCCCCGAGCAGCTGCACATTCGTGAGCTGCTGGCACGCTTGGGCCACGAGGACATCCACGAGGTCATCATCGCCACCAACCCCAATATCGAGGGCGAGACCACGGCGAGCTACCTGGCCCGCACTATCAAGCCGCTGGGCGTTGAGGTATCGCGTCTGGCGAGCGGCCTGCCCGTGGGCGGCGACCTGGAGTATGCCGACGAGCTTACGCTTGGGCGCGCCATCGAGGCCCGTCGCACGATTTAGGTGGCGAGCCTGCTCCTGCCGTATGTTTTCCTCGCGACGCACGGGGTAGTCATAATTTCCCCGTGCGACTGTAAGTTTGTTGTGCAACAAAGATGCTTTGTATCCGCTTATCGCATGGATGCTTCCACTCGCATCCTTAATTTGCCCATTCGTTGCGCAACCTTTTGGGTTCGCTGATACACTCAAATATGGATTCGAATGAATGCGCCGCTCCCGAGCGGCGTGTTTTTGTTGGAGGAGAACGCATGCGGCCCGGTGGCACTCAGACAAAGCGCGGCACCGCGGTGCGCATGCGACGCCGACTGGGCTTGGCGCCGCGGGCGTACGCACTGCTGTCTTGCTCGCTGGTGCTGGTCATAGCTGGCGTTTCTGCCTATGGCATGACCGTGCCGTCCATGATGCAGGCACATGCCGCACGCGAACCGCGCGTGGGGCATGAGGTCAAAAGTGATCTGGGCACCACGACTGGATATGCTTGGGCAAGTGTGGTCGCGCATATTGTGTTTGGCACCGACGACGCGGACGGCGCCGAGGCCCCGGACAACGAAGTCACGCTTGCCAATGGCAAAACCATCGTGCTCACCAACACCAAGATCATCGATCGGTTGTCCAACAATAGCGTGGCGGCAACGGTGAATAAGGTCGAGCAGCAGAAGGAACAGGACGCCCAGCAGTCCGGAAAGCCCGGTAGCTCGGATACTTCTGGCTCCGGCTCGGATTCATCGAGTTCGGGCGGCGGCTCTGGGTCGGGTTCCTCTGCCGGAGGGTCTGGAAACGGCGGCTCGACGGGCGGCAACACTGACAACGATGCAAACTCCGGTGGCCTTTCCGCTGCTGAGGAAGAGAGCATTCACCGTTGGCTTGTGACCAAGTACAACATGCTCGACGGCTATGTTTCTCGTGCCAATGACGTGGTTTCGACCTATAACTCTACGGGAGATCCCAGGCCGTGCGACAGCCTGGTCGGGGAGATGTTTGTCATTCGAGCCGAGTTCGGTCGTCAGACATTCTCGCCCCGGTCAAAGTGGTATCAGCAGTATGCCAATCTGTGGGGCTGTTACACCAACCTATGTCAATGGGTCGGCCATTACGGCGATGATGACGTCGCGCTCGGTAACTTCAACAATAACGTGGCGGCGCTTGCCCTATGATGACCGATCTTGCATCCACCACACCACAATCGCTCGGTCGCGATCCCATGGTCGGCTTGCGCCTGGCGCGTGTCGACGGGTTTGAGCCGGCCATTGCGCTCGGTCAGGACGAACTGCCTGCCTATCTGCGTCGTTTTACGATGCTGTTTGCCGACGATGCCACCATGCGCCGTGGCGGTATCGGCCGCGTGACGCGTGCCGTCAACGCCCAAGGCGAGGCCGTGGCACTCAAACAGCTCATCTTGCCGACGCGCGATGAGTTCGACGACGATGCCGCCCATGAGGCGCTGGTCGCCAAGTTCAAAGCGGCATTTCGCGAGGAATATGAATGCCATCGCGCCCTTTCGGGCCTTAAGGGCTTTCCCCGCCTCTATGGCTGGGGCGAGGTTGACGGTGTGCCTGCAATTGTCATGGAATGGGTCGAGGGCGAGACGCTCGCCCGCTTGCGCTCGCGCTTTGCCGTGGACGATGCCGGCCGCCTATCGCCGCTTGTGGCGGCGCGCTTGGGGCGCGACCTGTTCGACCTGCTCTGCCGCATGAGCCTGGTGGGCGAGGGCTTTGTCCATCGCGATATCTCGCCCGCTAATATTATGGTGCGTACGGCGCGTTTACCGCTTGACCGGCAGCTTGCCGAGGGCACCTTTGACCTGTGCCTGATCGACTTTGGCTCGTCGCTGGCGCTTGAGCCTGCGTCGGCCGTGGCCGGTACCGGCGGCAAGGCGTCGTTTACGGAGCGTTATGCCACGCTGCGTCGCGCGACGGTTGCCTATGCCCCGCCCGAGATGCTCACCGACGATATTCCCGACCTGCGCGCTTTGCGTATGTCGCCGGCGATTGACGTCTATGCCGCGGCAAGCACGGTTTACGAGCTCATTGTCGGCATCGCGCCATACGAAGCCGCGCCGAGCACTTCGGGCACCTCGGGTTCGCGCAAAAAGACGCGCGACATCGCGAGCCCCTACCGTCTCAAGATGGACACGCGGCCCGACTATCCCATTGGTGCCCATGCGCCCGGTTGTGATTTGACTCAGCTGCTTCGTCGTGAGCCCGATGTGGCGCTCGCCGCGGCCGAGCAGGCCCAGCAGCTAGGGCTTGAGCCGGATTCCGAAGAGCTACGCGATGCGCTGGCGTTTGTCGATGCCCAGCTGTTCGACGTGGTGATGGCCTGTCTGTCCAGCCATCAAAAAGATCGTCCCGAGCCGGCGGCGGTCGAGGCGGCGCTCTCGGCGTTTTGTGACCACTATGCGCAAAATGTCGGTCGTTCGCTCCGCGGCGAGCCACTCACGCCGTGCCCCATGGATGCGTCTGGCCGCGCGGTTCGTCGCGCGCTGATGGTCGGCGCGACGGTCGTCTGTGGCGTGGTTTGGGCTGTGGTCGTGGTTTCGGCCGCGCTGCTGGCGTCGGGCGCTCGCGTGACGGCGACTTTGGGATCGCTCGTGTGGTCTGGGTCGCTACCGGGTATTATTGCCGCACTGGCGTTGGCGCTACCAGGCATAGCCGGCGTTGCCGCGGGGGCACTTGCGCGCGATCGGCGCTCGGGGTTCCTGCAGGGTGTGCTTGCGCTTTCTGCCTGCGAGGTTCCGGTACTGGTTGTGACTGCATGTAGCGTATTTTCCCAACGCGCCGTGATGGGCGGCCTTGTTGCCGCTCTGGTTGCAACCTATACGCTTACGTGGTTTTTGCTTGCGATGGGCTTTGCCTTTGAACTTCCCGTTTCGGCACCGCGACGCACAAAAGCCCAGATGGCGACTCCGCTTGCCGGTGGAGCCGCGGCTGCCCGTACTTTTGGCGGACCTGTCGAAGTATCGTCCGGTTCTATTTCTACGACCAAGGAGGCCTAGGTCATGGCATCTCAAGTTGAGCTCACCCCATGCGGGGCCATGTTTGACATCTTTAAGCGCGCGGCGCATCTGAGCCATATCGAGCTGTGCGGCTTGGTGCTTTCGTCCCGTCCGCTCGCAGACGGCCGCAGCCCGCAGAGCCGAGCCGCCGATCGCTCTTGGGTTTCCCGCTTTATCGTTCGCGCGCCGGTCGGCACGCTTCAGCAGCGCTACTTTGCCGAATACGGTACCTCGGCTGCGCGTATTATGTCGCAACTGGCCCTGCGCCAGCGCAATCCCATGGACTCCACGGCTGTGATCAATATGGTGTGCGGCCCTGCAGGTGAACCGATGGTACGCGCGCTCGAAGAGTGCCACCAGGACACGAATCTCTATCGCAACGCGCTCGATCGCCTGTCCCAGGCGGCAGAACTCATGCCCGCCGAGCGCGCCGAGGCCGTGCTGGTGCTGTTTGTCGCCGTCGGTTGTTCGGCGGATGTGCGGTCCTCGGTGAACTATGCCATCGACTACGCGAACGCGACCTGCGGCGGAGGCACATCCACGCCGCGTTCTCTTGGCATGTCGATGACCGCGGGCGAACGCGAACCCGCCCCGGCGCACCCCTTGGGCTTGCTGCGCGTGCAAAACAGTTTTGTCGTGAGCGCCCCGCGCTGGATTCAGCCGAGCGAGCAGGGTGTTGAGATTGGCGCGCTGGCCACTGGTGAGGGCGATATTACCGACGTCGGCGACGATGTCTCGGCCCGCCATGCCCATATCTGGTGCGATGCTCAAAATATCTGGCACGTCGAGGACTTGTCGTCCACCAACGGAACCGTGGTGGTAAACGGGGCCACGCGCGTCTGCATTCAGGTCGAGCCCGGCCGTTCCGCCCAACTCAATCCCGGCGACGAGCTCAAGCTCGGCGAATCCACTACCTACGCCATCCTCTTCGGTGCCCTCTAGCCGGCAGATAGGGACATTAGCCGGCAGATAGGGACGTTCCTTTCCTGCCGGCACTTTGGGACACTCCTTGGCGCGCCAGAGCCAGTCGCCCGGGGATGGAGGGACCATTTTTGCCCTTGGCAGTCACCCGAGGTAAACCTTTACCGCCCGCCTATATTTGCCGAAATTACACTTGACGGCGGGGTACAATAAACCCGCATGCGGATTTCCGTTGCGGGCGCTTCCCATCGCCGGGGCGTGCCCGGGAGCATCCGGCATGCGGCCTTTGCGGCGCTCGGTCATGTGCAAGACGGGCGGTCGGGTCTGTGGGGCGCATCAGTTGCCCCTCGCCTCGGCATGTCTTCTCTCCACGCCACGTACCTGCTGCTGAGCCTGCCTGCCAGATGATTGGAAGCAACAGCGTAAATCCCATCACGCCAATATCCCGGCAATCGCCGGGGCCTGTATACCTATATGAGAGGAGAGGGGTATATGGCGCGTAAGTTTAAGTCTATGGACGGCAACGAGGCGGCCGCATATGTTTCGTATGCGTACACCGAGGTAGCGGGAATCTATCCCATTACGCCGTCCAGCCCGATGGCCGACCATGTCGACCAGTGGGCGGCCCAGGGTCGCAAGAACATCTTCGGCACCCCGGTCAAGGTCGTCGAGATGGAGTCCGAGGCAGGTGCGGCCGGTACCGTTCACGGTTCGCTGGGCGCCGGTGCTCTGACCACCACCTACACGGCTTCTCAGGGTCTGCTCCTGATGATCCCGAACATGTACAAGATCGCGGGCGAGCAACTCCCGGGCGTCTTCCACGTCTCCGCGCGTTGCGTCGCTTCCCACGCCCTGAACATTTTTGGCGATCACTCCGACGTCATGGCCTGTCGTCAGACCGGCTTCGCCATGCTCGCCGAGGGCAACGTCCAGGAGGTCATGGACCTCTCGCCGGTGGCTCACCTTGCCGCCATCGAGGGTAAGACCCCGTTCCTTAACTTCTTCGACGGCTTCCGCACCAGCCACGAGATCCAGAAGGTCGCCATGTGGGACTACAAGGATCTGGCCGAGATGTGCGACATGGACGCCGTCCAGGCTTTCCGCGACCACGCGCTCAACCCTGAGCACCCGCACACCCGCGGCAGCCACGAGAACGGCGATATCTTCTTCCAGAACCGTGAGGCCTGCAACAAGGTCTACGACGAGCTTCCCGCCGTCGTCGAGGGCTACATGAAGAAGATCAACGAGAAGCTCGGCACCGATTACGGCCTGTTCAACTACTACGGCGCTCCCGATGCCGACCGCGTCGTCGTGTGCATGGGCTCCTTCTGCGACGTGCTCGAGGAAGTCATCGACTACCTCAACGCTCACGGCGAGAAGGTCGGCCTGGTCAAGGTTCGTCTGTTCCGTCCGTTCTCCATCAAGCACTTCGTCGACGTTCTCCCCGAGACCGTCCAGAAGATCGCCGTCATGGACCGTACCAAGGAGCCGGGTTCCATCGGCGAGCCGCTCTACCAGGACGTCGTCTCCGCTCTCTACGAGGCCGGCAAGACGGGCATCAAGGTTGTCGGCGGCCGTTATGGCCTGGGCAGCAAGGACACGCCTCCCGCGTCCGCGTTCGCTGTCTTCGAGGAGCTCAAGAAGGACGAGCCCAAGCGCGAGTTCACCATCGGCATTGTCGATGACGTAACCAACCTGAGCCTGCCCGAGGCCGAGGATGCGCCCAACACCGCAGCCCCCGGCACCATCGAGTGCAAGTTCTGGGGTCTGGGTGGCGACGGTACCGTCGGCGCCAACAAGAACTCGATCAAGATCATCGGCGACCACACCGACAAGTACGTTCAGGCCTACTTCCAGTACGACTCCAAGAAGACCGGCGGCGTCACCGTCTCGCACCTGCGCTTTGGTGATTCCCCGATCCGTTCGCCGTACTACGTGACCAAGGCCGACTTTGTCGCCTGCCATAACCCCAGCTACATCGTTAAGGGCTTCAAGATGGTCCGCGACGTCAAGCCGGGCGGCACCTTCCTGGTCAACTGCCAGTGGAGCGACGAGGAGTTCGCCGAGCACATGCCCGCCGTGGCCAAGCGCTACATCGCGAACAACAACGTCAACGTCTACCTGATCGACGCTATCGACCTGGCGGCCAAGGTCGGCATGGGCAAGCGCACCAACACGGTGCTCCAGTCCGCCTTCTTCGCGTTGGCCAAGGTCCTGCCCGCCGAGGATGCCCTGCAGTACATGAAGGACGCGGCTACCAAGTCCTACATGAAGAAGGGCCAGGCTATCGTCGACGCCAACCACAAGGCCATCGATGCCGGCGCTACCGCCTTCCGTAAGTTCGAGGTTCCGGCCGACTGGGCTACTGCCGAGGATGCCGCCCCCGTCGAGCTCTCCGAGGAGACCAAGTCCGCTATCGCCCAGCAGGTCAAGAACCTGCTCGAGCCCATCGATCGCATGGACGGCGACAGCCTGCCTGTTTCCGCCTTCGTCGATTGCGCCGACGGCCAGTTTGAGCTGGGCGCCTCCGCATACGAGAAGCGCGGCGTCGCCGTGGTCGTTCCCCACTGGGACGAGACCAAGTGCATCCAGTGCAACCAGTGCGCCTACGTGTGCCCGCATGCCACCATCCGTCCGTTCGCGATGACCGAGGACGAGGCTGCCGCCGCGCCCGAGGCTACCCGCACGCTCGACGCCATGGGCCCCAAGGCCAAGGGCATGAAGTTCACCATGGCTGTGTCCCCGCTCGACTGCATGGGTTGCACCAACTGCGTCAAGGTCTGCCCCAAGGGCGCCCTCGAGATGGTTCCCACCGAGCAGGAGATGGACCAGCAGCCCGTTTGGGACTACATGGTCGAGAACGTCTCCGAGAAGAAGGAGCTCATCGCGGCCAACGTCAAGGGCAGCCAGTTTAAGCAGCCCTACCTGGAGTTCTCGGGTTCCTGCGCCGGCTGTGCCGAGACCGCCTATGCACGTCTGGTGACCCAGGTCGCCGGCGACCGCATGTTCATTTCCAACGCCACCGGCTGCTCCTCCATTTGGGGTAACCCCGCTGCCACCGCTCCTTACTGCAAGGACAAGGACGGTCACGGCCCGGCGTGGAACAACTCCCTGTTCGAGGACAATGCCGAGCACGGTCTGGGCATGGCCGTTGGCTATGAGGCCGTTCAGCACAAGCTGATCGCCGCTACCCAGGACATCATCGCTGCCGATGGTCCGTCCGATGAGCTCAAGGCCGCCGGTCAGGCTTGGATCGACTCCGTCAACGACGCCGAGGCCTCCAAGACCGCTGCCGCTGCCTACGTTGCCGAGCTCGAGAAGTGCGGCTGCGACGCTTCCAAGGCAATCCTCGCCGACAAGGCTTACCTCACCAAGAAGTCCTTCTGGATCTTCGGCGGCGACGGCTGGGCCTACGACATCGGCTTCGGTGGCCTGGACCACGTCCTGGCTTCCGGCCACAACGTCAACGTCTTCGTCTTCGACACCGAGGTCTACTCCAACACCGGCGGTCAGGCCTCCAAGGCCTCGAACCTGGGCCAGGTCGCTCAGTTCGCCGCTGCCGGTAAGGTGACCAAGAAGAAGTCTCTGGCCGAGATCGCCATGAGCTACGGCTACGTCTACGTGGCACAGGTTGCCATGGGCGCCAACCCGGCTCAGACCCTCAAGGCCATTCACGAGGCCGAGGCCTACGACGGCCCGTCCCTCATCATCGGCTACAGCCCCTGCGAGATGCACTCCATCAAGAAGGGCGGCATGCAGAACTGCCAAGCCGAGATGAAGAAGGCTGTCGAGTGCGGTTACTGGAACCTCTTCCGCTTCAACCCCGAGGCTGCTGCCGGCAAGAAGTTCTCGCTCGATTCCAAGGAGCCCGCGGGCGGTTATCAGGAGTTCCTGATGAACGAGGCCCGTTACGCTTCGCTGACGCGTTCCTTCCCCGAGCGCGCCGAGGAGCTCTTCAAGGAGAATGAGCAGGCCGCTATGGACCGCTATCAGCACCTGCTGAAGCTCAAGACGGTGTACAACGAGGCCTAGGTCTCCCACCGCAGGATCTGAGGGCTAACCTTCGCGGACGTCCTCGGACATGAAAGAACCCCCGCTGCGCACTGCGTGCGGCGGGGGTTCTTTCGTCCTGCGGAGTGTCCGCGAAGGTTAGCCCTCAGATCCTGTTACGACTACGTCCTCGGATTGTGTGGGCGGATGAAGGACGTGGTTGTGGGGGCTTTTGTCCCCTTCGCTGTTTCGCGGCTTTGCCGCGAAACCTCGCGCCACTTTGGATATAGATGGGGGACTTGGCTGTTGCCGCCTTTTCGGAGCTCTTCTTTATTCCTTATGCTGGATGAAAAGCCCCATGTTTTTGCAGGGGTGCATACTCGTCTTATAAGTGCATAGAATCTCGTATAGTGCGAGTAAGATTTTGCGCTGTCCGTTTTGTGTTTAGCAAAGATATAGTTTGCATAATCCGGTCTAATCCCTGCTCTATTTAAATAAAGTTGCACGTAAATGGCGTAGATATGCGTGAGCTGGGGTTCTTTACGCTGAGCGGATAAAAACGACCGTTCACCGTTCCGCTATTTTCAAAATGAATAAAATGAGCGATAAAGAGAATATAAACCTTAATAAACTCGCGTATCGCACGGACGCGGGTTATTAATGGGTTGTAGGCCTTTTACAGAAAGGATTCCAGCAATGTCTAAGCCTCTTGGCAAGCCCGATCGTATTGTCGTCGCCCTCGGCGGCAACGCCCTCGGCAACAACCCCGTCGAGCAGATCGAGGCCGTGAGCAACACCGCCCACGCTCTCCTCGGTCTCATCGAGCAGGGCAACGAGATCATCATCACCCACGGCAACGGCCCGCAGGTCGGCATGATCCAGAACGCCTTCGCCGCTGCCCACGATGCCATCGGTACCCCCGAGATGCCGCTGCCCGAGTGCGGCGCCATGTCCCAGGGCTACATTGGTTATCACCTGCAGCAGGGCATTGGCCGCGAGATGCACAAGCGCTATAAGCGTTGGCACGCTGCCACCGTCGTCACCCAGATCGAGTGCGATCCGGACGACCCCGCGTTCAAGAATCCGACCAAGCCGATCGGTCCCTTCTACACCGAGGAGCAGGCCAAGGAGTTCATGGCCGAGGATCCCTCCAAGGTCTTCGTCGAGGATTCCGGCCGCGGCTGGCGTCGCGTCGTCGCCTCCCCCGATCCCAAGAAGATCGTCGAGGCTGACTCCATCCTCAACCTGCTCGACAACGAGTTCATCGTCATCGCCTGCGGTGGCGGCGGCATCCCCGTCGTCCGCGACTACGAGAACAAGGGTTGCTACAAGGGCGTTCCCGCCGTCATCGACAAGGACCTGGGCGGCGAGCTGCTGGCCGAGGACTGCGACGCCGACGTTCTGTTCCTGCTGACCGCCGTCGAGCATGTCGCCATCAACTTCGGCAAGCCCAACCAGGAGGAGCTCGAGGATCTCACCGCCGACGAGGCCGAGCGCCTGGCCGACGAGGGCCAGTTCGGCAAGGGTTCCATGGAGCCCAAGGTCCGCGCTGCCATCAAGTTCGCCCGTTCCCGCAAGGGCCGCACCTGCATCATCGGTGCTCTGGACAAGGCCGCCGAGACCATGGCCGGCCTCTCCGGTACCCGCATCCACGAGTAGTCTCTACTCTGTTGCATCTCTCGTGGGCGCCAGGCAAAGCGCCCACAAACTAGCCTCTCTTCATGAGCCCCGCAGTCCGCTCCGACTGCGGGGCTTTTGCTATTCAGCTAGTCATTAGGGACGTTCTTAAATGACTAGTCAAACAAGAGCGTCCCCAATGACCACTCATTTAAGTCTGTCCCCAATGACTAGTAGTAGGCCCACATGGCTTCGACTTCGTTGAGGACCTCTACGACGCCCCAGCGGCGGGCGCTGCGGCTGGCCGAGTTGGGGTCGAAGACTTGAATCTGGTCGGCGTCGTCAATACCGTAAAGCACAATGTAGTGGCCCACGTTGGTAAAGGTGCCCGGCCGAACAGCGGCGATGACGGGCGCTCCCGAACGCAGCGCCTGAGTCATCGAGTCGCGATCGTTATAGAGCTGTGTTCCGTTGAGCCCCAGCTGCCACGCACCGCTTGTCATAAACGACCATTCGGTTGCACCGGTGGGGGCGTAGTTGCCGGCTTCGGCTAGTGCGCATATATCGACCGGCGTCTTATCGGTATGGCCGGTCTTAAAGATATAGACCATGGTGAGGCAAGTTGGACCGCAAGCGTTTTCGCGAATAGTGCCACCGGCATAGGGCAGCTCCGACCATGCGGGGTCAATTTGGTAGATGTGGGGCATGGTGCCGGCCTGCCATTGCGAGCGCGGGGTCGAAAAGGCAAATGAGTAGCCGGGCGCGACGGGAGCTTTAAGCAGCTTGTCCTCGGCAGTGGGCTCAAGACCGGCTGATCCGTGGGAGATACAGGATCCCAAAAACACAAAGACGAGGCAGGCGGCGATGGAGCAAAACGCAAGGCGTAGGCGGCGGGCCGGAAGCGCGTGGCTTGTGATGTGCGACGCGGGGTGAGGGGCGGAATTGCCGCGATCGCGTTGAGGTCGCGAAAAGGAGCGCTTAACGTAGTAGTCGGTCTTACGGCGATCGTAGCGGCGTGGCTGCGATGTGTCGGTCTGGCGTTGGCGTGTGCTCGTACTCATTCGGTCTGACTGCCGCACGGTACGGCTTTGTTGCCGCTAAGAAGCCCCGAGCTGCTCTTGGGGGCGCTGCGGGCTGTCGTTGTCGGAGGTGCTTCTGGGCGTTGGCGTGGTGCGGCCGGCAAGGCGCACGCTTTGTGGCCGTTGGTCGCCGTCATTGTATCCGTATGCCATTCGAATCACCTTGCCTCATGTGTAACTTGTCTATCCTACATAAAAAGATGCACGACACATGGGCATGTGCGCCAAAAGCCTGACAAATGGTATGAACGTTGCCGCGCCGCGCGCCAAGCGTCACGGCAACAGGTCTTCAAAAGCAGACAAGATGAAAGCGTCCAAGATGAATGACGTCTTCCGCCGTTCGTCCCAAAAACGGCACCGCTCGTTTTACAGTTTTGCCTTCGGTCGAGCCATAAGCGGCGCTGCTGTGCCAAGGCCGTATCTTAAAGCCACGAAATAAAAGCGCGCGGCAAAACAGGCCGCGCAAGGGGTGACGCCAAGGGGCGTCAAAAAGGAAAGGAGGGAAACAATGGCGGACAAGAACGCAGAAGTTGCAGTCGAGGGTAACGGTGGCATGAAGAAAACGCTTTCGCTCTGGAACTTCTTCACCATCGGTTTCGGTGCCATCATCGGTACCGGTTGGGTTCTGCAGGTCGGCGACTGGATGGTTGTGGGCGGCGGTCCCGTTCCCGCTATGATCGCATTCCTCTTGGGTGCAATCTTCCTCGTGCCCGTCGGAGCTGTTTTCGGTGAGCTCACGGCTGCTATCCCCATCTCGGGCGGCATCGTCGAGTATGTCGACCGTAGCTTTGGCCGTACGCTGAGCTACATCACCGGCTGGCTCCTGGCCCTGGGCAACGGCATCCTGTGCCCGTGGGAGGCCATCGCCATCTCGACTCTCGTGTCCGAGATGTTCGGCAGCCTGCCCGGCCTTGAGTGGCTGCGCGCCGTCAAGCTCTACACCATCTTGGGCGCCGACGTTTACTTGTTCCCGACGCTAATCGCGCTCGGCTTTGCAGTCTACGTCATCTTCCTCAACTTCCGCGGTGCCAGCTCGGCCGCCAAGCTCCAGGCCTTCCTGACCAAGGCTCTGCTCTGCGGCATGCTGCTCGCCATGGGTGTCTCGCTGTTCACCGGTTCGCCGGAACACGCCATGCCCGTGTTCTCCCAGGTCACCGGTGCTGGCGGCGGCAAGCCCGCTACCGAGGGCACCAGCCTGTTCGCCGGCATCGTGTCGGTCCTGGTTTTGACCCCGTTCTTCTACGCCGGCTTCGATACCATTCCTCAGCAGGCTGAGGAAGCAGCCGAGGGCCTCAACTGGAACAAGTTCGGCAAGATCATCTCCCTGGCCCTGCTGGCCGCCGGCGGCTTCTACATGGTCTGCATCTACTCGTTCGGCACCATCCTCGACTGGCATGAGTTTGTTAAGAGCCCGGTTCCCGCGCTTGCCTGCCTCAAGGGCATCAACATGCTCCTGTACCTGGCCATGCTCGTCATCGCCACGCTTGGACCCATGGGCCCGATGAACTCCTTCTACGGCGCCACGAGCCGCATCATGCTCGCCATGGGCCGCAAGGGCCAGCTGCCAGAGAAGTTCGCCGAGGTCGATCCCAAGTCCGGCGCTCCCAAGCTCGCCTGCGCCGTTCTGGGCGTCATCACCGTCATCGGTCCGTTCCTGGGCAAGAACATGCTCATCCCTCTGACCAACGTGTCGGCTCTCGCCTTCATCTTCTCCTGCGGCATGGTCGCCCTCGCTTGCCTGCGCATGCGCTTCACCGAGCCCGACCTGCCTCGTCCCTACGAGGTGCCCGGCGGCAAGTTTGGCATCAGCCTCGCTGTCGCTGCCTGCGCCGTCATCATTGGCCTGCTCGTGGTCCCGTTCTCTCCCGCCTCCCTCAACATGGTGGAGTGGAGCATCGTGATCGGCTGGCTGGCCGTTGGCCTGGCCCTCATGGCCTTCACCAATTCCCGCAAAAAATAACGCCTAGCCGGGGCGGATCGGGTGCGCGGACCCCTCTCTTCCGCGCACCGAACCCGGCACCACTTGGGTAGCTTTGTGAGGCCATAACCCAACATGGCCTCGCCCACTATATGGATCCATAAGGAGGAACCATGTCCACTAAGTACGCAATCGTTGGCGGCAAGCTCATCGACGGTACCGGTGCCGAGCCGGTCGAGAACTCCCTCGTTCTCGTCGACGACAACGGCAAGATCGAGTATGCCGGTGCTATGCAGGACCTTCCCGAGGGCGTTGAGGTTATCGACGCCGCCGGCAAGACCGTCCTTCCCGGCCTGATCGACACCCACCTGCACTTCTCGGGCAACCTGACCGACGATGACACCGACTGGGTCATGCAGCCGCTCCTCGAGAAGCAGGCCGTCGCCGTCAAGCAGGCCTACGACTGCCTCACCCACGGCCTCACCACCGTCTGCGAGATCGGCCGCTTTGGTATCCAGATTCGCGACTGCATCGACAAGGGCGTCTTCAAGGGCCCGCGCGTTCTGGCCACTGGTCTTGGCTTCTGCCGCGTTGCCGGCCACGGTGACTCCCACCACTGCACCCAGGAGCTCAACAAGGAATCCCATCCCTGGGGCGACCAGGTCGATGGTCCTTGGGATCTGCGCAAGGCCGTCCGTCGTCGCCTGCGCGAGAACCCCGATGCCATCAAGATCTGGGCTACCGGTGGCGGCATCTGGCGTTGGGATTCCGGTCGCGACCAGCACTATTGCTCCGAGGAGATCCAGGCCGTGGTCGAAGAGGCAAAGATGGTCGGTATCCCCGTGTGGAGTCACTGCTACAACAACCATGCCGCTGCCTACGATTCCGTCCGCTTTGGCTGCGAGCAGTTGATTCACGGTTTCGATATCGATGAGCGCACCATGGACCTCATGGCCGAGCAGGGCACCTTCTTCACCCCGACGATCGCCTTCCTGCCCACCTGGTACGCCACCTATCCGCCCGTCTACGTTCCCGAGCTGCACGACAAGTACGAGGGCACCCTGGTCGAGAAGGAGCTGCAGCGCAACTACGACTGCCTGCGCGAGGCCAAGAAGCGCGGCGTCGTCATGACGATCGGCTCCGACTCCTTCTCCTTCGTCACCCCGTACGGCACCTGCTCCATCGAGGAGATGTACGAGTTCGTCGACAAGATCGGCTTCACCCCGGTCGAGACCATCACCTGCGCTACCCTCAACGGTGCCAAGATGTGCCACATCGAGGACGAGACCGGTTCTATCGAGGCCGGCAAGTGCGCCGACCTGCTGGTCGTCAACGGTGACGTCGCCGCCGACATCCACGTGCTCAACACCGACAACATGGACGTCATCATGAAGGATGGCTGGATCGTCGAGGCTGGCACCTTTGGCGAGGCCAACAAATACAGCGCCTAAGATACCGTTTGTCGATGGCTGGATGTAAAACACAGTTTTTGATTGCATAATGCAATGGAGAGGGTCGCTTGCGGCCCTCTTTATTGCTATGGGTGCGATAGATAAAAGGGGATGACGATGGATTTAAACAGGCTGATCCTGGGCAAGAGCTACAACTCTACCAAGGTCTTTCGTACGGCCCAGCATGTGGTTCAGGCCATCCTGCTCGGTGTTGTCGTTCCGGCGCTTATCCTGCTGCTTATCTGGGATTTAACCGATAATCCCAATCCCGTTCCGGGTGTTGTCGTTATTGCCGGCCTGGTCATGCTGTGCTTCTTCTTCTCGTATGTCTTTGTGGTCCCCGACGACCTCACGTCGAGCGCAACCGACCGTACGCTTGCCATCGCATCAAAAATATTCGCCTATACATCGCGCGGCCTTACGCCCGAAGCGGCCCTGGGCGCCTCTAAAATCATCCTGTCCGAGACCATCGCCTCTGCCATCTGCTTTACCGACGGCAAGCAGGTGCTGGCAAGCTGGGGCGAGGATTCGACAAAGTGTCCCGCCGGCACCCCGGTCGTGCTCAAGACCACGCTCAGTGTGATTGAGACGGGCGAGCAGAGCGTGTTTTCGCGTGACACCTCCGATGAGACGGGCGGCTATTTTCCCCGCCTGCGCGCCGGTATTGTCGCACCGCTGACCGTGCGCGGGCATTGCGTGGGCACGGTCGAGCTGTACTATCCCCGCCTGAGCAGCATCGATATGCGCCAGACGGCCCTTGCCTCGGGTTTTGCCGACCTCATTTCCACGCAGCTCGCCAGCTTTGAGCTCGAGCGCCAAGACGAGCTCACAGCCCGCGTTGAGCTTCGCGCCCTGCAGTCGCAGGTCGACCCGCATTTTCTATTCAATACCATTAGCACGATCGTGTCGCTCGTTCGAACCGAGCCCGATAAGGCGCGATCGCTGCTGATCGACTTTTCCAACTACTATCGTCAGACGCTTTCTGATTCCGATACGCTCACCACGCTCGAGCACGAGGTGGAACAGGGCACTCGTTATATCAATCTTATGCAGGCCCGGTATGGCGACGGCCGTCTGCGCGTTTCGGTCGACATCGACTTTGAGGTGCGCGACAGCCTGGTACCGCCGTTTATCTTGCAGCCGCTGCTCGAAAACTGCATTAAGCATGCGCAGCGCGAGACCGAGCCGCTTTCTATTCGTGTTAGGGCTTTTGAGACCGATGACGGCCTGGAGATCATCGTCGAAGATGACGGCATCGGTATGAGCGAAGAAGTCTGCGCGCATCTGTTTGAGCAACATCGCCGAGAGGAGCCCGAAAGTATTACCGCCGACGGCTCCATCAAGCGAGGCTGCGGCCTGGCGCTCTTCAACGTGCTTCAGCGCATCCATTTCTTTTACGGAGAAGATTCTGGTATGCGCGTGAAGTCCCAGGAGGGCGTGGGGACACAGGTCATCGTAGAGTTGAACGGCGAGCCGCATGAGCCGGCGCCGCTAACGGTGTAGCACGCGGTTGGATTGAGAGAAAAAGAGGGGAAGCACATATGTCCGAAGGCTGGAACATCCTGGTGGTTGATGACGAGCCCCCCATTAGGGCTGAGCTACGCTATCTGTTGGAAAAGGATACGCGTGTGGGTCAGATTGCCGAGGCGGGCAATGTCACCGAAGCCGTGGAGTCGATTCTGTCGAACAAGCCCGACGTGCTGTTTTTAGACATTACCATGCCCGGTCGCTCGGGAATTGAGCTTGCCGAGACGCTGCAGAACCTAAAGACGCCGCCGGTCGTGGTGTTTGTGACGGCATTTGCCGAGTATGCGGCCGATGCCTATAACCTCGACGCTGTCGATTACATCGTCAAACCGGTCGAGGATGCCCGCTTGTCAAAGGCACTCGATAAGATCGAGACTGCCCTGGGCGCTCGCCGTGTCGTCCATGCTCCGCGCCAGCCTTTGCGCTTGACGGTGGATCGTGGGGGCAAAAGGGTGTTCATTCCCGTGGCGGATGTCTGCTACTTTGAGGCGCGCGCCGATTTTTGCAACGCCGTCTGCGCCGAGGGAACATACCTGATCAATGAGTCGATTTCCTCGCTCGAGCGGCGCCTGGCCTCCGAGGGCTTTATCCGTGTCCACCGCAGTTATCTGGTCAATTTGGAAGACGTGCATAATGTCGAGATCGGTTCCACGGGTCTTATGGAGCTCAGGCTCGATCGCGTAACCTCGACGGTGCCTGTGTCCCGTCGTCGCGCTGCCGAGGTCAAGGCGCACTTGGGGCTTGCGTAGGCAGCCTGCATGCCATCGTTTACCGCCGCAGGTTTGGCATGACCGTGCGGTGGGCATAATGGGTGACATCGAATGAAATCGAAAGGATCATTATGCCCGCGCTCATTACGCATCATCTGTTTGGCGAGGAAAGCATCGACCGTCTTCCGCAGGGCGTTATTACGTCCGACGAGGAGCGCATCGCCTTTATCCTGGGAAACCAAGGTCCCGACCCGTTTTTCTTCCACATGCTCACACCGCGCGTTTCCGACTGCACGTCGCTTGCTCAGGTCATGCACCGCTCGCGCATGTCGCGCCAGTTCTCGTGCCTGCGCGGCGGCGTGTCGCACCTGCAGCCGCGTGATGCCAATCTGGGCCGCGCCTTTGCGCTGGGCCTGCTGTCGCACTATGTGCTCGACCGCAATGCCCACCCCTTTGTCTACGAGCAGCAGTTTGGCATTGTTGAGTCCGACCCCGAGCTCGAGGCTTCGGGCGGTCAAGTTCACGCCGTGCTCGAAAGCGATCTGGATGTGCTGATGCTGCAGCTCAAGCGCGACGGTGCCACGGTCGAGGACTATCCTCCGGCGGGCGAGATCGTCACCACCGACCGCATCAATCGCGTGGCCGGTGTGCTGATGAGCTACGTCGCCGGGCGCGTGTACGGTATCGACATCCCGGCGGGGGAGTACGCCGGCGCCGTTTCGGACATGCAGATGCTCTATCGTGCCATTGAGCCTGCCGGCTCGGTAAAGACGCGCGCGATTGCCCTGGTTGAGGGCTTGGTGCACGACTACTCGCTGCTCGACGGCCTTGCCCATCGCGTGACGACGGAGCTGCCCGAGCGCACCGGCAACCTGGGTCACCTGAAATGGAAGAACCCCTTTACCGATGAGGTCTCGACTGAGAGCTTCCCCGAGGTCTTTGAGCGCGCGCTGGTCGATTACGAGCTCACTGTCGCCCGTTTTATCGAGACCGGCGACATGGAAGCCGTGACCGGCCATATCAACTACAGTGGCCGCGTACTCGACGCCGACGAGGAGTTCGACCGCGAGGAGTAGGGCCCGTGCGTGCCCCTTTGCCGAATCCTTACCGGCGCCTCTGGACAATTGGGGTACGATGAACTAACTGCATATCGGGCGAATACGAAGGGGCCCTGTCCATGAAATACACCAAGCTCGAGCGTAACTGGGTTATGTACGATGTGGGCAACTCGGCTCTCGTGCTGCTCAATACCTCGGTGGTGCCCATCTACTTTAACGCCATCAATACCGGTGCTTCCTCAGCAGACCTGGTGGTCGCTTGGGGCAACGCGCAGACGATCGCCTCGCTGGTCATTGCCATGCTCATGCCCATTCTGGGCGCGCTTGCCGATTACGCCGGCAACAAGATCAAGTTCTTCTTGGGCTTCTTCCTCACGGGTCTGGTTCTTTGCCTGGCGCAGGCTATCCCAATGTCCGCCATGGCATTTTTGACCGTGTACGTGCTGTGCACCATCGGCCTTAACTCTTCTATGACGTTCTACGACGCCATGCTGCCCGACATTACCACCGACGAGCGCATGGACGCCGTGTCCAGCTCGGGCTATGCCTGGGGCTACATCGGTTCCACCGTGCCGTTTATCATCTGCCTGGCGCTCATTATGGGTGGCCCCGCTCTTGGCGTCCCTACCATGCTGGCAACGCGTCTGTCGTTTATCATCACTGGTGCCTGGTGGCTCATCTTTACCCTGCCGCTCATTCGCACCTATAAGCAAAAGTACGGTCGCGAGCGTGGTCCCCAGGACACCATCGGCCACATCGTGGGCGGCGTGTTCTCCGAGGTCGGACACACCATGCGCGAGATCGCCCACAACAAGACCGTGCTGGTCTACATGATCGCGTTCTTCTTCTATATCGATGGCGTCCACACGGTCATTTCCATGGCCACCAGTTACGGCTCGGCTTTGGGCATCGATTCGACGCAGCTGGTCCTGGCGCTGCTCGTTACGCAGTTCGTGGCCTTTCCGTCCGCCATCATTTACGGCAAGCTCTCCGGACGCGTTGGCACGCTCAACATGATCCTGGTGGCGGTCGCCGCCTACATGGGCATTGTGCTGTTCGCCGCGTTCTTCCTAAAGACCGCCTTCGAATTCTGGGTGCTTGCCATTATGGTCGGCCTGTTCCAGGGTGGCGTGCAGGCGCTCAGCCGTAGCTACTTTGGTCGCATTATCCCTAAGGAAAAATCCAACGAGTACTACGGCTTCTTTGACATCTTTGGTCGTTATGCAAGCGTCATGGGCACCTTTCTAGTGTCGGTCGTCACCTCGCTGACCGGCAACCCGTCGCTGGGCGTCCTTTCCATTGGCGTGCTGCTGATCGTTGGCTTTATGCTACTGGTTCGCCTATCCCGCATGGCTCAGGCGGCAGAGCAGACCCCATAGAAGCGAGCAGCTATTGTGTCTGTCCGCGGTACTCTTTTGGGGTTATCCGCAATAAACATTGCGACTTGCGAGCAATGATTTGCCCAAGTGGGTATGATGGAATCAGCTAGGTCGCGGGGCGTCGCCTGTGTTTGGCGGCGCCCCGTTTTTGTGTTGCAGGGAGGGAAGGCATGAACGCCACGGTTGTGATTCCAACATATTGGGCAGACGATGAGGCCCATGCAAACGCTCCCGGCGTCTATGACCACTCGACGAAGCTCAACGCCACCAATCCCGAGCTCGACCGCTGCCTGACCTCGCTCGAGCAGGTGCGCGATATTCCGAGGATTATCCTTTTGGTGGTCTGTCCCATCTCGGCTACGGCCGATGTGTCGAAGCGCGTCCACGAAATCGTCGACGCGCACCCTACGCTCAAGGTCACCGTGGTCACCAACACCCAGGCATCGCGTATCGCCGACCGTGTGGCGCAGATTGCTCCCAAGGGCTCGGGCGAGTGCGTGAGCCTGCGCGGATACGGCGCCATTCGCAATATGGGGCTTGCCTGCGCTGCGGTGCTCGGCCACGATGCCGTTGTCTTTTTGGATGACGACGAGACCGTTATCGATGCCGACTTTATGAAGCGCGCGACCTATGCGCTGGGTCAGCAGACGCGTCAGGGCCTGCCGATTTTGGTTAAGAGCGGTTACTTTTACGATCGCGGCGGATCGCCGTTGGCGCCCACAGACAAGGTGGGCATCTGCCATCGTTGGTGGACTAAACGCATCGAGTTTAATCGTTGGATGAAAAAGGCGCTCTCGGGCACCCGTATCTCGCGTTCGAATTACGTATGCGGCGGCCTTATGGCGCTTCATGCCCGCGCCTTTACCCGTGTTGCCTTTGACCCGTTTATCACCCGAGGCGAGGACCTGGACTACCTCTTTAACATGCGCATGTTTGGCTACGACGTGTGGTTTGACAACGAGTGGACTGTTCGTCACCTGCCGCCCGAGTCCGAGAAGCGCTCGCCGCGTTTTATGCAGGATGTGTATCGTTGGTACTACGAGCGGGCCAAACTGACATTTGCCGCGCACCAGCAGGAGCTCGTTCCCGTCACGGCCGCGTCGCTCATGCCCTATCCGGGCCCGTGGATTTCGCGCGAGCTCGACGACCGCGTGCGCAAGACCGCGATGGTCCGCAGCATGTTTACCCGCGAGCACGAGGGGTACCTGCGCATTTGGCGGCACGGTATTGACGAGGCCAAGACCTACGCGCGCCAAAACGCCGCAAGCTACCTGCGTTTCCAGAGCTTCTGGCCCAAGATTATGGACGGGCTCTGGCGCGACGCACAACTGACCAGCATCCTGGAGGGGACTGAATGATCGACCGCCGCGCCCAGCGCGATAATTCAATATCAATCTTTCGCGTGATCGCCGTTGTCTGCGCCATTTGCGTGCTGGTGTACTTTATTTTTGCCCTGGCGACTGGGATTGAACCGATCGCGACCGTGGTCGCCTGCGCACTGCTGTGCATCTTTCTGTGCATTTTTATCTTTTTGACGCTCAATCCCGATTCGGTGCGTTCGCAGTACACCGAAGAGACGCTCTCGGTGGCCTCTGCCATGCTCGAGGACATCAAAGGCGGCCTGACGCAGGAGTCGGCGCGTCTGGTGTGCCAGCGCATTTTGCCCGAGACGCGTGCCATGACGGTTGCCATCACCGATGAGAGCAACGTGCTGGCCTGCGCGGGCGAGTTCGAGGAAAAGCTGCTGCCCGATTCGCCCATCCACACGCTTGCCACGCGCTATGTCATTGAGCACGGTATCGTCCAGTCGTTCAACCGCGTGGTGGACGTGGTGGGTTCGGATGGCTCGCACAACCATGTTCCTGCCGGTATCATCGCTCCTATTAAGGTGGGCGACCGCACCGTCGGCACGCTCAAGTTCTACTATAAGACCCCGCGTGCCGTCGACCGCACCCAGTACGCGCTCGCCTCGGGTTTTGCCGAGATCCTGTCCACACAGCTCGCCATCCACGAGCTCGAGGTGCAAAAGGAGCTCACGGCCCGTGCCGAGGTGCGTGCCCTGCAGGCGCAGATCAACCCGCATTTTCTGTTCAACACGCTCAACACCATCGCGTCGTTTACGCGTACCGACCCGCTGCGCGCCCGCGAGCTGCTGCGCGAGTTCTCGTCGTTCTACCGCGCCACGCTCGACAATTCGGGCTCGCTCATCCCCGTGTCACGCGAGGTCGCACAGACCAAGCGCTACCTGACGTTTGAGAAGGCGCGCTTTGGCGAGGACCGCGTGCTGGCGACCTTCGACGTGTCCGAGGACGTCGAGGACACGCTGGTGCCGGCATTTGTAATCCAGCCGGTCGTCGAGAATGCCGTGCGCCACGGTATGGGTGATGACGATGCGCTGAGGATCGACGTGTCGGTCCACAGGGATGGCGAAGATGCAATTTTGATTGCGGTCACCGATAACGGCGTGGGCATGGATGAAGGCACCGCTGCCAGACTGTTTGACGAACGCTCCGCCCGTCCCGATGCCAACTCCCCACAGGGTGGCGGCGCCGGTGTGGCCATGCACAATATTTCGGAGCGTATCCATCGCTTTTATGGACCACACTCCTATACGCGCGTCGAATCGGCGCCGGGCAAGGGCACTAAAGTGCTCCTGCATCTCGATTTGTCGGAGAGCATCTTCGACATTCAAGAGTAAAATAATAGGTTACGGGTTTAACGCCGGTTGGCGGATACCCGACGTAGTTAGTTGACGAAAGGTTTTATCCCTATGCTGCGTGCGATGATTGTGGATGACGAGGCCCCGGCCCGTTCGGAACTTCGCTTCTTGCTCGAGCAGACGGGCAAGATCGGCACGATCACAGAAGCGTCGAGCGTTCGCTCCGCCATCGAGATGCTCATGGAGAGCCGCGTCGATGTCGTGTTTCTCGATATTTCGATGCCCGGCGCTTCGGGTCTGCAACTTGCCGAGGCACTGCATAAGCTCAAGAATCCGCCGGCGATCGTATTTGTAACCGCTTACAGCGATCATGCGGTCGAGGCGTTTGATGTGGATGCCGTCGACTATCTGATGAAGCCGGTCGAGGAGGCTCGCCTGGATCGAGCGATCGATAAGGTTATGCAACGTGCCAAGCCTGTCACGGATAGCAAGGTGACCATCGAACGCATCCCGGTGGAAAAGGGCGGCCGCAAGGTCCTCATCCCCGTGGACGACATTCGCTTTATTATGGCCAAGGACGATTACTCCTGTATTTATACGGTCGACGACCGCTTTTTGTCGACGACCTCGCTGGCGCAGTTCGAGGCCAAGCTCTGTGACTTTGGCTTCTTCCGCGTTCATCGCCGCTATATCGTCAACTTGGCGTGTGTCACCGACGTCGAGACGGTTCCCTCGGGCGCTATCCAGCTGGGTATTACGGGCGTCGACGAACGCGTACCGGTTTCGCGCCGTCGCGTCGTACCGCTCAAGAAGGCCCTGAGCCTCTAGCACACCGGCCCTGCAGCCCTGTAGACCAAAATCGTCTGCGGAGCCGTGGGGCTTTTTGTATGAATGCACCAAATCGTTTTACGGAAGGGATCCCATGAACAGTGCAAGCGCCAAGCGCATCGACATTATCTCGGACACCCACGGCTATCTTTCGCCTGCGCTCCTGGACGAGCTTAAGGGTGCGGATCTGATTATCCATGCCGGCGACCTTACGTCGGAGATGGACTACGAGCACCTGCGCACCATCGCCCCCGTGCGAGCGGTGCTGGGCAATAACGACTACTACCGCGACTACGGCCCCGATGTGGACCGCTTGGCACTCTTTACCTACGAAGGCCTCAAGTTTGCCGTAGCCCACTACCGCGAAGACCTCCCGGTGGGGTCCGTAGACGTAGCCATCAACGGCCACACCCACGTAACCAAAGAAGCCCAAGTGGGGCGCTGCCTGGTCCTCAACCCAGGCAGCGCCAGCTATCCAAGAGGCACCCGAGGCCCCACCATGGCCAGAATGCTCGTAAAAGACGGCCATGTTATAAGCACCAAGTTTATTGACTTAGACTAACCGCAACAAAGACGGGGGATGCAAGCTGCATCCCCCGTCTTTGTTTGAGCCAAAGGTGGAGCCCCAACAACAATCTTAGACAACCCCGCCGCGGAGAACGGGGCCGCCGAGCCGCGAAGCGGCGAGCAACAACAACGGCTCGAACAATGTGACGGCAGGGAGGGTCTCCGGGGCCGGCTGGCGCGGGTTAAGTTTGTCGCGAGTTCCGCACGCAAAGGAAAGCACTTAATGTGCTTTCCG
>DXZO01000005.1 GCA_019419625.1 Collinsella sp. | reverse complement strand
ATTAATGGATGGAAACGGATGTTCTATCGGGACACACATTTTGTCCTATAAGCCGTTGTTGGGAAGCCTTAGGCCAGGTCCTCACCATTCGTTTCAATGACATGCTTGTACCAGTCAAAGCTCTTCTTTTTAGAACGCTTGAGGGTGCCGTTGCCCGCATCATCGCGGTCGACATAGATAAAGCCGTAGCGCTTGGACATCTCGCCCGTGCCGGCAGACACCAGGTCGATTGGGCCCCAGGTGGTGTAGCCCAGCAGGTCAACGCCGTCCTCGGTCACCGCATCGCGCATCGCGGCGATATGCTGGCGCAGGTAGTCGATACGGTAGTCGTCGTTGATGGAGCCATCCTCCTCGACAACGTCCTTGGCGCCCAGACCGTTCTCGACCACAAACAGCGGCTTCTGATAACGGTCGTACAGGTCGTTGAGGGTGATGCGGAAGCCCAGCGGATCGATGGCCCAGCCCCACTGGCTCTCCTGCAGGTAGGGGTTCTTGGCGCCGGCGAAGGCGTTGCCCTGGGTGCGCTCGACATCGGGGTTATCGGCACCGGCGGAGCAACGGGTGCTGTAATAGCTAAAGCTGATGAAGTCGACGGTGTTGGCGGCCAGGATCTCGCGGTCCTCATCCGTCATGCCCACATCGATGCCCAAACGCTCGAGCTTCTTGACGGCATAGGCCGGGTAGTAGCCGCGGCTCTGAACGTCGACGAAGAAATAGTTGCTCTGGTTGTCAATCTGCGCCTGGCGCACATCGCCCGGACGGCAGCTGTAGGGGTAGTAGCTACCTGCGGCAAGCATGCAACCGATCTTGACCTCAGGGTCGATCTCGTGAGCGATCTTGGTTGCCCAAGCGCTGGCGACGAGCTCGTTGTGGGCGGCCAGGTACTCGACGGCCTCCTTGTTCTCGCCCTCCTCAAAGACCAGACCGGCACCCATAAACGGCAGGTGCAAGATCATATTGATCTCGTTGAAGGTAAGCCAGTACTTTACCAGGCCCTTGTAGCGGGTGAAGATCGTGGTCGCGAGGTTCTTGTAGAAGTCGATGAGCTTGCGGTTGCGCCAGCCGCCGTACTCCTTGATGAGGTGAATCGGGCAGTCGAAGTGCGTGATGGTCACGAGCGGCTCAATGCCGTGCGCCTGACACTCGCGGAACACGTCCTCGTAGAAGGCCAGGCCGGCCTCGTTGGGCTCAGTCTCGTCGCCGTTGGGGAAGATGCGGGTCCAGGCCAGGCTCATGCGGAAGGTCTTAAAGCCCATCTCGGCAAAGAGGGCGATGTCCTCCTTGTAGTGGTGATAGAAATCGATGCCGGTCTGCGCGGGATAGTAATAGCCGTCCTCGAAGTCGAGCATCTTGCGCTGGCCGGAGACCACCGCATAGCGCTCGGGGCCGTGCGGCGCCACGTCCACGTTGGCCAGGCCGCGGCCATCCACGTCGTAAGCGCCCTCGCACTGGTTGGCAGCCGTCGCGCCGCCCCACAGGAAGTCTTTACGGAAAGCCATGCATCAATCCTTTCACACGCTGTTTGTCGTGGTTTCAGTATCCCCGTAAGCAGCGCGCTACTCAACGGCAACGACGCAGGCCGACACTTCTTTTCGCACGCGGCGGCCCGGCAGCCGCCCCTGCCTGACACTTTCTGATACCGCCGCCCCAAACCACCACAAAGGGGACAGGCACCTTTATGGTGGTTTGGGGCGGTTTGTCTCGATCTGTAACAGGTAGGCAGCCAAAACCGGGCTTGGTGTTACAGATCGAGATTTTCGGGCAGCCCCCCGCAGTTTGTCTAAATCTGTAACAGGTAGAGACGATTTAGCCCGCTAGATGTTACAAATCGAGACGGAAGATGCTAGTCACAGGCGATGTCGAGGTTCTTGCCGATGAGGCCTACGTAGCCGCCCTCGGCAGCCTTGGGGCTATCGGCGTGGCAGAGAACCCACTTGTCGGCCTTCCAGTAGCAGTAGCTGTCACCGGCGGCAGGCATGTCGGCTGCGGCCTCGGGGCGCGGGCCATTGGTGCCCGCCGGCAGCGCCACCATCACCTGGAAGCCGCCGTCGTCGACCATGCAGGGCGTGTAGTGAAGCGTGGTGTTGAAGGCTTCGACGACCGTACCCGCCGGTACGCGGAACGCCTTGACGCACGCGGTGTCGAGCTTGCCGTCCTCGATCTCCCAGCGATGCGCCACGAGCAGGATAAAGTCGCGGGCGCCCAGGTTAAACTCGCTGGCGCGGTGATACTCCAGGCAGTTGAGGCGTGTGTTGTGGCCGTTGCACCAGCCGAGCTGGAAGGGGCGGCCGCCAAACATGAGAAAGCCCAGTTTGTCGGCACCCTTGACGCTCTCGAGCTCCGGCGCGCTTGCTACGTACTTGCTACCCTCGGGAATGGGCGTGGCAGAGAGCGCCTCGAGCACGGGCGACGTGAGCTCGGACGGAACGTCATCCCAAACGTTGCCATAGGATTTGAACTCGGGATCGTTGACAGAATAGATGTGCATGTTCACTCCTGTTCGTTTATGTGACAGTACGAACATTCTAGAACAAACATGAGCGATTTTGAACGCTCGTCCCGACCACTCAACAAAAAGGCGCCCCCGCATAAGCGAAGGCGCCCAATGCGCGCGCTTTGGGCGATAAAGCCCTTACGCCTGCTGGTAGTGCAGGTGCTTCTCGTCGATATTGGCCAGGTCGCGGTCGAGATAACGGCGCGCGAGCCAGTTTGCCATGGGGAGGTTCTGGTCCAGATAGTTACCGCACTCCTCGGGAGCGGCGCCGGGGATATCGCCCTCAAAGCCCGCGACAAACTCGAACAGCTCGCGCACGAGCGGCAAGATCTCCTCGCTCGTCAGCTCACCAAAGACAACCAGGTAAAAGCCCGTGCGGCAGCCCATGGGGCCAAAGTAGACAATGCGGCTCGACCACTCGGCATGATTGCGGAGGAACGTGGCACCCAGATGCTCGATGGTGTGGCACTCCGCCGTGTTCATAACTGGCTCCTTGTTGGGCGTGGTCAGGCGCAGGTCAAAGGTGGTGACGGCGGCGCCGGTCGCCGGATCGTGGTCGATGCGGCTCACATACACGCCGGGCTCGAGCAGCAGATGGTCAACGGAAAAACTCGCGATGCGCTCCATGGCAGATCCTCTCGGTAGTCAATTTAGGACGGGGCTCTTTTAGCTGGTTCGAATGATCGCACCAATCATACCAGTCAAAAAAGCCCCGTCCCAAATGAGCTGCCCGGGAATAGCCTGCGGGCGCCGCGCAGCCGCCTAGGCAGTGTAGGCGATGGTCGCGTCGACGGCGTGACGCCAGCCGGCGATCTTTTTGACGCGCTCGTCGGCGGACATGGTGGGCTCCACGATGCCGCGGGCGCCGTAGACGTCAACGACGTCGCGCGTGTACATGCCCAGCGCAATGCCGCAGGCCCAGGCCGCACCCAGACCGCTCATCTCGTCGTTGCTCGCGATGCGGATGGGCGAGCCAACCAAGTCGCTCTCAAACTGCATCAGGTACGCGTCGCGCGTGGGGCCGCCGTCAACACGAAGCTCGGCCAGTGCCGCGCCCGAATCCTCGACCATCGCATCGATGACGTCGAAGATTTGATAGGCGATCGACTCGTCGGCGGCCTTTACGAACTCCGCACGGCCCGTGGTGCGCGTCATGCCAAAGACGCAGCCCTCGGCATCGCTCGCCCAGTGCGGCGCGCCCAAGCCGGTGAACGCCGGCACAAAGTAGACGCGGCTCGCCGGATTGGCGGCGTAACACAGGTCGGTGACTTCCTCGGGATTGTTGATGAGCTCAAGATCGTCGCGCAGCCACGTCTTGACGGCGCCGGCGTAGCTCACGTTGCCCTCGAGAACATACTCGGTCACACCGTCCATACGCCACGCAAGCGAGCTCGAAAGCCCGTGCGAGCTGGCGACGAACTCGTCGCCGACGTTCATCATGACCGAGCTGCCGGTGCCATAGGTCGCCTTGGCCATGCCGCGGCTATGGCAGCCCTGGGCAAACAAGGCGGCATGGCTGTCGCCGAGCACGCCGTGAATGGGCACGGGCGCCGGCAAAAAGCCGCCCAGGTCCGTTGTACCGAACAGGCCATCGGAATCGGTCACCTGCGGCAGGCACGCCGGATTGACACCAAAGGCCTCGCACACCGGCTCGCTCCAGCAGCCACGGCGCAGGTCGAAGAGCTGCGTGCGGCTGGCGTTAGACCAGTCGCAGCGGAACTCCGCGCCGCCCGTGAGCGTCCAGACCACCCAGGCATCGATGGTGCCCAGACACAGCTCGCCTGCCGCCGCGGCCTCGGCAGCCGCGGGAACGTTCGCGAGGATCCAGGCCATCTTGCCCGCCGGGTAGTAGGGCGAAAGCACCAGACCCGTCGTGTCACGCACCAGCTCGGCCACGCCTTCGCGTGCAGCAAGCTCATCGCACAGCTCGCGGGCACGGGCGCACTGCCACACCACGGCATCGCACAGCGGCTCGCCCGTCGTGCGGCTCCAGGCAACGGTGGTCTCGCGCTGGTTGGAGATGCCGATGCCGGCGATGTCGGCCGGATCGACCCCGGTCTCCTCCACCACGGCACGCGCCACGGCCAGCACGTTGGCGGCGATCTCGGCCGGGTCGTGGCTCACCCAGCCGGCCTCGTTGACAATCTGGCGATGCGGGCGATCGGCACGATGGATCAGATGGCCGCCCTCGTCCACCAGCAGCGCCTTGGTGCCCTGCGTGGATTGATCGATTCCGATGATGTATTTGCTCATGTACTCTCCTGTCTCCCCCGTCGATTCAAAAACTAAAACCCGACGGACAAGGAGCGAGCGGCCGTCAAGTGCCGCAGATTGCCGTGAAAGAAGAGCGCCGCGTACTCTGTGTACGCAAGCGACGGTTTGAACGGCAAGGTGCGGTGCTTGGCGGCCGCGCAGCGTCTGTTTCTACTAGTTGCCAAGGAACTCGGCGACCGTCTTGGCGATTCCCTCGCCCGTCAGGCCATAGTGCGCGAAGACCTCGGGGCTCGTGCCGGTGATGACCGGCGCATCGGGCAGGGAGAGGCACTTGACCGGACGCGGGCAATGCTCGCCCACGACCTGCGCGACCATGGAACCCAGGCCGCCGAAGGGGCTGTGCTCTTCGACCGTCACGACGGCGCGCGTGGCGTCGGCGGCCTCGATCACGGCCTCGGCGTCGAGCGGTTTGACGCAGTACATGTCGAGCACCGTTGCCGAGATACCCTGTTCGGCCAGCAGATCGGCGGCGTCCACGGCGTGGCGGACCATCTCACCGGTGGCGACAATCGTCACATCGGTGCCGCGACGCACCCAGGTGGCGCGATCCATCTGGAACGGGCACTCGTCCTCGGTGTACACGTCCTCCACCGGGTTGCGGCCCACGCGGATGTAGGCCGGCTTGTTGTCGGCGACCAGGGCACGCACGAGCTCGGCGGTCTGGAATCGATCGCTCGGCAGATACACGCGCATGTTGGGAATCGCGCTCATGGCGGCGATATCCTGTGCGGAGTGATGGCTCATGCCCAAGGCGCCATAGGACACGCCGCCCGAGATGCCGATGAGCTTGACGTTGGTGTTGGAGTACGAAACGTCGACCTTGCACTGCTCATACGAGCGCGTGGTCACAAAGGACGCCGGCGAGGCGGCCCAGGCCTTCTTGCCGCACGAGGCCATACCGGCGGCGATGCTCACCAGGTCCTGCTCGGCGATGCCGACCTCGACGGACTGCTGGGGATACTGATCGAAGAACGGCGTGAGCGACGCGGAGCCGCGGGAGTCGGAGCACAGGACGACGATGTCCTTGTCGGTTGCGGCGGCCTCGAGCAGCGTGTCGCAGATAACCTTGCGGTTGGCGATCTTGTTAGCCATTGATGGCCTCCTTATGGGCAGCGAAATCGGCGATGATCTGGGCATATTCCTCGTCGTTGGGCAGGTGATGATGCCAGGCGGCCTTGTCCTCCATAACGGGCGAGCCATAGCCCTTCACTGTGTTGAGGATGATGACCGTGGGCTTACCCTTGGTCTCGGCGGCCAGCGTCAGCGCGGCGTCGATGGCCTGGACGTCGTTGCCCGGAATGGACAGCACGTTCCAACCGAAGGCGGCCCAGCGCTCCTCCTGCGAATCCTGCTTCATGACGTCCTCGGTGCTGCCGCTGATCTGCAGGCGGTTGCGGTCCACGAGCGCGCACAGGTTATCGAGCTGGTAGTTGCCGCCGCTCATGGCGCCCTCCCAGACCGAGCCCTCGGCAAGCTCGCCGTCGCCCATGATGGTGTAAACGCGGTAGTCGCGGCCATCCATCTTGCCGGCAAGCGCCATCCCGACGGCCACGGGCAGGCCATGACCCAGCGAGCCCGAGTTCATCTCGATGCCCTTGAGCTTGTTGTTGGGGTGGCCGATGTAGGGGCTGCCGAACTTAGAGAAGCGGGCCTTGACGTCGTCGAGGTCCAGATAGCCCTCGTGGCAGAGCACCGCGTAGTAGGCCTCCATGGCGTGGCCTTTGGAGAGCACGAAGCGATCGCGGTTGGGATCGTCGACGGTCTCGGGTGAAACGTTGAGGTGGTTGGCATAGAGGGTCATCAGCGCATCGATGACCGACATGTCGCCGCCGATGTGGCCGCCGGCGCCAGCCATGATGATATCGACGCAATCGCGGCGAAGGTCCCAACGCAGGGATTCAAGCTCTTCGATAGTTGCCATTTCTACTCTCCTCGCAGGTAGGCTTTGACGTCTTCTTCGATGGGGTCGTAAAGATCAGGGGCAATGCCGATGTACTTGCACGCCTCGTAGAGCACCGGCACCACGTTGGCGTGAATGGCGACGCAGTGGTGGATGTAGGGGCCCTCGACGATCTTGGCCTCGAGGCGCTTGAGGTTGTCGACCTCGACCCACAGGTAGGTGCCCATACCGGCCGGGCCGTCGATGCCGCGGGCGTTGCCCAGCAGCAGCGAGTACTCGCCGTTGTCGCCGTCAAAGCGGGCAAGGGTGAGGTCGCCGTGCTTGGCCTCGGCCGTCAGCGCGCCGGGATGATCGAACGCCAGCGGATAGGTGAGCTTGGGCTTGACGGCCGCGCAGCTGCAGGGCCAGGGGCCGCAGTGCTGCAGCAGCTCGCCGTTCTCGTTATCGGGATGGCGCACGGTCCAGTCGGCGAACATGCCGCGGTGACGGCCCAGGTCGGCGGCCTCGACCATCAGCGCGGTGATGGCGCCGTGAATATCGGTCTCGCATACGATAGGGATGCCCATCTCGTTGAGGATTGCGTTGGCGGCGCAGGGCATAATGCCCAACTCGTCCTGCAGGGCGTTCCAGCACTGGATGGCGCCGGCGTTGCAGCCGTACTTCTCGACCAGGCGCTTCATGGCAATGGCGAGTCCTGCGACCGCAGGAACCTTGTCCTCGGGGATGCAGATCTCAAAGCTGTCACCAATGTGGGCGAGCATGGCTGCCATGGCCTGCTCGTCAGCCTGGGCGTCGCGCACGGCCTGGACAAGCTCGGTCATGGGGATGGGCGAAAGCTGGATGTTGAACTTCTCAAGCAGCTCGCCCTCGTTGCACATGGTCGACCAGAAATCGAACGGACGGGTGGCCATCTGCAGGATGCGGGTGTGCTCGAAGGTCTTGACCACGTTGCACACGGCCAAAAAGTCCCAGACGCCGCGCTCGAACTCGGGATCGGTCAGACGGCAGTTGGTCATGTAGGTGAAGGGAACCTGGAAGCGGCGCAGGACCTTGCCGGTGGCGAACAGGCCGCACTGGCTATCGCGCAGACGGGTGCCGTCGGGCTCGGGGCGCTCGTCGCGCGGGCCCCACAGCAGCACGGGCAAGCCGAGCTCGCGGGCAAGGCGGGCGCAGACATACTCGGTACCAAAGTTGGCGTGGCACAGCATGATGCCGTCGACGCCCTCGGCGCGGAACTTTTTGACGATAGGCTCGATATGGCTGTCGTCGAACAGCAGGCCCTCGTCGTTGATGTCGTCGATATCCACGATGTCGACGCCGATCTCGCGCAGGCGATCCGCCGTCAGGCCGCGATACTTGATCGCGTCCGGCGCGCTAAAGATACTGCGGCGCGTGGGCACAAAGCCGAGCTTGATCTTGTCCATGTACGTCCTCCCCTAGTCACATGTTCAGTAAACAGACGCATGTTTCGTTTTGTTCTGTTTACTAAATGTTTTACTCTTCTGTTTAGAAGTTTAGCGCGAAATACCCGTAGACGGTAGAGAAATCAGCCTAAACGGTATGTAAACAAACTGAACATACAAGGGAAACAAAAAGAGGACCCCGAAGGATCCTCTTCTGAATGGCACTATGTTAACTGCCCTAGCGAGCTTTGGCACGCTGCAGGCAATGCCGTCTCCGCCTAGATTTCGCGCACGCTTTGGCGCTCGACAAAATAGGTCGATACGGCCGTCTTGCAGGTATAGCTCTTGGGATTGCGGATGTTGCCCACCAGGCGGCGCACCGCGATCTCACCCACCTCGTGCTTGGGAACGTGAACCGTGGTGAGCGGCGGGTTGGAGAAAGCGCCCAACGACAGGTCGTCAAAGCCGATGATCGAGACATCCTCGGGCACGCGAATGCCGTGCTCGTTGAACGCGCGCATGGCACCCACGGCGAGCACGTCGTTTTCGGCAAAGAAGGCCGTTGGCAGATCTTCGCGCGAGGCGTTGTCAAGCCATGCGCCCATGTCGCGATAAGCGCCCTCGAGCGTGGTGCCCAGCGTGACGCGCCATGCCGGATTGGCCTCAAGGCCCGCGTCCTCAAGTGCTTGGCGATAGCCGCGCTCGCGATCCTTAAAGTTGCGGATACGAAGATCGCCTGCCAGATAGCCGATTTGCCTGTGACCCTTCTCGATAAGGTAGTCCACGGCGCGCAGCACCGAATCGGTATTGGCAATGACTACGGCATCAAAGTACTGGCGGTCGCTCCAGCCGTCGAGCACGATCAGGTGGGCGGCAGCGTTGGCGAACAGGGCGTAATCTTCCTCACCCAGCTCGGTACCCATCAGCACGATGGCGGCAGACGGGTCGGCGATCAGGCCCTCGACCTGCGGACGCACGGCGTCCAGGTCGCTAAAGTCGAGCGAGACAAAGCTCGTGCTCATGCCGTGGCGACGCGCCTGACGCTCCACGCCCTCAATAACCGCGGGATGGAAGGTGCTCTCGTCCAGGATGGCGCCCGTCTTGCGCGCAAGCACGAACTGGATACTCTCGAGCTGCGTCGACTGCTGATAGCCGAGCGACTGCGCACACTCCAAGATGACCTTGGCGGTCTCCTCGCTCACGCTGCGCTTGCGGTTGAGCGCGTTGGACACGGTCGCAGGCGAAAAACCGGTGATGCGGCTGATCTCGCGAACACTTGCTTTGGCCATTGTTCCCCCTAGCAACGGTCGTGGCGGAGCATCGTGGCCTGACCGCCCCGTGACTCGACAACTAAACGACCGCAAATTCAATCTAAACAGAATAGTAAATGTTTAATAGCTAGTTTAGCCTGTTGTCAAGCGAAGTGGCCCGACTATTCCCCCAACGGGCACATTTGCTCGGTAGCTAATCTGGATCGGGGCACAGAAACCGTTTAGCCAAGGATGCGAGCCATGCGTGCCTTAAACTCCGCGAGGAAACGTGGGGCGTCCACGGTGAGCGCCACGAGCGCGCTCTTATCCGGATCGGACAGACGGTGCTCGTCACAGATAGTGCGGCCGCGGTACTCGCCCAGCAGGTCGACACGAAGATTGCAGCCGAGCGCACCCACGAGCGTGGGATCAATCGCCACGGCAACCGCCAGCGGATCGTGCAGCGCGCAGCCGCCCAGGTAGGGCGCGTTCATTTCGTACGAACCGATATAGTGCTCGACCATGCTCGCAAACGCGCAGCCAGCCATAGTGCCCGAGCCCGTCCAGCCGGCAACGTCGCGACGTGTGAGCACCACGCGGTGCGTCACATCCAGGCCCACCATGGTGAGCTTGCGGCCCGAGCGCAACACAGCGTCGGCAGCCTCGGGGTCGCCCGCCATGTTGGCCTCGGCGCCCGCGCTCACGTTGCCGGGCACGGTAAGGGCGCCGCCCATCACGACCACGCGGCCGATAGACATCATCGCCGCCGCATCGCGCTCCAGGGCAAGCGCCAGATTGGTGAGCGGGCCGGTCGCAACGTAGACCAGATCGGGACCATAGGTACGCGCGGCATCAATCAGGTAATCGACCGCCGCATTGCCGTCGGCCGACGTCGCGCCCACCGGCTCGTACGGCGAGGCGGGCACGCTTGCGCCGCCGATGCCGTTCTTGCCGTGGATAAGCGTGGTGGACGCCGGCGGCGTGTAGGGTTCGGTCGCCTTCATGGGACGATCGGCGCCCAGGTACACCGGCACCTCGGGACGACCCAACAGGTCGAGCACCGCCAAGCAGTTGTGCGCCGACTGCTCGACGCGCACGTTGCCAAAGCACGTGGTGATGCCGACGAGCTCCACCTCGGGGCTCGCGATGGCATAGGCAAGCGCCATCGCATCATCCACACCCATATCCAGATCAAGGATCAGCTTCTTGGTTGCCATTGTTCTACTCCGCTTCTCCGTCTACATCCAAACCGTCTAAACCAAACTTGTGCTCGACTTCCGCACGCGTGGGAATTGATTGCTGAGCGCCCAGGCGCGACACCGTCACCGCCGAGGCGCGAGCACCCGCCGCCATGCACTCAAAGAGCGGCAGGCCCTCCAGACGAGCCGCCGCCAACGCGCCGATAAACGTATCGCCCGCGGCCGTCGTATCGACCACCGCGCTCGAAAGCGCCGGCATGCGCAGCGGCTCACCGCCATCGCCGAGCGTAACCGAGCCGGCGCCGCCCAACGTGATGACCGCAGCCCCGGCGCCCTTGTCGAGCAGCGCATTGAGCGCGGCGACGCAACTCGCATCATCCGTGGGCAGAATGCCCGTCAGTACCTGGCACTCGGTCTCGTTGGGGCAGACCAGGTCGACCGCTGGCCACGCTCCTGCCGGCAGGTCGCAGGCGGGCGCCGGGTTAAAGATCGTATAGAACCCCAGCTCGTGAGCGCAAGCAAGCGCCCCGGCCGTCGCCGCAAGGTCACATTCGCCCTGGGCGATAAAGACGCCGCCAGCAGCCGGGGCAATCTCACTGGCATCGCCGTCGAGCTCGTCGGCCACCAAGCGCCTCAGTGCGCGGGCAACGTCCTCGCCCGCAAGCGCATGGTTGGCGCCCGGCGACAGCACGATGCGGTTGTCGCTCTCACAGCGAATGATAGTCGCAGTACCGGTCTCCACGTCGTCGAGACGTGTCACGAACTCAACGCCCACGCCGGCATCTTGGAGCCCTGCCACAAGCGCATCGCCAAAGGTATCGCGCCCAACAGCGCCGATCATGCACGTGCGCGCACCCATGCGCGCAGCGGCAACGGCCTGATTGGCTCCCTTACCGCCGGCGTTGGTGATAAAACCGCCGCCACCGACGGTCTCGCCCGCGCGCGGCATGCGCTCGCACGCCACCGAAAGGTCCATGTTCATGCTGCCGAACACCGCAACGATGCTGTGATCCGCCATGGAAACCTCCTCGTCTTCAGGCTTTGCGCCCACCGTCGACCAACGATTGTGCACTCTCGCACCCCCTATAACTTTAGTCCACTTTGATGTGGACGCGCGCTTGAGCTTGCGCCAGCAGCAAGCATTCACAGGGGTAGGCAGCTACAATGAATACGTGCTGATTATTCTCGTCATTGGATGATGTTTTATGGAACAATTCTCGCAATCGGGCTCGCGCGGTCGACGCCGCACGGGCAACGAGCCGGCGCCGCACGAACGCGTGAAGGGCGAGCGCCGTGCCAACGAGCCGCGACGCACCGCGAGCCCCCATCGCGCTTCTGCCAACAACGCGGGCCGCGCCAACACTCCCGCCGCGGAGCAGACGCCTGCTCGCCCCAAGTCCCGCTACATCCCTGCCCTTGACGGCCTGCGCACGCTTGCCGTCGTCGCGGTGGTGCTCTATCACCTCAACCTCACGTGGGCTCAGGGCGGCCTGCTTGGCGTCACGATCTTCTTTGTGCTTTCGGGCTATCTGATCACGCGCTTGCTGCTCAACGAAGTCGCTAAGACCGGCCGTATCGACCTTAAGAGCTTCTGGATTCGCCGCATCCGTCGCCTGGTCCCCGCCGTGGTAACGGTAGTGTTCGTGACCTGCGCGCTGTGCACCATCTTTAACCACGTGATGCTCACCAAGATGCGCCCTGACATCCTGCCGTCGCTGCTGTTCTTCAACAACTGGTGGCAGATTGCCCAAAACGTCTCGTACTTCAATGCCCTGGGCGATCCCTCGCCGCTTACGCACTTTTGGTCGCTCGCCATCGAGGAACAGTTCTACCTGGTTTGGCCCCCGCTGCTGCTCGCTATGGTATCCATGCACATGAGCAAGCCCAACACGCGCCGCATGGTTCTGGGACTGGCTGCTGTCTCCGCCATCGCCATGATGGTGCTCTATAACCCCGCCGCCGACCCCAGCCGCGTGTACTACGGCACCGACACCCGCGTCTTCTCGCTGCTGCTGGGCGCCTGGATGGCCTTTATCCCCGATCGCGACCTGGCGCCGGTGTGTCTCGCTCATCGTTTGGGGCTCAATCGCCTGGCTGGCGCCGCCAAGCACGGCAAGAACGCCGAAAGCAAGCATGACGCTACGACCGACGGCGCAGCCGAGACCGTCCCGGCACAGCCGAGCGCCCTCGTGCGCTTTTGGTCCTCGCCCGCATCCATCGATGTGTTGGGCGTCGTGGGTCTGGTTGGCCTTGCCGCCATGGTCGCGCTCACCAACGGCTACACCGCGTTCCAGTATCGCGGCGGCACGCTGTTATGCTCCATCCTCACGCTCATGGTCATCGCGGCCTGCGTGCAGCCCCAGGGAATGGTTGCCCGCGCGCTGTCCGCCGAGCCGCTCGTGTGGGTTGGCAAGCGCTCGTACAGCATCTACCTGTGGCACTATCCGCTACTGTTGCTCATGAACCCGGTCGCCAACATCAACGATACGCCGTGGTGGCAGTACATTTTGCAGGTGTTGTTGGTGGTCGCCGTAGCCGAATGCTCATATCGCTTTATCGAGACGCCGTTTAGAAAGGGCGCCTTTGGGCGCACCGTATCCGAGTTCCGCGACGGCACCACCACGCCCGCCAACTGGGTGCGCGCGCATATTCCCGTGTGCGCCACTTGCGGCATCGTGCTTGTTATCGCGCTGGGCGGCCTGATCTTTGTGCCGGAGACCTCCGCACTGAGCGGTGAGGGCGCCGAAGTCCTCAACAAGGAAGCCAAAAACACCGCGCCCACCGACCAGCAGGCGGCCGACGACACCGACAAGGACAACGACGGCTTCCCCGATGGCTCCTACGACCTGTTGATGATCGGTGACTCCGTGTCGCTGCGCGCCGTTGATTCCTTTGACGGCGTGTTCCCGCACAGCCATATCGATGCCGAAAAGGGCCGCCAGTTTGATGCGGGCCGCGCGACATTTGAGGGCTATCTCCAACAGAACCTTGCCGGCAAGATCGTGGTCTTTGCACTGGGCACCAACGGCTTGGTAACCGACGACCAGATCGACGCCATCATGGCCGATGCAGGAGATAAGCGTATTGTGGTGTTTGTGAACACGCGCAGCCCGCAGCCGTGGGTTGGCTCTACCAACCAGGCCATCGCCAACGCCGCTACGCGCTACAAGAACGTGCGCGTTATCGACTGGTACGGATACAGTGCCAATCGCAACGACCTGTTCGATGGCGATGGCACGCACCTGTCGACCACTGGCGTGACTGAGTACCTCAACTTGATCCACGATGCAGTCAAGAAGGACCTGCCCGTGCATCCCGAGGATCACGTCAACGATCCGCAGCCGGCGGCCGTCAAGTCTGCCACCGACGCGCTCGTCAATGCGCTCGCTCTCAAGCCGCACAAGCTGGGCACCGACAAGTAACCTGCAGCGCAAACTTCCCACATCCGGAGGGGGTGCCTGCCACGGCAGGCACCCCCTCCGGCAGTTAGGGACGTTCCTTATGTGCCGGCACCTAGGGACACTCTTGGCACAGCCGAGGAACGCCCTCCTTGCGACCGAATTCTGGGCACCTCGCCACCCCGAGCGTTGTTTCCAAGCCCACACCCGCAGCAAACAACCCAAAATCACTCTTTTCGAGCCGACTCCAAGAGGTCGTGGACAAAAAGTGGCAAATATGAGTACTGTTACCATTTTAGTAGCAGGCAAAACCACCCAAAATGACGTCCGAGCGACCCCTACAACCCCCTAAAGCAGCCAACCTGACTGGTTTAAGACATATTGGAGCCAATTTTAATGAACATACTATCGGCTATGTTCATTATCTTCTTGGATGTAAATGCTATTCACTTAGCAACAGTACTCATATTTGGCATTTTTTGTCCACTGCCATATAACTAATGCCCTATAGCGGGCAAAAAACAGGCCGCAGTCCATCGCTGCGGCCTGTTCGGAAGCAAAAGTGGGCGTTAAGCGCTGTAGCCCATCGCCTGCAGGACAAACATGACGACCGTGAGCACCGTAATCACGCCGATAGTCGCCCACGTGAGCACGTTCCATACGCGGCCGTTGCGGTTGGCGCCCATAATGTGACGGTCGGCGGCGATAACCACCTGGAACACCAGAACCACGGGCAGTAGCACGCCATTGATGACCTGCGAGGTCATCATAATCTGGAACAGATCGACGCCGGGCATAAGCACCAGCACGGCAGAGATACCGATGATGGCCGTAATGATGCCGCGATAGACCGGGGCCTCGTCCCAGCTGCGGTCGGCACCGCGCTCCCAGCCAAATGCCTCGCAGATAGCGCTCGACGTAACGCCCGGCAGCACGCAGGCAGCCAAGAAACTCGCCGCGACCAGGCCCGAGGCAAACAGTACCGTAGACCACTGACCCGCAATAGGCTCCAGCGCGCGGGCAGCATCGGCAGCATCGCTAATCTGAATACCCGCCGGGAACAACACCGTGCCGGTCGTGATGATAATAAAGCCGGCAATAACATCGGCGGCAAGCGAGCCGCTCACGGTATCAATACGCTGCAGCACGATGTCGTCCTCGCCCGCGTTCTTATCGACCACGTTGTTCTGCGCCAAGAAAATCATCCACGGCGCGATGGTGGTACCGATCGTTGCGACCACGAGCGACACGTAGCTGGGGTCATTTTGAATGTTAGGCACGACCAGGTCGACCGCGACCTCACCCCAGTTGGGGCCAGCCATAAACGCGGCGACGATGTAGGTCACGAACACGCAGCTCACCAGCAGCAGAATCTTCTCGATGCGCTGGAAACTCCCCGACATGGTAAGCATCCACACCAGCAGCGCCACCAACGGCACCGAGATGCTCGCCGGCACGCCAAAGAGGGCAAGGCCGCTCGCAATACCCGCAAACTCCGAAATGGTCACAGCCGTGTTGGCGATCAACAGCGCCGCCATAGCAAGTACACTCTTGCGCACGCCAAAGCGCTCGCGAATGAGCGATGCCAGGCCCTTGCCCGTGACGCAGCCGCAGCGCGCCGCAGTCTCCTGCGTCACGATGAGCAGCACAGTCATGACGGGAAGCATCCAGAGCATCTTATAGCCATAGCTGGCGCCCGCGCTGGAATACGTTGCAATGCCGCCGGCGTCATTGCCCGAAAGCGCCGCCAGCAGACCGGGACCCATAGCACCAAAGATGGCCGCGATGGTCAGCTTTTGCTTGGTGCCCGACTTTTGCTTGGTATTTTGCACGCGACCACCTAGCCCATGACTGACATGGCGAGCAGCACCGCGGCGATGCAATACGCCACACACGAGATCATGACGGCAATAACGTTCATGGCGGTGCCCGACGTGTTGAGGTCATGCTCGTCACGCCAGAACAGCACCATCAGGTAAATCACGGCACTCATGTTGCCAACCAAGCAAATGATGGCAGCGATATTAAAGCACCCGGTAAAGAGTTGCTCCTCAAACATGGGCGCATCGGGGAATGCAGCGGTGCGCACCAGCTGGGCGCACAGGTAGGTCACGAGTGACAGAATCAGGCCCATGCCCGTGCTCTGGAAGAAGAATCCCAGATACGGCTTGGGCTCGTCGTCGTGACCGTCATACTCCAGGAAGTAGTTCTTGACGAACGACACCATGCGCGAGGCCGCCAGCAGCACGAGCGGCATGGCGCACATGGGGAACACCACCAGATGCGCGGAGCCGAGCGCCGTTCCCAGCACGGTCGCCATGATGCACGAGGCAATACCCCACACGACAACCCAGTACTGGCGATGCACAAACCAGCTGAGCACGTTCGTCGAGTCGTCCGACGCGCTATCGCCCGAGCCGACACCGGCGATCTGCAGGTCCTCCTGATGCTCCTCGGCGATAACGTCCATGGCGTCGTCGAAGGTCACGATACCAAGGATATGACGGTTCTCGTCGCAGACAGGGATGGCAACCAGGTCGTACTTGGTCATCTCGTCCGTCACGTCTTCCTGGTCCTCGTCGGGCGACACATAGACCAGGTCGCGATAGGCCAGCTGACCCAGCGTGGCGTCGCGGTCGGCTACAATCAGCGTGCGCAGCGAAAGCACGCCGGTCAGCATGCCGCTCGGATCCTCGGTATAGACGTAGTAGACGCTCTCGAAGTCCTCGTCGAGCTCGCGAATCGCCTCGATGGCGTCACCGACCGTTGCCGTGGCGGGCAGGGAGACAAACTCCGAGGTCATGATGCGGCCGGCGGTGTTGTCCTCATACCCCAGCAGGTTACGAATCGCCTTCTCCTCCTTGACGCCCATCAGGCGCAGGAGCTTCTCGGCCTTCTCGTAATCAAGCTCGTCGATCAGGTCGGCAGCGTCGTCCGGGTCCATCATGGCCAGCATCGACGATGCGTCCGTGTCGGACAGGCCCTCGAGCATCTCGGTCATAAGCTCGTCGTCATCGAACTCCGAGATGGCCTCGGCGGCCTGGGCAGTATCGAGCTGCGCAAACACCTGCGCACGTAGGCGCGGGTCGAGCTGCTCGATAATATCGGCGATGTCGGCAGGGTGCAGCTCGCCGAGCGTCTTGTGCGACACCGAGAGTTGAATGTTTTTAGTCGAGCGGTCGAGCAGGTCCATGTAGGACCAAGCGATGATGTCCTCGCTGAGCGGCTTGCCCAGGTGCTTCATAAAGCCTTCGACGATATGCTCGAGTGCGGGGCTGATGGCGCGTAGCAGACCGCGGGCACCGACCTCGGCACCCAGCAGGCGCAGCTGGTTTTCGCCCGACATGGAAAACTTGATGTCGTTGACGCGCACGACCTTCATGCCCTGCGTGTCGACGATCTGCTTATTGAGAACATCGCGCGCCAGCAACAGCTCGGTCGGTTGCAGGTACGAGAAGCGAATATTGGTGGCAGATGTGTTGAGATACACGCCCGTCTCATCGATACGGTCGACCCATTTGCGCCAGCTGATCATAAACGGCGTCTTGCCGGGACCGCGGAACGCGAGCGACGTCACGTGCGGAAAAACTTCGCCAGTTGCAATGCCAAAATCGTTGACCACGCCGAGCTTTTCGCCGTCGACGTCCAAGACTGGCAATTTGAGCATCTCACTCAGATAATTCAATGGTGCTCCCCATCATTATTCCTCCGGACGCGGCCGCGCGTGCGGCGTCCGGGGGCTTCTGGATATGTATACGCATGCGCGGGCGGCACGCCGCTCGACGCTTACACCCCGTGCATGCGCAAAAAGCACCTGCATGGGGTCATCGACTGTATGGTCGAGGTTTGGATTTCACCTGTAACCTTTCTCTTGACCCTCATTAACCGCAGTAACTATAGCATCAGCATCGCCCTGCGGCATCGAATTTATGCGCTGCACATTGCAGGCATACCAAACGCTGACGTATCCGTGACATAGCCATTGGGGACGTTCTTAAACGACTACCCAATGACTACTCTGTGGTGTCATCGTCCTCGGCAAGTTGGGGGAACACGGCGTCCTTGGGCATGGTGACCTTCGTCAGCGAGGTGAGCTTTTTGCTCAGCGACGTGTCCGTCTTGACCAGGTCGCTGAGCGTCACGATCTTGTAGCCGTCGGCGACAAGGCCGTCGATAATCTGCGGCAGCGCCTCGAGCGTCTGCTCGGCGCATTCGTCTCTATCGGTGAGCAGCACGATATTGCCCGGCGTCACCGAATCGAGCACCGTTGAGACCTGCTCGTCGGCACCGTTGAGCAGCCAGTCGCCCGAGTCAATATTCCACGAGACCACGGCGGAGACCAGGTCCATCGCATCAATCCAGTTTTGCTCGTCAAAGGCAGCGTAGGGAGCACGCAGCAGCATCGTCTTCACGCCGGTCGCCGACTTAATCGCATCGGTGCCTTTCGTGATCTGTTCGCGTACCGTCTCACGGTCCTGACCCTTGAGCGAATCGTCGCTGTAGCTGTTGGATCCGATCTCGCACCCGGCATCGACAATCGCCTTGGCCGTGGCAGGCGAGGCCTCGGCCGCATCGCCCGAAAGGAAGAACGTCGCGGTAACGCCCTTTTCCTTGAGCACCTGCAAGATCTGTTTGGTGGCGCCGCTCGGACCCTCGTCAAACGTCAGCGCCACGTACTTTTCGTTGCCCTTGGGCGCCACGCTGGCGCACGCAACGACGCAATCGGTGGCGGGCACAACCTCGCCGCGGTCCTGCGTCTTGCCCGACTGCTCACCAACCCACACCTCGGAGCGGCCCTGAACGCCCCACGTCTGCACATACTCGATAGCACCCGTGCCCTCGACCTTGAGCTTGGGCTCGATAACCGTAGCCTGAACCTCATGCTTCTCGTAGGTGTTACGGCCATCCTTGACCGTCACCTTCTCGCCACCCTCAAGTTCGCGGCTATCCCATTTGCCCTGTTTTATGCGCTTGCCGTCCACCTTAACCGACAGCTTTTCGCCGCCATGGCGCTTGAGCACGCTGTCATCGACGGCCAGCAGGTCGCCTGCGTCGTAGGTGTCAGTCAACTCCTGGTCGTCGATGAGATTCTGCAGCGTAGAGCCCACGCGCACCGCGGTCTTTTGCCCGTTGAGTTCCACGTCCACGCTGCGGTTGACGTAGCCCACGACGGCAGCGATAAACAGCACGAGCGCACAGCCCACGGCAATGAGCGCATAGGGCAGACGGGACGGTCGGCGCGGCGAGCGCCCGTTGCCGATGCGCGCGCTGCGGTCGCTAAACCCGCGGCTATGGTTGAGGTACATCGCGCCGGGCTTACGGCGGCGACGGCGCTGACCGCTGGGCAGCTGCCCCAGGTCGCGGCGCGCCGTCGGACGCGCACCCGAACGCCCGTTTAAGTTGGATCCGTTTTGGCGCATGTGCCCTCCCCCATAAACACAGCAAGCCGGAGCAACAGGTCTCCGGCTTGCCTCCCATCATTTGGTACGTCGCTATTTTGTAGCTTTAGACGAGCCTCCGCTCGCCTTTTGGTATTCGTCCTTAAAGGCCTTGAACATACCGCGCGTCTTGCCGAGCTGCTTGCCCAGTGCGCGACTGCCCTTGTCCACGGCGACCGATCCCTTGTCGTCGAGCACCTTGGCGCCCTTTTTGACCTTGTCGCCCACCACGACACTGGCCTCGGCAACCTTGGCGGCCGCGCCGCCCGAATACCCGAGCGCCTTGACCTCGTCCGAGACAATCATCGCGCCGTTCTCGTAGCCGCGCAGCATCGTCGGCGGCACCTGCGTGTCACCAACCAAAACACTCGAAGCAGCACCGGCGGTCACATAGAATGCCTGCACGATGCCCGAGCGCGGCTTGAACTCGACGTCCGAGCAATAGCCCACGACGTCGCCCGATTCCGTGCGCACGTCCATACCGACCCAGATGATGCAATCGTCCAGGTTGATGTCGAGGCGCTTGGCGGCGGCGGCATCGTACGTGTCCTTGACGTCATCGACCGCAATGGCGCCCTCGTAGACACCAATGGCGTCGAGCGCTACGAATCGATCGGGACGCTCGATCATGCCCGCGATATCGGACTGGCGGACCATAAAGCCCACCACGCGCGTACCGCCCGGGGTAAAGACCGGAAAGTGAATCTTGCCGAGCTTTTTAGGGCTGCGCGGCGTGCCGTCTTTTTTGGTGCGCTTATCCTCGGTAGGCTTGCGATAGATCTTAGCGCCGACAAAATCCCCGGCGCGCATTATGCCTCGGTCGAAGGCTCCGCGGCCTCGGCGTCGGCCTCGACGGCGTTCTCGACCACGACATCGGCGGCGGGCGTCACATTGCCGCCCGAGATGGCGTCGTTGAGCTGCTCACGCAGCTGGTCCATGCGCTCGCGGGCAAGGTCAACCTTGGCACGCAGGTCATCGGTCTTGGCGTCGACCATCGGGCCAAAATCGTTGACCGCGGCGCGGGCCTCCTCGGCACCGTGCTCGTAGGTGTCGCGCATGTTATCCCAGGCGTCGTTGGCGATATCGGCAGCCATGGCGCGGGTCTCGGCGCCCGAGCGCGGAGCCAGGGCGACGCCGATGATGGCGCCGGCGGCAGCACCGAAGAGCGCACCCGAGATAAAGTTGAAAGTCTTACCCATGTTCATTCCTCTCCTGCGGGCACCTCGGCGCCCACCGTTTGAATGCTGTCCATTATACCCGCAGCACAGCGCTTGCCGTCTTGCTCATCTGCGTACGGTAAAGGCGCAGGTACATGATGGTGATAAGCGGGTGAGCCTACTCCTGCGGCACGGCCGGCATGGCCACCGTGGCGCTCGGGTCCTCGCCGGCGCCGTCAACGAGCGGCAGCGTTCCCTCGTGCGCGGGGGCAACCGGAGCCGTCGCCGCGCCACCGTAGACGGCAGCGGGTGCCTCGTGGCTTTCGGCAGTCGCGCCCTCGGTATCGATTGCCTCCTGCGGTTCGTCGTCAAAGCTCGGGACGCCCTGGGGCTCCGCGGGCTCGGGCTCGGAAGCCACCTCAGCAGGCACCTCGTCGACAGGATCGACGGCAGCCTCGGCAGGAGCCTCATCCTCGGTCGCGTCCCCGGCCTCGCCCTCGGCATTCGCGGCGGCGACGGCCTCATGCGGATCCTTGCCCTCGGCCTCGGCGCGCATGCCCAGCACCAGGTTGCGCAAACCCGCAACCGTACCGTCCACATCGGGAGCGGGCTGGTCGGCATGCAGATAGGCCCAATCCATCATAAAGGTCGCCGAAGACAGCGCGCCGATGGCCAGCGCGTCGTCGGGACACGAAAGCTCGACCTCAAAGACGCGCTCGTCGTGCTCACTCACGCGAGTGCGGCCGCACGAAATGCTGCCGGCAAGCCCGGTCTCGTTCATGAGCTCGACCGTTACGTGCTCCAGCAGATGGCAAAGCTCGGTCTGGCCCATGCAATCCTGGAATTCGCGACCGGAATCGCCCAGGCACAGGTGCTTGGCAATCGCGGGCACCAGGTAGTACACGCGCGCCGTAGCCTCGATGTCCTCCGAGGTCATAAGCGGCATGCCGGGGTTCACCAGCACATGCGCGCAGATCTTGTCCTCGCTGACGGTGACCTTAAGGATGTTGAACAGGCCTGCCATAACTCTCCTCTACTCTTCCTTGCCCTACTCGTCGCCGTCGTGCGGGTCCGCAGAACCCGCGTCCGACGCCGCCGGCTTATCTGCCGAGGGCTCGGAATCCTTCTTATCGGTTTCGGCCGGAGCGATCACGCGAATGAGCGAGATGCGCTGGCCACGCATCGACTGCACCTTAAACTTGTACCCCGCAACCTCAAACACCTCTCCGATGTCGGGCACCGAGTCGCAAAGCTCCAAAATCCAGCCGGCGATGGTCTCATAATCATCGCTTTCCTCGAGCGGCCAACCAAGCTCAATCGCGTCATCGCACGAAAAACGCCCATCGACAAGCCACTCGCGGCGCGAAAGGCGCGTGAGGTACTTGTTGTCGGGGTCGAACTCGTCCTCGATCTCGCCCACGATCTCCTCGACGATGTCCTCGATGGTGATGATGCCGGCCGTGCCGCCGTACTCGTCCACGACCACTACGATCTGGTCGTGCGAGGTCTGCATCTCGGACAGCAGCGGCAGGATGTCCTTGGTGTCGGGCACAAAGGCGGCGTCGCGCAAAAAGTCAGCGATGGGTTGGTCGCCCTTGCCGTCGAGCGAAGGCTGGATCAGGTCCTTGATGTGCGCGATGCCCACGACGTTGTCAGGATCCTCGTGGTAGACGGGGATGCGGCTAAAGCCGGTCTGGCGCATGGCGGACAGCACGTCGGCGACCGTCTCGTCGTCCTCGCACATGGTGGTGTCCACGCGCGGCACCATGACCTCGCGGGCAACGGTGTCGCCCAGGTCGAAGATCTCGTGGATCATGCGCTTTTCCTCGTCGAGCAAATCGTCCTGCTCCGAGACCATGTACTTGATCTCTTCCTCCGAGACGTTCTGGCGGTCGTCGGCGCTCTTGATGCGCAGGATGCGGGCCAGACCATCGGAGCAAGCGCCGGTCAGCCACACGAGCGGGCGGGCGATCTTTTGGAACACGGAGAGCGGTCCCACGACCTGCTTGGATACGCCCTCGGCGTTAGCGAGGCCGATGCGCTTGGGCACGAGCTCGCCAATCACGATGGACACAAAGGCGACGGCGACGGTAATGATGACCGGCGCCAGGCCGCGCGCGATGGCGGAAAGCGGCGCGATGCCAAAGCTCATGAGCCACGTGGCAAGCGGGTCGGACAGGCTCGTCGAGGCGACGGCGGACGAGGCAAAGCCCACGAGCGTGATGGCGACCTGGATGGTAGCGAGCAGCTGGTCGGAATCGGCGGCCAGCTTAATGGCGCGCTCGGCGCGTTTGTCGCCTTCCTCGGCCTCGTGCTCCAGCACAGCGCGCTTTGCCGTGGTGAGCGCCATCTCGGACATAGAGAAGTAGCCGTTGATGAGGGTTAAAACGAGGGTGGTGATAAGGGAGATGGTTATGTCCATCGGGAGTTTCTCGAACCTCCAAGATTCGGGCGTCAGGGTAAAACGTTGATGACGGATACGGCAATTGCGCCGGCGCCCAAACGAGGACGCGGGCGCGCAGGCATGGTCGCTAGATTACGAAGAGGATCACCGCCATGAACTGGAAGATGCTGCCGGCGAGCACCCACAGGTGAAACACGCTGTGCAGATAGCGCACGTTTTTGGCGATATAGAACGGCACGCCCGCGGTGTAGCACACGCCGCCGACGGCAAGCAGGGCAAGTGCCACGGGGTTGAGCAGCGACACGAGCTCGGGCAGCTTAAAGACAACGAGCCAGCCCATCAGCAGGTAGACCAGGCCACTTACCCAGTGCGGTTGACGCTCACGCATAAAGCACTCGAGGGCGATGCCGATAATGGCGATGGCCCATACGGCAAAGAACAGCGCAGGACCGCCATCGTTTGCGAGCGTGATGAGGCAAAACGGCGTATAGCTGCCGGCTATGAGCAGGTAGATGCAGCTGTGGTCGATGATGCGAAACACGCGCTTGGCGCGAGCGGGCTGAATCGCATGGTAGAGCGTGGAGGCAAGGTATTCGAGGATAATGCTGACGCCATAGACAATCGCCGCGGCCATGTGGGCCGGGCCTCCGCCGCGCAGGGCGGCGAATACGATCAGGAGCACCAGGCCCGCGATACCCAGCAGGCAGCCGACACCATGGGTGACGGAGTTCATGATCTCCTCGCCCACCGTGTAGTGTGGAACGGCCGCGGTCTTGGGTCGCGGCTTAGAACTGTCGCTCGAATCGGACATGCCGGTTACATCCTCCAACGTAAAGAGTTCTCAACACTATATCAAAGCGTCTAGGTACGTGCGAAATTTGCACCATACGTGACCCTTTGTTTACCCATTCTTTGCCTGTTGACGCATCAACGGCGAACGTCCATAATGCGCTTGCATTAAATGTTGACGTATTAACATCTTATAGGAGAATACCGCATGGTTCAAAACGCACGTTCCCATCGAAAGCTCAAGATAGCCGGCATCGTTGCACTGGTGGTTGTCGTTGCGCTGCTCGGATTTGCCGGCAACTTTCTGTTTGACTTCGCGCTGAATCCCCAAGCGCCGTACACCATGAAGATGATGCAGGATAGCAAGAACGACAAAGACGGTGAGCAGCCGGATGCCGAGGCCACCGAGGCGCGGGCATGGTTTAAAGAAAACCGCAAGAGCAGCAGCCTCACCGCAGATGACGGAACCGAGCTTGCCGCTTGGTATTTTGCCGCCTCGGAGAACACCCACGACTACGCCGTCTGCCTGCATGGATATACCAACGAGCCCATCGGCATGGCCCGATACGCCAAGCGCTTCCACGACCGCGGCATGAACGTGCTCGCGCCTGCCGCCCGCGCCCACGAGCGCTCCGGCGGCGACTATATCGGCATGGGCTGGCCCGAACGGCTCGATGTCGTTGCATGGATTGGGCGGATCGTTCAGGCTGACCCCGAGGCGCGCATCCTGGTCTTTGGCGAGTCGATGGGTGCAGCAACCGCCATGAACGTCGCGGGGGAATCTCTGCCCGCAAACGTAAAATGCATTATCGAGGACTGTGGTTATACGAGTGTTTGGGACGAGTTTTCTCTGCAGCTCAAGGACGTGTTCGGCCTGCCCAGCTTTCCCTTGCTCGATGTAGCAAACTTGGTGTGCAACGTGCGCGCGGGCTACGACTTTCACAAGGCGAGCAGCGTGGAGCAACTCAAACACGCAACGGTTCCCATGCTGTTTATCCACGGCGACCAGGACACCTTTGTGCCGTACGACATGCTCGACCAAAACTACGACGCGTGCGCCAGCAAAGTCAAGCAAAAGCTCACCATCCATGGCGCCACCCACGCCAAGAGTGCGCAAGTTGACCCCAAGCTCTACTGGAACACGGTCAACAACTTCCTCGACGAGTATTTTTAGGCGAATAGCACGGTTTACTGGTCTATCTGACCCCTCCTGTTTTCGGAAGTGCGGGGAAAATCGCGCGAAGCCCGACCAGACCACAGTTTTACCAACAATTTATCAGGGGTTTTGTTGCCAAAAATCGGTTTGTGGTCGGCGGTATTCGATTTTTCACCGCACTTCCGAAAAGCCGCCCGTGGGCACTGTGCTCGCGGGCGGCTTTTGTTCGACTTGCGCCACAAAAGCGCTTGTTTTGTTCAATAGCTAGGCTCTATTTGACCTCGATGAGCTCGTACTTGCTCGTGCCCAGGCCGATCTTCTCGGCGTGCGCGATGCAGGTGCGCCAGTCGGTGTCGGGATGCGTAATGCAGAAGGGGTCCTTGGCCTGCTCGCCCTCCAGATGCTCGTGATTATGCTCCATCTTGGCCGCGCTATCGGTGAGCTCGGTGTTGGGCAGCGGCTCGGATGCCATGACGGCGTCGGCGCAGGCCTGGTCGATGGCGACCGGGTCGAAGCTCGCGAACATGCCGATATCGTTGACGATAGGCGTGTCGTTTTCGGGATGGCAATCGCAGTTGGGGCTAATGTCCATGGCGAGCGAAATGTGGAAGCTCGGGCGGCCGTCGACGACGGCCTTGGTGTACTCGGCGATCTTGCAGTTGAGCACGTCGGCCGCGGCGTCATAGCCGGGCTTGATGCAGTCCTGATTGCATGCCGCAATGCAGCGTCCGCAACCCACGCAGCGATCGTGGTCGATAGCGGCGACGTGAACCGTGCGGGTGTTGCCGTTAGCAAGCTCGCGCTCGCGGGTGTCGTCGAACGAGACAGCGTTGTGCGCGCAAATCTTTTCGCAGGCACGGCAGCCAACGCAGTGCTCGGTCGCGACGTTCGGCTTGCCGGCGGCATGCTGCTCCATCTTGCCGGCGCGACTGCCGCCGCCCATGCCCAGGTTCTTCATGGCGCCGCCAAAACCGGCCTGCTCATGACCCTTAAAGTGGGTGAGGCTGATCACGATATCGGCATCCATGAGCGCCTGACCGATCTTGGCCTCGTGCACATACTCGCCGCCCTCGACCGGGACGAGCGCTTCGTCGGTACCCTTGAGACCGTCGGCGATGATAACCTGGCAGCCCGTGGCATACGGGGTAAAGCCGTTCTGGTAGGCGGTATCGATGTGCTCGAGCGCGTTTTTGCGGCTACCGACATAGAGCGTGTTGCAGTCGGTGAGAAAGGGCTTGCCGCCCAGCTCCTTGACGACATCCGCGACGGCGCGGGCGTAGTTGGGGCGCAAAAAGCTCAGGTTGCCCAGCTCGCCAAAGTGAATCTTAATGGCGACGAACTTGTTCTCGAAGTCGATCTGCTCAATGCCGGCGCGGCGAATGAGGCGCTTGAGCTTGTCGAGCTGGCTCTCGCGAGCATGCGTGCGCAGGTTGGTGAAGTACACCTTAGCGGGTGCTGCGGGTGCAGTTGCGGTCATAGATATATCCCCTCGGTCTATATGGCGTTACAGACATAGAGGATGGTACCCGTTGAAGTGGGGCCGAAGTCAAGCGCGAAACCGAGTCGTTGGGGACGTTCTTAAATGACTACTCTTGGACTTTGAGGGCTTCGGCCAGACTGACGCGCTTGATAGAACGCGTGTGTAGCAGCGCCACGACCAGGTAGGTCGCAAAGCCAATGCCGACGCATGCAGCCATGGACCATGCGGGCACGTAGATCTCGATATTGCCGTTGTAGGCGAGCAGCATCGAGCGGAAGATGGCCGTGAGCGAGCCAATAATGACCGGCAGGCTCAGCACGAGCGACGCCGCCACGCACAGCGTGATCGAGCGGATGTACAGATGCGAGATCTCGCTATCGCGATAGCCAAAGACCTTCATGTAACTAATCGAACGGGCGCTGTGGTCGATCACCGCCTTGGTCAGCAGGTACATAAACAGCAGGAAGATGAACACCGCAAGCCCAACCATCATGCCGATCATTTTGCTCATCATGCCGATGAACTGGTCGCCCACGGCGCGCATGTCGTCGGGTGTGGTGTCGCCGGCAAAGTAACGAGCATCGAGGTCGAGCTTCTCGTCGCTCACATAGCCGTTAAAGTAAGCGGCATCGTTGTCGAACAGCTCGTTAAAGTCATCGATGCTCATATAGATATTCATGTCCGACTTGGAGCCCCAGGCACAGTCCTTGCCCGCGTACTCAAGGGAATAATGCTCGCCCTCGTACTTGTCGCCGAGCGTGACCTTCTGGCCCTCGCTCCAGCAAAACTTATCGAGCAGACCGCCGCCAAAGACGACGCGCCCATCGCCGACGTTGAGGTCTTTCCAATAGCGTGAATCGGATGAAATGCCGTAGACGGAAATCGTCTCCTCGCCATTTCCATCGCCGCGGTCGTATTGCAGCTGGTAAACGGCGTATTTCTCGGCCTGTGCGATTGTACCCGCGCCGTTGTCGGTCGTATTGACCGGGTGGATATCGTCGTTGTCAGCGTCGATCTTAGAGGCCTTGTCGATCAGGTCGATAGCCTCGTCGCGGTTGCAGCCGAGGGCATCGGCAAGATCGTCAAGGCGCGCGTAGAGCGCATCCTTCTTGTCCTGGACCTTGGCAAGCGCATCCTGCGCTGCGGCCAGGCTCTCGGCAGACGGAGATGCGGTCGCGGCATCGGCTGCCGCCTGCGCAGCATCGGCCGCGTCGTCGAGCTCGCCATCGGCATCCCGGGCGGCGGAAAGCAGCGCGCCGTCAACCGATTGCAAGCGCTCGAATGCCGACCACTGCTCGCGCTCCTCGGCGGTGCCCTCGAGCTCCAGCGGAGCCTTGAGCGTGTACTGGTGCTCAGCGACCAGGCTTGTCTCGAGGTTGTCGGCGTAGTGCGTCATCGTGGGCAGAATCGCCAGGCCAAAGAGCAGTAGCAGCGAGGCAAACGCAATGCCCACGAAGAGCGTGGCGAAGTTGCCCAGGTTGCGCAGGAAGATACGCAGGCGGAAGCGGGAAACAAAGCCCATGCGCTCCGACAGCTGCAGGCCGCGCTTGGTGCCCGATTTGCCGCTCGCCTCGTGACGAAGGAACTGCAACGGCGTCTTGCCCATCTTGCGAAGCAGGCCCACCAGCGTAATGAGGATGAGCGCGGCGGCGGGAACCACGGCGCACTTCACAAAGATCTCCCAGCTCCAGTACACCTGGAAGGGCGGCAGGCTATACGAACCGTAATAGAGGCCGCGCATGGGCTCGGTAAAGAACACAACGCCGAGCGCAGTGCCCAAAAGCGCCGCGACCACGCCCACGATAGCGGGAAGCGCAAGGTAGTGCAGCACGATCTCGCGTCGACGATAGCCGCTGGCGAGCAGCGTGCCGATGATGGCGCTCTCCTCCTCGATGGTGGCGTCGGTAAGGACCACAAAGACAAACGCCATGATCACGATGATGATGTCGAGCAGCGTCATCCACATCGTGGAGTCGCCGTCCACGTCGTCGCGCGCATAGCCAATGCCCTGGTTGGAATCGGCGTCGACAAGATCGTCCACGCGCGCATCGGCGTCGGTCAGTGCCTCGACCATATCTTGCTCGGCGTCGATGCGGTCTGCAGTGGAGAGATCGCGATCGGCAAAGGTGAAGGAGTAGGTGTAGGCGGGTGCGCCGCCGGCATCCTCGAGCGCGGCAAAACCGGCGTCGGTAACCTCGGCAACACCAAACGTGATGGTGTTCACCGTAAAGTCCGAATTGTTGAGGAACAGCGCCTGGCTATCGGGCTGGGTCATGATGCCGCAAATGGTGTAGGTGCGGCCCTCAAGCTCGACCTTATCGCCCACGGCGAGGTCGTTGTTGGTGGCGAAGACACGGTCGATGGCCACCTCATCGTCCGTCTTGGGCTGCCTGCCCTCACAGTAGGACGCGATATCGACCTTGGTGCGGTGCGCATAGGTGCGCAGCGTGCGCTTGGTGCCGTCGTCGCCGGCGGTCTTTTTGATGATGGCGTCGATGGAGAAATTCTTGTAGAGCGTGACGCCGCCGACGTCGTCGGCCGCGTCCTCGGCTGCCTTGAGCTGGTCTTTGGTTGCCTCGAAGGAGGTGGTCACGCGGCCGTCCTCAATCGTGTACGCATCGCGCATGTCGTCGATAAGGCAGCCGATGGAATGCGCTGCGAGCAAAAAGCCCGAGGTGAGAGCGATGCTTCCGCACATAAGCAAAAAGATGCCCAGGTACTTGCCGATATTGCGGCGCAGCTCGCGCGGGAGACGTTTTGCGAGAGGTGTCATGGCGCCGCCTACCAATCGAGCTCGGCGGCCGCGACGGGCGACTCGTTGAGCTCATCCTCGACGATTCGCCCGTCGCGCAGGCGCAACACGCGATTGGCCATGCGCGCGATGGCGGCGTTGTGCGTGACGATAATGATGGTGCAGCCGTACTCGTGATTGACATCCTCCATGAGCTGCAGGATTTCCTTGGACGTCTTATAGTCGAGCGCGCCCGTGGGCTCGTCGCACAGCAGCAGACCCGGGTTTTTAACGAGCGCGCGGCCGATGGCACAGCGCTGCTGCTGGCCGCCCGAAACCTGGCGCGGGAACTTGTTGCGATGCTCGTAGAGGCCCAGTGAACGCAGCAGGTCGTCAATGTTGAGCGGCTTTTTGGACAGGTGTGCCGTGACCTCGATGTTTTCCTTGATGGTGAGATCGGGCACCAGGTTGTAGAACTGGAACACAAAGCCCAGCTCGCGGCGGCGATACTCGCCCAGGTCGCCAGCGTTGAGCGTGGTGAGGTCGCAGCCGTCCACCAGAATAGAGCCGGCGTCGGCATCCTCCAGGCCGCCGATCAGGTTAAGAAAGGTCGACTTACCCGAGCCCGAGGGCCCCAGCATGACGCAGATCTCGCCACGGTTGATGGACGTGTCGATGCCGTCGAGCACCGTCAGGCGCGCATCGCCGTCGCCATAGTGTTTCTTGAGTCCGTTGACCTGGACGTAGGCACGCTTTGTCGCCATGCTATCCCCCGTTGTTAGCCTTCTGCTACTTTTCTAAGGTAATAGTAAACCCAGGCGAACTATTTTTAAGCGACAGGCGCACATTTTTCCAAACCAGTCATTGGGTACTCATTGGGGACAGACTTTACTCATTGGGGACAGACTTAAATGACTGAAACCACTCATTTAAGTCTGTCCCCAATGAGTGGTCCCCAATGAGTGCCGCTAGGGACGCTCTTCGCCACCCGGCAGATAGGGACAGCCCTTGCCAACCCGGCCGACGAGCCGGCGAATCGACAAAGACTGTCTCCGATGACTAGCCGTTTAAGAACGTCCCCGATGACCAGGTAGCTAGGCGTGGGATTTGGCGCGGGTGAGGGCCAGGCCTACGGCGGCGATGGCGGCGGCGAAGAGCACCGTGACGCCCAGATCGCAGGCGATGTCGCCCAGCACGGTGGACGTCAGGTCCGCGGCGAGCGCCTTGCCGATCGCGTCGTTCACCCAATACGTCGGCACAAAGTGCGCCACCGTCTGCACGGCCGAGCCCATGAGCGACAGCGGCATCCAGGCGCCGCCCAAAAACGTCATGAGCATGCCGAGCAGGTTGCCCACACCGTTGAGCAGCTCCTCGCGCGCGCCCAGGCTCGACAGCGTAAAGCCAACAGCCAGCGGCGTGCACGCCAGGGCAAACGTTGCCGCCACCGCCAGGCACACGCGACCCACGCCGACCTCGGCAACCGCGCTGGCAAAGCCCACGACGCCCATCATGCTCGACACGAGCCAGATGCAGACGGTGAGCACGGCGGCGGCCGCGAACACAGCGAGCGAACGCTGGCGCTCAGAGACCGGGCTGGCATCCATGCGGCGCACGCGCTCGGGCTCGTTCATGCCCGAAAACACCAGTCCTACCGACACGATGACCGACGAGATGATCGCGTACGCGCCAAAGTTGAAGTACGACTCGAGCGTGGTAGCAGCAGTCGAGTCGACCTTGACCTGCTCGATCTGGACCTCCGCGCGCTTTGCGGCCGCGTGCTCGGCGGCCCTTGCGACGTCGCCGTTGGAGGCAGCGGGTTCAAGCGCCGCCGCGGCGCCCGCGAGCGAGATCCAGCGCGAGGCCTCGGCAGACGAAAGCGCAGCCGCCATGGTGCCAGCGCCGTAGGTCACATCGAGCTTGGGCAGGGCCTCCCCCGCACGGGCGGCTGCAACAAGATCGTCCTCAAACCCCTCCGGGATAAAGAACACGCAGTCGGCGCTACCCTTGGCGCTGTTGCTCTTGGAGAGCGCGTCCGCAAGATCGTATGTATCGTCGCCGATGCCCGTGACCAGCTCAAAACGCGAACCCAGGTGCTTGGTAAGCGCTCGCGAAAGGTCGCTATTGTCGCGGTCGACCACGATCACGTTGGTGTCGTAGGGCTTGTACTCGGTAAGCTGCGACGAGTTCCAGCTCACCGAAGCCGCGATGAACACGCCCATCAGCGAGATAAACACCGTGTAGATGAGCAGGTAGAACGGGTGCGCCAGCGCCATGCGAAGCGCGGTCTTAAAGGTGCTCATAGCGGCTCCTTCCAAAGATCAGCGTAGCGGCGGCAACAAACACCAGGGCCATGAGGACCAGCGCGCCGGCGCGAACAGCGAAGGGCCCCAGGTCCTCAAAAAAATACAGGCGATTGAACATGTCGCAGATGAGCTTGACGGGATTGAGCCAGCACTCGGCCGGGCAGGCGCGAGCGACGTCGTCGGCAAGCGCCATCGCCGGCTCGCCGTAGAGCCCGGCGAACAAAGCGCACGTGGTGGCAAAGCCCGTGAGGATGCCCGACTTGGATGCCTTGCCGCCCTTAACGGGAAGCGTGCCCACAAAAAGCCCCAGGCCCGTGGCGGCAAGCGCGGATGCAGCCCCGCCCAGCAGGCACAACCCCTCGCGCCCGCCAAAGTCGACGCCCACGACCAGGCGCACGTAGCCGATCGCAACCGCCATCGATGCAAAGGAAACCAGCCACGAGCCGACAAAAATGCCGGCCAGCGACGCCGTCTTGGAAAGACCGCCCACGCAGCGGCGCGCGCCAAGGCCCGACAAATTAGGCTGCAAATCGACGACGCTCAAGGCGGCAAACTCGGCAGACATCATCGCGACCAGGCCAAAGAGCGCGTAGTAGTAGATGACCGTGCCATCGGGCGTGGTTCGTGTCAGGCTTACGCGGCGGGTGCCGCCCTCGAGCGACAGGGCGCGCGTAACCGCCTCGGGGTCGGCGAGCGCCACCGGGTTGTCCTGGGCAATCTGGCGCATGAGCTCGGTATTTTGCGTATACGAGCTTGCCACCGTTTCAAGGATGCTGCGGTCGGTGAGCACCGACGAGGCGCGCGAGCTGTCGTAACTCGATAGCAGCGTGAGCCTGGGCGTGCCCGCGGCATCGACCATATAGATGCCCGCGACCTCGCCGGCCTTGAGCGCTTTGCGCGCGGCAGCCAAGTCTTCGTACTCGCTCACATCGAGCAGCTGGTCGTCGCCTGCCTTGGCAAGCGAAGCTGCCACGTCCTTAAAGGTCGAGGCATCCCAGGCCTCGTCCGCCACGACGGTAACCGGCACCGGGTCGACCGTGCCGTCGGAGCTGAGGTTCGCAAACATAAACATGAACATCGTGGAAAGCGCAATAGGAAAGAGAGCGCCCCAGACCCACGTGCTCGGCCGGCGCAGCAGCGTCTTGACCGTGGTGATGATGGTGTTGAACATGGCCGCCCCCTAGTCGCGCAGCTCGCGGCCGGTGATCTCGAGGAACACGTCGTTGAGGGTCGGCGGTTCGGAATAGATGCGGCCGAGCGGCACGTCATGCGAGCGCAGCGCATCGAGAATGTCCGTCAGGTTGTGCGGGCTCGCTTCGCACGAAAACGTGAGCTGTCCCGCCGTTGCCGAAAGGTCCAGAACGTGCGGCAGGCTTGCGACGGCACCGAGCGCCGCACTCGGAACCTCGCCGACCTCGATTACAATCTTCTCGCCCATCTGAATCATGCGCTTGAGCTCGTCGTTAGTGCCCTGCGCCAGCACACGTCCGCCGTCCATGATCATGATGCGGCTGCAAATCTGCTCGACTTCCTCCATGTAATGGCTGGTATACACCACCGTGGCGCCCTCGTCGCGCAAGCGGCAGATGCCCTCCAGGATGGCGTTGCGACTCTGCGGGTCGACTGCCACCGTGGGCTCGTCAAAGAAGATGAGCTCGGGCTTGTGCGCGATGCCGCAGGCGATGTTGAGGCGACGCGCCAGGCCGCCCGAGAGCTTGCCGGGGCGGAACTTGGTAAAGTCGCCCAGGCCGACAAAGTCGATCGCCTCGTCCACCAGCGCGCGGCGGCGCTTGCGGTCGCTAACGTAAAGGCTGCAGAAATAGTCGATGTTCTCGCGCACGGTGAGCTCGTCGAACACCGCCACCTGCTGCGGCACCACGCCGATGCGGCGCTTGAGGTCGTAGCGGGTGGGCGTCATGGGCTCGCCGAACAGCTCGATGATTCCCTTGTCGTAGGCGAGCAGCTGCAGGACGCAGTTGATGGACGTAGTCTTGCCCGAGCCGTTGGGGCCCAGCAGGCCAAAAATCTCGCCGGGGGCGATGCTCAGGTTAAAGTGGTCGAGCGCGATAAGGTCGTCGTAGCGCTTGACGAGGTTTTCGACGTGGACGATGTCTGTCATGAGGCGGCCCTTCTGTTGATTGCGGCCCGGTACGATTGCATCATCGCAGGAGCCGCCGGCGCGCACCAGTGAGCTTTGTCACGAGTGCGGGGGTCTTGGTCGTGCGGCCTGCCGGCGCCCCCGCTTTGCCGCGCGGGAGGAATGTCACGGTTGCGCTGGCGACTCCTCCACCACGCGCGGCTTCGCGTACAATACCCGTATGAACAGGCTTTTCGACAAATCGATCGTGCTGGCGTGCTGTATCGCAGCCGCCATGGGTCTTGCTGTGGACGCTCGCCTGGTCGCGGCGTTTTGCCTTGGCGTTATTGCCGCCTCACTGGCCGAGGTCGCACAGGGGGAACGCACGCGCCGCGCAAGCGAAGCCGCGAGCTACATTTACATCATCGCGGCCGTCTTCGTGCCGCCGTTTGTGCCGTTTGCGCCTCTCGCCTTCTATGACATCGCGCGGCGGATGCGCCGTGAACGCGTTTGGGTCGCGCTGGGCATTGGTTCCGTCTTTGCCTTTGCGCTCGTCGCGGACCTTCGCGCCGACGCGCTTACCGCCCGAACGCTTCTGCTGGCCGCCATCCTTTCGGTTGCCGCCACCTTGCTATCGCTACGCACCGCCCAGTTGGAGCGCGAGCAGCAGCGCATGCGCCGTACCCGCGACGAGCTGCAGGAACGAGCCCTCGCGCTCGAGGCGCGCAACCGCGATCTTGCCGACCGCCAGGACTACGAAGTCCAGCTCGCGACGCTCGCCGAACGCGCCCGCATCGCGCGCGAGATCCACGATAACGTCGGCCACCAGCTCACGCGCGCCTCGCTACAGGCCGAAGCCCTGCGCGTGGTCCACGCCGACGAGCCCGGCGTCGCCGCCGATTTCGCCGACGTCAAACGCACGGTTGACGAGGCGCTCCAGCTCGTACGCGCCAGCGTCCATGCGCTCAACGACAACGCCGTCGACCTTTCCGTGCAGCTCGAACGCATTGTTGAAGGCGCGCGCTCGGATGGCGGCCCGCAGATTGAGCTTGAAGTTTTGGCCGAGCATGCGCCCGCAAATGTCGCAAACTGCTTTTCGGCGGTCCTGCGCGAGGCGCTCTCCAACGCCATGCGCCACGCCCGCGCGCAAAACGTTGCTGTGCGATGCTTGGAGCATCCATCGTTTTACCAGCTCATCGTTACCGACGATGGCGTGGGCGGGGCCCAAGCAAGCGGCCGCGGCGCCGCGGAGGGCATGGGGCTCGCCTCCATGCGCGAGCGCATTGAGGCGCTTGGCGGCACCTTCACCGCCGGCCCGCGCGCCGGCTCCCCCGGTTGGCGCGTGTTTGCCACCATTCCCAAACAGCAAGGAGATGAGGACCGATGAGGCTCATCGTTGTCGACGACGACCGCTTGGTGGTCGATTCGCTCAAGATTATCCTGGGCGCCCAGCCGCAAATCGAGGTAGTGGGCACCGGCGCCAATGGCGACGAAGCGGTCGCGCTCTACGCTGAGCACGCACCCGATATCGCGCTGCTCGACATCCAGATGCCGGGACGCGACGGCCTTTCGGCGGCACGCGAAATCCTTGAGCGCGACCCTGCGGCGCGCGTGGTGTTTCTGACGACGTTTTCGGATGACGAATACATTGTGTCGGCGCTCAAGCTGGGCGCCCGCGGCTACCTGATTAAAACCGATGTCGCCGCCATTCCGCCAGCGTTGGCGCAGGTCATGGATGGCAAACGTGTGCTCGAAGGCAAGGCGATCGAGGACATCGATTTTGATGGGGCGGACACCGAAGCCGACGCGCCCCGCCGGCCCGCAGCCTTTGCCGGCCTAACCGACCGCGAGTTCGAAGTCGCCGAGCTCATCGCCCGCGGCCTCGACAACAAGGAGATCGCCGCCACCGCCTACATGGGCGAAGGCACCGTGCGCAACCACATCAGCTCGATCCTTGCAAAGATGGGCCTGCGCAACCGCACGCAGATCGCCATCGCCTACCTGCGAGGGTAGTTGCCCAACGACTGACCGCCCCGGCATAGCAAAATGGCTGCCACCGATTTAATACCATTTCAAAACTATGCCGGTTTACGGGGCTAAACTCAGGACCCCCATCCATACCCGCGTTTTCTGCAAAATGACGGCTCGTCTACCTGCGATTTTATTTTCACGAATATCGGCATGGTTGGGGACTCGTGACTCAGCCCCGTAAACCGGCATAGTTTTGTTCGGGCGGCCCTGCACGAGTGCCTCCGCCAGCCTCGCGGGACCAAAATGATCCGTTTCCCTCCGTCCCCAAGGGATCAGCCGGAACCGCTCGCCACGAAACTGGCCCATCTACTACGTTTGACCCGATACCCCCGACTACAACCGCGTTTTATGAAAAACCGCAGGCGTTCTACCTGCGGTTTTGTTTTTGCGATTTTCTGCATGGTCGGAGGTTCGCTATCCAGCCCCGTAATCCAGCATAGTTTTGTTCGCGACGGCACAACCGCGCGTTTAAGCGCGGGGCCGGTGGGGCATTTTTGCCCCACCGGCCCCTATTCCAGCTCTATTCCAGCGCTATTCCGGCTTGGTTTCTACCGTGGGGGTCTTGTCCGCCGCGACTGGAGTGCGCGCGGTGTCCATAGTCAGGCAGCGCTTGGGGCAGCTCTCGATGCACTCGCCGCACACCACGCAAGCATACGGGTCAATCGACCACGTTCCGCCCTTGCGATCGACCGCGAGCGCACCCGCCGGGCAGCGGCGCGCACACATGCCGCAGCAAATGCACACGTCCATGTCGTTGACGATGCGCCCGCGCAAGCGCTCGGGTGCCGTCAGCTCCTCCTGCGGATAGCACACCGTTACTGGCTGCTTGACCATAGAACCCAAGGCCGTCTTGGCAAATGTCAGCAAACTCATGCCGCGCCTACCTTTCCGTGCAGCTAATGCAGGGGTCGATGGTCAGGATAATCATGGGCACGTTGGCAAGGAGCACGCCCTGCAGCGCATGTGTCAGACCCGCCAGGTTCTGCGACGTCGGCGTGCGCACACGGAAACGGTCCAAGTTCTTGGTGCCGTTGCCGCGCACATAGTAATACGCCTCGCCGCGCGGCTGCTCAATCACAACCTCGCCGCGCGCGCCGTCGGCCGGCGTGAGCTTGGTGCGCCCGCCGATACCGTCGTGCGGAATCTTGCCCACAAGCTCCTTGATGATGTCCATAGCCTGCGTGACCTCGGCGCAACGCACCTGGCAGCGGGCATAGCAGTCGCCATCGGTAGCGACAATTGGCTCAAACGCAGCCAAATCCGCATAGGCGCCGTCGCCAAACATGCGCACGTCATAGTCCACGCCCGAGGCGCGGCCGAACGGGCCGACCATCGAAAGCTCCAGTGCGTCCTTCTTGCTGATCACGCCCACGCCGTGCAGACGCTCGCCGCAGCTGTCATCGTCCAAAAACGTATGCACCAGGGCCTCGTAGTCGGGGCGCATGGCGTCGAGCGTCTGGACAATGCCTGCCAGCTCGGAGTCCTCGATATCATGCTTAAGGCCGCCAATCTCGTTGATCGACAGAATCACGCGCCCGCCGCACGTGCTCTCAAAGATCTTGAGAATCTGCTCACGCAGGGTCCATGACCGATAGAACAGCGCCTCAAAACCAAAGGCGTCGGCGAGCAGGCCCAGCCACAATAGATGCGAGTGGATGCGCGAAAGCTCGTGCAAAATGGTGCGGATATACTGCACGCGGCCGGGCACCTCGATGTCGAGCATGCGCTCGCAGGCGCTGGCATAGCCGCAGCTGTGGCCCACGGCGCAAATGCCGCAGATGCGCTCGGCGATGTAGCCAAACTGATGCATGTCGCGCTTTTCGGTGAGCTTCTCGAGCCCGCGGTGCACAAAGCCAATCTGCGGAATTGCCTCGATGACGCGGTCGTCCTCAATCACCAGGTCCAGATGAAGCGGCTCGGGCAGCACCGGGTGCTGCGGGCCAAACGGAATAACGGAGCGATGTGCCATGGGCCTTACGCCTCCTTTTTCTGCTTGTCGCGGGCGGCCTTGGCGGCAAGCGCCGCACGGACCTTGGCCGCTTTCTCGGGATCCATGGCGGCGAGCTTTGCCTCCATCTCGGCGGCCTTGAGCGCGGCCTTCGCAGCAGCCTCATCGTGCTGAGTATCGGAGCCGGCAGCCGCAGCGGGCTGGACGGCAGCAACGCTCGCAGCATCGCCGACACCCGCGGCGCCCTTCCCCGCAGCGGCCGCAGCCGCGGCGACTTTCTCGGCCGCGGCCTTGCGCGCCTTGGCCTCGGCGGCCGCGCGGACTTTCATGGCCTTCTCGCGCGCGGCCTTCACCTCGGGCGTGATAACGCTCATGGGCTCGGCAGTCGAGACCTGGTAGAAAAAGCCCTTAAAGTCGATCTGCATATCGGTGATGGCAAGACCGAATAGGTCGTGCGCTTCGTTTTCAAACGGGAATACCGCCGGATAGTACGAGCTGATGGACGGAATCTCCTGGTACTGATCAATTCCCTCAACCACCAGGTTCTCGATCGCATAGCTGCCGTCCTGCGCAATATGCTCCTGAGCAGCACGAACGTTGATAAACGTATAGACCAGGCGATACGATCCGTCGTCCACACAGCGCTCGGCGTGCATCTGCACAAAGCGGGCACCGGCGCCCTTGAGCGCCTGGACATGCGACAGAAGCTCGTCGAGCCCAACGGTGGTATAGATAGCCTTTTGCATTACTCGGCCTCCTTTGCAGCGACGGGCGTCTCAGCAGGTGCGTCGCCAGCAGCGGGTGCGGCGGGCTTCCCGGCAGGCGCGTCACCGGCACCGTCAGTCCCGGCCCCCGCGGCCACAAACCCGTCCTCGCCCAGCCCAACGCCACCGTCCCAGGTTGCGGCGCCGCCCACGGTAAGCGGGTCACCGCCAGCACGCATCACGGCCTCCTTCTGGTCCAGGATGCCACACGCCTCCACGATGGCATCGATCACGGTCTCGGGACGAATGGCGCACCCGGGCGCGTACACGTCCACGGGAATCGCGCGGTCCACGCCGCCGATCACGTTGTAGGCATCGCGGAACACGCCGCCCGAGCACGCGCAAATGCCGCACGCCACAACGCACTTGGGCTCGAGCATCTGGTTGTAGATCTGGCGCACGACGGGCAGGTTCTGGGCATTGACCGACCCCGTCACCAAAAAGATATCCGCATGCTTGGGGTTGCCGGTGTTGACCACGCCAAAGCGCTCCGCATCGAACAGCGGCGTGAGCGAGGCCAGCACCTCGATATCGCATCCGTTGCAGCTCGAGCCGTCGTAATGAATAACCCACGGCGAGCGCGACATTTTATGATCCATGGATGCTGCCTCCTAAATAAACACGTCGACGAGGATGGGCATAAGGTTGAGCAGGCCAAACACCAGCGCCACGCCCCAGCCGAGCTTAAAGCAGCTGCGCCAGGTGCTGCGGGCAAAGGTGTTGTCGATCAGTACCTCGACAAAATACGTCGCGACCATCACGACCAGGGCGACCACCCAGCTCACCGGGTTGTCCCAGACAAAGAACATGCCCACCCACATCAAAAACAGCACGGTCTCGCACCAGTGCATAAGGGTCATCTTGGCCAGCGTGCTGCCGCTCATCTCGGTGGCGACGCCCTGGACAATCTCCTGATGCGCGTGATGCGAGTACGAAAGGTCGAACGGCGACTTGCGTAGCTTGATGGTAAGCACCGCGAGCAGCGCAAGGAAAATGGGCGCGCTGTACACGATGATGGGGGCCGACTGCCCCGTCACGGCAATGGAATCGAAGCTGTCGGTGGCAAGGTACAGGCCCACGCTCATCAGCAGAACGGCGGGCTCGTAGCTCATAACCTGCAGCAGCTCGCGATCGGCGCCGACCTGCGCAAACGGGCTTTGCGTCGAGGCGGACGCCAGCACCACAAAGATCGCGGCGAGCGTCACCATAAAAGCGCACAGCAGCGTGTTGGAACCCGACACAAAGATGCCGCCGCCTACCACGGTAAAGATGAGCGCACATGCCATATAGGTATCGTCCATGGTGTTTACGCTGGCAGGGGCCTTGCGCAGCAGCTTGGCAACGTCGTAGAAGGGCTGCAGCAGACGCGGGCCCACGCGGCCCTGCATGCGGGCCGAAAGTTTGCGGTCGATACCGTCGATCAGGCCGCCCACAAGCGGCGCTAGCAGGGCAAACGCCACGGTACCAATAAAGATGCCCACGACACCCGAGCCTTCGAAATACTTGCCGCGCAACACCGAGGGCGCGCTCATGGCAAGTCGCTCGGGCCCAATCCACGCGCAACACAGCAGCGCAAACAAGATAATGCTGCAGCACACGACGCTACCCGCGGGACCAATACGCTTCTCGCCAAGGGCGTCCACCGAGTACCAATTGCGCTTTTCGGCCTTCACCTCGCGTCCCATCGAGCCGCGGAAATGGCGGTAATTGTCGGTTCCCACACCCGAAAGATATACGTTTACGTGCGGTTTGTTGCTCACGCGGAATGAAGTCAGCAGCACCACGGCGATAAAAGCCACGATAACCACCATCAGATACATGGCATCCTTGCCAATAACGTACGGCACGCGGCCAAACACCATGGCCAAGTAAGGCGACACCAGACCGCTCGAGATAACCGGGAACGCCACGCAGCACAGAATCAGCAGCGCGGCGATGGTGTTGAGGGCCATCCATTCGGTCTTATGGACATTGACCTCAACGTTTTGAGCCGTGGGGTCGACGCCCGAAAGCTTGGCAAGCCACTTGCCCCAGAAGAAGAACGTCGCGGCCGAGCCAAAGGCAAGCACCATGATCATGAGCACGTTGCCGGTCTGGGCAAACGCCACCAGGGCGCCCCACTTGGACACGAGCATGCCAAACGGGGCCACGAACATGCCCATAATGCCCAGCATCATCAGGCGCGTCAGGTGCGGCATGCGGCTGAACATACCGTCCATGTCCTCGATATTGCGGCTGCCGATATGATGCTCGGCCGTGCCCACGCACAGGAACAGCAGCGACTTTGCCACCGTATGGAACAGGATCAGGAAGATCGCGGCCCACACGGCCTCGGGCGCGCCGACGCCCAGGCAGGCGCTGATAAGGCCCAAGTTGGAAATGGTGGAGTACGCGAGGACGCGTTTGGCGTTGCTCTGCGAGATGGCCATGAGGGCAGCGAGCAAAAACGTGATGGCACCCACACTCGTGACCATAAAGCCGGTCACGGGATAGATGGCATAGAGTGGGCTGAGCTTGACCATCAGGAACACGCCGGCTTTGACCATGGTGGACGAGTGCAGCAGGGCGCTCGTGGGCGTGGGGGCAACCATGGCACCCAACAGCCAAGTGTGGAACGGCATCTGTGCGGCCTTGGTGAGTGCGGCGAGCGACAGCAGAACGACCGGCATCACCAGCAGCGCGGATTGCGCGGTTCCGGTGCCGGAAAGCTCGATCATGCCCGAAATGGTCAGCGGCATGCCGTTAACGTGCAGGTACATAAGTCCGGCCAAAAACGCGATACCGCCCAACATGTTGAGGATGATCTGGGTGAAGGCGTTCTTGATGGCCTCGGGCGTGCGCGTGTAGCCAATCATAAGGAACGAGCACACGGTGGTGATTTCCCAGCCACAGAACAGCCACTCAAGGTTGTCGCTCGTCACGATGACGAACATGGCCGAGAGGAACAGGAACATAAGCGCCAAGAACTGCGGGCGACGGTCGGGCGCGGTCTGCCCGCGCAGCGCCGCCTCGTGCTCGTCGTGCGCTTGGAAGTCCTTCATGTAGCCCAGGGCATACACGCAGATAAGGCTGCCGACAATGCCGACGGCGAGGACCATGATCACGCTCATGTAGTCCAGGTAGAGCGGCGTTGCGGTGACGGCTTCGGCCGCGGGCAGCGTCATGGCAGCGAAGGCGAGCGAGCCCACCAGCTGGACTATGCCGAGCACCGTGGTGAGCACGTTCCTATATTTGTGCGCGTTGTACAGGATGACGGCGCACAGAATTATGTCGATGACGGAGCTGATGATCGAGAGCACATGCGAGGTGCCGGGGGCAACCTCGAAGCTCTGAGGGCCCGTGCCAAAAAACATGACGGCGACTACAACCGTCACCGCCATAATGATGCCAGAGCCTACAAGCCCTAGCGCATCGCGGGCGCGGTCACCGCGCGCGAGCAGCATGCCCAGCGCCGGTACCAGCGGAAACAGGGTAAGGAAATACAGTAGCGTCATACCATCACTCCCCCATGCAAAAACGCTGCAATTGTTTAACGTTATAGCTCAGTTGAGGAGTAGCGGCGGCGGGTTTTCGGTCAACTGGGGAGTTTTAGGCGTACGGGGTAACGAGTCTGTCCGCTTTGGAGCAGAGAGGCGACGCTCCCCCTATCGCGGCGGCGGGCGCACGGGCCACTGCGCGCGGTTTATTAACCACTTTGGAGGATGTTCCAGTAGGCTCACGACGGTCCAAAAAGTTGGCGCGGCAAGAAAAATGCGCCCCTGTGGGCGCACCATCCCGTTCGCTATTCCGCCTTTTTAACGCGCGGCTTGCGACCGCGCGGCTTATCAACCAGCGCGGACTCACCGCTCTCGCGATACTGGCGGCACCAAGCCTTGACCGAAGACTCGCTGGGAATCTTGTGCTTGATCATGGCCTCGCGAACCGTTAAGCCGTTTTCCAAGCGGTCCTTGACCACGGCGAGCTTAACTTCGTACGAATAGGTGTGATGATGCGAACCGGCGTTGAGAACGGCGTCGGCACCGCCTACGGCATACGCGCGGGCCCACTGACGAGCCGTGGCCTGGGGAATGCCAAGCTCCGCGGCGAGGGCGCGATGACCGACCCCCTCTTGGAGGATCTCGACGGCGCGCTGCCTAACCTCGGGCGCATGCGTGCGAGTCCTAGTTGCTTCCGACATACCTGCCACTTCTTAGCCTTAACCGTTAATCTGCTTTCTTACGTGCAAGTTAGATAGTAGCATTTTACTGTTTGCTCAAAGCAGTTAATTAAAATAGACGCGGCGTTATCTGGGCATTTGGCACCAATTTACGACATTTCTTTATCGATTATTTACGCTGGTAGCTGACTCGCAGCCAATCGTCATTCGCCTGTCAACAAAATTGACACCTCTTTATGTCCTTTGCTATAGCGGATATGATTATTAACCCCTCCCCCAATAATTTTGAGTAATCGGCAAGGCAGTAGACGTCCTTACTCCTCATGATTACCGCGCATTGCCATCCACCGGAGCAAAACAAAAAGGGCGGGGCCTGCTGCGCTTGCAGGCCCCGCACCGGTTGACACCCGACGGGACACAGCCGGGCGAGGCGGATCCGTGCTACCGCCCCGCCTGGCCGCGATGTTCAACTACAGCTCGTTGGCCGCGTGATACGCCGTGCGAATGGCGCTCGCAATGTCGGCGGTGCGCTCGCCCGAGCAGTCGCCCACGCAGGTCACGGGCACCGTCACGCCATCCAGGTCAAACGCGTTGGCCTTGGAGCCCACGGCCATCACCACGTAATCGCAGGCGATCTTCACCGGCTCCTCGGGGCCGTCCTCGGTGGTGTGCACGGCCTCCACGCCCTCGTCGGTAATGGCGGCCAGGCGGGTCTTAACGTGCTGCTCCACGTTGTGGGCGGCGAAGTCGCTCATGATCAGCGGCAGAATGGTCTCGGACTCGCCCGCGGCAATCTTGTCGAGCATCTCGACGATCGCCACCTCGCAGCCGTGCTGCAGCAGGTACTCGGCAGTCTCGGTGCCCACCAGGCCACCGCCAATGACGGCGACGCGCCCGCTGAGCTCCACCTTGCCGGCCAGCACGTCCCAGCTCGAGACGACCTTGTCCGAGTCGGCACCCGGAACGGGGATGACCACGTCGTGCGCGCCCACAGCCACAATCGCGGCGTCGGCGGCGTTGAGATCCGCGGGGCTAGCGGCATGGTTGAGCTCAACCTTCACGCCCAGGCCGGGCAGAATCTTCTCGTAGTACTCGACCGAGCGCATGATCTCGTCCTTGCGCGGAGGCGCAGCAGCCAGCACAATCTGGCCGCCCAGATGATCGCTCGCCTCGTAGACAGTCACGTCGTAGCCGCGCTTGGCCGCCACGCGCGCGGCCTCCAGGCCGGCGATGCCGCCGCCCACCACGGCGATCTTCTTGTCGCCCTCGCCCGGCATAATGGCGATGGTCGCCTCGTCGCCGTTCTCGGCGTTGAGCACGCACGAGATGTACTTGCGATTTTGAATCGCGTCGACGCAGCCCTTGTTGCAGTTGAGGCACTCGCGGATGGGCTCACCCGTGGCGGCCTTCAGCGCAATGTCGGGGTCGCACATGAGCGAGCGGCCATAGGCGATGATATCGGCCGCGCCGTCTTCCAGAATCTTCTCGCCGGCCTCGACCGAGACGACACGGCCCACGGTTGCCACCGGCACGGAGACCAGGGCCTTGACGCGCTCGGCCACGGGCAGCGTCCAGTTGTAGGGCATGGCGCCCATGGGCGGAATGGTGTCGCCCATGTTGCCGGTGTGGTTGGCCTGTGCGACCTGGATCATGTCGATGCCCGCGCCCTCGAGCAACTTGGCAAACTCGCAGGCCTCGTCGGGCTGCAGGCCACCCTTGCCGCGCGGCGTGCCGTCGGGGTTCTCCATGATCACGGGGAGCTTGTACTCCACCATCAGCTGCGGCGCGGCTTCCTTAATGGCAGCGACGACCTCGAGCGCGTAGCGAACGCGGTTCTCGAACGAGCCGCCGTACTCGTCGGTGCGCTTGTTGAGGATGGCCGAGCACAGCGAACCCACCAGGCGGTCGCCGTGGACCTCGATGGCGTCGATTCCGGCCTGCTGCGCGCGAGCGGCCGAGGCAGCGATAGCCTCCTTGATCTGAGTGAGCTGCTCCACGCTCGCCTCGTTCACGAAGTGCTGCATATCGTGGTGCAGCTTGGCATAGGCCTGCTTGCGGATCTCGTTGGACTCGGCCATCTTGGCGGCAAAGGCCTCCTCGTCGCCGGCGGCCTTGGCTTCCTGCGCGGCCTTGGCGGCGGCCATGGATCCCATGACCATGCGGCCGACGCCGGGCACGTCGTACTCGGGGTGGAACAGCTGCAGCGCAACCTTGGCACCGTGCTTGTGGACGGCATCGGCCAGCGCCTTAAACGTGGGGATCTGGGCGTCGGTCGCCAGCTTGGGCGTGGGGCTCGCGGTCATGACGGGAGCAACGTCGCCAATGACGATGTAGCTCACGCCGCCACGGGCCAGGCGCTCGTAAAAAGCCAGGCTGCGCTCGCCGATGGAACCGTCGCGCTCCTCATAGCCGGTGGTCAGCGGCGGGAACATAATGCGGTTTTTGAGCTCAAGGGGGCCAACCGTAATGGGCTGGAGCAGCTTGGATGCAGGTGCGGTCATGGATATTCCTCTCTTGTAGGCGCGGCAGCGATGGTGCCGCGTAGTTGTTTAGAGGATATGGCATGGGGGCACAGCGGCACAACGAAAATCGGCGAATATCAGGTGGCGGCAGGTGGATGGGGCGGGGCGGCCCGTCGGTTTGTCTCAATCTGTAACAGTAAGACCCTATTTTGCCGAGCAACTGTTACAGATTGAGACAAACCAATCTAGCCTGCCGAAAGATCTAGATCTGTAACAGTTACTCAGTAAAAACCGTCCCTCGTGTTACAGATTTAGACAAACCGTCCAGGCGGGGACTCAACATCTCAATCTGTAACACCTAGCCGCCCAAATCGGGTCTAGATGTTACAGATCGAGATTTTGTTTGAGAGGTTGAGAACCGTGCCGAAAACATGGTCGTCGGATAACAAAAAAGCTCGCCGGCTAGGCCGACGAGCTGCAAGTTCTTGGTCGCGGGGGCAGGATTTGAACCTACGACCTCCGGGTTATGAGCCCGGCGAGCTACCAGACTGCTCCACCCCGCAATGTCTGGGCGCCTCATGTGCGCAAGAAAGAATATTACGCGGGAGTTCGGTAAACGGCAAGGAAAATCTCGTAGAGCATAATTCCTTCATATTTAAACCCCTCAGCCCCTATCACCGTAAACGAATCGCAGCCGAGCGCCGTCGACGGCACGTATACAATGGTGCGCGTCCTTTTATGCCAACACCGGGAGTAGACATGCTGCTCGCTATCGATATGGGAAATACGCAGACGGCCATGGGCCTGTTTGACGGAGACGAGCTGGTGCAGTCGTGGCGTATGCCCACCGACCGCTCCTATACCGCCGACGAGATCCACGTGCGCCTGATGGGTTTCTTTAAGATGTACGGCCTCTCGCTCGATGCGGTTGACGCGATCGCCTTTGCGGGCGTGGTGCCGCAGCTCTCGCGCGAGTGGCACGCCGTGGCCGACCGCATTGCCGCAGACGCCATCGTCATCGGGCCGCAGACGGCCGCCGTGACCAAGCTGCGCGCGGCGCGCCCCCAGGCCGTGGGCGCCGACCGCGTCGCCAACGCCGTTGCGGCCGAGACTTTCTACGGCGCGCCGGCAATCGTGGTGGACTTTGGCACCGCGACCAATATCGACGTCATCGATGAGGACGGTTATTACATTGGCGGGGCGATTGCGCCGGGCATCCGCATCTCCATGGACGCGCTTGCCGCCCGTGCCGCCAAGCTCGCCAGCGTGCCGCTCGAGGCGCCCGAACACGCCATCGGCCGCGATACCGAGGAGTGCATTAAGGTCGGCGCCGTGGTGGGCGCTGCCGCCATGGCCGAGGGCCTGGTCGCGCGCATGAAGCGCGAGCTGGGCCGCGAGGATGCCACCGTTATCGCCACGGGCGGTCTCGCCGGCATCGTCGCCGATTCGACCGATGCCTTCGACGTGGTAGACGGCCAACTCACCATCAAGGGCATCTGCGAAATCTACCGCCGCATGCAGGAGCTGGCGTAGGACAGTGGCTTAAGTCGAGCGCGAGCGGCGAATTGGGCAACGCACCGGTCCTATTCCTCAAAATTGAAAATATTTCGATTTTGAGGAATAGGATGCTGGCGATCCGTCCCCCAGATAGGCGAAAGCCCTCCCCGGCGCATGCCGAGGAAGGCTTTGTTGTCGTTATCTTTAGCCGCGAACGACCCGCACTACAGGCCGCGAATGCGCACGGCCTCGGGCGGAAACTCCTGCTCGCCGGCATCGGTCTTGATGGTCGCGCGGCCCCAGATGTCCAGGCCCGCAAACACACCGACCGCAAGCGGCAAACCGTTGGGCGACACCGCCGCAACCTGACGACCCAGCAGCGGCACCATATCGAAGTACTCACCCAGCACCGGAGCCAGCGGGCCGGCAGCGCCCTGTGGTGTGTTGGCGGCAACCGCCCAGGTGTCCACGCGGGTCAGCACGGCGGTGGCCAATGCCTCGACCAGCACCTCGTCGGCCATATCCACGCCAAGCTCGCCCAGCGCCGCACGTTCAATATCAACCGTCACCGCGGCAAACATGCCCGCAGCACCGGCACCGCCGTTCACGGCAACACGCGCGAGCGACGTCTCAAACGCAGGCGCACCGCACACGATATTGCTCGGCCACTCAATGCCCACCTTGCCGGCAAGGCCCAACCCCGGCGTCGAAGCCGTGCCCACGAGCGCGTCCATCATGCCCATCGCGGCCACAAACGGCAGGCCGTGGAAGGCATGCATGTTCACATCCGGACGCACGACCAGCGAAAACGTCAGCGAAGCATCGCCCACGCTCCACGCGCACCAGCCCGCGGACACGCCCTCGCGACCCGCGTCACGCGCCGCGTCGAGCTCAGTGGCAGCGACTACAGCGTTCATCTCGATCATCTACATACGCCCCAATTCACCCACGATATGGCCCACGCGATCCTCGGGCTCCTTGACCTCGACGCCGTTGTAGCGGAAGAACCGCGCCGGGTCGTGCATCAGGTCCTCAAGCGGCACCAGCACAAAGTCGCGCTCGCCGATCAGTGGATGCGGCAGGCGCAGCTTTTTGCCGCCGTGGGTCTCGCCGTCCATCCACAGCAGGTCCAGGTCGATGGTGCGCGGACCGTTGGCCTTGGCCTTTTTGGAGCGGTCGCGGCCCAGCTCGGCCTCGATCTTCATGAGCTCGTCGAGCAGCACCAGCGGCGCCAACTCGGTCTTGATCTCGATGACGGCGTTGGCAAACGCGTCCTGGCGCGTCTCGTAGGCCGGCTCGCTCTCGTAGATCTTGGAGGAGTTGGACACGCAGGTAAGTGGAATCTCGGCGATCATGTCGCGTGCGGCGCGGATGTTGTCGCAGCGATGCCCCAAGTTGGATCCCACGGCCACAAACGCGCGGCGCGGCTGCGGCTTGGCAACCGCCCAGTAGCCGTTCAGGAACTGCGCAAAGCCCGCGGCGTCGTGCACGCGCACGATGTTGGCGCCGGCCTGGATGGCGCCCAGGCACACGCCAAACGTAGCGGCATCGCGCTCGGCGGCCTCGGTCACGCCCGAGACGGCGCCCACAAAGCGCTTGCGCGATACAGCGCACATGAGCGGATAGCCCAGTGACGCCATCTTGGCAGTCTCGCGCTGGATGACAATGTCCTCGTTGGCCGTCTCGTTGGCCGTCTTGCCAAAGCCCGGGCCGGGATCGATGCAGATGCGGTCGCGCGACACGCCGGCGTGGATGAGCGCGCGGGCCTGGTCGGACAGAAAGCCCATGACGCGGCGCATGATGGGCGCCGAATCGGGCAGGGTGAAGCGGCGGAGCTGCGAGGTGGGCACGTAGGCCTCCTCGCGGCGGGCGCTGCGGCGCATCATGGCGGCCAGGCGGTCATTGGACTCCGATGCGGCCTCGGTGGCCTCGGGCGCGGGCGCGACGGTCTCGGCGGCAGCAGCCTGCTCGGCGGCCGGCGTCTCCTGCTCGCTTGCAGGCTCGGTCGCGGGCTCCGGATCGCCAAACGGCAACGAGGGCTGCACCACGCCGCCCGGAAGCTTGGCCTCCGGCTTAGGCTCGCCCAGCAGCTTGCCACGACGACGGCGGGTGGGCTTCTCGGCCTCGCGCGCGGCCTCGGCAGCCGCCTCGCGCGCCTTCTCGGCAACAAACGCCGCAGCCGAGGTATCGAGCTGCACCGTTGCGTGCGTGCGTGCGGGCGCGGCGACCTCGCCGGCATGCATCACGATGACGCCGCAGGTGCTCGTCTTAACAAACTCGACCATCTTGGGGTCGGTGAAGCCGGTCACGTCGTTGACGATCGAGGCGCCGCAGCGCACGGCCGCCTTGGCAACCGCCACGTGGCGCGTGTCGATCGAGACGATGGCGCCCTCCTTGGCCAGCGCGCGCACCACGGGCAGCACGCGGCGAGCCTCCTCGTCGGGGTTGACCGGGGTAAAACCAGGGCGCGTGGACTCGCCGCCTACGTCGATGATGTCGGCGCCGGCGTCGAGCATCGCCAGGCCGTACTCGATGGCGGCATCCGGGTCGAAGTGCTCCCCGCCATCGCTAAACGAATCGGGCGTCACGTTGAGGACGCCCATGATGCGCGGACGGTCAAAGCTGAGCTCATACTTTCCGCACCGCCATGTCTTGCTGTCGTTCGCCATGAACATCCTCCTAAAATGCCCACGCCGCCGAGCTTGGGGAGCTGGCGGCGGGGTCGCTTTGCACTCAGTCTTTCTATTGTATCCGCGCACACGGGCTAGAACGCAAACGCGGCCGCGATGTCGCAAGAAATCAGCAGGTCGGCATTTGCATCCTGATCGGTAGGCGCCAAATTGCAAATGGCCAGCGTATCGCCAGTAAAGTAACGCGTAAGGCCTGCCGCCGGATACACCACGAGCGAGGTCCCACCCACAATGAGGGCATCGGCCGCGGCAATGGCGGCAACGGCACCGGTCAACACATGCTCGTCGAGCGGCTCTTCGTAGAGCACCACATCGGGCTTGATGCGACCACCGCACGCAGGGCACACGGGCACGCCCGCGGCGTCCTCGTGCTCGCGCGAGCAAATCCACTCGGCGCTATAGACCGCGTCGCACGACTGGCAAATGTTGCGATGGACCGATCCGTGCAGCTCGAACACGCGCTGCGAGCCCGCCATCTGATGCAAGCCGTCGATGTTTTGCGTCACCACGGCATCAAGCTTGCCGGCGCGCTCCAGCTCGGCCAACTTGGTGTGACAGCGGTTGGGCTTAGCGTTAAGCGCGATCATCTTGGTGCGGTAAAAGTCGAAGAACTCCGCCGGATGTGTCTCATAAAAGCTATGCGCGAGCATAGTCTCGGGCGGGTAGGCAAACTGCTGGTGATACAGGCCGTCCACGCTGCGGAAATCGGGGATGCCACTTGCCGTGGAAACACCAGCGCCGCCAAAGAAGACCACGCGCTTGTGGGTGTCAAACAGATCCGCCAGCGCGGCGGACGCCTGCCTGGGGTCCGATATTGCCTGCGTCATATGAGTCCTCCGTCCTTGTTGATCGGGCGGCGTCGGGCGATGTCCCAGCATGCGACCTTTAAGTCAGCATGCGCGGAGCCCACCCCGCCCCTGTTGCGCTAATCTTAAGCCTGCCAACCCCGTCGAAAGGACACCATGCCTCAGACTTACACTTTCGCCTCGTGGAACGTCAACGGCCTGCGCGCCGTCCTCAAAAAGGACCCGAGCTTTATCCAGATCGCGCAAGAACTCGACGTCGATATCCTGGCGCTGCAAGAGACCAAGTTGCAAGAAGGCCAGGTCGATATTGACCTGCCCGGCTATCACCAAACCTGGAGCTACGCCGAGCGTAAAGGCTATTCGGGCACTGCGGTCTTTAGCCGCCAGGAACCGCTGCGCGTGCTGCACGCCGACGCGCTGTTACCCTACGCCGGCGAGGACAAGGCGGCCGCACTCGTCACCCAAGCCGTAACCGAGGGCCGCGTCTGCGCGCTGGAGTTCGACAAGTTCTGGTTTGTGGATGTCTACACTCCCAACGCGCAAAACGAACTCGCCCGCATCGATGTACGCATGGCTTGGGACGATGCCTATCGCGACTTTTTGAGCGCGCTTGAACGCGAGACCGGTAAGCCCGTCGTAACCTGCGGCGACTTTAACGTGGCGCACGAGGAGATCGACCTTAAGAACCCCAAATCCAACCGCGGCAACGCCGGCTTTTCGGACGAAGAGCGCGGCAAGTTTACCGAGCTGCTCAACGCCGGGTTTACCGATACCTGGCGCACGGCAAACCCCGACGTCGAGGGCGTCTACAGCTGGTGGAGCTATCGCTTTAACGCCCGCAAGAACAACGCCGGTTGGCGCATCGACTACTTCCTGGTAAGCGACGCAATCGCCGGCAACGTGCGCGACACGGGCATCCGCGGCGACATCTTTGGCAGCGACCACTGCCCCGTCACCCTCACCCTAGAGCTCTAGCCCCAACTGATCTCCTGGGGACGGAGGAAAACGGATCGTTTTGGGCCTCGTGAGGGTATCCACGTGACCCATCCGCCACGAAACACGCCCATCTACTACGTTTAAGCCACCACCCTCAACCACAGTGAACAACGCAAAAAGAAAACCGCAGGTAGAAAGCCTACGGTTTTTCATAAAACACGGTTGTGTTTGGGGGTGTCGGGCCAAACGTAGTAGATAGGCCGATTTCGTGGCGGGCGAGTTCAGCTGATTCCCCGGGGGCGTCTGGAGACGGAAGAAAACGGATCAATTTGGCTCTTGAGGGTCACGACGCCCGTCATATCAGCCGGCCATTTTAAAACTATGCCAGTTTACGGGGCTAAATCGCGAACCCCCAACCATACGCAATTCCGAAATAATAAAACCGCAGGTAAACGGCTTGCTCTATTTCAAAAATAGCCGGCATGGTCTGCTTGTGCCAATCTGGCCCCGTAAACCGGCATAGTTTTGAAATGGCACCGAAGCAGCATTGATTCCCGCCCGGCGCAACCAGCCCTACAGCCCGTATTTCACGACGACGCGGTTGATCCGTCGACACCAAGGCTTGTAGAGGGCGGCCAAGAACACGCAGGTCGCAAGGCCGTGCGTGATATCGAACGGCACCGCCGTGGCAAGACGCGCCACGGCGCCCGCCCACGTGAGCGGCTGCACAAAACCGATGATGTCGTAGGCGTTGATTACCACGCCGTAGAGCAGGCCCGAAGCAAAACCGTACGCCATCAGCGCCGGCATACGCACGGTGCCATCGGCGCGATCAAAAGCGCCGGCATGCGCCAGCGCACCGCCAACGTATCCCACGAGCCCCCAGGCATACATCTGCCACGGCGTCCACATGCCCTGTCCAAAAAAGAAATTGCTGGTCAGCGCCGCCAGCGCGCCAACCATAAAACCATTGCGGCAACCAAGCGTCGCCCCCGCGATAATGGCGATGGCGCTCACCGGTTTAAAGTCGGGAATGGGGCCAAACAAGATGCGCCCCGCCGCGGCCAACGCCGCCAGAACCAGCGTTGGCATAATCTGGCGCAGACCCGGTCGCGACGCCTCGTAGCCCGCAAAGAACAGCGCAAGCACCAGTGCCACCACGACAAGCATGGCAAGCGCCGCCTGCTCAACGCCCGCCAGCAACGCCGCAGCCATCACGGCTGGCACCGCCAGCAGAAGCGGGATCTCCAGTTTTGCGAGCGGGCGCGCGACGCGATAATCCGTCATCCCATCACGCCCTATAAAACACGTTGTCGGCAAAGAAGTCGGCCGGCGGCTCCATGCAGGCAATCTCACCGTCGAACATCATGGCAACGCCATCGGCAACCTGCTCGGCAAAATCCAAATCGTGCGTGGCCATGATGACGGTGCCACCAACCTTCGCATGGTCACGCAGGGCGCGAGCGATGATGCGGCGGCTGAACAGGTCTAGACCCTTGGTGGGCTCATCGAGCAATAGCAGTTCGGGGCCGATTAGCAGCAGTTTTGCCAATGCAAGCAGTTGACGCTGTCCGCCCGAAAGATCGTAGGGGTGGCGCCCATCCAGACCCGACAGCCCCAAGCTCGCCGCACGCTCCCGCGCCAAGTTCTCGTCATATCCGCAGGTCGAGGCCCATTCCATCAGCTCATCGCGAACCGTCTCGGCAACCAGCAATGCTTTGGGGTTCTGAGGCAGCAGCGCCGCCGAGGCCGCTCCGCGCACCATGCGGCCGCGCTGCAGCTTGGCGGTCTTCGCCAGCACCGAGAGCATCGTCGACTTACCGCATCCGTTGCCGCCCACGATCGCATGCACCGCACCGGCCGAAAACGCCACGTCGAGACCGCGCAGCACCCAACCGCCCGCGCGATCGTAGCGAAACCAGCTCCCTGCCAGGGTGGTAGCCGACCCAGCGTGCATTTTTTGGAGTATTCTGCTTCCATCCGTGCGCGGGAAGGCTTCCGAGCCGTTCTCGAGCGACGCTTGCGCCACAAATTCGGACGATTTGTCCAATTCCGAACTTTTTTTCGCGCTCGATACGTCCCTGGGCGGCTCCAGAGAGTCCAAATTGTCCTCACGCCTGCTGAATACTCCGTTTTTTGCACATCGGATGGCACCCCACCCCAACATGTCATCGGAAAACAGCGATTCTCGGCGTCCCAAAGAAGCCATATCCGCCACCTCGCGCACGCGACCGTCCTCAATCCGGTACGCACACGTCGCGTATTCGAGCATTGGGCGCGGCTGATGCGTCGCCACAACAACCGTGCAGCCCAGCTCGCGATTCACACGAAACAGCGCGTGCAGGAAATTCTTCTCGGCAACGGGATCGAGCTGAGACGTGGGCTCGTCGAGCAGCAGCACGCGCGGGCGCAGCGCCAGAACGGCCGCCAACGACAGCAACTGTTTGCGACCACCCGAAAGCGTGTCAGTATCGCGGTGAAGCCAATCTTCCAGCCCAAAGAAATAGCTGGTCTCAGCTACGCGGCGGCGCATCTCATCACGCGCTAGCCCCAAGTTTTCCAGGCCAAACGCCATCTCGTGCCACACGGTCTCGCACACGATCTGGTTCTCGGGATCCTGGAACACATAGCCCACGCGCTCCGCCGATGCCCGCACGTCCATGTCGGCGACGGGCTCGCCCAGCACGCGCGCATCACCAGTGCGCTCGCCCGCCGGAGCGATCTCGGGCTTGAGCAGCGACAGCAGCGTCGACTTACCCGAACCGGTACCGCCAACAAGCAGCGCAAATGCACCTTGGGGAACACGCCAATCAAGCCCCTCGAGCACCGGTGCCTCGGCCCCGGGATAGGCAAAACTAAGGCCTCGCACCTCAATCGCCGGCGCGGCCGAGCCATATGCCACACCCGCCGCCGAGCTCCTATCAAACCGAGCCATCAGCCAAACCTCTTCTCATCAATCGCGTGCAACGCGCAAGGCAGCACCATCCAGGCAGCGTACACGACATAGCCCGGCCACGGCGCCGGCACCGAGAGCTGCGGATAAAACGAATACTGCGTCGTCGCGGTCCACGCCACTGCCACCGTGACCACGCCAAACAGCGCAAGCCCAACCAGCGCGGCAACGTCGCTGCGCCCCAGTCGATACCGCGCATACGTCGTACGACGCGTCGCGGCACCCCACCCGCGCGAGCGCATCGCGTCCGCGCGCTCCAGCGAATCTTCCATGCCCCAGCCCATCAACACGCTCGACGCCCGCAGGCGCGAGCGTACGGGGTCGGCCGGCGCGCGGCCCGGCACATCAATCGCATCCTGCACCGCCAGCACCGTACGACCGCGGCGCAAAAACTGCGGGATAAGCCTCATGCACATCGAGATCATGAGCGCAATCACCGGTGCGGCATTACCCAGCAGCGCGAGCACCTTGTCGTATTCGAGCATCGACGCCGCGGCCCCAAACCACAGCACGCTCGCCACAAACAGGCCGCCCATGCACAGGCCGTATACCATGCTCTCCAGATACACCGCGCGCATACCAATACGGAACAGCTCCGTCGAGCCCGAGGCGCTAAACAGAGGATTGACCAGCGCGATAATCAAAATCACCGGCAGCTGCCAGCGAAGCGCCCCCAACGTGCGCGCAGCACCGCGCGTCGCAAGCCCGTACGCCAGCCCGCCCGCAAGTGACAGCGCAATCAGTACCGGCTGCATCGAGAACATAGTGAGCCCCAGCGTTAGCGCCATGTAGAGCGCAGGCACCGCTGGGTGCGACATCGAGAATGCCGCGACGGGCTCGCCGCCAAACTCCTCTCGTATGTTGTCCACGGGCACCCCCGTCCCCTCGCTCAAACAACAGCTCCGCAGCACCGCCAACGCCGCACGCAAGCAGTGCAAACGCCACGCCGGCGGCGCAAGCCTCAACCGCCGCAAACCAATCGTTACGCGCTCATCATATGCCTGCGGTATCATATTGTGCCGTGTATCGTTTCCAAACACACGTCTCTATAACGTAACAGGAGATCACATGGACGCAACCGCAATTATCCTCGCCGCCGGCGAGGGCACCCGCATGAAGTCGAACCACTGCAAGGTTTCGCACAAGATCCTGGGCAAGCCCATGGTCCAGTGGATCGTCGACGCCACCATCAAGGCCGGCTGCAGCCGCGTCGTGGTCGTCATCGGCAGCCACGCCGACGAGATGCGCGCCCTTATCGACGGCGCCTACGCCAACAGCGCCACCAAGGTCGAGTGCGTCGAGCAAACCGAGCGCCTGGGCACCGGCCACGCCGTAAAGGTCGCACTCGAGGCCTGCGGCATCACGCAAGGCCCGGTCGTCGTGCTCAACGGCGACCTGCCGCTCATCACCGCCGACACCGTCGCCAAGTTCGCGCAGACCGTCGCCACCGGCGAGCTCGCCTGCACCGTCATGACCATGACCCCGCCCGACCCCTTCGGCTACGGCCGCATCAAGCTGGGCGCCGACGGCCAGATTGAGCGCATCATCGAGCAGAAGGACTGCACGCCCGAGCAGGCCGCCACGCTGCTCGAGTGCAACGCCGGCTGCTACGCCTTCGACGGCGCACAGCTCGCCGCGCACATTGACGAGATCGGCAACGACAACGCGCAGTCCGAGTATTACCTGCCCGACATGCTCGAGATCCTCAAGGGCCACGGCCAGGCAGTCTCTATCTTCCACTGCGACGACTACCGCGACGGCCTGGGCGTCAACAGCCGCATCCAGCTCGCACAGCTTACCGCCATTGCGCGCGACCGCATCAACGAGCACTGGATGGCCGAGGGCGTTACCTTCATCGACCCCACGCAGGCCTGGATCGGCCCCGACGCCGTCATCGGCCGCGACACCGTCGTGTGGCCGCAGACGCACCTGATCGGCCACGTCACCGTGGGCGAGGAGTGCCAGCTCGGCCCCAACAGCCGCCTCACCGACACCACCGTCGGCAGCGGCTGCGTCATCGACGAGACCATCGCCATCGAGGCCGTCATCGAGAACGGCGTCGACTGCGGCCCGCGCGCCTACCTGCGCCCGGGCACCCACATGCTCGACGGATCCAAAGCCGGCACGCACGTGGAGATCAAGAAGTCCACGATCGGCGAGGGCTCCAAGGTGCCGCATCTGTCCTACATCGGCGACACCACCATGGGCTCCGGCGTCAACGTGGGCGCGGGCTCCATCACCTGCAACTACGACGGCGTGCACAAGCACAAGACCGTCATCGGCAAGGACGCCTTCATCGGCTCCGACACCATGATGGTCGCGCCCGCCCAGATCGGCGACGGCGCGCTCGTGGCCGCCGGCTCCGTCATCACCGATCCGGTCCCGGCAGACGCACTCGGTCTGGGCCGCGCCCGTCAGGTAAATATTGAGGGCTGGGCCGCCGATTATCGCCGCCGTCTGCACGAGGACGACGAGGTATAACGTTTTACCAAGCATCTAAGGAGCTGTTCCCATGGGGACGGCTCCTTTTTCTATGCTGACCTGCGCGACAGAATGAGTGGTCGGTTCGTGTCCGTTGACGGTAAAGACGTTATCAAGACCCGATTAACCCCGCCGCGCGGTTACAATGCAAAAAGGCATCTATATGGCATTCGATATATAAAGGAGAAGGGTAATGCCGATTAATGATCCCGAGAAGTCGGAGAATATGCGCAAGTCCATCCGCGTGTATTCCGGTTCCTCCAACCGTCCCCTCGCTCAGAAGATCGCTGAGTACCTTGGGGTCGAGCTTTCGGGCCTTACGCTAAAGCAGTTCGCCAACGGTGAGATTTACGCCCGCTACGACGAGACCGTCCGCGGCGCCGACGTCTTCCTGATTCAGTCCGTGGCCGGCGGCAACGTCAACGACATGCTCATGGAGCTGCTCATCGCCACCGACGCTGCCAAGCGCGCATCCGCCCGCTCCATCACCGCCGTCATCACCCACTACGGCTACGCCCGCCAGGACCGCAAGGCCGGCCCGCGCGAGCCCATCACCGCCCGCCTCGTCGCCAACCTGCTCGAGCGCGCCGGCGTCAACCGCATCATCACCCTCGACCTGCACCAGGGTCAGATCCAGGGCTTCTTCGACATCCCGGTTAACCACCTGTCCGCACTGCCGCTGTTTGGCCAGTACTACAACAACATGCACTTCGACACCGACAACCTGGTTGTCGTCTCCCCCGACGTGGGTCGCGCCAAGGCCGCCAAGAAGCTCTCCGACATGCTCGGCTGCGACCTGGCCATCGCTCACAAGGGCCGTCCGCGCCACAACGCCGCCGAGGTCATGGGCATCATCGGTGACATCAAGGGCAAGACCTGCGTCATCAATGACGACATGATCGACACCGCTGGCACCCTGTGCGCCAACGTCAAGGAGCTCAAGGCCATGGGCGCCGGCGACATCTACGTATGCGCCACCCACGGCATCTTCTCCGGCCCGGCCATCGAGCGTCTGAACGACGCCCCCATCGTCGAGTGCGTCGTCACCGACGCCATCCCCGTCGAGGTGGGCGGCAAGATCAAGACCATCTCGGTCGCCGAGGAGTTTGCTCAGGCCATCTCCGCCGTTTACCACGAGGAGCCCGTCTCCACGCTCGTCGGCGGCGACTTCGCGCTGTAGTCGCTCGACCCTCGCATCCCTCCGGAAGCCCCGGACACGCCTGCGGGGTTATCACGCGAACGTCCTCGCCGCTTTGCGGCTGCGGGATGTTCGCTTTGATAACCCCTCCCGGCGTGTCCGGGGCTTCCTGCTGTCTCGGGGCAGCTGTTTTCTGAAATGACTTTGCTGCAACCTTTCCTCGCCTTCGGCGGGCGTGGTAGCCTTTGTCGTTGATTGAACTATTTGTGTAACGAAGGGACAAATATGGCAGCTGCACAGCCGCTTAAGATTCGCATGGTTGCCGGACTTGGCAACCCTGGCGATGAGTATGCCGAGACCCGCCACAACGCTGGCTTCAAAGCAATCGACGAGTTGGCCCGTCAGGCCGGTGTCACGTACTGGAAAAACCAGGCAGGCGCCGAGGTCGCGCTCGTCAACATCAACGATCCCGAGGAAGAGGGCGGCAAGCGCCAGATTGTGCTGGTCAAGCCGCAGTCGTACATGAATACCTCGGGAGGCCCCATCTCCAAGCTCTGCCGCGAGTACAAGATCAAGGCCGAGGAGCTACTCGTAATCCACGATGAGCTCGATATTCCCGCCGGCGACGTACGTGTTAAAGTGGGCGGTGGCCACGCCGGCCATAACGGCCTGCGCTCCATCATCGATAAGATGGGCAGCCGCGACTTTAGTCGCATCCGCACCGGTATCGGCAACCCTCCCGGCAAGATGGCTGTCGCCGACTACGTGCTCAAGCAGCTGCGCGCCCGCGAGGCCGAGGACTTCCAGGGCACCTGCGCCCGCGCCGCAGATGCCGCCGGTCTGGCCATCGTCCACGGCGTAATCTACGCCCGCGATCACGTCAACGGCGCCGCTTCCGCCAACGGCAAGCACTAAAACCTACCATTTAGGGACAGGTTTATTTTGGCAGGTTTTGTATGCGGAAACGCCGCGGCAGCCGCGCCGTAATAAACCCTGTGCCGCCATACATATGCAGCGCTCCAAAGGGGGCCGGCCTCACCGATGCGCGAGACCGGCCCCCTTTGCCGTTTTGCCTGATAAAACCTGCCAAAATAAACCTGTCCCTAAATGGCCGGTCACTTTTCCCACCTGCCAAAGATACACGTAAGCGACATGTCCATGAGGGTATAATTTGTACTGTATGTCTGCACAACGCCTGTGCGCGTACGGTTTTATTCGGGCTGCCGTCCATTTCCGTGGAGGCACGGTTCGGCCGCCCTAACAAGAGAGGGGTTCTATGTATAAGATCCTGGAGAAGACGCAGTTCTCGGAGAAGGTGTTCAAGTTCCGCATCGAGGCGCCCGCAATCGCCAAGCATGCGCACGCTGGACAGTTCCTCATGGTTCGCGCCAACGAGACGGGCGAGCGCGTCCCGTTTACCCTGGCCGGCTGGAACGGTGACGAGGGCTGGGTCGAGTTCATCTTCATGGTGATCGGCAAGACCACCGAAATGCTTTCCACCTACGAGGCCGGCGAGTCGCTGCGCGACGTCGTGGGTCCGCTGGGCGTTCCCACCGAGATGGCCGAGGGCCCCTGCGCTGTCATCGGCGGCGGCGTCGGCCTGGCAATTGCCTTCCCGGTCGCCAAGCACCTGGTCGAGACCGGCCACGAGGTGCACGCCATCATGGGCGCCCGCACCAAGGATCTCCTGCTCATGGAGGACCAGTTCCGCGAGCTCCTCGACGAGGACCACATCCACATCACCACTGACGACGGCTCCTACGGCGAGCAGGGCGTTGTCACCGCTCCGCTGGAGCGCCTGCTGCAGGACAAGGCCGTGAGCCAGGTCTTCTGCGTCGGCCCCGTTCCGATGATGAAGTTCTCGACCCTCACCGCCCAGAAGTACGACACCCCCATCACCGCGTCGCTCAACCCTATCATGGTTGACGGCACCGGCATGTGCGGCTGCTGCCGCGTCGAGGTGGGCGGCGTGACCAAGTTCGCTTGCGTCGACGGCCCCGACTTCGATGCCACCTTGGTCGACTGGGATGACCTTCGTGCCCGCCAGGCCGCTTACCGTTCCGAAGAGGGCGCGTCCCTCAAGGCCTATGAGGAAAAGAGCTGCGCATGCCACTAGTTAACGGTCGTTTCGTTGCCGATATGAAGTCGCCCCGCACCCCCGATAACGAGGAGCCGGCTGCCGAGCGCGCCTGCGACTTCCGCCCCGTCGACAAGGGCTTCACCGAGGAGATGGCGCTGGCCGAGGCCGAGCGCTGCCTCAACTGCAAGAAGCCGTTCTGTGTTGAGGGCTGCCCCGTCAACATCAACATCCCCCGCTTTATCGAGCAGATCCGCGCGAAGGACTTCGGCGGCGCCCTCGATACCATCCGCGAGGACTCTATGCTTCCCGCTATCTGCGGCCGCGTCTGCCCGCAGGAGAACCAGTGCGAGGGCAAGTGCATCCGTGGTAAGAAGTCCGAGCCCGTGGCCATCGGCCAGCTCGAGCGCTTCCTGGGTGACCGCCCCGAGCTCGCCTCCACGCCCAAGATGGCCCCCAAGAACGGCAAGAAGGTCGCCGTCGTCGGCTCCGGCCCGTCCGGCATCACCTGCGCCGGCGAGCTCGCCCGCAACGGCTTTGACGTCACCGTCTTTGAGGCCTTCTTTACCGGCGGCGGCGTACTGGTCTACGGCATCCCCGAGTTCCGTCTGCCCAAGGCGGTCGTCAAGCGCGAAATTGACGGCCTGGAGGACATGGGCGTCAAGTTTGAGTACAACTCCGTCGTGGGCAACATGGCCACGGCCGAGGAGCTGTTCGAGCAGGGCTTCGACGCCATCTACGTGGCGACCGGCGCTGGCCTGCCCAAGTTCCTCAATGTCCCCGGCGAGAACCTGCCCAACGTCTTCTTCGCGAACGAGTACCTCACCCGCGTGAACCTGATGAAGGCCAACAAGTTCCCCGAGTACGACACCCCCACCAAGCACGGCAAGAACGTCGTTGTCTTTGGTGGCGGCAACGTGGCTATGGACGCCGTCCGTACCGCCAAGCGCCTGGGCGCCGAGCACGCCATCATCGCCTACCGTCGTACCGAGGACGAGATGCCCTGCCGTCGCGCCGAGCTGCACCATGCTAAGGCCGAGGGCGTCGAGGTTCTGCCGCTCGTTTCCCCGCTCGAGTTTGTCGCTGGCGAGGACGGCTCCGTGTGCGCCGTCAAGGTCCAGAAGATGGAGCTCGGCGAGCCCGACGAGTCCGGCCGCCGTCGTCCGGTGCCCATCGAGGGCGCCATCGAGGAGATCCCCTGCGACGTCGCGATCTCGGCTATCGGCACCAACGCCAACCCCTTCGCAAAGAAGATCGGCGGCAAGATGGAGCTCAACAAGTGGGGCTACATCGTCGCTGACGAGGAGACCGGCCAGACCACCGATCCCCGCATCTGGGCCGGCGGCGACATCGTCACCGGTGCCGCTACGGTCATTCTGGCGATGGGCGCCGGCAAGAAGGCCGCCGCTTCGATCACCAAGAGCCTGCTGAGCGAGTAATCACCATCAGCGTTAGCCACCAAACGGCAAAGTCCCCGTCGAGCACACGCCCGGCGGGGACTTTTTCTATACCGGCCGCCCAAACCACCACGATGGGGACAGGCACCTTTGTGGTGGTTTGGGACTTACCTGGTCGTTTTGTCTCAATCTGTAACACCTGGAGCCCGTTGAGCCTTGTAGTTGTTACAGATCGAGATATTGCTCCAGCCGCCTCCGCTTTGTCTCAATCTGTAACAGTTAGAAACCAAATTCCCCGCCTGGTGTTACAGATCGAGACATTAGATTGGCGGCCGAACAGTTCATCTCAATCTGTAACACCTGGAGCCGTTTTGGGCAGCTTGGTGTTACAGATTGAGATTTTGCTGAGGCCGAGGATAGGCGCTGTCGCCAAAACCTAGCGCTTGCGGCGCTTGGTTGCGGCGAGACCGGCAGCGGCGACGGTTGCGCCGGCGATGCCCAGGGCAGCGACCGTCATCGCGGCGGAGTCACCCGTGCTGGCGAGCTCCGCGCCGCCGGACTTCTTGCCGTTCTCGCCCTTACCCTTGGACTTGTCCGTCGTCACCGTGGTCGTCGTCGAAGTCGAACTGCCCGCAGGGACCCCGGCGCCACCAGAGCCATCCGTACCGCCTCCCTGCTCGCCGCCGTCAGGCGTCGGCTCGGGCTCTGGCTTCAGACTGGGATCGGGCGTCGGCTCAGGCGCCGCCTCATCGGTCACCGTAATCGTAATGTTCAGACGCTCGGAATACTCGCTGTACGACATGCCAGGGCGCTGTGCCGCAATGCGCACATACATATTGCTATCGAGCACAATAGGCTCGGTGTACTTTACGCGGCCTTCGTCACGGCAGGGGCAGGTGTCGTTGGTGGTGTACCAAATCGTCGTGCCATCCTCGGCCGAAAGCTCCAGCTTCGTGCCCTTGGGCACCGTAATGTAGTTCTCCTTGGGCGACCATGCACCAAACGTCGTCGCACCAATCGTCGCCACCGGTCGCGCCGGTCGCACTGCCTCGGCAGACACGCGAACGTCGACCTGCTTGGACAGCGCCGTGTCATCCACCGTCGCCGTCAACGTCGTCAAACCGGGCAGAGCGCCATGCAGCACAAACGTCGCCGCGCCGTCCTCGCCCGTCACGGCCTGGGTAGCATCGACAGAGCAGATAGCCGAGGACTCCAGTCCAACACTAACCTTGGCGCCCGCAAACGGCTTGCCCGCCTTATCGGTCACGTGCGCCACCAGCTCAAAGTCACCGCCATCAAGCATGGTCACGGCCTGCTCCACGTTGAGCTTGAGCTTGTCGGCACGAACGCCCACGACAAGCTCGCCACTTGCCCAGCGTGGCATGACCGTGCCGGCGTAATTGCGAGCACCGTCGAGCTCAAACGCCACCGTCGAGCCCGCCTCACGCGCATCGGCATAGCGAATACGCAGCACGCGCGACAGCGGCTTGCCATTGGGATCGTCCTGCTTGTCGAGCCACGTATACGTCACGTCGCCCAAGCCCTGCGCGCACAATGCGACCAGGGCATCGTCGCTCGCATCCATATACTGCGCAAACTCAACCTCGATGCAATCGGTATAGGCATGGGCCGAAGCCACCCCGGGCGCCGCCGTCGACACCAAGCCAATGTTCACCTCAGTCTGAATCGGCGGCACGCGCAGCCAAGCCGAACGCGCCTCCTCATACCCGTCCTTGGTCACGCGCACCTGATACCAGCCGGTCGGCGTATTCCAGTTGTACGCACCGTCCGCACCCGTCGCAAGCGGATTGTCCTGCTCATACTCCTCGGCATCCCAACGCACCGCATTGGTACCGGCCGCATCGTCGGCGCTCCACAGCTCAACCGTCGCGCCTTCAACCGTATTGGACAGCAGGCCCTCGTACACCACGCCCGCAGGATCGGGTGCTGCCTTGGCAGCCACATTGCGATAACGCGCCTCGAAGATCGACTGCATCTTCTCGTCCGAGATCAAGCCGTCCTTGTTGGCCTTGTAGACCTCGGCATCGGTCAGCTCGCCCCAGTTGACCGTAATACGATTCTGACACGCGCGCTCCACCTGCTCGCAGGCAACATCGTAGGCGCATTCGGCATTGGTCAGCTTAATCGCGCGCTCCGAACCTACGCTGGTCGAAGCCGCGTCATAGGCAGCGCCCACCACGGTACCCGCCGAACCGGCCGTCAGCACGCCGGCGATTGTCATAATGGAGCCCACTGCCACATCGGTGCTGTCGTGGCAGAGCTGGCGATACAGCAGATCCTCAAACGCACGCGCCTTCTCCATGGCGTCACGCAGCGCGTAAATGCACTTCCAGTCGTCCTCGGTCTTCTCGGGCTTGGCAAGCAAGCGCGTATGCTGAAGCTCATAGCCCTCGCGCTCGCCCTTCACCTTCTGCATACGGACGTTCACGTTCTCCCAGTTCTTGCTGGCATCGTTCACGCCGTAAATGCCGGTAAAGATGCCGATGCCCTGGGTCGCCGCGGGAAACGCCTGGCCGGCCGCCTTCCACGCATCGGTCTTAAAGACCTGTCCGAACATCTCGCACTCGATCTTATAGCTCTTGAGCGAACGGATCGTACGGATGAGCTTCATATGGGCGCTCACGTCGCCGTTGCGCTTCCAGGCCATGAGCCATCCGCGCACCTTGGAGTTGTTGAGGCTATGGACCACATTCCAGTTGTCGTACAGGTTGTCCAGAATGTCGCACTGCATGGCGATCGAGTTAAACAGCAGCGCCTGGTTCTTGTTGTTATTGGAGTTCTCGATAAACTCCGACTCGATATAGGCCGTCTGCTCGCCATCGGGCGCGGCTACCTTAAAGCCCTTGACGGTATCGTCGTCAGCCGCCTTGTAGCTCAGCGAGCTGCCGAGCGCCTGGCCCAAATCGTTAAACCCGCTCGTCGACTGGCCGTTGTACTCGCTGGCCTTAATGCCCGCACACTTGTTGAGCGCCGCAGCGGTTGCGTCATTCCAGCTTCCGTATTGGTTGAGCTGGCCGATACCCATCGACTGGCCCACCAGATCCTCGGCCTGCTGGGCAATAAACTCCGCTCGTGATGCATGGTCGACGAGCTCCTTGATGGCGGCCGCATCCGCAGCGTTCGCGCCCTGGGCCGCCGCGAGTTCCTGATACCAATCCTCGCTGGTGCCGTAAGCATCCTCAAAGATCATCTTGTCCACATTGACGCCGTAGCTGTCGCCCTGCCGGGTTAGCAGCGCCGATGACCCGCCGACCGCAGCCTTGAGCTCGGCCGCAAACTGCGCGGCCTCGTCGTTGCCAGCATCATCACCCCCGCCGTCGCTGGCGGCAGGAGCGCGACGAGCCTTACGGGCAGCTCCACCTTGGGCTTCGTCCTCTTTACCGTCCTTGTCCTCCTCGGCAAACGCATCGGCGACCATCTGGTCAATCGCGTCGTTAAAGGCCTCGTCGACATCATTAAACGAGTTATCCATCATATACTCGTGCCACTGCTGCACGGCATTCGAGAACTCCTGCTGGCGCTCCTCGGCCGCGGCGGAATGCTTTTTGGCCGAAGCGTTGGCGTCAAAACTCAGCATGGTCATAAGCTGAGCATTGGAGATGCGGTAGGTCTGCGGCATAAAGATCTGCTCAAAGTTACCGCAGTTCACATAGGTCGAGTCATTCGCCTTGTTAAACTCGTCGAGCAGCTTAAGGTAACCCTCGTCCACATACTCCGCCACATAGCGCACACGGGTGCCGTCGCGCGACTTTTGAGTCAGAGGAATCGTCACCGTCTTGCCATCCACGCAGTCCACGTACAGGTCGAGCGTGTCGGCGGCCTCTTCGTTTCCCACCTCGAGCGTGATGTCAAAGGTCCAGTAGGCGTTCTTCTTTTGTGGCAGATGATGGAAGGTCCACAGGCTCTTGCCGGTGTCCTTGCCGTCCTTGACCAAGTTTTGCGTACCGCCACGATACGTCACATCAAAGTTCCAGACCGAAGCACCCGGAACATAGCGCACATAATTGCGAGCCGTCACTTCTGCGGCAGCGGCGGCGACGTCGGTCGAGCCCACGCGTGCCTCGAGCGCCACGCGCTCGGCGGCAAGCGTATCCTGCGGCAGGTCGTATTCAATCTTGGCACGGCCGAGTTTATTGGTCTTGCCGGTGTACTTTGCAGCCGACGAGCCCGTCCCCACGGTAAGCTGCACGCTTTTGCCGGGCGCTGCGTATACGTAGGCCACATTGCTCAATAGACTATGGACATTGGTGTTGTCGACCTCGATGCGCGAGGCGCTAACCTCAAGCGTCGTGCTCCCCAGTGGCAACGTCACCTCGCCCAGCATAATGAGCGGCGAGATGGCATAGATGCCCGCAGCCTTAGGCTTAAAGCGCACAAACACATCGGCGCCCATGCCCTTCTTCATATTGAGAACGAGGTTGTCGCCCTCCCAAGTTGTGTCAGCCCACATGGCCTCGGAGCTGGCGCCGGCTTCGCGAGAGCCTGCGGAAACATCCTCGACGGCATCCTTGGCCAGCGGAATCTCAATCTTGGCAGCCTGGCTGTCCTTGAGCTCGTAATGAATGCGCAGCTCGGTCTCCACGCCAACGACCGCGGACGAATCAGCGATAACCGAGCCCGCCGTCAGCCCGCGCTCGGCACGATACATCTCCACGTCAAACGTGGGGACGTCGAGCGTCACGTCGAGCTGTTTGCCGTCCTCAATCTTCACCTGCTTTTGCGCGATATGCTTACCCACGGTCAGCCCTAGGCGGCTAAACGTGGAATAGCTCGTCGCTTGGATGTCGTAGCTCGTCTTGTTAAAGGCGACGATGGTGTACGAACCGGCCTTAAGGCGCGGCGTCTCGGCCTTCATGATAGGCGTGGTGCCATCGTCTTCGTAACCCATCAGATAGGTGACACCGTCGGCAACTAGCTTGCCGTCGGACGTACGGAACACCAGCACGCGGTTGGCGCCCTGGTAGTCGCCCTTGGTCGTAACCGTCGCCGTACCCCAAGGCTTCAAGTCGATATCGACCTTGCCGGCCGAGGGCTTCACCGTCGCCGTCGCCCCACCCAGCTTGAGGCTGTCTTTGGGCTCGAGCGTTATCTCCAGATCCTGGTCCGCGTCGGCAATGGTCTGCGAAACCACGAGTGCTGTGCCCTGGATACGGTAGTCGTTTTCCTTGTCGCCCTTGGCAGGTTTGAGCGTCTTGCCGCCGCTCTTCACCGTCAGATCGATGTTATCGAGACTATCGAGCTCAATGCGTTCGGTCTTATCCCGGCCTGCGACCGGTTCGAGATAGGCCACATTGAGTTCAATCGCGCGCGAAGTCGGAATCTTGGTAAAGTCCTCCGCCTTAATCTCTCCGATATTCCATGTGCCCGTCATCTGGTCGCCCGGGCGCGCCAGCACCATGTCATAGTAACCGCCGAGCGAAATGCGCAGGGTGGCTGCTGTCTTGGAGAGAGCGTCCGCTGTAAAGCTGCCGTCATCGCCAACCGCCAGCGGCGTGGACTGCCCCGTCTGCACGAGTGTGGCCGTCGCGCTCTGGGGAAGTTTGCCCGTCACCTGGGCCGCCTCGCCCATCCACTCAAACGTGTAGGCAGGCTTCGAGGAATCGATGGAGTCCTTGCGATCGGCCACGGCATCGGCAAGCTTTTTGACCATCGAGGGGTTGCCAGCCGAATCGGTCGCATAGGCATAGATGGTCTGGCCTTCACTAAAGGGAATCGCATACGTTACGCCATCGATTGTCACGCGCTCATTATAGTCGCCCGGATAGCCCGCCTCACCAAACTGAAGATCGGGGTTCAGCACGCGCAGGGCAACGGCATTATGGTTCGTCTCGTTTCCGTATCTCGTGTTCTCAAAAGCTCCCCACTCTATCATTTCCACGCTTTTGGGTAGCACAATCTCTTTGCCGGCAATCGCAGGATCAAGAGAGGCGAATGCGAGCGCCCCGATAGATTTGACTCCATCGCCGATCGTCACCGACGACACATGTGAGCACCCGTCAAATGCATAGTGCCCGATCCGCTCCACCGTGCCCGGCACATTGATCTGCGTAAAGGTGAGCACTGTTGTGTCCGAGACATAGAACTGCGGCACGCCGCAATTGGCGAAGGCACGATAGTCGATAGTCTTAACCGAAGGCGGCAGCGTTGCCACCACATTGTCGTCAAGTTGTTCGCAGCCCTCAAAGGCCTGCTCGGGAATCGTGGTAAAGGCCGCGTTGTTGGGCCAGGTCACCGTTTGGAGCGTCTTGCTTCCGGTAAACGCATTCCAGCCCAACTCCTCGACCGAATCGGGCAGTGCGATTTCCTTGATGCTGCTGCCTCCCAGGCCGCCAACGGTGCGGACATGCGAATCGGGGGCGAAGGTGACCGATGTGAGAGCGGCGTTTCCCATGCCCTTAAGGCTCACGACATTTTTGCCGTCGATGGTCGAGGGCACCTCCAACGTGGTAATGCCTGCGTCGCCATACTCGATAGAAATTTCGTTGGTGAGGCTATCGATCGAGAAGTAGTACTGCGCGGGGGTCTGCTCGCCGGCCACGTAGCCATCGTCGTATTCGCCCTTTACGTCCGTGGTGCCCTTCGAGGTTGCCCAGAGTCCAAGTTCCTCGTTCCAGGTTGCCTCGGCACCGGAAGCCTCCTCTTGCTTCTGCTGCTCGGCGAGTTCCTTGCCCTCGACAAGATCGGTGGCGAGCGTACCCGCAGGTGTGCTCTCGGTCTGCCCGGCGCTCGTCAGGCCCGCCGCCGATGCAATCTCGGAGGCCGGGGGCGTAGGGGCGTCACCGGTATCGAGCACTGTGGGGTCGGCAGCGCCGGCATCGGGCGCGGGGTCGGCGGCGTCGGCATCGGACGCGGCGGCGGCGGGGTCGGCATCGTCTACTTGGTCGACATCCGTCTGCACAAAGGTGCTATCGGTGGTGAGCACCTCAGCAAATGCGCCCACAGGCAACGAGCCCGTCACCATGGTGAGGGTCACCGCGGCAATGGTCAGGCGGCGGCAAAGCGCTCGAACAGTAGTCCACCTCATGGTCGTTCCTTTCCTGCAAACCAAAAGTCATCCAGCGTAATCGTCGTCCAAAAACAAAGCGAACGGTAGGTTCATATATACGAACCTACCGTTCTACCTGCGCAAACCGCCACAAAGGGGGACAGGCGCCTTTGCGGTGGTTCTGGACTTGGCCGGCCAGTTTGTCTCGATCTGTAACAGTTAGAGGTCAAATTCCCCGCCTGGTGTTACAGATCGAGACATTAGATTGGCGGCCATTCGGTTTATCTCAATCTGTAACATCTAGAGCCGTTTTGGGCAGTTTGGTGTTACAGATTGAGATTTTGCTGAGGCCGAGAACGAGAGCCGTCACCAAAACCTAGCGCTTGCGGCGCTTGGTCGCGGCAATGCCGGCTGCGGCAACGGTTGCGCCGGCGATGCCCAGGGCAGCAGTCGTCATCGTGGTGGTATCCCCCGTGGCAACCAGGACAGCATCGGACTTTTTGGCCGGCGTGGCTTTCTCAACCGTCTTGGTCGTGGCGGTGGTCGTGGTCGGCTTGGCCGCGGGTTTGGCCTCGGGCTTCACCTCGGGCTTGGTCTCGGGCTTGACCTCAGGCTGCGGTGTCGGATTGGGATCCGGCGTAGGCTGCGGATCGGGAGTCGGCATGGCCTCGGGCGTAAAGGTCAAATCGGTGTTGAGCCACAGGGTGTAGATCCAGCCGCTCTCGGGATCAACTACACTCGCTTCGCCCACCTGGTAGCCGCACTCCTGACCGTTGATCACCAGCTTGGTGTCGGGCGTAAAGTAGAAGCCGCGCGCGGGCTTGAGGTAGATACCGTAGCGATAGGTCACGCCGGGCTTAAAGGCGTCGATGTGATTGGTGATGTGCTGGTCCCAAAACTCAACGGAATTCACCTCACTACCGTCGCTACCCATCCAGTACTCACACTGAGGAAGGGAGTTGGAGCCCGTCGGAACATTCGCCGTAAAGACCGGCTTATCGCCTGCCTTGAAGGTGGTCGTGGCGCCGTTGATCTCGATAACGTTGATGGCCCGCCATTCGTCGATCGGCTGCTCGCACAACATATTGTCAGCGTTTGGCGCGAAGACACCGTTGACGGTCTTGATGTGGTGCGTCCAATGGCCGTTGACGTACATCATGCAGTCATTGCCCACGGTATTGTCGCCCTTGAGCCTCAGCTCAACGGAGTACATGTAGAACTTGCCCTCCTCGAAGTGGTCAATCTTCTTCATGACCGGCGTGTACTTTGCGGGGTCGGAATACCAGAAGGCAACGGGCTTGAGCTCCGCAGGGTCGCTGCCATCCATCTCTTCCCAGCACTCATAGGCGATCTCATACTTATCGGCATCGGCGGCAGGAATCGTCGCGGTCGCACGCGACGCCTCGCCGGGCGCGTAGTCGATTTTCACATCGTTGACGTTTAGATTCTCAAGAGCTTCGTTTTCCGACGAAGCAGGCATCGTAATTGTTTTAATAGCAGGGACATACAGGAATTCTCCGCTTAGACTCGACTTTACGGTTTCCCCGTTTACGGTAACAACGGTTTCATCGCTGAAGGAATATCCGTCTTTTGGCTTCAGCATAAGAGAATACACGTACTCTTTCCCGCTTTTAAACTTTGTAATAGTCGGCAGGGAACCATGTGAGCCGTTATCGGAATACCAGGCAGCAACGGGTTCGTTGTTTTCAAATTCCTGCCAGCATTCATAAGTGATTTCGTATTTATCTGCATCGTAGTTAGGGACACCTGCCGTCGTCTGCAGAACAGTATCCAGCTGCCAATTGAAGTTCGTATTCTGAACATTGGCAAAGGAGATGGATTCCGATTCTGATTCCGCTGCCGGGATAACAAGGCACGCCCTCTCGTAGACATGGGTGCGGGTGTAGTAGTCATCCCGGATCTCGTTAATAGTGGGTTTCCCGGTCGCCTCGATGTCTCCTTTAAAGGCGTCGTCCGGATCACCGATGATGATATTCCCGGGCTCTGTACCCGTATACGTAAGCTTGGATCCATCATAGGTGGTCGTCATCTTGGACTTATTCTCCTTGTACTCCGTAAAGTACTTCTGTTCCTCCTTCTGTCTCTGAATCTTGCTGATATCCAGGGTAAGCGTTGTTTTATTGCTCGCACTGTCATACGCCGCGTGGACGATCAAGTCCCCCAGGCCGATAAAAGTCAAAGCGCTACCATCGAGAGCAGACTGGTCTCCATCTACAAGGGCAATCCCCTTCACATACTCAATCGTTTCTTCTTTCTTGATGTCGGTGTAATTGTTCCGCACCGTAATATTGACCCTAACGCCGCTGCCGCCAACAACATCGGTCACACCGCAGGGCATGATGGCGTCATTCGCCGGCGTGGCGGCGTTGTCGCTGGGAGTATTTTGTTCAGCGGGTGCCGCATCGTTGGATTCATCGGTGGCGCCAGTCGGGGCCGTCTGCTGAGGCTCAACGGTGGCTTGCGCCGCCGGAGCAGCATCGGTTGCAGGCGCGGTCGAAGCAGCTGGTGCGGTCGTTGCAGCCGTATCCTCCGCAACCGTCGGCGTCACCGGAGCCGCGGCAACCTCGTCCATCGCACCGACGGGATCGGCACATTCCGTCGCCAGCGCTACGCTCGGCAGCAGCAGCTGACCGACCATAAGCGCACACGCGCCGGCGCAAGCGATTTTGGCACCCACACAACGCCAGGTACCGTGAACCAGCGAGCAGGTGGACTCACGTTGAGCTTGCTTATCAAAGTGGCTTCCGTACATAACGGCCTCCTTGGTCGTAGGGACATACCACCATAAAGGCACCTGTCCCCTTTGTGGTGGTCCTGTACAACCAAGATGCGCCAAATGACTCTATACGCCTAGGTTCGTAGATGTGAACCTAGGCCTCTACCTGCGGAAATACAAAGAGCCGCCGCAAGGGCATTTATGCCCACGCGGCGGCTGAAAATGGCTATGAAAGCTTGCGCTAGCGGTTGCGGCGCTTGGATGCGACGAAGCCGGCGCCGATGACGGACGCACCGGCAATGCCGAGGGCTGCCGCCGTCGTCGCGGCGCTATCGCCCGTGGCAGCCAGGGCGCCGGAAGCGTTTTTGGCCCCAACTGCTGTCTTGGTCGTAACGGTCTTGGTGGTCTTTGCGTCCTTGTCTACGGGCTTGAGGTCAGGCTTCTGCTCGGGATTGGGCATGGGATCGGGCTCCGGAGCCGGCTCGGGGTCCGGCGTTGGGTCCGGCTCCTGCCCGTCTCCAAAATCAATCACCACATCATGGGCGACCTCGGCAGAACCGACGATATCCGAAATCGCAGACGAACCGGCAACACCGATGACCTGCCCGCTCTGGGAACTAGGCCATTGCCCCGTATCGACAACCTTCTTCACATCGCGCACGGCACCGTCCATCGGAATCGTAATCGTCGCGTTCCCTCGTAAATCGATCATCGCGGCATGGTACAGGGTCGAATTCACGACGTTGCGGTTGATCGCATAAATCCCCGCAGTCGCGCCCGAAGCCTCAATCTTCGATTTGAAAATCTGGATACGAGGCGTTTCAAACCTGGTATTTGCCTCTGCCATGATTCCAAAACTTTGATTGCGATCGGCGTCGATGCCGCTTGCGGCAGACAGGCTTCGAGACGTGAGGTTCGACTTCTCGACAAGCATCCACACCGCACCGTCTTGCGAGCGTGCGCTGATACCCGCCGAGAGCGAAGCCGCACTACCAGCCGAAAGCGTGACATCGGCTCCGTTGACGATTTTCATGAGGGTATTCTTCTTGATACCAAACGTATTGATGCACATGGAAGCCCACGAGGCATCGCCAGTCTTAATCGACAGACTGGCGCCATCGACGGTGACATCGCCGCCGTGCTCATAAGCGGAATCCGGCTCTTCCTGCTCGCCTTCCTGGGCAGCGTGTCTGTTTGGAATGTTATCAGCATGGATACCGCAGATGATCTCCATTGGACGCCAAGATCCTTCAGCCGATTTCGCCTCGATTTTGACATCAGCGCCCTTATCGATTGTCACGCTGCCGGCCGTCGCGCGAATGCCCGCCACGTTTTCCGCTGCACCCGAAGCCGTCGCGTTGACGCTGACGTCGCTGATGGTCACATCGCCGCCGGTCCTGCCGTCTCCCGACGCCGCAATCACATCGTTCTGGGCCGTCGCATTCAGGGTGCCGTCGCCGGTAATGGCAAGG
>DXZO01000049.1 GCA_019419625.1 Collinsella sp. | reverse complement strand
GAGTACGACTGGTCGCTCTACGGCACCGTGATCAACTGCGGCGCCTACACGGCGGTCGACAGGGCCGAGACACCCGAGGGGCGCGCGGCCGCCTGGAAGGCCAACGCCACCGGCCCCGCCCTGCTCGCCCGCACCTGCGCCGGGCACGGGATCACCCTGGTCCACGTGTCCTCCGACTACGTCTTCGACGGCACGGCCGAGGTGCACACAGAGGACGAGCCCCTCTCCCCGTTGTCCGTCTACGGCCAGACCAAGGCCGCCGGCGACATCGCCGTGGCCGGCTGCCCGCGCCACTACATCATGCGCTCCAGTTGGGTCATCGGCGAGGGGCACAACTTCGTCAAGACGATGAAGGGCCTGTCCGACCGCGTCGCCGACCCCGAGGACAAGCTCACGCAGGTCACCGTCGTGGACGACCAGCTGGGCCGCCTGACCTTCACGCGCGACATGGCCGAGGCCATCTTCCACGTGCTGGGGACGCACGCCCCCTACGGCACCTACGACTGCACCGGCTCGGGTGCGGTCAAGTCCTGGGCCGACATCGCCCGCGCCGTCTTCGAGGCCGCCAACGGCAACGGCGAGAAGGTCGTGCCGGTGAGCACCGCCGACTACTACGCCGAGGCCTCCGGCCCCATCGCCCCGCGCCCGGTCCACTCCGCGCTCGACCTGTCCAGGCTCGAGTCCGTCGGGTTCCGCATGCCCGACTGGGAGGAGGAGCTGGGGGAGTACCTCAAGACGCTCTAGCCGCTGTTATTGAATTGATGAGAGCAAAAGCCGCCGTTCTTAACGGCGGCTTTTCTTGTATCTGGCGAATAGCCCCGCCGCAACAAGGGCAATGACGGTCGCCAGACTCACTGCAAGCCCCGCAAGGGCGCCCGGAGTCTTGTAGGTCATCACGATCCTATTCGCGCCTTTCTGCAAGTTCAGGGATGACAAGCCCTTATCGGCGGCGGGCGTTAGTTCTGCGGCGGTGCCGTTTACCGTAACGTTCCAGCCCTCATCGTACGGAACGCTCAACAGCAGGTTGCTGTCATCCTTGGCGGTATACTCGCCTTCGATCCTTCCGTCCTCAAAAACCGTCGGACTAAACTCGCTCGTCTTAAGCTCGTTAATGATCTGTTTGAAAACGTCCAGATTGAGGGCGTAAAAGACTGGCTCATTGTCTTGGGGCATGTCTGTATAGCCCTCTGCGACTCCGATTGATACCGTATGCTGGCTCGGGGCGTCCGATGCATCCGCAATCTGGCGGATATTATTGTCGAATCTCCAGGCCTCGTTTTCAATCGTTCGCTGGTCGATGGTAAGGGCGGCGGGCCAATAACTGCCGGCGATCGCATCTTTGTTAATGTAGAGATACCCGATGGAACCCGACGGCACGGTGACGTTCCACTGCCTTAAGTTCTGGCTGTCCAGTGTCTGTGTGGCTTCAATCTTGGTATAGAGTTCAATCTTGCGGCCTAGGATTTTGCCATATAGATCGTTTTGTTTCTCGAAGGGGTTCTCGCCGTCTAGCGTGCAGTTTTGGATGTCTCTAGATGCCGCAATACCAAGACTGAGCGCGAAGGGGTTCTTGTATACCGAGTTTGCTGAGCCGGCCAGCTCTGGCATTGCCGTGTATCCCACGGGCGCGTGCTCGGCGATGGCATACTTGACTCCCAGTAGGGCATCGACGGCAAGAATGGGCTCGGCATAACGGGTCGAAAACTCGCCGACACTGCTGTATCCAAGGGAGTTGAGCAGTGCAATTGCTTGTGGGTTGTTTGCCGACGAATATGAAGACAGTTGGTTGTATCCAAGCGCCAGGCCTTCGTTGAGGGCGGCGCTATCGGCGCGCGTAATCGTACGGTCGATGCGGTAGAAAGACGCCGAATCCTGGCTTTGAATGGCTGTGATCGTGTTGGTTGCGGTGGCGACATAGGCGCTGTTGGCTTCTTCGGAATAGCCTGTGTACAGCTGGTTCCACATAACATGGGCGTTGGCAAATAGTTCAATTGCCGTGAGCGCCAGGAGCGGCATGATGATGGCCGGACGATGGGCTCGACGTAATGTTGGCCGCTCATTGAGTTTCTGCAACGCGTATCCTGCGGCCCACAGCGCAAAGAAGCTAAGCAAAAAGGCCGTGCGCGAGTAGAATCCGTTAGGAACGCGCATGCCGCACCAGATGTACTCGAGCGGGCTCAAAACGGAGCTTGCGACTAGGGTTATCGTGACGACGAGTGTTGCGATACGCGTCTTGATTGAAACCGTGCGGTTAACCAGCAAGCTCGCCGCAAGCAGCATCATGATGATGCCGCAATAGAACTGCGGTGTGCTATCGTTGTTTACCCACATGCAGGGAAGAAAGCCCCTGATGAGCGACTTGAGGCTGGTTTTAAGTAGGGGGCCGAGCGCCAGAACGGGACCGCCCTTGGACATGGCAAGGATGGTCGGCAAAAAGGTCCAGGCGGACAGGAGCAGTCCAAGCGCGATGCCCCCGGCGAATCGCAGGGCCCGATCGAGCATGAGCTTCCAGCTAAATCCTTCTTCTGTAACAAAATCGATAAATTCGACCAATACGAAGATGCAGAGGAACAGGATGCTGATGTAGGCCGTATACCAGCAGAACATGACATTGAGCGCCGTTGCGATGACGAGGCAGATCATGCGCTGCTTGCGGATGAGCTCGTAGCATCCGTAGGCGCAGATGGGCAGCAGGATGAGGCAATCGATCCAAAGCGGGTTGCGCAGGTTGCTGATGGTCCAGCTGCAAAATGTGAACGAGAGGGAAAGCAGGAATGCTGCGGGCTTGGGTAGGCCAAAGCGCTTTTGCAGGAACCAGGCGCTGCTGATGTGGATGCAGCCGAGCTTGAGCGCGGTGATAACAAACACAAAGAGCGTCAGCTTGTCTTGAGGAAACAGTACGCAGAGCAGGTTAAAGGGGCTGGCGAGATAGTAGCTATAGAGCCCCCACGTGTTCATGCCCAGTCCCTGAGAAAAGGAGTAGCGAAGATTCTCCTCGCCCAAAAGGACGCGCCGGAACCAAGCAAAGAAGTCGATGTACTGGTACTTGAGGTCGCTAGCGAGAAACGAGTTGTCGCCAAAGGGGCAGACGTGCCCCGCCGCTGCAAGTGCGACAAAGAGCGCGACGGAAAACGCAAAGCAGGCAGCATAGAATGCCACATTCTTGAACGTGCATTTATTGGACCGTGTCATCAGATTCCTCGTTGGATTCTCGAATGATATAGATGGGACGTCGCTTGGTTTCCAAGTAGGTTTTTGCCAAGTATTCACCGATGATTCCTAAGCACAGAAGCTGCATGCCGCCAAACAGCATTATGAGACAGGCGAGCGACGGCCATCCGCCGACGGGGTCACCCCAAACGAGTGTTTTGACTAGGATGACGACGAATCCCAGAATAGCGATGAGGCAGAAAACGATACCCGTGAGGGCGGCGAGGGAGAGCGGTGCCGTGGAAAACGCGACGATGCCGTCGATGGAATAGAGGAGCAGCGACCAAAAGCTCCACTTGGTCTCGCCGGCCACGCGGTTGACGTTTACGTAGGGGAGCCATTTAGTCTTGAAGCCCACCCAGCCGTAAATGCCCTTGGAAAATCGGTTATATTCTCCCATGGAGACGATAGCGTTGACCATAGGTCGCTTCATGAGCCTAAAGTCGCGTGCGCCGTCTACGATGTCCGCATTGGAAATGCGGTTGATGATCTTGTAGAACATGCGGGCGAAGAACGACCTGATTGGAGGCTCGCCTTTACGGGTGGTCCTGCGCGTAGCGACGTTGTCGTAGTCTTCGGTTTGCAAGATCTCATACATCTGCGGCAGCAGCGAGGGCGGGTCCTGCATGTCGGCGTCCATGGTGGCGACATAGTCACCCTTTGCATGTTGGAGTCCGGCAAACAGTGCCGCCTCCTTGCCAAAGTTGCGCGAGAAAGAGTGCCAGCGGATGGCGTATGGATGCGCCGCCGCGGCTTGCGCCTTCATGACGGAAAGCGTTTTGTCTGCCGAGCCGTCGTCGATGAGGACGGCTTCAAAGGAGATGCAGGGGTCTTGCTGGGTCATGATGCGAACGACGCTATCGAGCTCTTTGAGAAAGATCGGAAGCGATTCCTGCTCGTTGTAGCACGGCACGACAATGGAGATGAGCGGCATGGTGGTTTACCTCTCGTTTGGATTGGAAGTAGGGTGGCCGGGCTGGTCGTCGTAGGCGTATTTGCTGTACACGTTGACCTCCCACTGCTTTTTTTCGACCTTTGCTACAGAATCCAGGATGAATCCGGTTGCAAGGCTCAGGCTGCATAGGAACATAAACGACGCGGCGAGCATAGCGGTGGGGAAGCGCGGAACGAGGCCGGTCTGGAAATACTCGACAACTATGGGCATGCCCAGGGCGAGGCCGATCACCGCAAACAGAAGCGCGACGAGGCTGAAGAACTTCAGCGGGCGGTAGTCCTTGAACAGCGTGCCGATCATCGCAACGACTTTAATGCCGTCGCTCACGGTATTGAGCTTGGACTCGGAGCCTTCCGGACGGTCTCGGTACTCGATGGGCACATCTTTGATGCGCCAGCGGTGGTCGACGGCGTGGATCGAGAGCTCGGTTTCGATCTGGAAGCCCTCGGAAAGCACGGGAAAAGTTTTAACAAACGGGCGGCTCATGGCGCGGTAGCCGGTCATGACGTCATCGAAGCTGTAGCCATAGATCCACTTGATCATGGCGCGGACCAGATTGTTGCCAAAGCCATGGAAGGCGCGCTTGTTCTCCTCGGAGTAGGTGCCGTTGGAAAGGCGGTCGCCTACGGTCATGTCGGCCGTGCCGTTAAGGATGGGCTCGCAGAGGGTTTTGGCCGCCTCGGCGGGGTAGGTGTCGTCTCCGTCGACCATCAGGTAGCAATCGGCGTCGATATCGCGAAACATCTGGCGGCAAACGTTGCCCTTTCCCTGGCGGGGCTCAAAGCGGACCGTGGCGCCGTGCTCGGTAGCGATGCGTGAGGTATCGTCCGATGAGTTGTTGTCATAGACATAGACCGTCGCTTGCGGAAGCTCGCGGTGAAAGTCGTCGATGACCTTACCGATCGTGAGCGCTTCGTTGTAGCAAGGGATGATGACGGCGATGGATTCAGAATTCACTCAATGCTCCTTATATATTCAATCCTTTGCAGTATAGCCGTTTGGGCTTGGCATCCTAAGATGTGGGTTAGTTCTCCAGTTTTGTTGCGCGAATCGTTTGCATGGCTGTCGGGTCTATACTGTTCGTTTGTCAACGATTACGAGTAAGGGAGTTGCATCCGTGTCGGATCAGACAAAGCAACAAGAAACTCGCAGTCTGCCTGCGACGTTTGCTAAGAACGAATTTGAGAAGGACGCGTTTATCCTTCGTCAGCTGGTTACCAAGGATTTTAAGATCAAGTATCGCCGTAGCGTTCTGGGCGTCGCGTGGTCGGTGCTCAACCCGTTGCTGATGATGATTGTTATGGCCATCGTGTTCTCGACGATTTTTGGCCAGGGCCGCAATGGCTCAATGACGCCCGAGATGTACCCGCTGTACTTGATCGTGGGTAACATTACCTTTGCCGTCATGTCCGAGTCTACGAACCAGGCCCTGACGTCGATCGTGGGTGCTGCCCCTTTGCTCAAGAAGGTTAAGGTGCACCGCTGGGTCTTCCCGGTGCAGAAGGTGCTCTTCTCGCTGGTCAACTTTGCCTTCTCGCTGGTCGCCGTCGCCATCGTCATGCTGTGGTTCCGCGTTATGCCTTCTTGGCACCTCATTCTGCTGCCGGTTTGCCTGCTGCTGCTTATGTGCTTCTGCATGGGCCTGGGCATGATGCTCTCTGCTCTTACGGTCTTTTTCCGCGACGTTATGCATCTATGGAGCGTCGTCATTACGGCGTGGACTTACATTACGCCCATCTTCTGGACGACTGACTATATTGCGCAAATGCCGCATCTCGTGCGTATCTTGATGTATGCGAACCCCATGTTCAACTACCTGCAGTTTATGCGCGATATCTTTCTGTTCCAGACTACGCCCTCGCTCATGACGTTTGGTATGTGCGTTGCTTGGGCGGTCCTTGCGCTTGTTATCGGCTACACCGTGTTCCATAAGTCCGAGCGCAAATTTATCCTCTACATCTAAGGAGTGCTGTGATGACTGAATCTGTTGTTGATTACAGCGAGCAGCCTCTGGCTGTCGAGGTCGACGACGTCACCATGATCTTTAACATGGCGTCTGAGTCGCTGACCAACCTCAAGGAGTACTTCATCAAGCTCGCCAAGCACGAGCTGTTCTTTGAGGAGTTTAGGGCGCTTAAGCACATTTCGTTCGAGATTCATCGCGGCGAAGTTGTCGGCCTGGTTGGCACCAATGGTTCCGGCAAGTCTACGATGCTCAAGATTATCGCTGGCGTGCTTGAGCCTAGCGAGGGCAGCGTTAAGGTGCACGGTAACATCGCGCCGTTGATTGAGCTTGGTGCCGGCTTTGACCCCGAGCTGACCGCCCGCGAGAACATCTATCTGAACGGCGCCCTGCTCGGCTATACCAAGGAGTTCATCGACGCCAACTTTGACGGCATTATTGAGTTTGCCGAGCTGCAGAACTTTGTCGATATGCCGCTTAAGAACTTCTCCTCGGGCATGGTGGCGCGTATCGCCTTTGCAATCGCGACGATTACCGAGCCCGATATTCTGATCGTTGACGAGACGCTGTCCGTCGGTGACGTGTTCTTCCAGCAGAAGTGTGAGGACCGTATCCAGCACTTTATCCAGAGCGGCGACGTGACGGTTCTGTTCGTTTCGCACTCCATGGAGCAGGTCGAGCGCATCTGTCAGCGTGCCGTTTGGATTGAGAAGGGTGACCTTCGCATGGACGGTCCGGTCGATGAGGTTTGTAAGGCGTATCGCGAGCAGTTCAACTAGGTTATAATTACTTGCGCCTGACAGGCTTGCGCTTGCTTGGGCGTGCGATTATTTGCTCCATTAGCTCAGTTGGATAGAGCAGGGGACTTCTAATCCCAAGGTCGACGGTTCGAATCCGCCATGGAGCACCATCGTTTATTAAGCCCGGACCCCTTGGTGGTCTGGGCTTTTTTCGTCTTGTATGCTGCTGGAGCCGAGCGCGAGCAAGCCGCTACTGTTCGTTGGGATTGGCATTT
>DXZO01000048.1 GCA_019419625.1 Collinsella sp. | reverse complement strand
TATGTTTACCCGATGCCCAGCGATAGCCCAACAGCCCGCCAAAACAAAGCGCCCTAAACGGTAGGTTCAATCCCCAGGTGCTCAAAGGTGCGAAGGGTTGCCTGACGGCCCTGCGGCGTACGAATCATCAACCCGCACTGCAGCAGATACGGCTCATAGACATCCTCGAGCGTGCCCGGGTCCTCGCCCACCGCGCTGGCAAGGGTCGTAAGTCCCACGGCACGACCGGAGAACGTCTTAGCGAGCGTCTCCAAAATGCGAATATCCATCCAGTCCAGACCGAGCTCATCGATCTCGAAGAACTCGAGCGCCTGGCGACAGATATCGAGCTCGATGGGGCCGTTGCCGCGCACCTGTGCGTAATCGCGCACGCGCTTGAGCAGGCGGTTGGCAAGACGTGGCGTGCCGCGCGAACGCGAGCCGATCTCGAGTGCACTGGGATGGTCGATCGTCACGCCCAGGATAGTCGCCGAGCGCGTAACAATCTGCGCGAGTTCCTCGACCGTGTAGTAATCCAGGCGATATGAAATGCCAAAGCGGTCGCGCAACGGGCCGGTCAACATGCCTGAGCGGGTCGTTGCCGCCACCAGCGTAAACTTGGGAATATCCAGGCGAATCGAGCGCGCCGCCGGACCCTTGCCAATCACGATATCGAGGGCAAAGTCCTCCATCGCGGGGTACAGGACCTCCTCGACCGAACGGTTGAGGCGGTGGATCTCGTCGATAAACAGCACATCACCCGGCTGCAAGTTAGTAAGGATGGCTGCCAGGTCGCCGGTGCGCGCGATGGCAGGGCCACTCGTGGTCTTGATCTGAGCGCCCAGCTCGTTGGCGATAACCGTAGCCAGCGTGGTCTTGCCCAGACCCGGAGGGCCCGAGAAGATCACGTGGTCGAGCGTCTCGCCACGGCTCTGCGCCGCTTCGATCAACACGCGCAGGCTCTGCTTGATATGCTCCTGGCCGCAGTAATCGTCCAGGCGCTGGGGGCGCAAAGTGCGATCGACATCGAGGTCCTCGGCCGTCAGCTCCGAGCCCACCATGCGCTCGCCGTGCGCCATGGATGCCGCCGGCGAGTTGCCGGGCGTCGCCCACAGGTCCTGAGAGTCATCGGCTTCCCACATCACGCATCCATTCCGAGTCGCTTAAGCGCCGCGCCGAGCAAATCCTCGACACGCATATCCTGCCCATCATACCCGCTCAGAGCGACATCGGTCTCCTGCGGGCTAAAGCCCATGGAAAGGAGTGCCGCACGGGCGTCATCGATCGCCGAAGGAGCGGCGGCGGGCACGGGCATCGCAACCTGACCGGGGATCGCATCGACCGGCACAAAGCCCTTGTCCTTGGCAAAGGTGCTCTTGAGCTCCAAGATGAGGCGCTGGGCGGTCTTTTTGCCCACGCCGGGCACCTTGGCCATGCCCTTGTCGTCCTCGGCCATCACCAGGGAATACAGCTGTCCCACGGTATAGGTGGAAAGTACGGCGAGCGCCAAGCGCGGGCCAACGCCCGAGACGGACACGAGCCGGTCGAACATCGTGCGCTCATCCTTTGAAGAAAAACCGAAAAGTGTCATGGCGTCCTCGCGCACCTGCATACGCGTGTAGAGGCGGACCTCGCCGCCGGGCGTCGGCAACGTGGCCGCAGTGCTGCCCGAGATGCCGAGTTCAAAGCCAACGCCCGACACGTCGACGACGGCCGAGCTCATCGTGGCCTCGACAAGCGTTCCATGGAGCTGGGAAATCATCAGTATCCGGTTCCTCTCTGTTGATAGAACTCGCCACCGGTAAGGGC
>DXZO01000047.1:20545-22013 GCA_019419625.1 Collinsella sp. | reverse complement strand
GCGTGAGCGGGTACAGGCGCGTGCCGGACCCGCCGGCGAGGATGATGCCTTTCATATTGCTATTGCCTTCCGAGGAAAAGGCCTTCGTAGCTGTCGGTGATGAACCGCCACGAATACCGGTCGCGGATAACGGAGGTCGATGCCGTATCGAGCTCCTCGATCGAGTTTGAGTCCATCATGTCCGCACGGTTAATAAGTTCAGCCAGGTCTCCGGATCCCTTACTCCAATACAGAGCCGAGTCCTCGGCGACCTCGCGGTTGAAGCCGACGTCGAGAAGGAGGTTAAGGCGCGTGGACGCCAGCGCCTCCAGGAGGCTCGGGTTGGTGCCCCCCACCTCATGGCCGTGGAAGTAGCCGTATGCTTTCTCGCGAATCTTCTTCAGGAGCTCCTGGTCGTAGACGGTCCCGACGAACTTGATGCGTGGGTCGGACTTGAAGTGCGTCTTCCGCTCGAGCTCCGCGAGGAAGGAGTCATCCACTCCAGTCACGAGCGCGAAATCCCGCTTGGAGTCGGAAGCCATGAACTCCCGAATCATGGTCTCGTAGTTGTTCTCAGGCACGAAGCGTCCCACAACCAGGTAGTAGCCGTAGGGCTCGAGGCCCTTCTCGGAGAGCCATCCGGTGAACTTGGGGTCGTCGTCAGCGAGCGCGGAGTGCCTGATGTCGGCCCCGTAGGCGATGAAAGTCGTCTCGGGGTCCAGGTCGGCATACTCCCCTCGAATGTACTTCTCGATGTTCTTGGAGTCGCACACCATCAGGTCGGCGTGCTTGACCATCCCGCGCTCCGAGACCTTCCAGTACTTGCGGACGGGCGCGCTCCACTTGGCGCGCTTCCATTCGTGCCCGTCGGGGTTCACGAGGACCTTGCCGCCAAGGGCGTGGATCCTGTTCACGTACCTGCCGAAGAACGGCCCGATGCGACAGGCCAGCACGTAGACGATGGGGTGCTGGACTCGGTTCTCCTCAATGTAGGCGATGCACCACTTGAGGGCGTCGATGTCGTAGAAGATCGCCCTCGCGGCACCGACGGGCCTGCGCAGCACGTTGAAGCAGTGCGCCCCGTTGTGCTCGAACTCGCCGACCTGCTCGGCGGAATCCACAGCGCACGCCACGTGATACTTGAGGTCAGGCGAAACCTGATTCTCGGTCAGCTTCTCCACGAACGTCTCGTAACCGCCGTAGTTTGCCGGAATCCCCTTGGATCCGATGATGAAAACATGCTGCATTAGTACGCATCGCTCCCGTTGAAGACCTCCAGAACCGTGAGGAGGATGATCTTGAAGTCCGTGACGACTCCGCGCTTGGCTATGTATTCGAGGTCCCGGCGGACCATGCCGTCGAAACCGGTGGAGTTGCGCTCCGTAACTTGCCAGAGCCCCGTAATGCCTGGCTTCACTGCTAGCCTCTGCAGGTCATACTCGGTGTACTCCGCGACTTCGTTCGGCAGCGGCGGGCGCGGGCCCACGAC
>DXZO01000047.1:9330-20535 GCA_019419625.1 Collinsella sp. | reverse complement strand
TTCAGAAACTGCGGGAACTCGTCGATGGAATGCTTGCGGATGAACTTCCCGATCCTGGTGACGCGGGGGTCCTCCTTCATCTTGAACATGGCGCCGGCGATCTCGTTCTGCTCCTTGAGCTCCGCCAGGCGCTCGTCGGCGTCCTTGTACATGGAGCGGAACTTCCACATGCGGAAGGTCGACAGGCTGCCGTCGCGGTGGGTCTGTCCCACTCGGATCTGGCTGTAGAAGGGGTTGCCCTCACTCTCTAGGCGGATGGCCGCGGCAAGCACGAGGCTGGGTACGGCTATGACGGCCAGCACGCAGCCGCTGAACACGATGTCAAAGGCGCGCTTAACGGCGCGGTAGGCCAGGCGCGAACGATCCCAGTCCACGATGGATTGCATGGCCTTGTAACGGCCGACGCCCTCGCGTCGGTCCATAGCCTGAGCAATGAGCGCCGCCCCCACGGGCGCATCCGTTGCATATTGAGTTTTATCCGACACGTTCTCTTCCAACACTTCGTCCCCTAATCGGGGATCCTCCCTGTTCTGTGTAGTGACCGCCCGCAGCTAGGCAATCGCCTTTTTAAGGTTTCGCGTTACACGCTGCTCGGCCGAAAGCACGGCAAGACCAACGCGCGTAGTCACGCGTCGACCGCACAGGTCGAGCTCCAAATAAGCAGTGTTTTTGCGTCTGTTAATGGTTTTGATAAGGCCTTCGTGGCCCAGCAGTGGACCTGCCGTCACTACGACCTGATCACCGTTTTTTAGGGCCTCGCTCATGGGCACAACGCGGTCTCCCCTATGCGTAAAGCTGCCAATAAGCTGGACCTCTTCTTTTGCCAGCGGCACAAACTGACCGTCCTGGGATAGCACCCGGGCAAAGTCGTCCATGCGAAGCAGATACTGTTGCACGGTACGGGTATCTGCCGTGTCGCAGATAAGATAACCGGGGAACAGCGGCTTGGTCGTATTGACCCATTCGCCGTGTACCTTGATCTCGGTTTGAAATTGGGGATAAAAGAGCTCCTGCATGGTACCAGCCGGCACGATACGCTCAATGCGCTCGCGCATTACGTCTTCGCGACCGTTAATGACCTGGATTACATACCACACGAGCACCACCCCCTTGCTGTCTTACGTATGGCTCACGGGGTTTGGGTATGGCTTCGCCAGGGCGCTTGTGCGCGAAGGCGCTCCATATTCAAACCCTGAGCCCAGTCAGACAAGCACGTGGCTCTGCCCCACCGTGAACGGTATGTATAAAAGCAGCGCTGAGATCACAAGCACGTATCGCAAGAATGCCTGCAACCTCAGCTGACTGCGTGCGAGCCGGTCAAGTAATTTCAAAACTGGACCGCACGCAAACAGCTGAAGAACTGCTACGTAATTGCATGCAATCTAATACTTATTTGCATTTGAGAATAAACTCAATACAAATAAACAACGTCGCATGACTTCTTTATTGGAGCTCGTGGTGTTTCTGGCACCGCCGTTACGGCCGGATGCTGATCGACCCTGCGCTTTGTGACTTGCTGGAGCCGTGAGCACAGTTGAACCCATGTAACGTTAGTTATCTTAGCACAAGCTGTTAGTGAAACTGATTTGGGCTGCGTTGGACAACATATCGTTCATTTGACGTGCTAAAGGGGGTTGTTTTGGGAAGTTGTTCACGTTGACGCAGGTTATTGGGGTGCTGACGATAATTAGAAGCGTTCCTAAAGTCCAAAAGGGGCAGCGAGCTGCACTGGTAATTGCGTTTGTCTAACAAACTATGTACAGACATGGGAAATAAATTGCGCAACTTTTTGTTGGTGTGGAAGTGGTTTGTGGCGCGAGGTATTTTGGCATGAAAAAAGGCCTTCGAAATTCCGAAGGCCTTTGCATTCACGATGGTGGAGACGAGGGGGATCGAACCCCTGACCTCTTGACTGCCAGTCAAGCGCTCTCCCAGCTGAGCTACGCCCCCGTGACGAGGTAGTACTATAGGGGAATGTTTAGCTTGATGCAAGAGATTTTTGTTGAAACTTTTTCTTACGGGTTTTCCTGGGACGGGGCTGAATTGACTGATTTTGCCGAAGTCAAAATCAGTCAATTAACCCACCGTCCCAGGAAAACCCTCATGTAACAAATACGCTATTGCAGTTCCTTGGTGGACGGCTATCTTTGCGGTGGATCGGACTATGTTGCTGATGCCCGTGTCGGCTAACAAGCCTAGGGGGCTGTGGTCTAGTTCCCATTCTAGGCCGTGTTCGCTTACTACCGTCCCAGGGGTAATGGCGATGATGGAGAACGTCTTGCCCTCGGCGCCCTCAATGGTCCAGGATTCGCCTTCGTGCAGAATGCGGGCCGTGGTCTCGTCCTCGGCAATCCAGACGGGGGCGTCTTTGAAGTTGGCTAGTAAGCCTAGGACGCTTAGGGCCATGTCGGGGCGGCCGCCGGTGGCGCAGGTCGCAACCACTTCGGCACCCGACCAGCGACGGCGGACGGAATCGAGCGCCAGAGCCAGGTCGGTATAGTCCTTGTACGGGTCGTGGCGCTCAACTTCAAAGTCGGTGGCAGCATCGACCAGCGCGCGACCTGTATCGCTCACCGTATCGGCATCCCCTACATATACGTCGCAGCCCAGTCCCGCGCCAAGCAGCGCGTCGAGCCCGCGGTCCACGGCAACAATGTGGCCGCACTCTCCCGCTAGCTGACGTAGCAGATCCGCGCTCGCCACCACGGGCGAACCACAGACCACTAATACCTTACAAGCCACAGCCCTCGCCTATCCCTCAAACGCCAGCACGCGGGCCAGATCCAGCTCCTCGTAGCTGTCGATAAAGATATCGCAGTTGGCGCGCACATCGTCGCGCTTCATGCGGCCGTGCGGGTCATAAATACCTACACGCTTAAAGCCGGCGACCCCAGAACTCTTTAGGCCAAAGACGGCGTCCTCAAACACCCACGCGCGCTCAAACTTGTGCCCGTGGCGCTCTTCTAGGCGGCGCAGCGCCAGCTCGTATACGTCGGGGAACTGTTTGGAGCGTCCTGCCTCGCCCGTCGTGGTAACAAACTCCATGTACGCGTCGAGCCCGGCGCCCGCAAGCGCAGACTTAACCAGCTCGGCCGGCGTGGACGTGGCAACGCACAAGGCAATGCCCGCCGCCTTCGTCTGCTCCAAAAATGCCAGGAGCCCCTCGCGCGGCGGCACCTTGGAGTACCCATCGATCAGGATGTCGCTCAGCTCGCGATACAGCTCCTCGCCATTCGCTCCAATGCCCCAGGTGTCGTGGTAGGCCTGGCACTCGTCCTCGAGCGACAAATGCTCAAACTGGGCAAAATCGTCGACCGTCACGTCAACTCCGTGGCGGTGTAATAACTCGGGCTGGGCATAGGCCCAAACGGGGGTGCTATTAACCAGCGTGCCGTCGCAATCGAAAATAAAAGCGACATTGGGAGCGGCGGTCTGGGACATAAATGTACCTTTCGATGTCAAATGGTAAACAACCTGCTAAAAACGTTTTACCAAACGTCAAACCAACAATCAAAAAACCCTTATTGGTAAAACTGTCAAGAGTTTTACCATCGCAATTCTGCCAGTGGTCTAAACATGGCGCTTACCGATTAAACGCCGCCCAAAAACCACTTTCCTTCATAAAAGTAACGTACAGGTGTTATCGTAGTTTCTGCCGAAAGTTCCACCGAGCACGCGAGGTGGAACGAATCATAGAGCTATCGCCGTCCCTTCGATTCGTGCAGCCTTGGACCTTTCGCATCTAGTCACCAAGGCAACACGCTGCCGCGTCATGATGGGATCAAACGTGAGCGATACAAAGCTAAAGCCAACGGCTAAAAAGCCCGCAACCCGTAAAGCCGCCCCGCACGCACCGGAGCTCACCAAGGACGATGTCTATCTATTTGGCATCGGCACGTGGGAGCGCAGCTGGGAAAAGATGGGCGCGCACCCCGACACGCAGAACCGTACGCGCGGCTGGCGCTTTTGCGTTTGGGCGCCCGATGTAAAGAGCGTGCATGTCATTGGCGAATTTAACGACTGGGATGAAGAAGCCAACCCGCTGGTGCCCGTGCATACGAGCGCTATTTGGGAAGGCTTTATTCCTGGCGCAGAACAAGGCCAGCTCTATAAATATTTAATCGAGACCAACGAGGGCGAAAAACTATACAAGGCCGATCCGTACGCCTTCAAGGCCGAGTGCCCTCCGGGTACCGCTAGCGTGCTGTGGACCCTCGATGGCTACAAATGGAACGACGCCGCATGGCTCAAGCGCCGCGCCGGCCACAACCACATGTCGCAGCCCCTTAACATCTACGAGGTGCATATTGGCTCGTGGAAGCGCCACGGCGACGCGCCGCAGGGCGAGCCGGACGAGTATGGCAACTATCCCGGCCCCATGGATCCCTTCCCCGCGCAGCGCGGCGAGTTTTACACCTACGACGACCTGTCGGTGGAGCTCGTGGACTACGTGCGCGACATGGGCTATACGCATATCGAGGTCATGCCGCTCATGGAGCATCCCTTCGATGGCTCCTGGGGCTACCAGACGACCGGCTACTATGCCGCCACGTCGCGCTATGGCGACCCGCAGCAACTCATGCACTTTATCGATGCGTGCCACGAGGCCGGCATCGGCGTGATCATGGACTGGGTGCCCGGCGGTTTTTGCGCCGACTCCCACGGCCTTGCCACCTTTAACGGCCACATGCTGTTTGAGCACGAGATTCACCCCAACTGGGGCACGCACAAGTTCGACTTCGCCCGTGGCGAGGTCCGCTCCTTCTTGGTCTCCAACGTACTGTATTGGCTCGAGAACTTCCATGTTGACGGCATTCGCATGGATGGCGTATCCAGCATGCTGTACCTCAACTTTGGCATCGATGATCCCGGCCAAAAGAAGTTCAACAAGTACGGTACCGAGGAGGACCTGGACGCCAGCGCGTTTATCCGTCAGGTCAACTGCGCTGTGGAGGCGCACTTCCCCGACGTGATGATGATGGCCGAGGAGTCCACCGCGTGGCCGCTCGTGACCTACCCGCCGCAGGACGGCGGCCTGGGCTTCCACTACAAGTGGGACATGGGCTGGATGAACGACACCCTGCACTACATGCAGACCGATTTTCCGTGGCGCCCCGGCAACCACGGGCTGCTCACGTTCTCCATCATGTATGCCTTTACCGAGAACTTTATCTGCCCGCTGAGCCACGACGAGGTCGTGCACGGCAAGTGCTCGCTTATCGGCCGCATGCCGGGTGACTGGTGGCGCCAGTTTGCCGGCCTTCGCACGCTGGCTTTCTACCAAATGACGCACCCCGGCGCCAAGCTCAACTTTATGGGCAACGAGATCGGCCAGTTTATTGAGTGGCGCTATTACGAGTCCATCCAGTGGTTCCTGACCGAGGAGTACGAGACCCACCGTCATCATCAGGCGTTTATCAAGGCGCTTAACCACCTGTACACTGCCGAGCCGGCCCTGTACGAGCGCGGCTACACCGACGACGGCTTTACCTGGATCGATGCGGACAACTCCAAGCAGTCCATCGTGAGCTTTGTGCGCCAGGGCGAGGACGTCGATGACGATCTGGTGATCCTGATCAACTTTGACCCGGCGAGCTACGAGAGCTTCCGTGTTGGCGTGCCGCGCGAGGGTGACTGGGAGGTCATCTTCGATTCCGACCGTCCCGAGTTTGGCGGCAGCGGCTATGCGGGCGAGGAGCCTTACACCTGCTCGAGCGAGCCCTATCCCTGGAACGGGCAGATGGACTCCATTGAGATTAAGGTGCCCGGCCTGGCAGGCGTGGTGCTTAAGCGCCGCGGCCCCAGCAGCTATAAGCCGCCCGTGGTCGAGGAGCCCAAGAAGGCTACTCGCAAGCGCGCGTCGTCGGTAAAGCCCAAGCCCGCGGCTGCTAAGAAGGCTCTGGCCAAGGCGAAGGCTGCCAAGCCCGCTGCCAAGCCCGCTGCCAAGGCTTCGGCCAAGTCCACCACGGCCAAAAAGGCAGCCACCAAAAAGGCCGCTCCCAAGGCTAAGGCAGCTGCCGCTAAGGCTCCTGCTAAGAAAGCGTAACAAAGGCGTTACCACTGTAATTACCCGCCCCGCCGGGGCGTAGGATACATGTCATAACCGTTCCGGGAGAAACATCCCCGGGGGAAAGGAACGTATGAATAAGATCTTCGACAACAAGCAGGAGTTTACCGAGCTCTATCGCGATGCCGTTATGAGCATCAGCGGCAAGAGCGTCGAGGCCGCCAGCGACCTGGACCGCTTTAACGCCCTGGCCAAGCTCGTGGCCGAGAAGGCGCGCACCGTTGCCACCAAGAGTGACGCCCGCGCCACCGCCGAGGGCAAGAAGCGCGTGTACTACTTCTCGATCGAGTTTTTGATCGGCCGCCTGCTCGACAACTACCTGCTCAACTTTGGCGTGCGCGACATGGTCGCCGAGGCGCTCGACGACATGGGCTTTGACCTGTCCGTCATCGAGAACCAGGAGCCCGATCCGGCGCTGGGCAACGGCGGCCTGGGCCGTCTGGCCGCATGCTTTCTGGATTCCATGGCAGCCGAGGGCATTGCCGGCTACGGCAACGGCATGCGCTACCGCTACGGCCTGTTTAAGCAGGAGATCGTCAACGGCAGCCAGGTTGAGGCCACCGACGAGTGGCTCACCCACGGGTATCCCTGGGAGGTCCGTCGTCAGGATAAGGCCGTGACCATTAAGTTTGGTGGCCATGTAGAGGGCTTTGAGGAGAACGGCCGCACGTTCTATCGCACGGTGGACACGCAGGACATCCTGGCCGTTCCTTATGACATCCCCGTCGTGGGCTATGCCGGCGAGACCGTCAACAAGCTGCGCGTCTGGGCTGCCGAGCCGGTCGAGGAGCACTTCGATCTGGAGGCCTTCAACCGCGGCGACTACGCACTGGCCGATGCCGAGCGCGCCGAGGCCGAGGCCATTAGCGCCATCCTCTACCCCAACGACGCCGGCGAGCACGGCCGTCTGCTGCGCCTGAAGCAGGAATACCTGTTTGTCTCGGCCGGCATCTACAGTCTGCTCGACACCTTTGAGAAGGAGCACGGCGAGAACTGGGAGCTGCTGCCGCAGTTTGTGGCCATCCACACCAACGACACGCACCCCGCCATGTGCGGCCCCGAGCTCATGCGCATCCTCATCGACGAGAAGAAGCTCGAGTGGGACGACGCCTGGAACATCGTGACGCAGGTCGTGAGCTACACCAACCACACCATCCTGCCCGAGGCTCTGGAGAAGTGGCCGATCGGCACGTTCTCCAAGCTCCTCCCCCGCGTGTACCAGATCATCGACGAGATCAGCCGTCGTTGGCACGAGTCGTTCGACACCACGCAGGAGGGCTGGCAGGAGCGTCTGCGCCAGACCGCCATCCTGTGGGACGGCGAGATTCGCATGGCCAACCTGTCCGTGATCTGCAGCCACAGCGTCAACGGCGTGGCCAAGATCCACTCCGACATCATCAAGAACATCGTGCTCAAGGACTTCTATGCCCTGACGCCCGAGAAGTTCAACAACAAGACCAACGGTATCTCGCACCGTCGCTTCTTTGCCGAGGCCAACCCCACCTACGCAAAGCTTGTGACCGAGGCCATTGGCGATGGCTGGCTTAAGGACGCCTTTGAGCTGGAGAAACTCAAGGAGTTTAAGGACGACACCGAGTTCCTGAAGGCCGTGGGTGCCTCCAAGCGCGCCAACAAGGAGCGCCTGGCCGCCTACGTTAAGGCCGAGACCGGTCTGGTCATCGACCCCAACACCGTCTTCGATGTTCAGGTGAAGCGCTTCCACGCCTACAAGCGCCAGCTCATGAACATCATGAAGGTGATGGACATCTACAACCGCCGCATCGCCGATCCCAACTTCCACGTGACGCCGACGACCTTCATCTTTAGCGGCAAGGCTGCCTCGAGCTACACCTTTGCCAAGGAGACCATCCGCCTCATTAACTCCGTGGCTGACGTTATCAACAACGACCCGCGCGTCAACGAGGTCATGAAGGTCTGCTTTATCCCCAACTTCCGCGTGAGCAACGCCCAGCTCATCTACCCCGCCGCCGAGATCTCGGAGCAGATCTCCACGGCCGGCAAGGAGGCCTCGGGCACGTCCAACATGAAGCTCATGATGAACGGCGCCATTACGCTGGGCACCCTCGACGGCGCCAACATCGAGATCGCCGACCTGGCCGGTCGCGAGAACGAGGCCATCTTTGGTCTGACCGCTCCCGAGGTCGAGCAGCTCTGGGCATCCAACAGCTACTTTGCATGGGATACGCTCAACGGCGACCGCGAGCGCCTGGGCCGCGTGATGGACGAGCTCAAGGACAACACCTTTGCGGGTCTTTCGGGCAACTTCGAGAGCATCTACAACGAACTCATGAACAACAACGACCCCGACCTGGTCATGGCCGATTTCCGCAGTTACGTCGACGCCTGGGAGAAGCTCACGAACAGCTACGGCGACCAGGAGACCTGGAACCGCAAGGCCCTGCTCAACACCGCCTCCTCCGGCTGGTTCTCGAGCGACCGCACCATTCGCGAGTACCGCGACGAGATCTGGCACGCTTAAAGGCGCGCGAGCTCCCTTTGCCGCACGGCATTATTCGACGGGCGCGACCGAGCGCCGCGCCCGTCGCTAATGGGTTTAGGAACATCGAGGACAGAAGGAGAAATCGATGAGTAAGAAAGAATGCATCGCGATGCTCCTCGCAGGAGGACAGGGCAGTCGATTGGGGGCACTCACCCAAAAGATCGCTAAGCCGGCGGTTAGCTTTGGTGGCAAGTTCCGCATTATCGACTTTTCGCTCTCCAACTGCTCCAACTCGGGCATCGACACGGTGGGCGTTCTGACGCAGTATCGCCCCTACCTGCTGCATGCCTATGTGGGCTCCGGCGAGGCGTGGGATCTGGACAGCCGCGACGGCGGCGTGTCGATCCTGCCGCCGTATGAGACGCAGACCGGTGGCGCCTGGTATGCGGGCACGGCCGACGCCATTACGCAGAACCTCGACTACATCAAGGCCAACGACCCCAAGTACGTCCTGATTCTTTCGGGCGATCACCTGTATCGCATGGATTACCGCAAGATGCTCAAGACGCACATTGAGAACAACGCCGACCTCACGGTGAGCGTTATGCCCGTACCGTGGGAGGAGGCCAGCCGCTTTGGCATCCTGACCACCGACCCCGAGGACGGCCGCATCACCAAGTTCACCGAGAAGCCCGAGAAGCCCGATTCGAACCTCGCGTCCATGGGCATCTACATCTTCTCGGCCGACGTGCTGATCGAGGCGCTCGAGGAGGACGCTCTGGACCAGCGCTCGAGCCACGACTTTGGCAAGGACATCATCCCCAAGCTGCTCGGCGAGAACAAGCGCTTGTACAGCTACGAGTTCCACGGCTTCTGGAAGGACGTCGGCACCATCGCCAGCTTCCACGAGACCTCGATGGACCTGCTGGGCAACAACCCCGAGTTCGATCTGTTTGACAAGAACTTCCCCATCATGTCCAACATCACCACGCGCCCGCCGCACTACATTGGCCCGGACGGCCGCCTGGACGACTGCCTGGTTTCCAACGGCTGCAAAATCTACGGCACCGCTCGCCACTCGATTCTTTCGACCGATGTCATCATCGAGGAGCGCGCCGTGGTCGAGGACTCCGTGCTGCTGCCGGGTGCGCACGTTAAGAGCGGCGCGCATATCTGCCGCGCTATTTTGGGCGAGAACTCCACGGTCGAAGAGGGCGTGAAGCTCGGCTCTGTCGATACCACCAAGGATACGGCCGTCGTTGGAAATGACGTCGTTATCGGGAAGGGGGAATGATCCGATGATCAATCGCAAGGCCATCGGTTATATCACCGCTAACTACTCTTCGACCTACGGCAGCGTGCTGCTCAAGGACCGCCCCATCGCGTCCGTTCCGTTTTTGGGCCGCTACCGCCTGATCGACTTCCCGCTGTCCAACATGATGAATGCCGGCATTAAGACCGTCGGCGTCGTCATGCCGGGCAACTACCGCTCGCTGATCGACCATGTGGGCTCGGGCAAGGACTGGGGCCTGGACCGCAAGAAGGGCGGCCTGTTCATGGTGCCCGGCAACGCATATGGCACCACCAAGGGCGGCATGCGCTTCCTGCTGCGCGACATCATCTCCAACAAGACGCTGTTCCAGCGCTCTGAAATGCCCTATGTTGTGATGATGGGCACCAACATCATCTTTAACATGGACCTCAACACCATCATCGAGGCGCACGAGAACTCCGGTGCCCAGATGACCGTGGTGTACTGCAAGGCCACGCGCAATGTCGATGACGAGACCAAGCTCGAGATTAACGAGAACGGCCGTCTGACGGGCGTCAGCGCCGGCGTCGCGTACGGCGACAACGCGTCTATGGACTGCTGCATCGTCAACCGCGAGACGCTGCTCGAGATTATCGACCACTACCAGGCCGCCGACTATCTGGACCTGCTCGAGGCACTCCAGGGCGACTTTGGTAACATCGACGTGTGCAGCTACGAGTACAAGGGCGAGGTCGTGGGCGTGTTTAGCGAGAGGTCGCTGTATCGCCGTAGCATGGACCTGCTCGACCAGACCGTGGCCGATCAGCTCTTCGATCCCGAGCGCCCGATCCTGACCAAGGCTCACGACGTGCCGCCTTCGCGCTATGCGACCGGCAGCCACGCGTGCAACTCGATCATCTCGGCCGGCTGCATCATCAAGGGCACCGTGCGCAACTCGATCCTGTCGCGCGGCGTCGTGGTCGAGGAAGGTGCGTCGGTCACCAACTCGATCATCAACCAGAGCTGCATCATCAAGAGCGGCGCACGCGTCGAGAATGCCATTCTGGACAAGAACAACGTGGTTCCCACCAACACCGAGCTTCGCGGCACGCCCGAGAACATCCTGGTGCTGGGCAAGGCTCCGTTAACTTCCGACACCACCATCGTACGTTAACGTTGACACCGCAACATCGCTCGTAACATGTAGAATAGCCGCCCGGTTAGCGCCAGGCGGCTATTCTCGAATTGCAACATGGGAGACAATATGGCAGATTCCAGCAAAAAGATGCAGATCGTGTTTGCCTCGGCCGAGTGCGCACCGTTTGTAAAGACCGGTGGCCTGGGCGACGTGGCGGGCTCGCTGCCCGCGGCGCTTGTGCGCGCCGGCGCCGAGGTCATCGTCATGGTGCCCAAGTACGCCACCAT
>DXZO01000047.1:7393-9320 GCA_019419625.1 Collinsella sp. | reverse complement strand
ACTTTTACGTGAGCCTGGGCTGGCGCAACGAGTACTGCGGTCTCGAGAAGCTCGAGCACGACGGCGTCACCTATATGTTCATCGACAACGAGCGCTACTTTGCGCGCGACTATCCGTACGGCTTCTTTGATGACGGCGAGCGCTTTGCATTCTTCTCCAAGGCTATCACCGAGAGTCTGCAGCACCTGCCGGCCGGTTTTGAGTGCGACATCCTGCACTGCAACGACTGGCAGACGGCACTGGCGCCCGTGTTCTTGCGCGAGTTCTACCAGGGCCTGCCGCTGTACGACCGCGTCAAGACCGTGTTCTCGATCCACAACGTGGCGTTCCAGGGCCAGTTTAGCGACACCGTGATGGAGGACATCCTGGGCGTGGCGCATATTCCGGCGGCCGCCTCGCAGCTGCGTTGCGACGCCTGCAGCATCAACTACATGCTGGGCGCGCTGCGCTATGCCGATGCCATCACCACGGTGAGCCCCACCTATGCCAACGAGATCCAGACGCCCGAATTTGGCGAGGGCCTGGACGGTGTGCTGCGCGAGCGCTCCTATGCGCTACAGGGCATTTTGAACGGCATTGACGTGGCAGGCTTTGACCCGGCGACTGACAAGCGCATTGCCGCCAACTACACGGTTGAGGACCGTTCCGGCAAGGCCGTGTGCAAGGCCAAGCTGCAGGAAGAGCTGGGGCTCGAGGTTCGCGACGACCGTCCGCTCATGGTCATGGTCACGCGTCTGACGCGCCAGAAGGGCTTGGATCTGGTAATGTACGCGCTCGACCGCATCCTGGCTGGCGGCGTGCAGGTGGCGGTGCTGGGCACCGGCGACCGCGACTACGAGGACGGCCTGCGCTACTTCCAGGACAAGTACCCCGGCACCATGGCCGCGCGCATCGAGTTCGATCCTGCGCTGTCGCAGCGTATGTATGCCGCAGCCGACATGTTCCTGATGCCTTCGAAGTTTGAGCCCTGCGGCCTGTCGCAGATCATCGCCATGCGTTACGGCACGCTGCCCATCGTGCGCGAGACCGGTGGTCTGAAGGACACCGTGATCCCGTATAACGAGTTTACCGGCGAGGGCACGGGCTTCTCGTTTAGTAACTTTAACGGCGACGAGATGGGCGATGCGGTATTCCGCGCGGCACGCCTGTTCTGGGACAACCGCGATGCCTGGAACCAGCTGGTCACGCAGGCCATGAGCCAGGACTTTAGCTGGACGCGCTCGGCCGATCAGTATCTGGACCTGTACTTCTTTATGCATCCGGAGATTGAGAGGCCGGCGGCTGTTGTCGACGAGCCTGAGGCTGTTGCTGAGCCGGTGGCCGCTGAGGAGCCCAAGGCCGAAGAGAAGCCGGTTGAGGCTGAGCCCGTTAAGGCCGATCCTAAGGTGAAGGCTGAGGTTGCTCTTGAGGCAGAGGACGAGGTCAAGCCCGCTGCAAAGCCCGCAGCTAAGAAGACCACGACCCGTAAGACGACCGCTAAGAAGGTTACGACGGTCAAGGCCGCCGCGACTAAAACAACGGCTGCCAAGACAACGACCACGCGCAAGCGCACGACCGCCGCTGCCAAGAAGGCCGCCGAGGCCGAGGCTGCTCCCGAGGTAAAGGCCAAGGTCGCTGAGGCCAAACCGGCCGCCAAGGCTCCGGCAAAGACCGCTGCCAAGAAGACGACCGCGACCGCCAAGAAGGCAACAGCTGCCAAGAAGACCACAACAACGAAATCGACGACGACCAAGGCCACCGCGGCTAAAACCGCCCCGAAGGCTGCCGCAAAACCCGCCGTTAAGGTCGAGGAGGCAGCTGCCGAGGCCAAGCCGACCGCCAAGACCACCACGCGCAAGCGCGCAACGACGACGGCCAAGAAGACCACGGCAAAGGCTGCCGCTCCTAAGGCAGAGGCTATGCCCGCCGCCGTCAAAGAGGAGACCAA
>DXZO01000047.1:5694-7383 GCA_019419625.1 Collinsella sp. | reverse complement strand
GGTCAAGACCGCTCCGAAGGCTACGGCAAATGTCGAACCCGCCAAGGAGGCCCCGGTCTCCCCCGCCGCTTCGACCGAGGAAAAGGCTCCGACCAAGAAGACCTCCGTCCGCAAGGCAACGGCCACCCGCAAGCGTCGCTAGCCCACAGACGATCCAAAACCTCATCAAACCCTAAGCAAGGGGCGCTCCAACCGGGCGCCCCTTCTCTGTAGGTAGTGGTAAAACGATTTTCTAGGACAACCGTTCGCCGATGGTAAACGGATGTTGTTTATACACCCTGTGTACTACAGATATACTTACATCTTAGGCGTAAAACCCATGGCCCGTAGGCCATGATTCTATTGAACTGGACCGTACTATGAGATTGATACACAACAGCCGTCTACCGCAGTTTCGCACTCCGTTTGGCGCTGTGACCACTGGAACTTCCGTTGCACTTTCGGTGATTTTGGAGGATGCCGATCCCAACCAGGCAACGCTTACGCTGCGAACCTGGGTCGATGAGATCGGGGAAACTCTGTATCCCATGACGCACGAGGGCGACGGCATCTTTACCGCCGAGCTGGAGTGCACCGAGCCCTGTCTTATCTGGTACAGCTTTATCTGCAATATCGAGGGCCAGCCCGAGGTTCGTCTGGGCGCACCGCAGGGCCGCACCGGCGGCGAGGGCGTAACCTACGACTACGCCGAGGTGCCGTCCTTCCAGATTACCGTCTATAAGCACCGCGAGAACCGCCCCGCCTGGTACGAGCGCGGCATGGTGTACCAGATCTTCCCCGACCGCTATGCCCGCGACGAAAACTGGCGCGAGCGCACGCTGGCCGAAGTCGAAAAACCGCGCAACGGAATCCAGCGCCGCATGATCGAGGACTGGAACGAGCCGCCCGTATACGAGCGCGCCGAGGACGGCTCCATCAAGACCTGGGACTTCTACGGCGGCTCGCTCAAGGGCATCCAAGAAGACCTGCCTCGCATCGCCGAGCTGGGCTTTACAGCCATCTACCTCAACCCCATTTTTGAAGCCGCGAGCAACCACCGCTACGACACCGCCGACTACACCAAGATCGATCCGATTCTGGGCACCGAGCAGGACTTTACTGAGCTGTGTCAGGCGGCCGAGAAGCTCGGCATTTCCATCATCCTGGACGGCGTCTTCAACCATACGGGCGACGACTCCATCTATTTCAACCGCTACGGCAACTACCCCGGCGTGGGTGCGTGGCAGAGCGAGGACTCGCCGTGGCGCGATGCGTTTTATTTCCACGAGGACGGCTCGTACGACTGCTGGTGGGGCGTGGGCAACATGCCTGCCATCAATGAGAGCTCCGAGCTGGTACGCGAGCGGCTCCTGGGCAAGGACGGCGTGATCCGTAAATGGCTACGTGCCGGCGCTCATGGCTGGCGCCTGGACGTCGCTGACGAGCTTTCGGACGATTTCCTGACCGAGATCAAGAAGGCAGTACTTGCCGAAAAGCCTGACGCACTGTTGCTCGGCGAAGTCTGGGAAGATGCCTCCAACAAGATCAGCTATGGTCATTTGCGCCGCTACCTGCAAGGCTCCGAGCTCGACTCGGCCATGGATTACCCCTTCCGCGACATGGTCATCGGCTTTTTGATGGGCTACAAAAACGCCTACCAAGCTGCCGAGGATATCGAGACTCTGCGCGAGAACTATCCCCGTGAGGCCC
>DXZO01000047.1:0-5684 GCA_019419625.1 Collinsella sp. | reverse complement strand
GGCAGCCACGACCGCCCGCGCATCGCCTCGCTGCTCGGCGGCGGCCCCGACGAGTCGCAGCTGCCCGAGTGCGAGCGCAGCAAGTGGCGTCTGGACGAGAACTCGATGGGCCTGGCCAAGAGCCGTTTTTGGCTCGCCACGCTCATGCAGATGACCTTCCCCGGCGTGCCTTCGATCTACTACGGCGACGAGTACGGCCTGGAGGGCCTTACCGATCCGGGCAACCGCCGCACCCTGCCGACCAAGGACCAACTGCACGACTTCGACACGCTGGCTATTGTCAAGAACGCCTCCGCAGTACGCCGAGCACTGCCATTTATGACCGACGGCGAGATCAAGGCCTTCGCGCTCAACGACGAGGTGCTGGCATACAACCGCACGGGCAAGGATGGTGAGTCCGCGACGGTTATCATCAACCGCAGCCTGCGCAATTCGCACCGCGTGACGATTCCGGCGCTCGGCGAATGTGCGAGTGACGTCATCAGCGGTCACGAGTGCGAGATACACAACGGTACGGTCACGCTCGATCTGTATCCGCTGGGCTCGTCGATCATCTATCACCATGCCGAGCAGCGCCTGCAGGAGCCGCTCGATCACGGCGCGGGCGTTGTGTGCCATATCACCTCGGTGCCGACCGATGACGGCAAGCCCGGCACGATCGGCGCACCCACGCGTCGCTTTATCGACCATCTGGCCGCTATGGGCATGCGCTACTGGCAGGTTCTGCCTGTCAACCCGACGGACTTCTTCCGCTCCCCATACGCTGGGCCTTCGGCCTTTGCGGGCAATGTTGACCTGCTGCCCGAGAGCCAAGAGGAACTGGCAGCCGACTTTGAGACTTGGAAGGCCCGTGGAGGCGAGGATGCAGACCCGCTCTACACGGCGTTTAAGCATCGCAACGCCGATTGGCTCGAGAAGTACTGCGTCTACATGGCCGTCAAGAAGCACTTTGAGGGCGAGTCGCGCCACGATTGGCCGGCAGATGTCGCGCGCTACAACGAGCACCTGATTGACGATAAGCGTTTCCACGACGAGGCAGAGTTGCAGGCGTACATGCAGTACCGCTTTGACCTGGCCTGGTGCGAGCTCATGAACTATGCGCACAAGAAGGGCATCGAGGTCATCGGCGACATTCCCATGTACGTTTCGGACGATTCGGCCGACGCGTGGAGCGAGCCCGAGAACTTCTGGCTGTCCGATACCGGCAAGGCGATTGAGATTTCGGGCGCGCCGCCCGACAACTTTGCGCCCGAGGGTCAGGTGTGGGGCAACCCGACGTTCCGCTGGGACCACATGAAGCAGAACGGCTACCGCTGGTGGATGGATCGCCTGCGTCGTGCGTTTTCGCTCTACGACCGCGTGCGCCTGGATCACTTCCTGGGCTTCCACAGCTACTTTAGCATCCCCGCCGGCAAGGCCTGTGCCGACGGTCGCTGGCTGGCGGGTCCGGGCAAGGACCTGTTCCAAACCGCCTATGACGAGCTGGGTCCGCTCAACTTTATTGCCGAGGACCTAGGCTACCTGACGCCCGGTGTTCGCGCCATGGCTTCCACCTGCGGCTTCCCCGGCATGGACGTGCTGGAGTTTAGCGATTACGACGTTCGCTGCGGCGTGCATCCAACGCCGGGCAAGATTCTATACACCTCGACGCACGACACGTCGACGCTCGCCGGTTGGTGCACGCGCTCCTTTGCGGGCGGCGACGAGCCGAGCGGTGTTGAGGTGGCGGCCAAGCTGATGGGCGACGCGCTCGCAAGCGACACTCCCCTGGTGATGATGCCGCTGCAGGATGTCCTGCGGCTTGGCGACGACGCGCGCATGAACGTACCGGGCGTGGCCACGGGTAACTGGACCTGGCAGGCCGATGAGGCCGCCGTTGCGGCCGCCGAGGGCAAAACTGCACAGCTCCTGCGCAACACCCATAGATTCTGGGGCGAAGCGTGATAAAACCCCCGATATAGGGTACAGTTACAGCTGTTTGAATTTATGCGGGCAGAGCGATCTGCCCGCTTTGTGCTGAAAAGGAAGTATTATGGCGCGCTACGATTACAAGTGCTCGAGCTGCGGCAACGTGTTTGAGGTTGAGCATCCCATGTCCGAGACCCCCGAGGTCGTGTGCCCGAGCTGCGGCGCTCCGGCGGCCAAGACGTTCTCGGCCAGCGGCATCAAGTTTGAGGGCAGCGGCTTCTACAACACCGACCAGCGCAGCGGTGGTTCCAGCACCAGCGCCACCAACGGCTGCTGCGCCAACTGCCCGCATAACCACTAGCGTCAAGCGGTCCCGCTACCCAGATTTCCCTATGAGTTGCGGTGAAATAGTTCCTGAATCAGCCCATTCAACGCCCAAACAGGAACTATTTCACCGCAACTTTTCTATAGATTTGATTTCGGAATGATGCTAGGTTTGTAACATTTCAAAACTCTACCGGATTACGGGGCTGAATTGGCAACCTCTATCCATTACAGTAATTTGCAAATTTCAACAAGCCATCTACCTGCGGTTTTATTTAGATCATTTTTACTGTGGTCGGGCATCACCAATCTAGCCCCGTAATCCGCCCTACTTTTGATAACAGCAAGTATGAAACGGGGCTATTTTTACCACTCTTTACCGCAATTGCGATCTCCGCTCGCATGACCTCCTGAGTTGCGGTGAAATAAGGACTGTTTGGCGGGTAGATGCCGCTATTCAATCCCTATTTCACCGCAACTTAGTAGTTACTTGTGGACCAAGCGGGCGCAGAAGTGGCCGTCGTAGGAGTCCGCATTAACGGGGACGCTTTGGAAGAGGCCTCGAGCGTTTTGGCGTAGGGTGACGAGGCTCTTGGCGTGGTCGTACTCGGGGAGCTGCAGAATCTGGGCTTCGGAAAGAGGTGCCACGGTAAAACCGGCGCCCTCGGGAGAGGCCAGGAAAGCATCCACGACTTGCGTGTTCTCTTCATCAAAAACCGAGCAGGTGGCATAGATAAGCTCACCGCCGGCAGCCACGCGCGCGGCTGCTTCCTTGAGCATCGTCAGCTGCAGGCGGGGCAGCTCAGTCGTAACGTCGTTCTCGGTCAGGCGCCACGGAATCTCGGGATGACGGCGCATGGTGCCGGTGCCAGAGCACGGCGCATCAATAAACACCGTGTCGAACAGGGCAGGCTCGCCAAGCATCGCATCAAAGGACGTAAGCACCTCATTGAGCTCGCAGGCATCGCCCGACACCGTGCGAACACCCGAGATGCCCGCCTTATGCAGGCGCGCGAGATTCTGATCACATTTACGATCATGCAGATCGAGCGCGGTATGCTGACGCTCGTACCTGGCACGCTTGGCCTGGCACATCATCACATAGGTCTTAGTGCCGCGACCGGCGCCAATCTCCAGGCAACGACCGGGACGCGTCGCCGCAGTGGCGATGAGCTGAGCGTTGAGGTCCGAGGCAACCGCGGCCGCACGCTCAAACACGCCCGATGCAACCGTGACCTGCGCATCGACCGGAGCATGACAGCCCGGAAAGACAGGCGCAACGAGCTGCGAGATATACGGGTCGGCCTTGGTCGCAAACGCATTCTCGTGCAGAGCAAGCGGCGCGGGAGCAAGATTGCCAGCAAAGTTGAGCGCGCCCTCGGGCGTATCGAACGAGGCCATAATGCGAGCGCAAAGCCAGCGGGGCAAGCCCATCAGGCGAGATAGGCGAACCAAACGGAGCTCGGACTCATCCACGTCGGATGCCGTGGCAAAGTCCTCAACGTTGTCCGCAACCTTGTGCAGCACCGCGTTTGCCAGGCCCGCAGCAGACTTAGCACCGCTGCGCACCAGCTCAACACCCTGGCTCACGGCAACGCGGCCCGGCGTATGCAGGTAGAGCATCTCGAAGGCCGAGATACGAAGCGCCATGCGAACGCGCGGCGCGACCTTTTTGGGCTTATCGAGAAACTGATCGAGCAACTCATCCAAAACGCCCTGCGTGGCGGCGACACCGAGCGCTAAACGAGCGGCAAAAGCGGAATCGCGCTGGTCAATGGCCTTGGCGGAAGCACGGGAAGACAACACGTCGCGTGCGTACATACCGCGGCGATCGGCCTCCATCAACACATCGAGCGCAAGCTTGCGCGCAGGAGACAACTTGCTCATGACAGCACACCCCACGTTAGATCGGCACCCTGCAGGCCGGCAGCCCAAGCAGAAGCAGCCATGGCACGCTTGCCATCGGGCTTAACCTCGAGCAGTTCAACCGCGCCATCGGAAAGGCCCAGGTAAACACGCTTGCTCTTGACAGCAACAGCGCCCACGCCAAGCGACACATCAGCCGGCGCGGCATCGAGCACGCGAACCATCTTGCCGGCAATCACGCAACGGGCAGGCGCGGTATCGGACGAAGCGAGCACATGGCGCACGCAATCGAGCGCCGCCATCTGCGGATCCAGACGCATCTCCTGCTTGGAAATCTTGGCAGCATGAGTGACGAGCGACTCATCCTGCTCAGTCCAAACAGCCGAGCCATCGGCAAGCGAAGGAAGCGTATCGGCAAGCAACTTACCGCCAAGCTCACCAAGCTCCATCGTGAGCGCCTCGGCATGCTTACCGGTAACCGACGTAGACGCCTGGGCACAATAAGCGCCGGTATCCACGCCATGCCCAATGCGCATAATAGAAACGCCAGCAACCTCGTCACCAGCAAGAATCGCACGCTGAATGGGAGCAGCGCCACGCCAACGAGGCAACAGCGAAGCATGAACATTCACAATACCAAGCGACGCCATATGCAGCACCTCATCAGGCAAAATGCAGCCATAGGCAGCCACACAGAAAATATCAGCCTGCGCAGCCTGGAGCGCCTCAACAACCTCAGGCGTCATGCGATTTGCCTCAATAACCGGCAACCCCAGCTCAAGCGCCTTGGCCTTAACAGGAGAAGGCTCAAGCTTCTTACCACGCCCACGAACAGCATCGGGACGAGTAATAACAAGCGCAATCTCGTTCCCAGCCTCAACAAGCGAAGTCAGCGAAGGCACAGCAAAATCAGGCGTACCCATAAACACAATACGCATAAAAGTAAGTCTCCTCTCAACAACGAGCCGAGACGGCTACAAAAGAAGCGTTCCAGGTCGCAAGCGCACCCAGCCGCCAGAACAGTCCAACAAAAACAAATATACCCAAAACCAAAGAAAGAGCCGCAATAAAAGCAGCTCTTCCAACAAAGCAATTATCAGCGAAGACGCCCCTCCCTGGCCTAACGGCGCCCGGGCGAACCGAGCCAAGAAAACGCAGTCCCCGGTGCTGAGCGCCCACATATCGTCCCGCGCGCAGTTTCGCAGCGCAGCGAGAATGTTTGAGCACGGGATGATATGTGGGCGCTCAGCACCGGGGACGGTGGGACCTACTCCGTCTCGCCCGGTCGAGCGCCGCGAGCCAGGGCGTCCTGGTACTCCTTGACGGCCTTGAGCCTCTGCATCGGCTTGAGTCGCTCAAACATGGTGTTGCCATGCAGGTGATCGATCTCGTGCTGCAGGCACACGCAGAACAGGTCGCCCGTTGCCTCATAGCGAATCAGGTTGGCGTCCAGGTCATACGCCTCGACGACGACATGATCGGGACGCTCGATCTCGCAGCTAATACCGGGAATGGACAGGCAGCCCTCGCTAAACGGCACCAGATGGTCGCTCTGCTCAACAATGACAGGGTTGATGAGCACGTAG
>DXZO01000046.1:41832-42235 GCA_019419625.1 Collinsella sp. | reverse complement strand
TGTGTCGGATCAGGTCGTCGAGGCCAATGCGGCCGTCGAAGAGGCGCGTGCCGCTGAGGGCGATGCCGCCGGCGAGATCGCCCGTCTTGAGGGCGAGCGCCGCTCGCTGCTCTCCGAGATTGGCCGCCTGGAGCAAAGCGCCAACAACGCCGAGGTCGAGCGCGTGCGCATCTCCAAGCGCCGCGAGCAGGCCGCCGAGGCCGTTCGCGCTGCGCGCCCGCGCGTGGACGAGCTCACCCGCTCGCGTGACGAGGCCCGAGCGCAGGCAAGCGATCTTGGCCTTCAGATTGCCGAAGCCAACGACGAACTCGACCGCGTTCGCCGTGACGATTCCGAGGCCGCCGGCAAGCTCGCCGATGCCAAGGTCCGCCTGGCCCAGACGAGCGAGCGCCTTCGTTCTCTG
>DXZO01000046.1:41524-41822 GCA_019419625.1 Collinsella sp. | reverse complement strand
GGAGGGCATCGACCGCCGTATCCGCGGAACACGCCAGGCCTCGCGCTCACTCGAGCTGCTGCGCCTGCGCGTCGATCCCATGCACGAGCGCTATTCGGCCCTGCTGGAGCGCGCGTCGGATTGGGCAGCGCGTCTGCGTGACCAGGCCTCTCTGGAGGAGGCGGACTCCGCTTCGCTCAAGAAGACCATCGAGGATGCCAAGGCAGAGGTTGCCCGCGCTAAGGAGAAGGTCGATACCGCCACCGCCACGCAAAACGAGTTCAAGGTCGCGCGTGGCAAGCTCGAGGTGCAGGTAGAG
>DXZO01000046.1:31853-41507 GCA_019419625.1 Collinsella sp. | reverse complement strand
TTAAGGCCATTACCGCCGATGGCAACACGGTACTCGAGGAAGCGCTTATGCTTCCTGCGCCCACGGACCGCGATGCCGCCGAGCGCGAGCTCAACCAGCTTGTGCGCCAGATCAACAACCTTGGTCCCGTGAACCAAGTTGCCATGGAGGAGTACGAGCAGCTCAAGCGCCGCGCTGACTACATCGAGGAGCAGCTGGCCGATCTGGAGAGCGCGCGTAAGGCGCTCACCAAGATCACGGTGGCTATTGATCGCAAGATGCGCAAGGCGTTCCTTGTGACGTTTGAGAAGGTCGACGCGAACTTCCGCGAGATCTTCGCTATGCTGTTCCCGGGTGGCCAGGCTCATCTGGAGATGACCGATCCCGAGCATCCGGCCGAGACGGGTATCGAGGTCGTGGCGCAGCCGCGCGGCAAGCGCATCACCAAGATGATGCTCATGTCGGGTGGCGAGAAGAGCCTGACGGCGCTCGCCCTGCTCTTTGCCGTGTATCGCACGCGCACGGTGCCGTTCTATGTGCTGGACGAGGTCGAGGCGGCGCTCGATGACGCTAACCTGTCCAAGCTCATCGGTGCGCTCGACGTGTTGCGTTCCGATACGCAGCTCTTGGTTATCTCGCATCAGCGCCGTACTATGGAGGACGCTGACGTTCTCTACGGCGTCTCGATGCAAGCCGACGGCGTCAGTCGCGTCGTCTCGCAAAAACTCGATCGCGAAACCGGAAAGGTCGTGAATGCATAATGGGATTCTTTGACGCACTCTCGCGCGGACTTGAGCGCAGCCGCGAGGCCCTCAACGAAGTCTTCTACTTTGGCGGCGAGGTCGACGAGGATTTTTGGGAGGATCTTGAGGACACCCTCGTTATGGGTGACATGGGTGCCGAGGTCGCCATTCAGGTCTCCGATGACCTGCGCGACGCCGCGGCCAAGAAGAACCTCAAGACCGCCCCGCAGCTTCGCCGCGCCCTGGCCGAGCAGCTCGAGGGCCATTTTGTGCCTGTTGAGCGCGATCCGTTTTCCGATACGCCGAGCTGTGTGCTGTTTGTCGGTATTAACGGTGCCGGCAAGACCACTACGGTCGGCAAGATTGCGAGCGCCATGGCCGCCCGCGGCAAGAACGTGGTGATCGGTTCGGCCGACACCTTCCGCGCCGCCGCCATCGAGCAGCTCGATGTGTGGGGCCAGCGTGCCGGCGTACCGGTTATCAAGCGTGACCGCGGCTCCGATCCGGCGAGCGTGTGCTATGACGTGCTCGACGAGGCCGATAAGCGCGGCAGCGACCTGGTGCTCATCGATACCGCCGGCCGTCTGCACACGAGCCCCGAGCTCATGCGCGAGCTCGCCAAGGTGGTCAACGTGACGCGTAAGCGCGCCGCCAATATGGCCGCCGGCCCCATGCCCGTCTCGGTTGTCCTCGTGATCGATGCCGCCACTGGTCAGAACGGTCTGAACCAGGCGCTCGAGTTTAACGAGGCGCTGGGCTTGGACGGTATTATCATGACTAAGCTCGACGGCACGGCTAAGGGCGGTATCGCCATGGCCGTGGCCGAGAAGCTCAAGCTCCCGATCCTTCGCATCGGCGTGGGCGAGCAGGTCGATGATCTGCAGGAGTTTAACGCCAAAGATTTCTGCCGCGCCCTGGTGGGCGAGTCCAACTAAGGAGTGACTAATGTTTGATTCTCTGAGCGATCGCCTCAATAACACATTTGACCGCCTGCGTGGCAAGGGTAAGCTGACCGAGGCCGACATCACCTCGGCCATGCGCGACATTCGCATGGCGTTGCTCGAGGCCGACGTCAACTTTAAGGTTGTCAAGGAGTTCGTCGCCAAGACCAAGGAGCGCTGCATGACCGCCGAGGTCATGGAGTCGCTGTCGCCGGCGCAAAACGTCGTCAAGATCGTGCTCGACGAGCTTACCGAGATGCTCGGCTCCACCGAGAGTAAGCTCGTCTTTAGCAACCGCATCCCCAACGTCATCATGCTCGTGGGCCTGCAGGGCTCCGGCAAGACCACGGCGGCCGTAAAGCTGGCCTACCTGCTCAAGAAGCAGGGCCGCTCGCCGCTGCTCGCCGCGTGCGACGTCTACCGCCCCGCCGCTGCCGACCAGCTGGCCACGCTTGGCGGCGAGATCGGCGTGCCTGTCTTCCGCGGTGACGGCGCGCACCCGGTCGACATTGCCAAGGGCGCCATCCAGGAGGCCGTCGACCACCTGCGCGACGTGGTCATCGTCGATACCGCCGGTCGTCTGCAGATCGACGAGCAGATGATGCAGGAGGCCGTGGACATCAAGAAGGCCGTCAAGCCCGATCAAGTGCTGATGGTCGTCGATGCCATGACCGGCCAGGATATCGTCAACGTGGTCTCGACGTTTGCCGAGCGCACCGACTTTGACGGCGTGATCATCTCCAAGCTCGACGGCGATGCCCGTGGCGGCGGCGCGCTTTCCGTGCGCCAGGTGACCGGCAAGCCCATCAAGTTTGTGAGCATGGGCGAGAAACCCGATTCGCTTGAGCCGTTCTATCCCGATCGCATGGCCAAGCGAATCTTGGGCATGGGCGACGTTGTCGGCATCATCGAGAAGGCCCAGGAGGCCGCCGATGCCGAACAGCTCGAGGCTGCCGAGCGTATGCTGCGCGAGGGCTTTACCATGAACGACATGCTCGACCAGATGAAAGCCGTCAAAAAGATGGGCGGCATGAAGGGTATCCTGGGCATGCTCCCCGGTGGCCAGCGCGCGCTCAACCAGATGGGCGGCAACCTGGACGAGGGCATCTTCGACAAGAACGAGGCCATCATCATGTCGATGACCAAGGAGGAGCGCCTGCGTCCCTCCATCATCAACGGTCAGCGCCGTGCCCGCATTGCCAAGGGTGCCGGTGTGACCCCCACCGAGGTCAACAGCCTTATGAAGCAGTGGGGCGAGATGAACAAGATGATGGGCCGCATGCGAACGGTGGCCAATCAGGCGCAGGCCGGCGGCAAGAAGGGCAAAAAGGGTAAGAAGGGCAAGAAGATGCGCATGCCCAATATTCCCGGTCTGGATGCCATGGGTCTGGGCGGCATGGGCGGCCTGGGTACGGGCGGCCCCAAGTCCGATATGGAGCTGCTGCGCCAGATGGAAGCGCAGATGCGCAATAAGAAATAGGGCTGTAATTCCAGCTTGATATGGCAAAGGCCACTCGGAAGCTACCGGGTGGCCTTTGTTGTTGGCTTTGATAGTTGGGCTGCGTTCAGCGTCGCGCCCCGAGCTCGCGGTGCCGTGCCGTTAGTGGCAGCCGCAGCCCTCGTGCTCGTGATGGCCGTGGCAGCTGCAGGACTCGCCATGTTCGTGGGCGTGGTCGTGGTCATGGCCGTGGCAGCCGCACGTGGCCTCGCCGTTCTGTGCGAGCGTTCCGGCGATAAGGGCCTCGACACAAGCGTCGCAGCTGCCCTGAGCTCCTGCGTACACCGTGATGCCGGCTTGGGCAAGCGCGTTGATGGCGCCACCGCCGATGCCGCCGCAGATGAGCGTGTCCACGCCACCGTTGGCGAGCAGGCCCGCAAGGGCACCGTGGCCGGTGCCGCCGGTGCCCACGACCTGCTCGTTGAGTACCTTGCCGTCCTGAATGTCGTAGATCTTGAACTGCTCGCTGCGGCCAAAGTGCATAAAGATGTTGCCGTTGTCGTACGTGGTTGCCACCCTCATGGTGTCGATCTCCTTTGCTGGCCATACGGCCGTTGCCGTGGTAATGGGGGAGTACGCGATATTGCCGCCTTCGATGATGAGCGCCCGACCATTGACCAACGCGTTTGCCACCTTGCGATGCGCGCGGCTGCAGATGGCCGCCACGGTGGCGCGGGCGATGCCCATTTGCTGGGCGACGGCCTCCTGATTGAGGCCTTCCAGGTCGCACAGGCGCAGTACTTCGAGCTCATCGATCGTCATCTCGATGGCGTCTCCGCTGGCTAGGCCGTCAGGGGTAAAGCCGCGGTATTCGGGGATGATCCCGACGCGGCGCAGTTTCTCGCGTCTTCCTGCCATACGTGCTCCTTATCTGACATATGTCAACAATAGAGTAGCGAACGCGCAGATTTACGCAAGGAATTTCTGGCATATGCCAGAAAATGAAGGCATATGTTTGGGCTGTGGGGCCGCAAGTGCCTGGGATACAATGAATCTCGCTTTTAGGCGACTGACAGGAGGGTCAATGAGCAAGGCTGATCAACAGTTTGTAACCATGTGCCGCGATATTCTGGACCATGGCACCACCACCGAGGGCCAAAAGGTCCGCCCGGTGTGGGAGGATGGCACCCCTGCCTATACCATTAAAAACTTTGGTGTCACGGCACGCTATGACCTGCGTGAGGAGTTTCCGGCGCTTACCTTGCGTCGTACGGCCCTCAAATCTGCCATGGATGAGATCCTATGGATCTATCAAAAGAAGTCCAATAACGTGCATGACCTCAACAGCCATATTTGGGACGAGTGGGCCGACGAGACTGGCTCCATCGGCAAGGCCTACGGGTATCAGATTGGGCAGAAGAGCCATTATGCCGAGGGCGACTTTGACCAGATGGATCGCGTGCTGTACGACCTTAAGAACACGCCGTACAGCCGCCGCATTATGACGAACACCTATGTGTTTAGCGACCTGTCCGAGATGCACCTGTATCCGTGCGCCTACAGCGTGACGTATAACGTGACGCAGCGTCCGCAGGACGACAAGCCGACGCTCAACATGATTCTCAACCAGCGCAGCCAGGACATTTTGGCCGCGAACAACTGGAATGTGTGCCAGTATGCCATTTTGCTGATGATGGTTGCGCAGTCGGTCGATATGATCGCCGGTGAGTTGCTGCATGTGATCGCCGATGCCCACATTTACGACCGTCATGTCGATATCGTCCGCGAGCTTATCGAGCGTCCGCAGTTTGCCGCGCCTAAGGTAACGCTTAACCCCGATGTGCATGACTTCTATGCGTTTACGACCGACGACCTGATTGTCGAGGGCTATGAGCACGGCCCGCAGGTCAAGAACATCCCCATTGCGGTGTAGGTGACGCGCATGACGTGTAAGCTTTCTGCCATTGTCGCCGTGTGCGATGACTGGGGTATTGGGTGCGAGGGCGACATGGTGGTGTCCAACCGTGCTGACATGCGCCATTTTGTGGCATGCACCAAAGGTTGCCCGGTCATTATGGGACGCAAGACGCTGCTGAGTTTTCCCGGCGGGCGTCCGCTTAAGAACCGCCGCAATATCGTGCTCACGCGCGATGAGGACTTTGCTCCCGAGGGCGTCGACGTGGTGCATAGCGTCGACGAAGCGCTCGCCGCGGTATCCGATGAGCCCGTTGCGTGGGTGATCGGTGGTGGCGAGGTGTATCGGCAGTTTTTGCCATATTGCGCCGAGGCCGAGGTCACGCATAACCACTGTGTGCATGACGTGGATACGTACTTTCCCGATTTGGATGCCGATCCCGCGTGGGAGATTGCGCGGCGTGGCGGTGTTGTCTCGATTGCCTCGGGTGAGGGCGACGAGGGTGTCGATTATGAGTTCGTGACGTATCGTCGCGTTGAGGCGTAAATCGTCTGGCGTGAACGGTATCATCGGGTTGTTTGAATGCATGGGGCGGCGCTTAGCGTCGCCTCGTTTGGTATAGATGTGCTGTAAAGAAGGGTGCGGGCTGGCTGCTATGACTGATGCCGTTGAGGTGCTGCGAATTGATTCGCTCGAGGACGAGCGGCTCGATGCCTACGTGCGACTGACCGAGCGCGAGTTGCGCTGCGTGCTGGAGCCGCAAAAGGGCATCTTTATCGCCGAGAGTGCCAAGGTTATCGAGCGCGCGGTGCGCGCCGGATACCAGCCGGTGAGCTTTCTTTTGGGCGAGCGCTGGCTCGACCAGATGATGCCGCTGTTTGAGCGCCTGATTGTGCGCGAGGGCGCGGGTCCGGTTCCTGTGTTCGTTGCCTCCATGGAGCTTATGGAGCAGCTGACGGGCTTCAATGTGACGCGCGGTGCGCTCGCGGCATTCCGTCGTCCACGTCAGATTCCGGTAGCCGAGTTCTTGGGTGGCGTCGTCGATGCGGCGGGGGAGCGCCCGGTGCGCGTGTGCGTGCTCGAGGGCATTGTCGACCATACCAATGTGGGCGCAATATTCCGCTCGGCGGCCGCGCTCAACGTCGACGGCATTTTGGTCAGTCCTACGTGTTGTGATCCGCTGTATCGTCGTTCGGCCCGCGTGAGCATGGGCACGGTGTTTCAGGTGCCCTGGACGCGCATTGGCAGCGAGGCGCGCGTATGGCCGCATGATGGGCTGGCGGCGCTGCACGATGCCGGCTTTTCGTGTGCCGCCATGGCGCTGACGGATGATTCGGTGTCGCTGGACGATCCCGCGCTCCAGGAGATTGACCGCCTGGCAATCTTTATGGGCACCGAGGGTGCTGGCTTGGGCGCCAAGACCATTGCAGGCTGCGACCGCGCCGTGCGTATTCCGATGGCGCACGGGGTCGATTCACTCAACGTTGCCGCTGCGAGTGCCGTCGCCTTTTGGCAACTGTGCCCGCATGTGAGCAACGAGTACCACTACCAGCCGGGGCTGTATCACTAGGCAGATATTTCGCACCGGGCTCTGGTTCGGGGTGTTTCGGCCGATGTCGGCCGGTGCTAAGCTGGCATTGGCTTTGGTCTTAAATTGCCGTTTTATTGTTTGACGTACGCTGGTGGGGAGGGCGTGTGGCTAAGAAATCTACGGCTATCGATGTAACGCAGGGCGTTATTTGGCAGCAGCTGCTGTCGCTGTGCGTCCCCATCTTCTTTAGTTCGTTCTTTCAGCAGGCATACACGCTTATCGGTACCTATATCGTCGGTCAGTTTGGCGGCAAGCTCGCGCTGGGCGGCATTCAGGCCACGATGGTGCTTACGGAGCTCTGCATTGGTTTTTGCGTCGGTGTGGGTGCTGGCTGTGCGGTCATTACAGGCCAGTTTTTTGGTCAGCACGATGACGAGCGCTTGAGCCGATCGGTCCATACGGCCATGACGCTTGCGCTGGTGGGCGGCATTGTTTTCTCGATTCTTGGCATAGTGTTCGTTGAGCCCATGCTGGTGCTTATGAACACACCGCATGAACTATTGGCCGAGGGCGTGGCCTATGCTCGTTGCTATTTTGCCGCCATGGTTGCGGCTCTGCTGCTCAATATGGGTACCGCGCTGCTGCGCGCCGTGGGCGACACGCGCGGGCCTGCCGTGATCATTGCCTCCGGTTGCCTCGTTAACGTGGTACTGGATATTATTTTTGTTGCCGTGCTTCATATGGAAGCTCTGGGCTGCGGCATCGCGGTGGCGCTGACCATTTGCTCCAACGCCACGATGATCGTGATTCGTATGATGCACGCACCGGGTGCGTGGCGGCTTTCGCTGTCCAAGCTCGGCATTGATCCTGGCATTTGTAAGAGCATGATTTCGTGTGGTCTGCCGCTTGGCTTTCAGTCTGCTGCGTATTCGATTTCCAACGTTTTGATTCAGGTGTCGGTCAATTCGTTTGGTGCCGATGTCACCACGGCGTGGGGTCTTTCGGGCCGTTTGGATGGCATTGTCTGGATGGTCACCGAGGCGCTTGGCGTTTCGATCACCACGTTCTCGGCACAGAACTTTGGCGCGCGCAACTACGAGCGCATGCGCAAGGGCTACCATACGTCGCTCGTGCTGTCGTTTATGCTCATTGGTGGCCTGTCTGCCGTGCTGCTGGTGTTCTCGGGTCCGTTATCGCGCCTGTTTGTCGACGATGCTTCGATTTCGGCGTACACCACGACGATTCTTCATTTTATCGCGCCGTTCTACGCGATCTTCTCGATTATCGAAAACGCGTCGGGCTCCATTCGCGGTGCCGGCGTGAGCTTGCAGCCCATGCTGCTCACGATTTTTGGCACCGTCGTGCTCAGGGTGATCTGGGTGTTTGCGATTATGCCGTTCGATCCGTCGCTTGAGCACCTGCTGCTGGTTTACCCCGTAACCTGGCTCATCACGGCCACGATGTTTACTATCTACCACCACAGCGGTAACTGGCTCGGTCGCGCCACCGCCTAGTCATTGGGGACGTCCGCAATGACTAGTATTCGATGCCTTGGCGGGCTAGGAGGCCTTCGTCGAAGTAGTGTTTGACGGGGTGCATTTCGGTTACTAGGTCGGCAAGGTCGGCGAGGGGCAGCAGACCTCGGCCGGTGAGCACGAGCTCCGTGGTGGTCGGTTTCATCGCGATCAAAGCTTCGACATCTTCGCGCGTCACAAAGTCCCGTCGCATGGCTTCTCCCAGCTCATCCAAGACCAGCACGTCGACCTGGCAAATCTGCTCGCGCGCCAGCTCCATAATCTGTGCGGCACAGGCTTTGGGCGTATCGCGATCGGCTTGTACGATGCGTAGCCCCAATCGAGGAGCTGCGTCATGTTCGGCGCAGTGCAGCTTCTTGGCAAACTGAAGCATGAGCACGTTAAGTCCATAGCCCGTGGCGCGCAGCGCGAGCCCCAGCGCAGCCGTCGTCTTGCCCTTGCCATCGCCCGTGTAGATCTGAACCTTGCCGACTTCCAGTGATGCCATCTCTGTCCTTTCGTGCCCGGCGTCGGTTTATCGCCGTCCCGGTTGGGTATTCTAGATAGCATTATCAACCCCAGTAGATGGAGTTCAAGCAGATGGAGATGGATGACAACAAACGTAGACGGAATATGATCCTCTACGTGCTCATCGCCTTCGTCGTCTACCTCGTGCTCTCGACCGTTCTGTTCCCCAACATCGGTCACACGCAGCAGATTACGAAGACCGATTACTCGACCTTTGTCAAAGCGCTCGATAAGAAGAGTGTCGACAAGGTCGAATACAACACGGACGATTACACGATTTATTACACCAAGAAGGGCGAGGACGAGAACATCGCCTACAAGACGACCGGTGTGCCGAACGATGCGGGCTTTACCGATCGCGTGCTTGAATCCGGTGCGTCCCTGGAATCGGTCGTTCCCGATAAAAACTCGGGTCTGATGACCTATTACCTGCTCACGCTCATCCTTCCCATGGCCATCTTCTTCCTCATCGGTTGGTGGCTCAACCGCCGCATGAAGAAGGCCATGGGTGATGACGGTCCCTCGATGAACTTTGGCGGCGGTGGTTTTGGCGGCGGTGGACTGGGCAAGTCCGGCGCGCGCGTGATTGCCTCCAAGGATGTCGGCGTGACCTTTAAGGACGTCGCCGGCCAGGAAGAGGCCAAGGAATCTCTCAAGGAGGTCGTCGACTTTCTGGAGAAGCCGCAGCGCTACGAGGAGATCGGCGCCAAGCTGCCGCGCGGCGCTCTACTTGTGGGCCCTCCGGGCACCGGTAAGACCCTGCTCGCCAAGGCTGTTGCCGGTGAGGCGGGCGTTCCGTTCTTTAGCATTTCGGGTTCCGAGTTCGTCGAGATGTTCGTCGGCCGCGGTGCCGCCAAGGTTCGCGACCTGTTTAAGCAGGCCAAGGAAAAGGCCCCGTGCATCGTCTTTATCGATGAGATCGATACTATCGGCAAAAAGCGTGACGGCGGCGGCTTTAGCGGCAACGACGAGCGCGAGCAGACGCTCAACCAGCTGCTGACCGAGATGGACGGCTTCGATAACCACAAGGGTATTGTCGTTCTCGCTGCTACCAACCGCCCCGAC
>DXZO01000046.1:14097-31843 GCA_019419625.1 Collinsella sp. | reverse complement strand
CCTTGACCCGGCCCTGTTGCGCCCCGGTCTTTTTGACCGCCGTATCCCCGTTGAGTTGCCCGATCTGACCGGCCGTAAGAACATCCTCGAGCTCCACGCCAAGAGTGTGAAGACCCAGCCGCCGATCGATCTGACCGCGATTGCCCGCGCCACGCCCGGTGCCTCGGGCGCCGATCTGGCCAACATCATCAACGAGGGCGCCCTGCGCGCCGTTCGCGAGGGTCGCAAGCGTGCCACGCAGGACGATTTTGAGGAGTCGGTGGAGGTCGTCATTGCAGGTCAGCAGCGCAAGTCCACGGTGCTGTCCGACCACGAGAAGCAGGTCGTTTCGTACCACGAGATCGGCCATGCCATCGTTGCCGCCCGCCAGAAGGGCTCTGCGCCGGTCACGAAGATCACCATCGTGCCGCGCACGAGTGGTGCTCTGGGCTACACCATGCAGGTCGAGGAGGATGAGCGCTTCCTGACCACACGCCAGGAGGTCCTGGACAAGCTCGCCGTCTATTGCGGTGGCCGTGCTGCCGAGGAGCTCATCTTTGGTGAGATGACGACCGGCGCGGCCAACGACATCGAGCAGGCCACCAAGCTCGCCCGCAACATGGTGACGCGCTTTGGAATGTCCGATGAGTTTGGCATGATGGCGCTCGGTACCGTCCAGAACGCGTATCTCAACCAGGACACGTCGCTCACCTGCGCTCCCGGTACGGCCGAGCGCGTGGATGCGATTGTTGCCAAGCTGATCGAGGATGCGCACGATCGCGCCCTGCAGATCCTGAAGGAGAACAAGTTTAAGCTCCACGAGCTGGCTCGTTATCTGTACAAGAAGGAGACGATCACGGGCGAGGAGTTTATGAATCTCCTCACGCGCGAGAACCCGCTGATGCCTAAGCAGCAGTAGCGTTACGTTCGGGACAGTAAATTTCGACGCCCCATTTGAGTGCCTATCTCAAATGGGGCGTTCTGCTTGAGGGGGATGCACATGAAGATCGTGGTGAGCGCCTGCTTGATGGGCGAGAGCTGCAAGTATAACGGGCTCGACAACTATCACCGCGCGTTGGTCGAGGCCTGCGAACGCACAGGGACCGAGGTTCTGTTGGTGTGCCCCGAGGTTTTTGGCGGACTTCCGACGCCGCGCAAGCCGTCCGAGATTGTGAACGGCGAAGTCCGTACCTGCGAGGGCACCTCAGTCGATCGCGAGTTTCGCCAGGGTGCTCAGCGCGCGCTCGATATGTGCGAGCAGGCGGGCGGGCCGTCCCAGATTGCTGCGTGTGTCTTGCAGAACCGCAGCCCTTCGTGTGGTGTAGGCCGTATCTACGACGGAACCTTCAGCGGTACGCTCACCGCGGGCAACGGTGTTTTTGTCGATCTGCTGCTGCGTCACGGGTACCGTGTGATTCCGGCTAGCGAGTTCGATCCCAGCATGCTGGAACATTGTCCACAGCACTCGAACCCAACACTTCCTCACGGGTGACCGTTTTGGCATCATCCGTGAAGCTGATATTGAGTACGACCGCGTGCCTGCCCCAAACCCTGCTAGGAACGAGTGCAGCAAACTGGAATTTTCAAATTAGTCTTTGCAAATTACCTTTGAACCTTCACCGTCAATTACAATTCCCTGACGGTTGTTAATTGGGCATAGATTCAAATCCGAAAACTCAGTCATTATTTTCTCGGTAACTTTCTTAAATGGTGCTGTAAGATAATGCGGAAGAACATAGAAATCAATCAAATCAAGCCCTGCATCATCTTCTTGTGAGTAGTCCTCCGGCTTTTCATCCATTTGCTCGATATATTGGATGCTTGGAGCGCATATAATCGCACCTGCCGATTCACCAATCATCAGTTTTCCCTTTGCCAATTCTTTCTTCAACAGCTCATCCGTTCCCGTTTTACGGAGCTGGTCTATAAGGAAAAAAGAATTTCCGCCGGTAAAATATATCACATCCGCATCTTCAAAAACAGACTGTATCGTTGAATAAGCCTCCGTTGAAATATCAATTTCAGTTACGATTGCTCCCAACTTTTTGAATAATTTTCGAGCCGAGCCGACATAACCGGTGTAGCCTTCACGCAGCGAAGCTGTTGGAATAAATGCGACTTTTTTATTTTCAATTTCTTCATTTATCAGACTTCCTACACTTGAAAAGTGAGAACATAAAAACAGTTTCATCAATATTCTCCTTTATATATAAATTCTTATTTGTTGAACTAAGCCGTGTATACCATACTCTCTAATGAAAGAACGCCCTGATATAGCGAAATTTTGCCGTTTTCCTGCGTACGTGCGTACACACTCCACAGGAATTCTAAGGGGCCTGCCCCCTTAGCACACGGACTTTGGAACAAAGTCTAGTGTGCTACGCCTTGCCAGAGGTGTATAGGCTCCCGGTATGCACGTACGAAGCAATTGCCATCAATGTGCCATATAAGTGGCGATCAAGTTCGCATAAAGCGACCTTGATCCCGAAAAACAAAAGGCAGGATACCATCACCACGATGATACCCTGCCTCTGTTCGTTCCTGTTTACCGTTCCGAGTAGTCCTTCCGCAGAATTTCCGATAAACAAAAAACGTACCCGAACCCTTTCTCGTAAAGAATCGGGTTCGAGTACGAACTGAATGCTGGAGCAATAAAAAACCACCAGAAAGGTGTCTGTCCCCTTTGTGGTGGTTTTGGGCCAGTCCTAGAGCGTGTGGCCGTAAGCGTTGACGGCCTTGATGGCGGCGGCGAACTTCTCGTCAGTGAAGGGCTCGGGGTTTCCCTGCTTCCACTCGTTGGTGGCGTGCGCGAACTCGCACAGGGCAGGGATGTCGGCCTCGGAAAGGCCGACCTGCTCAAGCGTCACGGGCAGCCCCATCTGCTTGTTAAAGGCGGCGTAGCGCTCAAGGTTCTCGGTATCGCCCGTATAGGCAAACAACACGAGCACGCCCAGGCTCACGATCTCGCCGTGCAGGTAGGAGCCCTCGCGCGGGATGCTGCACGTGGCGTTGTAGAACGCATGCGCCACGCTCGAGTTGTAGTAGTAATCGTTTTGGTTGGTCAGGTTCGAGACATAGCCCGTGTTGACCACGATATCGAGCGCGATCTGCTTGACGGCCTCGGTCGACAGGTTCTGGCGAACGTCCTCTAGACCCTGCACGCCATAGGTAAACAGCGGCTCGGAGCAGGTGTGTGCGAGCGCCAGGCCAAGACCGGCGGTGTGCTCCAGGTTGCCGGCGCTCGTGGCGTATTCGACCTCGGGCTGCTTGGACAGGGCATCGCCCACGCCGGCCCAGAAGTACTCCGCCGGAGCCTCGGCAATGATCTTGGGGTTGATGAAGATGTGTGCGGGGCGGTTGGGGTACGAATAGCCCTCGAGCGAGCCGTCGTCGTTGTATACAACGGCAATGGCGGTCGCGGCCGAGCAGTTGGAGCAGATCGTCGGTACCGTAAAGACGATCTTCTTGAGCTCGATGGCCGCTGTCTTGACGGTGTCGAGCGCCTTGCCGCCGCCACAGGCAATGAGCACGTCGGCTTCTTGGCAGGCAGGGGAGTTCACGACCTTGGCGATATTGGCGCGCGTACTGTTGGTGCCGTAGACGCGCGTCTCCAGAATCTCGACGTCGGTGCCCTCCAGCGCCGCTTCGATACCGGGAAGCGCCGCTGCCAGTGCTCGTTTGCCACCGATAATCGCGACCTTGGCCGCTCCGTACTCGTCCAGTGCGCCGGGCAGCTCGTCAAAGCAGTCCTCGCCGACGGTGTAGTCGCTCATTCCAATCGTGCGCATAGCAGCCTTCTTTCGTTAGATAAAGTGCTTTCAGGTATTTTGCTCCAAGTGAGTGCTTGCGACCGCGAGAAGTTTCTAAAGTATGAAACCGATGTTGAGGGTTTTTCGCCGGCGTTGACCGTGCTACCATACAGCGCATAAGCGTTGATGGGGACGAGTAGTCGGCCGTCCGCATGCTACAGAGAGCGGGGAGCGCTGAGAGCCCGTGCATGCGACCGATGAAAATCACCCCGGAGCTGCGGTCCCAACGGACGTGCCGCGCAGGTTCGTCTTAGTAGACATCGCCGAGATGGTCGTCGATACAGACCAGCCGAGTAACGGATGCGAGCGCGCGAATACGCGGGCGAGGGCATCTAAGCTGGGTGGTTAAGCGAAGAGCTTTTGCGGGCGTGCAGCCCGTTTGTGGCGCTTCGTCCCAGCTTGTAGGGACGGGCGCTTTTTTGGTGCCCAACGGGCGTGTGCGCCCACGACATGAAAGGGGTACCGTGGCAAACGAGTACAAGCAGACGATGAATCTGCCCAAGACCGGCTTTCCCATGCGTGCCGGTCTTTCCAAGTCCGAGCCCAAGCGACTCAAGGACTGGCAGGACAACAAGGTCTACGAGCAGGTTCTGAAGAAGAACGAGGGTCACAAGAAGTTCGTGCTGCACGACGGCCCTCCGTACGCCAACGGTCCGATCCACATCGGCCACGCCATGAACAAGATCTCCAAGGACATGATCAACCGCTACTGGATGATGCAGGGCTATGAGGTTCCCTACGTCCCCGGTTGGGACTGCCATGGCCAGCCGATCGAGCACAAGGTCGAGGAGAAGCTCGGCACCGAGAAGTTCAACCAGACCTCCACGGCTAAGATCCGCGAGCTCTGCAACGAGTTCGCCGTCGAGAACATCGAGCTGCAGAAGGCCGGCTTCCGTCGTCTGGGCGTGCTCGGCGACTGGGACAACCCCTACCTGACGCTCTATCACCAGCATGACGCTGCCGACATCGAGGTCTTCAAGGCCATGTTCGATAAGGGCATGATCTATCGCGGCCACAAGCCGGTTCACTGGTGCAAGCACTGCCACACCGCGCTGGCCGAGGCCGAGATCGAGTACTCTGACGAGACGAGCCCCTCCATCTTCGTCCGCTTTGAGATGACGTCCAAGCCCGCCGGCCTCGAGAGCTTCGATGGCCCGGTCGACTTTATCATCTGGACGACCACGCCGTGGACTATCCCCTCCGACCAGGCAGTTTCCCTCAAGCCCGGCGCCGCCTACGTCGCCGTTGAGCATGATGGCCGCGCCGAGGTCATGCTCGAGGACCTGGCTCCCAAGTGCTGCGAGGAGTTTGGCTGGGAGTACACCCCGGTCATGGTCGACGGCAAACCCTACGTGGTTCCTGCCGAGACCTTCCACCACATCCACTACAAACAGCCGATCTTTGACGGTGTTGAGGGCGTGGCGCTGCTGGCCGATTACGTCGGTGTCGATGACGGTACCGGTATCGTCCACAACTCGCCCGGTCACGGCGTCGACGACTACTTCGCCTGCCTCAAGGAGGGCATCACCGACATCTGCATGCCGGTCGACGACGACGGTAAGTTCTACACCGGCGAGGAGTTTGGCACCGGCGGTCCCTTTAGCGGTATGGACACCGACGAGGCCAACCCGCACATCATCGAGTTCCTGCGCGAGCGCGGTACCCTGGTCCTCGAGAAGAAGATCACGCACAGCTATCCGCACTGCTGGCGCTGCAAGCACCCGGTGCTCTTCCGTGCCACCGACCAGTGGTTTGTCTCGATGGACAAGACGGGTCTGCGCGAGCAGGCCGGCAAAGAGGTCCGCGAGAACGTCACGTGGTATCCGGCCCACGCCGCCAACCGCATTGGCGCCATGGTTGAGCAGCGTCCCGACTGGTGCATCAGCCGCCAGCGCAACTGGGGCGTGCCTATCCCCAGCTACACCTGCGCCGACTGCGGCGAGAAGGTCATGAACGACGCCACGCTCGACGCCGTCATCAAGCTTTTCCACGAGAAGGGCTCCGACGCCTGGTTCACCGATGCTCCCGAGAGCTACCTGGGTGAGGCCTGCGTCTGCCCCAAGTGCGGTGGCCATCACCTCAAGGCCGATAAGGACATCCTCGACGTGTGGTGGGACTCCGGCGTGTCTTGGAAGGCCGTCTGCGAGTATCGTCCCGAGCTGGAGTATCCGGCGGACGTCTACCTCGAGGGCTCCGACCAGCACCGCGGTTGGTTCCAGAGTTCGCTGCTCACCTCGGTGGGTGCCAACGGCCACGCGCCGTACAAGGCGGTCGTCTCGCAGGGCTTTACGCTCGACGGCCAGGGCCGCAAGATGTCCAAGTCGCTCGGCAACGTCATCGACCCCAACAAGGTCTGCGACGAGATGGGCGCTGACATCATCCGCCTGTGGGTCGCCTCGGTCGATACCAGCTCCGACGTCTCCATCGACCACGAGATTCTCGCTCGTACGTCCGATGCCTACCGTCGCTTCCGCAACACGCTGCGCTTCCTGCTTTCCGAGCTCGAGGGTCAGTTTGAGCCCGAGACCGACGGCGTCGCCTTTGCCGACCTGCTGCCGCTCGACAAGCTCATGGTTGCCCGCCTGACCCAGGTCCAGGCCGAGGTCGACGATGCCTACGCCAGCTACGAGTTCCCGCGCGCCTACCGTGCGCTCTACGACTTCGTGGTTACCGAGCTCTCCAACGTGTACCTCGACGCTCTGAAGGACCGTCTGTACTGCGACAAGCCCGGCTCGCTCGAGCGCCACAGCGCCCAGACCGTGCTGGCCGAGCTCTTCTCGATGCTCATGCGCGACCTGCAGCCGATCCTGTCCTACACCGTCGACGAGGCCATGGCATATGCGCCCGCCGGCTGCGTCGACCACCAGAAGTACGCCGCGCTGCTCGATTGGTACAAGTCGCCCATCACGGTTGATGAGGCCAACGAGTTTGAGGGCGTGCTCGAGGCTTCACTCGAGCTCCGTAGCGCCGTGACCAAGGCCCTTGAGGATGCCCGCTCCGCCGGCACCTTCACCAAGAGCCAGCAGGTCCGCGTCAAGGCGGTCGTTCCCGCCGAGATGCACGCGCTGCTGACCGGCGATAAGGCCGTCGACCTGGCTGAGTTCTACATCGTCTCCGCTGTTGAACTGACCCAGGGCGAGGAGCTTTCCGTTGCCATTGAGGCTGCCGAAGGCGAGTGCTGCGACCGTTGCTGGAACTATCGCACCACCGTCGGTGAGTACAACGGCCACGCTCACATCTGCAAGCGCTGCGCGAATGCCCTGTAGGTTCCGCCGTTCTACCGAACGGCGGACCTGCCGACGCTGCGCGGGCCGCATTTGGACAATCTGACGTTCAATTTCAAGGGCGCGACCGAAAGGTCAGCGCCCTTTCATTTCACGTCACCTTGTCTCAAATGCGACCCGCTCGCTCATTTATGCTCTACCTGCGGTGTTTCCGTTCTTGGGAGATTTGTCGCTTCTTGCTTGCGTCAAGGTATGATTATCTACTGCGTTAAACGGAATTCGATTGTTTTGAGGGTAGGGGATTGATTTGGGTCGTACTGGGGATATGACGCCGCCTTTGCGTTGGCGGTTAGGTGTTGCTGGTGGGGTGGCGCTTGTTTTGCTGCTTGTTGACCAGCTGACCAAGCTTGCGGTTCGCGCCGTGGGAGATGCCCTGCAGATGACCGTTATTCCTGGCGTGATCGATTTCGTGTTTGTCCGCAATATCGGAGCCGCCTTTAGCATGGGTGAGGGCCATGGTATGGCTTTTGCCGTGCTGGCGCTAGCGGTCATTGTCGCCATTGCCGTGTACCTGGTTCGTGCGCCTCAGCTCGCTCAGCTGGAGGTCGTGGGCATGGCTATGGTTGCGGGCGGCGCCATCGGTAACTCGATCGATCGCCTTGTCTTTGGCTTCGTGACCGATTTTTTCGCCACCACCTTCATCGACTTTCCCGTCTTTAACGTGGCCGATATCGGCATTACGGTCGGCATCGTGCTGGCGCTCATCGGTTATATGTTCTTGAGCCCTGCCGCTCGTGAGGTCGATGCGACCGCCGAGCTCAACGCCCGTGACGAGGCCCGCGCCAAACGCAAAGCCAAGCAGCGTGGGGAGCGTGCCCGCAAGATTCGCGAAAGGAATGAGCGTTAATGGCCGACATCCATATTCTCGTTGCCGACGATTTCGCTGGTCAGCGTCTTGACGCCTATCTGGGCGCCAACGATGGCTGTCCCACGCGCTCTGCCTGCGCGCACTTGATCGAGGGCGGCGCCGTTGCCGTCAACGGCGAGACCTGCCTGTCAAAAAAGTATGCCGTGCGCTCCGGTGACCGCATCTCGGTCGACCTACCCGAGCCGCACGATCCCACTGATGTGATTCCCGAGGCCATTCCCCTCGATATCCGTTACGAGGACGACTACCTCATCGTGCTCTCCAAGCAGCGCGGCCTTGTGTGCCATCCCGCCCATGGCCACGAGAGCGGCACCCTTGCGAACGCCCTGGTCTATCACTGCGGTATCGACCATCTTGGTACCGTGCAGGGTGAGGACCGCCCCGGCATCGTGCATCGCCTTGATCGCGATACCTCGGGCCTTATGCTCGCGGCAAAAGATGACGATACCCAGCGCGCGCTTCAAAATCTTATACGTACGCGTACGCTCGACCGCCGCTACATTACGCTCGTTCACGGGCACATCGCCATGGACGAAGGCACCATCAACACCGGTATCGCCCGCTCCACGCGCGACCGCGTGAAGATGGCGGTTTCTGATGACCCCTTTGCGCGCCAGGCCATCACGACCTTCAAGGTGCTCGAGCGCTTTGATTCCACGCGTTTCGACGACGGCTACACGCTCGTCGAGTGCCACCTGTTTACCGGCCGCACGCATCAGATTCGTGTGCACATGCGCCATATCAACCATGCCTGCGTGGGCGATCCGCTCTACGGTAAGTGCGACGCGCGTGCCGATCAGGGTCTGACCAGGCAATTCCTCCATTCCTGGCGCGTGGCGTTCGACCACCCCGTGACGGGGGAGCGCATTGAGTGTCGCGACGAGCTGCCGTGGGACCTCGCCGCCGTCCTCGATGACCTGGCCCCGCGTTCGCTCGGCCGCACTGCCGCTGGCGACGAAATCGTCCCGCAGCTTGGCCTGCTCGAAGCCTAGCCAGTATTAGGTGGTTTCTTGAACTCGGTAAGCCTGCGGTAAGATATACGGTTGTTTACGTAACGCGTTCCTGGGAGCCTGCATGCTCGCCTTTTTACAAACCAACACACCCATCGTGGTCTTTAACCAGATTGTCGTCACGCTGCTCACAGTCTGCTTTCTGTACCAGGTGGTCTTCTTTGTCATTGGCGCTCTTCGTGGCGAGGTCGCGCCTCCCAAGGCCAAAAAACTCCACCGGTATGCTTTCTTTATCGCGGCGCATAACGAGGAAGCCGTGATCGCCAACCTCGTTCGCTCCATCAAGGATCAGGATTATCCTTCCGAGCTCATCGAGGTCTTCGTGGTCGCCGATGCCTGCACCGACAACACGGCGCAGCTTGCGCGCGAGGCGGGCGCCATTGTCTATGAGCGCAACGACCTGGCCCGCAAGGGTAAGAGCTGGGTCATGGACTTTGGCTTCGACCGCATCCTTAACGAGTATCCCGATACCTTTGAGGGTTATTTTATTTTCGATGCCGATAACGTCATCGCCCGCGATTACGTGTCCAAGATGAACGATGCCTTTGACCAGGGCTTCCATGTGGTCACGAGTTATCGCAACTCCAAGAACTTCGGCAGCTCGTGGATCTCGGCGGCTAATGCCACGTGGTATCTGCGAGAGGCGCGCTTTCTTAACAACGCTCGCAACATCTGCAAGACTTCTTGCGCTGTTTCGGGTTCTGGCTATCTCATTTCTGCCAGCGTGATCGAGGGCATGCACGGTTGGCAGTTCCACACGCTGACTGAGGATATTCAGTTCACCACGTTCTGCGCCATCCACGGCATTCGCATCGGTTATGCACCGGCGGAGTTCTTTGACGAGCAGCCTGTGACGTTTAAGGCTTCCTGGAAGCAGCGTATGCGTTGGACCAAGGGCTTTTATCAGGTGTTCTTTACCTACGGTAAGCATCTGGTCAAGTCGACCTTCCGCTATCATCGCTTCGCTGCCTACGACATGTTCATGACCATCGCCCCTGGTATGCTGCTGTCCTTGATCTCCATGCTCGCCAACGCTACCTTCCTCATCGTGGGCGGTCTTTCGCATGGCTTCTTGGCTACCGAAGTCGAGATGCAGGCGTGCGCCGCTTCGCTCATTATGACCTTTGCCATGATGTATCAGACGTTTTTTATCCTGGCGCTGCTTACGACTATCTTTGAGTACAAGCACATTCACTGCGCGCAAAAGTGGCGTCTGGTGACTAACCTGTTTACCTTCCCGATCTTTATGTTCAGCTATATCCCCATCACGGTGGCCGCGCTGTTCCTGAAGGTCGACTGGGTCCCGACGCAGCACGCCGTAAGCGTCACCCTCGACGAAGTCATGCAAGGAGCCAAATAACCACCATCAAAACCACCATAAAGGTGACAGGCACCTTTGTGGTGGTTTTTACGTTTGAGCGCTCAGTCGGGAGGTTCGATGGTCTATATCCCATTTTGGATCTGCGTTTTTGCCGGTGCGGTGGTTGATGCCCGTGAGCGGCGGTTTCCGAATGCGCTTGCCGGCACGTGTGCCGTGGCGGCGTTTGCAGGCGTTTGGCTCGACAAGGGCGTTAGCACGGCGCTTGACCATGTCGGTCTTGCGGCCATCGTCTGCCTTGCCCTTGTGCTTCCTGAGTTGCTTTGGCGTCGTGTTCGCCACGCTCCCGGCATTGGCATGGGGGACGCCAAGGCGCTCTTCGCGCTTTGCACGCTCGACCCTATGGGCGGCATCGTGGCATTTGCCGTCGCGCTCCTGGCCCTTGCCGCCGCCTGTCTCATCGCAAAATCGCGTTCCCTGCCTTTGCTGCCGTTTTTGGTGCCGATATTTGCCATAATCGAGGTCGTGGGCTGCACATTGTAACTGATTGCGCATCCTTCTTAAGGAGCATGCCATGGCAACTAATCAAGAAACGGCCGTCATTAAGGCGCGTATGGATCGTATTCCTGCGGCGTTGTCGCCCGAACTGGTCGAGCGTATCGCTGCCGACCGCGCCTCTGGTGTCGTTAATCCCTATCGATGCGGTGACGACCAGGTCATCCGACGTGTCGATCGGGTCGCAGACCAAGGCACGCTCATGCGTCCGGCCTTTATGCGCGATACCGAAAAGATTCTGCATCTGCCCGCATACACCCGTTATGCAGGCAAAACGCAGGTCTTCAGTTTTCGCAGCAACGACGACCTGTCGCGTCGCGGCCTACACGTGCAGCTTGTCTCGCGCATCGCTCGCGATATCGGACGTGCCCTGGGGCTCAACTGCGATTTGATCGAGGCGATTGGCTTAGGCCACGACTTGGGCCACACGCCCTTTGGCCATGCCGGCGAGCGATTCCTCAACGATATCTATCACGATCGTACGGGCCGCTACTTTTTCCATAACGTGCAGTCGGTCCGCGTGCTCGACGCGCTGTACGGCCGCAACGTGTCGCTCCAGACGCTCGACGGCGTACTGTGCCACAACGGCGAGTATGAGCAACGCGTGTTTGAGCTCTCGGACATGGGCTCCTTTGACCAGTTCGATCAGACGGTTGAGGATTGCATTGCCACAGGTTACAGCGCAATTGAGCACCTGCGCCCCATGACGCTCGAGGGCTGCGTGGTTCGCATCTCGGATATCCTTGCCTACGTGGGGCGCGATCGCCAAGACGCCATTGCGGCAGGCCTGCTGTCACCCGACGCCTTTGACGATGACCTGGGCGGCGCATACAACAGCTGGATCCTTACGCATGCCTCTATCGATATCGTCGAGCACAGCTATGGCAAGTCGCGCATCGAGATGAGCGAGGACCTGTTTGAGGAGATCCGCCGGGCCAAGCGTGAAAACTACGAGAAGATCTATAGCAAGGGCGGTATCGAGGGCGACTCCGAAGCGGAGCTGCGCGAGGCCTTCGAAAAGCTCTACGACCGTTGTCTGCAGGACATAAACGAAGGAGACGAGTCCTCGTATATCTTTAAGCACCACATTTCTCGCATTGAGCGGCAGCTTTCCTACTACGATCGCACCTATGCATGGCAGGACGATAAGGACCAGGCGGTCGTGGATTACATTGCGAGCATGACGGACGGTTATTTCTGCGAACTTACGAGCAAGCTGTTCCCGGGATTGAGGTTTCCGCATCGTACCTATATTAACGAACGGTAGTTCGTATTTATTCGGTATACTGTAGGTGGAAAACGTTTTTGATTGATGCACGGGATGGCTATGGACGACCTTTTTTCTGCTTCGACGCGTGAGCGTTCCTTTCAGAATGCGCCGCTTGCGGTGCGCATGCGGCCCAATTCGCTCGACGAGTATGTGGGCCAGCAAAAGGCCGTCGGTAAGGGCTCTTGGTTGCGTGCCGCGATTGAGCATGACGTGCTTTCGAGTGTGATCCTGTACGGGCCGGCCGGTACAGGCAAGACGACGTTAGCCCACATTATCGCCAACCATACCAAGAGCGAGTTTGTCGAGGTCAGCGCCGTGACGGGCACTGTAAAGGACCTTCGTCGCGTGATTGACGAGGCCAAGACGCGCCTGAATACCTACGACCGCCGCACCATTCTTTTCATCGATGAGATTCACCGCTTTTCCAAGTCGCAGCAGGATGCCCTGCTGCATGCAGTTGAGAACCGTACCGTCATTATGATTGGCGCCACGACGGAGAATCCGTACTTCGAGGTCAACTCGGCGTTGCTCTCGCGCGGTCGCGTGGTGGAGCTTGAGCACCTCAAGGACGAGGATATTGCCATGCTTATCGAGCGTGCGCTCGAGGCGCCGCAGGGTTTGAACGGCAAGTTCTCGGCCGATGAGGATACGGTTAAGACCATCTGCACGCTGGCAGCGGGTGACGCTCGCTCGGCGCTCACGACACTCGAGCTTGCGAGCGAGATTGCCGTCACGCGTCCCGATACCGAGGGTACGCCAGCGCCGGCGGCGGGGGAGCGTTATCCCATTACCGTGGATGACGTAAAGATTGCCAACCCGCGTCGTGGCTTTTCGTACGACAAAAACGGCGACATGCACTACGACATCATCAGTGCGTTTATTAAGTCTATGCGCGGTAGCGACCCCGATGCCACGATCTACTGGCTCGCGCGCATGATCGACGCGGGGGAGGACCCAAAGTTTATCGCTCGTCGTATTATGATTCAGGCTTCTGAGGATGTTGGCAACGCCGACCCGCAGGCACTTTTGTTGGCACATGCCGCGTTTAAGTCTGCAGAGGTCATTGGCTATCCCGAGTGTCGCATTAACCTGGCTCAGGCTGCACTCTATGTGTGCCTGGCGCCAAAATCCAACGCGTGCGAGGCTTCGATCGATGCGGCGTTGGCCGATATCCATTCAAGTGGGCTGCGCGAGGTGCCGAGCTATCTGCGCGACCGTCATCGTCCGGGCAGCGACGAATACGGTGTGTATAAGTATCCGCATGATTATCCCGAAGGCTGGGTCGATCAGCGCTATTTGCCCGAGGGGCTGGAGCACGGTGCGTTTTGGCAGCCTGCGGGCCGCGGCTGGGAAGAATGGCGCGTAGAGCAAAGCGAGCGCGACCGTAGCGGCAACGCGCCCAAGTAGGTCGTTGGCACCTCGCACATTCCCTTTGGGTATCTTTCCCCTTCTTTGGGGTACCATGAAAAGCGTCTGTATTTCGATTCCTTCGGGAGGCTTGTATGAGTCCCATTCAAATCGCCCTGCTGCTGCTCGCCGTTGCCGGTGTGTGGGCTGTTATCGAGCTCGCGCTCACGCTGCGAAAGACCCGTACCGTCGTTGATTCGCTCGACAAGACGGTGAGCGACCTTAACAACACGCTCGCCGAGGCACAGCCCGTGGTGGCAAAGCTCGATGGCGCTGTTGATGAACTTACCCCCGCGCTGGCGCAGGTTGAGCCGCTTCTCAAGTCGAGCAAGACCGCCGTCGACGCTCTTACCTCCAATCTCGTTGAGGTCGAAGCCGTGGTTCGCGACATTTCCGAGGTTACGGGCAGCATGGCCGAGGCCAGCAATGCCGTGTCGAGCGTGACCGACTCTGCGGCCGGCGCCGTACAGAAACTCTTTAACAAGGTGAAGGCTCCCGCGGCCGACGCCGAGCGCAAGCTTTCCGCTGCCGCCGAAGTCGAGCAGCCGACCGAGCGCGTCCTGATTGGCGAAGCCGGGGACGATGCCGCTGCTGCTGACAATGGTGCACAGAAGCCTGCTGCTAAAGTAGCCCAGTATTACACCTACACGCCCGCCGAGACCTCCGAGGAGTCCTGCGATGAGTAGCGAAGCAACTTGCCCCATCACGCTGACTGTTGCCGGGGATCCGCGTCTGGCGCGCCTCGTACGTATGACGGCGGCTAATGTCGGCGCGCTGTGTTCCATGTCCGTCGATCGCATCGAGGACATTCGTATGGCTGCCGAGGAGGCCTTCATCTTTGGCTGCACGGCCGTTGATTCCGACGACATCTCGATCAAATTCGACGTCGACGAATCGCACGTGGGCATGACCTTTACCTTTGGTGATCAGGCGTCTGTCGATGAGGATGATCAGGCTGCCGTGTATGCCGAGCTCATTCTGGCAAGCGTGTGCGATTCCTACGAAAAGACTGCGGCGCCCCTGACGCTTTCCCTCGACCTCAAGGCGGATATCTAATATGACCGAACGTTCCCGGAGCGGTAAGACCGCTTGGGACAAGGAGAAAACTCGCGAGCTGTTTCGTCGCTACAAAGAGACCGGTGATCCGGACGCACGCGAGCAGCTCGTCATGTCCCACATGAACCTGGTAAGGTTTCTTGCCAACAAATTTAAGAACCGCGGTGAGCCGCTCGACGACCTGATGCAGGTCGGGTACCTGGGCCTGCTCAAAGCAATCGACCGCTTTGATCCCGAGCGTGGACTCGAGTTCACCACGTTTGCCACGCCCACCATCCTGGGCGAGATCAAGCGTCACTTCCGTGACAAGGGGTGGAGCGTGCGCGTGCCGCGCCGTCTGCAGGAGCTTTCTGCCAAAGTTAACCAGGCTACCGACAAGCTTACCAACGAGTTGCAGCGCTCGCCTAAGGTCGAAGAAATCGCTGAGTACCTGGACGTGACCGTTGACGAGGTGCTGGAGGCCATGGAGTCGTCCTCGGCCTATACCTCGGTACCTATCGAGGCCCCCGGTGCGTCCGATTCCGACGATGCGCCCTCGATTCTCGACCGCTACGCCGACGACGACAACGAGCTTGACTTTACCGATGACCGCCTGGTAATCGAAGAAGCCATTCGCGATTTCTCGCCGCGCGAGCGCGAGGTTATCGAGCTGCGTTTTGTGAAGGGCATGACTCAGATCGAGATCGCTAAGAAGCTGGGTATCTCGCAGGTGCAGGTCTCGCGCCTGCTGCGCCGTACCCTTAAGAAGATTCAGGACAAGATCGACCCCGACGGAGTGATGGTTCGTTCATGAGTGAGCACCCCCAACAAACCGACCGCACGCTGCGCGATACCCGTATTCTGACGTTGCGTATTTGGGCCGTCGTCGGCTGCATTGTCATCGCCGCCGTCATCTTTAACCTTATGGGTATTCTGGCGCCTGTTATCGAGTTTCTAGCAGTCGGTTCCATCATCGCTTTTGTGATGTCGCCGATTACCAACTGGCTCGAGCATCACGGCGTCAACCGTGGCATCGGTTCGCTCATCGCGCTGATCGTGGTTGTGGCAGTGCTCGTCGGTGTCGTTTGCATCCTGTCGCCTATTTTGCTCGGTCAAATCATGGAAGTCCTGAGCCGCCTGCCCGAGCAGCTTCGTGTTGCGGGTGGCGATCTCAACGAGATGCTCTCGCACGCCAAGACGCTCAACAACACGCCGCTCAAGGAGTATCTGGATGACAATCTTTCTTCGCTGGTTACCGTAGCGTCCAGGTACGTCTCGCAAATCGCTGCCGAGCTCGGTCGCGGTGTATTCCCACTCATTACCAATACGGCCTCGCAGCTGTTCGTTATCTTCCTTGGCTTGGTGCTTGCCTATTGGTTGGCCTGCGACTATCCCCGTATGCACCACGAGGTCTGCACCATCATCGGACAGGAAAAAGAGACCTCGTACCGCTTTATGGTCGCTATTCTCTCGCGCTCGGTCGGCGGTTACATGCGCGGCATGGTCGTGACGTCTATTTGCGGCGGTTTCCTTGCCTTTATCGGTTTCATGATCATCGGCCATCCTTACGCAGCGCTTATGGGTATCTTCACCGGCATTATGCACTTGGTCCCGGTCGTCGGCCCTTGGGTGAGCGCGGCCATCGCCACGGTGCTCGGTTTTATGTTCAGCCCCATGCTGGCGTTGTGGACGCTTATCGTGACCATGGTGGCCCAAAATGTCACCGACAACGTCATTTCGCCCAAGGTCATGCAGAGCTCGGTGCAGGTGCATCCCATCATGAGTCTGACGGCCCTCGTCATTGGCTCGGCGCTCATGGGTGCCATCGGCATGGTTATCGCCATTCCGCTGTGCGCGGCCCTCAAGGGCATCTTTGTGTACTACTTTGAGAACGAGACCGGACGCCAGCTCGTGGCATACGATGGCGCCGTGTTTAAGGGCACGCCGTATCGCGATACCGAGGGTAACCCGGTCGCCGCCTACGACGCGCTTGGAGACGATACGTTCATCTATGAGTCCGAGCTCATCGGTAACGAGACTGCGCCCGAGGCCCAGGCGATGCCCAAGCCCGAGCTCGAGAATCCCTGGATTAAGCTCTCGGGCCTGCAGCCCGATGCGACGGGCTTCTTCAAGAACCCCTTCTCCAAGGACGACGATTCCAGCTCGGACGACGACACTAAAACCGGCATCGACGGCTCCATGGACGATTCGGATTCTAAATAAGCCCCGTTAGCGTTTCTTGATGTTGTAAAAGACAAGAAACACGAGCAAAGCGATTGATAAGGGGCCGGCTACATAGAAATAGAGAATGTCAATTGCGCGTAGAGTGCAATAAGCCTTGTCGCCGGACATTACTGCATACAATACGTAGCCAAATGCTGGTTGGTTTGCGTACCAGAGGGAGAAGGCCAAGAGCGCTAAAAGTGCTACTACCAGAAGTGCATTCAGGACAAATCGTTTGCTTTTCATCGATCGCTCCTTCCGGATGATTCTTATATGGTATTTTACTAAAGCTATTTTCTTTTCAAAGGATTGCTTAGTCCTAAATAACGTGCACTTTCGCTGGAGGGTCGCTGTTTGGCGGCCCTCTTTTTTGCACTTGGGCGGTGTGATGGTAATATCGTTACGTTTGAACTGTTTCGATGTGAAACCGAGGAGATTCCCTCTATGAGTGCTGACTACCCGTCAATGACTACGGCCGAGATCCGCTCCAAGTTCCTCAACTTCTTTGAGCAGCGCGGTCTTAAGCTCTATCCTTCTTCGTCTCTTGTCCCCGATGATCCTTCGCTGCTGCTTGCCAACGCCGGCATGAACCAGTTTAAGGAGTACTACCAGGGCAAGAAGACCATGAAGGAGATCGGCGCGATCTCTTGCCAGAAGTGCGTCCGCACCAACGATATTGACTGCATCGGCGAGGACGGCCGCCACCTGTCTTTCTTCGAGATGCTCGGCGACTTCTCCTTTGGCGGCGTCTCTAAGCAGCAGGCCTGCGCCTGGGCCTTTGAGCTCATCACCAAGGAGTTCAAGCTGCCGCTCGATCGTCTGTACTTTACCGTCTTTACCGAGGACGACGAGACCCACGACGTGTGGCGCTCCCTGGGCGTTGCCGAGGACCACATCTCCCGTCTGGGCGAGGACGATAACTTCTGGGCCGCTGGCCCCACCGGTCCCTGCGGTCCGTGCTCCGAGATCTACTTTGACATGGGTGAGG
>DXZO01000046.1:0-14087 GCA_019419625.1 Collinsella sp. | reverse complement strand
GGCTGCGGCAGTCCCGACTGCAAACCTGGCTGCGACTGCGACCGCTTCCTGGAGTTCTGGAACCTCGTCTTTACCCAGTACGACCGCCAGGAGGACGGCTCCATGCCGGAGCTGCCGCACCGCAACCTCGATACGGGCATGGGTCTGGAGCGCATGGCCGCCATCATGCAGCACAAGACCGCCAACTACGACGGCGATCTGATGCAGCACCTCATCAAGCTGGGCGAGGAGATCAGCGGCAAGACCTATGTCGCCGACGACTACTCTGGTGCCAGCCGCTCGCTGCGCATCATCGCCGACCACTCCCGTGCCGTCGACTTTATGATCTCCGACGGCATCCTGCCCGGTAACGAGGGCCGTGAGTACGTCCTTCGCCGCCTGCTCCGTCGCGCTGTGTTCCACGGTCGCCTGCTGGGCATCGAGGGCGCCTTCCTGACCAAGTTCATCGACGAGGTCAACGCTCAGATGGGCGAGGCCTACCCCGAGCTGCTCAAGAACGTCGCGCTTGTGAAGGGTATCGTCGCCTCCGAGGAGGAGCGCTTCTCCACGACGCTCGACAACGGCCGCGTCTACCTGGACGAGGCCCTGGTCGCGCTCGCCGAGGGCGCTGTCCTTCCGGGCGACGTCGCCTTTAAGCTGCACGACACCTTTGGTTTCCCCATCGACCTGACCGTCGAGATCGCCGGCACCGCTGGCCATGACGTCGACATGGACGGCTTCACCGCCTGCATGGAGGACCAGAAGGCCCGCGCCCGCGCTAACGCCAAGGGTGATGCCTGGGGCAGCTTCAACGACGTGTGGGTCGAGCTTTCCGACAAGGTCGTTGCGACCGAGTTCGACGGCTATGACAACGATGTGATCGACGGCGCCAAGGTTGTCGCCATCGTGCGCAACGGCGAGTCCGTCGAGTCCGCTGCTGCGGGCGAGGATGTTGAGGTCGTGCTCGACCGCACCCCGTTCTACGCCGAGATGGGCGGCCAGCAGGGCGACGCCGGTGAGCTTTCCGCCGAGGGCGTTGCGCTGACCGTCGCCGATACCAAGAACCATAATGGCCTGTATGCCCACGTCGCACACGTCGCCGAGGGTACGCTGACTGTTGGCGCTACCGTGACCGCCAAGCTCGACGTCGAGCGCCGCGGCTTTCTGCGTCGCAACCACACCGCCACGCACCTGCTCGACGCCGCACTGAAGCAGGTTCTGGGCGAGCACGTGTCCCAGGCCGGTTCACTGGTGACCCCTGAACATCTGCGCTTTGACTTCACGCACTTCGAGGCGCTGTCCTCCGAGCAGCTCAAGGCTGTCGAGGACCTGGTCAACCAGCAGATCTTCGCCTCCAAGCCCGTCGTGACCCGTGTTATGGGCATTGACGAGGCCAAGGCCGCCGGCGCTGTCGCCCTGTTTGGCGAGAAGTACGGCGACGTCGTGCGCGTCGTCTCCGTGGGTGCCGAGGATCAGCCGTTCTCCCGCGAGCTCTGCGGTGGTACGCATGCCGCCAACACCGCCGAGATCGGCCTGTTCAAGATCATTTCCGAGTCCTCCACGGGCTCGAATGTCCGTCGTATCGAGGCCGTGACCTCCAAGGGCGCCCTCGACTACATGGCCGATCGCCTGGCGCTCGTTGACGCCGCTGCCGCTGCGCTCAAGTGCCGCGTCGACGAGGTTCCCGCCCGCGTGGAGAACCTGCAGGCCGAGCTGCGCGAGACGTCCAATAAGCTCAAGAAGGCACTCACCGGTGGCTCCTCCGATGCGATCTCCAACGCCATCGAGGGTGCCGTCGAGCTCGACGGCTACAAGCTCGTCGTGGCTGAGCTGCAGGGCCTTGAGGCTGCCGACCTGCGCAACGTCTGGGATACCGTGCACCAGAAGGTCGCCGGCCCCGTCGCCTGCGTCGTCGCTAGCGTGACCGAGAAGGGCACCCCGGCGCTGCTCGCCGCCGGCTCCGATGACGCCGTCAAGGCCGGTTTCCATGCCGGCAACGTGATCAAGCAGATCGCGGGCCTGGTCGACGGTCGCGGTGGCGGCCGTCCCAACATGGCCCAGGCCGGTGGCAAGAACGCCGCGGGTATCGCCGATGCCCTCGCGGCCGCCAAGACCGCGCTCGGCGCCTAAGTAGTCACCGTGGTCGCGCTCGCGCTGGACATAGGGGAGACCAGGATCGGCATTGCCGTCTCGAGCCGTGATGGCAAGATGGCAATGCCCGTCAAGGTGCTCCCGGCCGTCGAGGTCACCGGCATGGCCAAGACGTTTCGTTACCTGGTCGAGGACTATGAGCCCGACATCCTGGTAAGCGGACGTCCCCTGACCATGGCCGGCGAGCCCGGCCCCCAGGCCGAGCGTGTTGCCGCCGTGGCGCAAAAGATTGCCGACGAGCTCGATCTTCCACTGGAGTTTGAGGATGAGCGCCTGTCCTCGCAAGAGGCCAAGCGTATCCTGCGGGAGCAGGGACTCAATGAAAAGCAGATGAGGGGCAAGATCGACATGATCGCCGCCAGCCTGTTCTTGCAGACATGGCTCGATCGCAAAAACGAGGAGGTTTCGCATGTCTAGCGCTTTCGATCCGCGCCAGCCGAATCGTACACGACAGCCTGCGCCGCGCCCTGTACCGTCCGGCCAGCGTCCGGCGCAGCCGACCCAGCGCGCGGCCCAACCTGCCGCACGTTCGGTACAGCCCTCCTCTCGCCCCGCGCAGCCCGCTCAGCGTTCGGGCCAGCAGCCTGTTCGTCGTTCTGCCCAGCAGCCCTCCACCCGCGCAGCTCAATCCGCAGGCGGCGCCCGCTTTAAGCAGCAGGCGCCCACCCAGCGCGCGCAGGCTCCTCAATCGCACGCGCATCACGCTCGCGGCACGCATGGCGTGGCTCCGGCCGCGCGTTCGAGCTATAACACGCATGCTCGACGCGGTGCCCAAAAGAAAAGCTCGCCGGTGCCTATGATTATCGGCGCTGTGGTTGCGGTGATCGTTCTCGCTGTTATAGCCTTCTTCGCCGTACCGGCCGTCAAGGACCTGTTTGGCGGGGAGGACGCAAGCGTCACCGCTGGCCAGCAGGTTACCGTTACGATTCCCGAGGGCGCCTCGGGCGACACGATCGCCTCGATTCTCTCTGAGAACCATATTGTCGAGAATCCCAAGGATTACTACGCGGCGGTCAAAAAGCTCAACGCCGATATGTCGCTTAAGCCTGGCACCTACTCGTTCACGACGTTGATGGATGCGACCAAGGTTGTCCAGCAGCTCATGGAAGGACCTAATGCCGGCTCCGATGCCCTGACGATTCCCGAGGGCCTGACGGTCGACCAGGTTGCCGACCGCGTGGCCCAGGCGTACGACAGCATCTCCAAGGAGGATTTCCTCAACCAGGCCAAGGCCAGTAATTATGTAAACGATTATCCGTTCCTCAAAGGTGCCGCGAACGATTCTCTCGAGGGCTTCCTGTTCCCCAAGACCTATTCGCTGGGCAAGGACCCGAGTGCCGACGACGTCATCCGTGCCATGCTCGATCAGTTCAACACCGAGTACAAATCGCTTGACTTTGCGAGCTGCGAAGCCAAGATCAAGGAGCGCTACGGTGTGGAGATGTCCGACTACGACATCGTCAACTTGGCCTCTATCGTTGAGCGCGAGGGCCTCAACGCCGATCAACGTGCGCACGTGGCCTCGGTTTTCTACAACCGCCTTGCCGGCAAGCTCGACGGTCTGCGCTATCTCAACAGCGATGCGACCATGATGTATGTCACCGGTGGCGAGGTTACCGCCGACGACCTGCAGAGCGATAGCCCGTATAACACCTATAAGCACGAGGGCCTGCCACCCACGCCCATCTGCTCTCCGTCGCTCGAGGCACTCAAGGCCACGCTTGAGCCGACCGACTCCGATGACCTGTATTTCTACATTACGCAGGACGAGGAGTACTTCTCGCAAACCTACGAAGAGCATCAACTGTCTTGGAATTAGCATGAGGATATTTAGCCCCAAACGATACGTTGCCTCGGTCGATCGCATCGACCTTGATACCCTGTGGGCCGACGGCAAACGCGCCATTCTGCTCGATCGCGATAACACCCTGGTTCCGCGCGACACCGAGCAGGTTCCCGCCGCGGTTTCCGCTTGGCTCGATACCGCCCGCGCCAAAGGCTTTAAGCTGTGCATGGTGTCCAACAACTGGCATCGCGATCAGGTCATGAGCTCTGCACGCGAGCTGGGACTCGAGGCCATCAGCCACGCCATGAAGCCCGCCCCGTTTGCCTTGAAGGCGGGTCTTAAGCGCCTCGGCGCCACGGCAGACGAGGCGGTGCTGATCGGCGATCAGCTGTACACGGACGTGTGGAGCGGTAATTTTGCCGGCGTTGACACTATTCTGGTCAAGCCGCAGGCAACCCAGGACCTGTGGTACACGCAGATCTTCCGTATCTTTGAGCGCCGGGCCCTGCGCGACCTTCCCTGTGAGGAATAGGTTTCGCCATGTCTCAGCACATCAAACACGGCTGCGACCATATCTTCTTTATCGGCTTTTTGGGCGCGGGCAAATCGACGCTTGCGCGCAATGTGGGCACTATGTTCAAGCGTCGATTCATCGATACCGATCGCTTGGTTGTGCGTCGATGCGGCAAGTCGGTGACCGAGATATTTAAGACTGAGGGCGAGGATCGTTTTCGCGAGCTCGAGACCTCGGCACTCCGTTCGCTTCAAAGCGAGCGCAGCCTGCTGGTATCGTGCGGGGGCGGCATTGTCGAGACGCCGGTGAACATTGAACTGATGCACGAGATGGGTACATGCGTGTACCTCGAAGGCGACTTTGAGGACTCGTTGCGCCAGATTCGCCGTTCTGATACCCGGCCCGATTTCCGCTCGCCCGAGCATGCTGCGCGCCTGTTTGAGCATCGCCGTCCGCTGTATCGCCAAGCCGCCGATATTACCCTTGATATTCGCAACAAGTCCTTCGAGGACGTTTCCTACCTTTGTGCCGAGATGCTTTTGGAGCGTGGATTGCTGTGATTCGCCGTCAACTCATCAATTTCCAAAACCGCAGTGTCGATGTCCGCGTCGGATTGGGCGCGTTCGAGGAACTGTCGCGCATGTTTGCCTCGGCTGTGGGCAAGCCTAAGCGCGCGATGGTGGTTTGGAACGACGCCACATCCGAGCGTTTTGGCGAGGCTGTCGAGCATGCACTGGTTGACGCCGGTTTTGCCTTGTCGCTGCTCGTCCTCGAGGTTTCGCCTGCCGGTGCTACGCTGGCCGATGCCGATACCGTCTTTGGCGCCCTGTCGGCTAACGGCATTACCTGTGACGATCTCGTTGTCGCTGTCGGCGACACGGCGACCTGCTCGGTCGTTTGCTGGTGTGCCAATCAGTGGTGCGGTCGCACCGAGTGCGCCTTGCTGCCGACGACGTTCGACGCCATGCTCACGGTCGCGACGACCATGAAGCCGCTCGTCGCCTCGTCGGAGAATGCGCTTCCCGCTATCGCGTTCCGTCCCGAGCCGTGCTTGGTCGTGTGTGACCTCGACCTTGTTCGCGCGGCGGACCCCGAGGACCTTAAGCTCGGTTATGCGGTACTTGTTGGCACCATGCTTTCGAGCAGCAAGTCCCGCTGGAATCAGTTTACTGAGACCGTCCCCGAGATTCTCGCGGGCGAGGAGGTCGCGCTCGTCAATGCCGTTCAGTGGTCTCAGACTGCCCGTAAGGACGTACTGATGGCTACGAATCCCAGCGCCCGCCACGCTCTAGACTTTGGCAAGACGGGGGAGCGTACCCTGCGCGCCTGCTTGGTCGATGCCGCGTCGCAGGTCCCTGTCTACCAGCTGCTGTCCGAGGGCATGCGCTTTGAGGCGCGCCTAGCACATGATGCCTGCGACTTTGATATCGATTACGTCTTTGAGGTCGATGACTGCCTGGAGGACTTTGGTATCGAGGAGCTCGCCTTCGATCTGGAGCCTGCCGCATATATCGAGGAGTTCCGCAGGCAGCAGTTTGCCCGCTCGAACCGTAGTATGTTGCCGCTGCCCGCGGCACTCGGCGCCATTCGTCTAACGAGCGTTGAGGACGAGGTCCTCGACCGCCATGCTCACGCCTACTTGGCTTCTCGCAAAGAACTTCTCTAGGATTTATTGACATACATCGTCTTTCGTATCATGTTGAGGGGCGGGTTTCCAATCGGTTGCGAATCGCGCGCGATTCCATCTTTCGATCGAGGCCCGTCCCGCTTTTATGAGGACAATAAGAAAGGAATCTGCATGTCTGAGTTTGATGCCGGTCCTGCCGGTCGTATCGAGCGTGTCCGTGCCCTGATGGCTGAGCGCGGCTACGACGCTATCGTGGTGCGCGACGAGGCCAACCTTCGTTGGCTTACGGGCGTGAAGGGCGTCTTCGATTACACCTTCGAGTTCCCGCACGCTGCGTTTATTACGGCCGACCAGTGCCTGTTCCATACCGACTCGCGCTATCTCAACAGCTTTGAGGAGAACACGCCCGCCGGCAGCCCCTGGGTCTACGACATGGACGAGGGCACCATCCCCGGTTGGGTCGCCGGCAAGATCGCGGCCAACAAGTGCCGCGTCTGCGCTGTCGAGGACGACATGCAGATCAATTTCTACCAGGGTATTCAGCGTGGCCTGGAGGACCGCTCCGTTGCCTGCATGCTGCCGCTGATGCATGACGACATCCGTAAGATGCGCGCCATCAAGGACGCCGAGGAGATCGAGCTCATGCGCCACGCGCAGTCGATCACCGACGCCGCCTTCCAGCACATGCTCGGCTATATTAAGCCCGGTATGACCGAGAAGCAGGTCCGCAACGAGCTCGAGAACTTTATGTTCGCTAACGGTGCCGATAGCCTGGCCTTTGGCTCCATCGTCGCGAGTGGTCCCAACACCGCCAACCCGCATGCCGTCCCGAGCGACCGTGTGATCGAGAAGGGCGACTTCGTTCTCATGGATTATGGCGCGGGCTACTGCGACTATCGCTCCGATATGACGCGTACCGTCGTGATGGGCGAGCCCACGCAAGAACAGCTCGACCTGTACGCGCTCGTGCGCCGTACGCACGAGGAGTGCGTCGCCGCCATCCATCCGGGCGTCGAGGGCAATGACATTTTCAAGCTTTCCAAGAAGATCATTGGCGATGCCGGCTATGGCGATTACTACAACCATGGTCTGGGCCACGGCGTGGGCATTGACATCCACGAGCTGCCCAACTTCAACCGCAGCAAGAATATCATCGAGGTCGGCTCGGTTATCACCATGGAGCCCGGCGTCTACCTGCCCGGCGTGGGCGGCGTGCGTCTGGAGGACTACGGCGTGGTCACCGAGAACGGCTACGAGCCCTTCACCAAGACGCCGCATGACCTTCACGTCATCGATTGCTAGCTCATTTCGATAGATTTTTGGGGCGGGACGTCCGGATCGATTCGGACGCCCCGCGTTCTCTTTTTATGCGCTCGCTGCAGGCGCCGTCTGCAAGTGTATAATTTCTGTCGTATGTAATTTGGACGCCTGTGCGTTCTGCCCATAAGAAGAAAGGTCGCTATGCCTACCATTTCTACCGCCGACTTCAAGAACGGCCTCGGTCTCCGTATTAAGGACAAGGTTTATACCATCGTCGAGTTCCAGCACGTCAAGCCGGGCAAGGGTGGTGCTTTTGTGCGCTACAAGACTCGCGATATCAAGAGCGGTCGTGTCGTTGAGAACACCTGCAACGCCGGCACCAAGTTCGAGAGCGTCATGCTCACCACCCGTGAGTTCCAGTACCTCTACAACGACGGCACCGACTACATCTTCATGGACAACGAGTCCTACGAGCAGGTTCCCGTTCCCGAGGACATGGTGGGCGAGAACTCCAAGTGGCTGCGTGAGAACGACATCTGCCAGCTGCTCTTCGCCGACGACGAGCTCATGGGCGTGACCCCGCCGATGTTCATCGAGACCACCATCGTCCAGACCGACCCGGGCTTTAAGGGCGACACCGTCCAGGGTTCCACCAAGCCGGCCACCATCGACACTGGCGCTGTCATCCAGGTCCCCATGTACCTCAACGAGGGCGAGGTCATCAAGGTTGACACCCGCGACGGCAAGTTCGTCTCCCGCGTCTAGCAACCAACTCTTCTAGGAGGACTCATGCCCCAGGAAATCAAGATTGATGGCATCGGCATTTCGCCCGATGTTCTGACCGCCATCGTCTCGCGCGCCGTCACGGATGTCGAGGGCATCGCCTCCGTGGGCGTCAAGGACCTTGCCACCAACCTTGTCTCCATGATGCTTTCGTCTAAGGCCCCGGCTTCCGAGCCGGCGGTCGAGGCCGAGGTCATCGGCGACAAGCTTGCACTCACCGTGCGCGTCGTGGTGTTCTTTGGCTATCCGTTCAAGAAACTCGCCGAGGCCGTTCGCGCCGCTGTGGTCACCGCCATCGATGCCCAGGTGGGCGTCGAGGTCGAGCGCGTTGACGTTTGCATCGACGGCCTCGTTTTCCCCAAGGAGTAACCTTTGAGCCTTAAGGTTTATCGCGGGCGTACGCTTGCCCGCAGTCAGGCGCTGCAGCTGCTGTTCCAGGCCGAGGCCACGGACAGCCCGCTCGAGCGCGTCCTCGAGGGCGATTTCCTGATCTCGAAGGGTCCCCTCGACCCCTATGCGCTGGAGCTGTGCCGCGGTGCTTACGAGCATATCGACCGCATCGACTGCGCTCTGCGCTCCGTTGCCAAGAACTGGGATCTTATGCGCATGCCCGGCGCCGACCGCAATCTGCTGCGTATCGCCGTCTATGAGATGCGTTTCCTCACCGACGAGGAGGTCTCGGACGCCATCGTGATCAACGAGGCCGTCGAGCTTGCCAAGGCCTACGGCACCGACCAGTCCGCGTCGTTCGTCAACGGCGTGCTGGGCAAGATCGCTCGCAGCGAGGAGCTGCCGGGCGAGGACCTGTACCAAGAGCTGCTCGCCGAGGATCGCGCTCGCGAGGAGGCCCAGGCTGCCGAGGCTGCCGCTAAAGTTGCGGTTGCCCAGGCTGAGGCTGGTGTGCTGGCCGAGGATGTGGACGCTGCTGAGGCCGTCGAGGAGTAGTCATGCCAGAGGGTTCTGTCCGCAACTTTGACGAGATCTCAGACCGTTTGGATCAGATCATCGCTACCGTTCGCTCCAAGGATACCTCCTTGGAGCGTTCGCTCGATCTGTTTGACGAGGCGATTGAGCTGGGCTCCCGCGCGGTCGACATGGTCGATAAGTTTGAGCTGACGCCGCGTGAGGCCGATAAGCTCGAGCAGGAATACGATGAGGATGCGGCAAACGAATCCTAGGATAGCTAGGCCGCATCTCCGGATACGAATGGTTGATGGCATTCATGAAACGCGTGCGTCTTGATGACGAACTGATTTCACAGGGCATCTGCGCCGATCGCGCGGATGCCCTTCGCACTCTTATGGCCGGCTTGGTCTCGAGTGGCGGCGAGCGCTTGTCTTCGCCGGGCCTTAAGGTGACCCCGGGCCTGCCGCTGCACGTGAAGGGGCGCATTCCCTATGTTGGCCGCGGCGGCCTTAAGCTCGAAGGTGCGCTCGATGCGTTTGGCATCAATCCGACGGGCCTTGCCTGTCTGGATGTGGGCTGCTCTACCGGCGGCTTTACCGATTGCCTGCTCAAGCGCGGAGCTGCGACCGTTGTCTCGGTGGACGTGGGCCGTGCCCAGTTTGATTGGTCGCTGCGTCAGGACGATCGCGTGACGCTGCATGAGCGCACAAACGTGACGCAGCTGCCTGAACTTGGTTATGCCGGCGCCATCGACCTGGCTGTGTGCGATGTCTCGTTTACCAGCATCGCGAATATAATCGACGCCGTGCTGGCGTGCCTGAAGCCTTCGGGTTCGTTCTGCACGCTCGTAAAGCCCCAGTTTGAGGCGCCGGCTGCGCTGGTGGGCGAGGGCGGTATCGTGACCGACCCCGCCGTCCGCCGCGATACGCTCGTGGCGGCGATTGAGCTTTTTGCCGTCAAGGGCCTGTTCCCGCTTGACGTGTGCGTGTCGCCCATCCATGGCGCTAAGGGCAACGTTGAGTTTTTCTTGTACGGCACAAGGTTTGTCCCCGGGGAGCGCGCCGACGATGAGCTGCAATCCCAGGTATCGGTTTTGAGCGAGAAAGCTGCAACGCTATGAAGGTCTTTCTGGTTCCCAATTACTACAAGCAAGAGGCGGTCGAGAGCGGCCTGATGCTCGAGCTTTGGCTGACGCGCCAGGGCTATGAGGTCGCATGGGCTGCCGACCAGCGATCGAAGATTCAAAGCACGCCTGATATTGACGGCTCCGATCTGGTCATTACGCTCGGCGGCGACGGTACGCTGCTGCGCGCTGCCCGCATTCTCAACCATCGCGAGATTCCTATCCTTGGTCTTTCCTATGGTCACCTGGGTTTTTTAACTGCTGCGAGCCCCGAGGAGCGCGACATTCTGCAGGTCGTGAGCGACGCCCTGTCCGGCGAGCTGCACGTGAGCCGCCGCGCCACCATCGCCGCGGATATCGTGTCCGTGCGCGAAGACGGCACGAAGGATGTCGTGCGCACGTTTGCCCTCAACGATATGGCACTTACGCGCGGCCCCCTGTCCGATATGGTCGAATTTGACATCACGGTGTCGGGCCACCATATCGATCGACTGCGTGGCGACGGCGTGGTTGTATCGACGGCGACTGGCTCCACCGGCTACGCGCTATCCGCCGGCGGTCCCATCGTCAGCCCCGATTACACGGGCATGGTCTGTGTGCCGATTGCTCCGCATACCATTCAGGCTCGCGCCTTTTTGACCTCGCCGAGCGATGTCGTCGAGATCTTTATGTCTGATGACCGTCCGAGTGTTCCGGCGATCGCTATCGATGGACAGTTTATTACCTGCGATGGCACCGTTGAGAGCGTGGCGGTGCGTCGCGGTCCCGGAGACGTGCTGCTGCTCGATTACGGTCCCGAGAGCTTCTATAACTCGGTGAGCCGCGTGTTCTATGGAGTGCGCCATGATCGATGAGCTGCAGGTTTCCAACATCGCGCTCATTCGCGAGGCGACGCTGGTGCCGAGTGCGGGCCTAACGGTTTTGACTGGCGAGACCGGTGCCGGTAAGACCGCGCTGCTCTCGGCGCTCAAGCTCATTTTGGGCGAGCGTGCAGATTCGTCGACCGTGCGCGAGGGAGAGGCGCTGGCGAGCGTCGAGGCGCGCTTGTTCGACGGCCCGCACGACACGGAGGGCTTTACCGTGCAGCGCAGCCTTTCTGCCGAGGGTCGCAGCCGCGTCAAGATTGACGGCCGCATCGCTAGCGTGCGCGAGCTTTCCGAGCGCGTCGGCGTGATGATGGATCTGTGCGGCCAGCATGAACACCAGCGTCTGCTCGATCCGGCGCATCATGTTGCCATGGTTGATGCCTGGGCTGGTCGCTCTGCGCTCGAGGCGCTCGACCGTTACCGTGCCTGCTTCAAGGCGTCGCGTGCGGCTGCCAAGGAGGTCCGTCGCGTGGAGGAAGCCTCACGCGCGCAGGGGAGCCGTGTCGAGGAGGCTCGCTTTGCCCTCGAGCGCATCGGCGAGGTCGACCCCAAGCCGGGCGAGTATGAGGAACTCGAGGAACTGCTGCCGCGCTCCGAACATGCCGAGGTACTGGTTGCCACAGCTAACGATGCCCATGCATCGCTTGCCGCCGAAGGTGGAGCGCTCGATGCCGTGAACAGCGCCGTGGCAGAGCTTTCCCGTATGGCTACCGTCGATCGCAAACTGGGCGACATTGCCGATGCGCTTTCGGATGCCTGCATCTCCCTTGAGGATAGCGCGAACGAGCTTCGTGCCTATCGCGATGGCGTCGCCTTCAACCCGCGCGAGCTCGCTCGCATGCGTGAGCGGTATTCCGACCTCAAGGGCCTGTTGCGTCAGTGGGGTCCCACGATGGACGATGTTTTTGCCATGCGCGATCGCTCGCAAGAGCTGCTGTCCCTGGTCGATGATGGCGATGAACAGATCAAAAAGGCGCGTGAATCACTTGGTGCTGCCGAGCGCGAGTTGTTTGCCGCTGCCAAGGCGCTTAAGCGCGCTCGCAATACGGCGGCCCCGCGCTTCTGCCACGAGGTCGGTCGTCAGATGGCACGCTTGGAGATGGGCGGTGCCGAGCTCGTTTGGGAGTCGCATGATCTTCCGCGCGCTGAGTGGACGCCGGCGGGTCCTTCGAGTTACGAGCTTTTGTATCGCAGCGGTGCCGGCTTGACGCCGCGTCCCCTGCGCCGAATTGCGTCGGGCGGCGAGCTCAGCCGCGTTATGCTCGCGAGCAAGGTGGTCTTGGGTAATGCTGACGGCGTCGATACACTGGTATTTGACGAGGTCGATGCCGGTGTCGGCGGCTCCACGGCTCGTGCTCTTGCTGGTGTGCTGGTCGATCTTGCCGCTACGCATCAAGTGATTGTCGTAACCCACTTGGCGCAAGTCGCCGTCATGGCCGACAAGCATTATGTTGTCAGCAAGGAGCCGGGCGATGTTCCCCAGACGCATTTGGACGAGGTAACCGGCGAAGCGCGTACCGCCGAGATCGCCCGCATGCTCAGCGGCGATCAGTCCGAGGCAAGCTTGGCCCACGCAAAGCAGATGCTCGAAGAAGTTCGAGGCTAGGTCGTATCAGCGGTGTTGGTGGGACAAAATAGACTGAAATTTTTGTCCCACTACGCGTTTTACTCAACGACCTTGTCCGGCTGGATGAGCTCCTCGTAGTAGCTGATATGTTCGCGAGCGTCTTCAATCTCGGGCAGCAGGAAGTTGTAGATGACTTCGATGATCATCGTGGCGCTGATCTTGGAGAACGCAAAGTCGCCCGTCGTCAGCAACGCCTCGTGGTTGACGGTATTAAAAGTATAGTCTGCCAGGCGTGCGAGTGGAGACTTGCTGTCGCTGCTGATGACGACTACGGTTGCACCGCAGTCGCGAGCAGCTTTTGCCATGCGATTCAGTCGGCGCGATTTGCCGGAGTTTGAGATGAGCACGATGACGTCGCCGGGGCGTAGCGTGAGCGCAAACCCGATCGAGGTCTCGCTAATGGTGCTTGCCATGCAGCGCAGGCCCAGCTGCGAAAACTTAAACGTCGCATCGAGCGCGACCGCGTTCGTATTGCCCACAGCCGCAAACTCAATAACCCCTGCATGCTTAAGGGCATGCACAACAGCCGCCAACGTATCGTGGTCGATCCCGTCGATGGTCGCATTAAGCTCGCTCACCTTGGCAGCCAGGATGTTCTTAAGGCTCTGCTCCATATTGTCGAGCGAGACTTCGTCAGTCAGGCCCTCGTTGCGCTGGCTTTCCAAATCCCTCGCCAACGAAAACTGAAAGCTGCGGAAGCTGCCAAAGCCAAGCTTGCGGCAGAAGCGCGAAACGGTCGCCTCGGACGTGGCGGCGGCGCGCGAGAGCTGAGCCGCCGTGAGGCGTGGCGCCTCGGACTGGTGCTCCAATATATAGTCGACAATGCGCTGCTCGGACTCGCTGTATCCCTGATGGGTACTAATGAGGGAAAGTGCGCTCTTGCTACTATCGGTCATGGATGGCTCCTGGTTGGCATGAAAATCGGAATCGTTTTGTAATGTCATAGTATAGGGGGATTTTCAATAACAAGATACACCTTGCCGTTTCAAGTGTTGATGGTAAACTTTCACCTACCGTTTACGGTTATGAAAGAACCTTTCACCGGAGAATTGCGCCTTGTCTCTTCTCACGCGGACGGTAGGTTGGTATCTTTCAGTTGTGGAAAAGCGCGCAAGGACGCGCGTGTAGGGGAGCGCCTGCGGGCGCAAAACTTAAAAAGGAGGGACACATGGCTAAGTTTGACATCATCGCCGCCACCGGTTGCCCGACCGGCATCGCGCACACCTTCATGGCGAAGGAGGCGCTGGAGAAGGCAGCTGCCGAGCGAGGTCTGACCATTAAGGTCGAGACCCATGGCCAGGTCGGTGTCGAGAACGAGCTCACCAAGAGCGAGATCGCCGGTGCCAAGGCCGTCGTCGTCGCAGCCGATAAGGATGTCCAGGCTGAGCGTTTCGCCGGCAAGCCCATGGTTTCCGTTGGTGTTTCCAAGGCTCTGTCCGTTGAGGCCGCCGGTAAGCTGATTGAC
>DXZO01000045.1 GCA_019419625.1 Collinsella sp. | reverse complement strand
ACATCAAGCAACAGGGCAAGTACAACAAAAACGAGAGCGGCATTAAGTGGCAGGACGTCCAGGACTGTCTGGTGCTGGTGACCAACTGCTTCTCCACCCAGACGTCCTACGAAAACCAGACTAAGAAGGCCATCAATAACCGCTTTATCCAGCAGGCGATGACGGCATTCTTTAAGGAGCGCCTCTCGACCTATCTGATCGAGAACAAAGACGCCGCCAACAAGATCATGGAGCAGGTGCTCATCAACAAGCGCTCGCGCGAGAACGCCGAGAAGACGCGCCAGAGCATCAAGACCAATCTGCAACAGAAGACCGACATGGCCAACCGCGTGCAGAAGTTCATCGACTGCCGCTCCAAAGACAAGGACCGTCGCGAGATCTACATCGTAGAGGGCGACTCGGCAGCAGGCGCCATCCGCACCTCGCGCGATGCCGAGTTCCAGGGCGTTATGCCCGTTCGCGGTAAGATCCTCAACTGCCTGAAGGAGGACTACCCGCGCATCTTTAAGTCCGACATCATCATGGACCTCATGCGCGTGCTGGGCTGCGGCGTAGAGATCAAGGACAAGCGCATCAAGAACCTCGGTGCTTTTGACCTGGATAATCTCAACTGGAACAAGGTCATTATCTGTACGGACGCCGACGTCGACGGTTATCACATCCGCACGCTTGTGCTCACCATGCTCTATCGCCTGGTACCCACGCTTATCGACGAGGGCTACGTGTATATCGCCGAGTCGCCGCTCTACGAGATCAACTGCAAAGAGAAGACCTACTTTGCCTACACCGAGCTCGAGAAGAACGGCATCCTCAAGGAGATTGGCGACCAGAAGTGCTCGATCAACCGCTCCAAGGGTCTTGGTGAGAACGATCCGGACATGATGTGGCTCACCACCATGAACCCCGAGACGCGCCGCCTGATCAAGGTAGAACCCGAGGACGTCACCAAGATGGAGACCATGTTCAACCTGTTGCTGGGCAACGACGAGACGGGCCGCAAGCGTCACATCTCCGAGCACGGCAAGGAATACCTGGACCAGCTGGACCTGCAGTAGCAGCAAATCGATAACGACGGCCCATAAGAAGTTCAAGAGGAAATCGTGGCAAAGAAGAAGACGAAGAACCAGCCCAAGAAAAAGCAGGTCAACGCCGAGAACGTCATCGGCCTGCACTCCGAGGTCACCGATCAGCCGATCACGCAGACGCTCGAGGTCAACTACATGCCCTACGCTATGAGCGTCAACGTCTCGCGTGCGTTCCCCGAGATTGACGGCTTTAAGCCCTCGCACCGCAAGCTGCTCTACACCATGTACAAGATGGGTCTGCTCAAGGGCGAGCGCCAGAAGAGCGCCAACATCGTGGGCCAGACCATGAAGCTCAACCCGCACGGCGACGCCGCGATCTACGAGACGATGGTGCGCCTGGCCACCGGCAACGAGGCGTTGCTCGCCCCCTTCGTGGAGTCGAAGGGCAACTTTGGCAAGTACTATTCGGGCGACCTGAGCTACGCCGCCTCGCGCTATACCGAGGCCAAGCTCTCCCCCATTAGCGCCGAGATCTTCAAGGACATCGACAAGGACCCGGTCGACTTCGTCGACAGCTACGACGGCGCCATGAAGGAGCCACGCCTGCTGCCCACCACGTTCCCCAACATCCTCGTCTCGGCCAACAAGGGCATCGGCGTCGCCATGGCATCCGATATCTGCGGTTTCAACCTCAACGAGGTCTGTACCGCCACAATGCATTACCTGCAGGATCCCGACTGCGACCTGCTCGAATACATGCCCATGCCCGACTTCTCGACTGGCGGCGAAATTATCTACCGCCGCGAGGAGATGGAAAAGATAATCGAGACCGGCCTTGGCAGCTTCCAGATCCGCTCCCGCTGGCGCTGGATTCCCGAAGAGCGCATCATCGAGGTCTACGAGATCCCCTACACCACCAAAACCGATGTCATCATCGAGCGCATCGTCAAGCTCTCCAAAGAGGGCAAGGTCAAGGAGATTGCCGACATCCGCGACGAGACCGACCTCTCGGGTCTGCGCATCGCCATCGACCTTAAGCGCGGTGTCGACCCCGACAAGCTCATGGCGAAGCTCTATCGCTCGACCACGCTGCAGGATTCGTTCTCGTGCAACTTTAACGTGCTGGTCGACGGCTATCCCCGCGTTATGGGCGTGCGCCAGATCCTGCACGAGTGGGTCAAGTGGCGTATTGAGTCCACGCGTCGCCGCATTAACTTTGACCTGGGCAAAAAGTCCGAGCGTCTGCACCTGCTGCACGGCCTCGAGGCAATTCTGCTCGACATCGACAAGGCCATCGCCATCATCCGCGGCACTAAGCTCGAGGCCGAGGTCGTGCCCAACCTTATGAAGGGTTTCGACATCGACGAGACCCAGGCCGAGTTTGTTGCCGAGCTCAAGCTCCGCAACATCAACGAAGAGTACATTCTCAACCGCACCAAGGACATCGCCAAGCTCGAGGGCGAGATTGCCGAGCTTGAGGAGATCCTCTCCAGCGAAGAGAACATCAAGAAGGTCATCAGCGACGAGCTGGCAGCGGTCAACAAGAAGTACGTGATGCCGCGCCGCACGGGCAGGATTGAGCCCCATGAGGTCATCGAGGTAAGCTTGGAGCCCGAGGTCGAGGAGTACCCGGTCACCATCATGCTCTCGCGCGACGGCTACCTTAAGAAGATGACGGACCGCGTGCTCAAGAAGGCGACCACGCTCAAGTACAAGGACGGCGACAAACCCTTTATCGAGTTCCCGTCCTCCAACACCCACGAGCTGCTGGTCTTTACCAACAAGAGCCAGGTGTACAAGTGCAAGGTTGCAGCGTTTGAGGACACCAAGTCGGCCCAGCTGGGCTCGTACCTGCCGACCGATCTTGAGATGGAACCCGACGAGAGCGTCATCTGGGTCATCGACCCCGAGGATTACAAGGCCGACGTGCTGTTCGTCTTTGAGAACGGCCGCGTGGTGCGCGTCGCGCTTTCTGGATACGTCACCAAGACCAACCGCAAGCGCCTGAAGAACGCCATCTACGGCGGCAGCAAGCTGCTGTATGCGCAGGTGCTCAAGGAAGACCGCGACCTCGCGCTGGTCTCGAGCGACTACCGCCTGATGAACTTCAACACGTCGCTGCTCAAGACCAAGACGACCACCAACACGCAGGGCGTCCAGGCTTTCACGACCAAGAAAGGCCGCTCGGTCACCACCGTCGGCACGACCGAGGAGATTCTTGGCGCCGGCGTCTCGGCCGAAAAGTTCACCGCGCAGAGCCTCCCCTCTGCCGGTGCCCTCATGAAGGAAAACGACATGCCGAGCCTGTTTGACTAGGACGACGGCAGCCAAACCGTCATGGTTTAACTAAGCAGCGGGGCCCGGAGTGCAGCAACATCGCGCTCCGGGCCCCATGCATTACAGCAGCATCATCCCTATAGACAAAATGCCGCATAAAGTGGAACAGACATCAGCCCATCATTCATTCCGAAGGGCTTAGTCGATAGCCTGATTCGGCGCACGCCCGGATGGGTCTTTTTAAGTGAGGACAGGCTTCGAGATCTTGTGTTCTCTCCCGCCTTGACTTCAATCGCAGACAAGCATCCCTGCTTCTCTACTACAAAGTCGATTTCCGCACGATTATCTCGCGCCCAATAATGCAGCGGATAACCCATGGCTGAAAGCTGTTGGGCAACGTAGTTTTCGGTAAGTGCACCCATGAATGTGCCGCCGATACCGGCAAGAATATCGGCGCGTTGAGCACCGGCCTTGGAGACCAGCAGCCCTGTATCCGCCTGATAGATTTTAAAAGCAGAAGGGTTAACGAAGGCCTCTAAAGGGCTTTCGATCTGCCCGACTAGGCTGCAGCGCGCCACCGTACCCGACAATACAAGCCAGTCGAGAGCATCTCCAAAGAGAGACGCATTGCCCCCCGCTCGCACTACCTTGTATTGAAATTTACGATTCTCTTTGGCAAGCTGCTGTGGAATGGAATCGAAGCACGCACGCGTCTTTGCGCTCAAGCGTTCATCAGCATATTTATTGGTGTCGGCGGAATATCCGTCGAGAATAATCCGATGCTTTTCGGCCACATCAATGATTGACTGATCATCGATGTACATTTGGACCGCCTCGGGCATTCCGCCAACAACAAGATACTGCCGATAGAGCCCAAGCGCCTTTTCATGAAGGCTTGGCGCAAGAGGACCCATTAACTCGAATGACGAGCGTATCTCGTCGACCAGCTGATCGTGCCCCATTGCCCAGAGAAACTCCTCGAAATCGAGTGGAGCCATCTCGATCAAGTCGGTCTTTCCGACGGGGAACGAATACGACTGATGGTTAATGGCAACCCCAAGAAGCGACCCAGCAGCTGCAACGTAATACTCGGGAGCATCTTCGCAAAAGTATTTAAGGGAAGTGAGCGCTTCCTCGCATGCCTGGATCTCGTCAATGAACAGTAAGGTTTTGCCAGGCACGATACGCTGTCCCGTACGAGCCTCGATCGCGCGTACAATCGAATGAGGGTCAAGACCGCCCGAAAAATCCGCTCGCGCCGACCGGTCGTTCTCAAGATTAACGTAGACAACCGATTCGAAAAGATCCTGGGCGTACGTTCTGAGCAAATAGGTCTTGCCACACTGGCGCACGCCTTTGACCAGCAAAGGTTTTCTATCAGCTCTGTCTCGCCATTCCCTAAGTAGCTCGTCTGCCTTGCGACGCATACGCAACCTTCCCTCATGAACTTCTGTTTGACAATATTTTAACGCGGATTAATTTGTTTTCAGTTATTTTTCTACGTTTAAAAATTGTTCTATACGGCGCTTGAGGAAATGCGCCCCTATTCATATACTCGCGCTACATTCGATTGCACGAGACGCCAGCGAAAGGGACCCAATGCAGAACGATAAAAACGGCATTGCACAGCTCACCCCGGAGCAGAACACGCTCTTCAACGCCATGTTCGGTATACAGAGCTAGCCAAAATGGATGCAAGCGGTGGCTGACGGAATTGTCCGCGGGAGCATCAACGCATGGCAATCAGCACTCCTCTTGGTAAGGGCAGCAAGCATTTCCGCTAGTGCTGATTGCCATGCGCTCTTCTTGTCCTTAGGCCAGCTTGCGAGCGAGCTCGCGCACCTCTTTCAACTTGGGCGAGGATGCCATGCTGTCGCGCTCGGTCATACCGCTGATGGTGACAATGCCCTGGTCCGCCCACTTGCAGTAAGCACAGGTTGACTTGTACATGGCGATCGCCGCGTCATAGACGCCCTGGCTGTGGCTATCGAGCAGAAGGGCCGTCTTGGTGAACGGGAATCCCGGGGCACCGAAAGCGTACAGACGGTCGATGGCGGCCTTTTCCTGCGCGGTGATATCGAACCAGTAGATAGGCGAAGCAAAGACGACCATATCTGCATCTTTCAGCGACTCGATCACGTTGGCCATGTCATCCTTCTGCACGCAGACGCCCCCATGGGCGAAGCAGTACTGGCATCCCAAGCAGCCGGCGATCTTCTTGCTGGCAACGCGAACGACCTCAACCGTATTACCGCCCTCACGCGCGGTCTCGGCAAACGCCTCGACCATGGTATCGGTATTGGCGCCCTTACGCGGGCTGCCGCTCAATACAACGATATGCATAAGAATTTCCCTTCTTCATGCCGCAGGCGCGCGGCATTTTTTTTGTTTTAACCAAAATGGATGGAGTTATTCAATCGCCTCGTTTCAAGCACTCCCACTCAGTGTCTAATCCAGTCCGAGTGTTGTCGATGCGTGTCGCATCGTGCCGCCTAAGGGCTGATTCGTGCGCAATTTGAGCGAATCAGCCCCTTGATTCGCGATTTCGGGAATGACTCAATTGATTCGCAAAACCGCAGGTCGCTCCTTTAATCACTCCCTAGTTTCCGCCGGGGTTCGTAGCGGGTGGCGTAACAAGGGGTGATTCAAAGGGTCGGAGAGATGCCCATAGCGCAATCGTCAGGTATTGGCGCGGTGAGGGACTTCTCGCCTCCATCAGTCCAAATCGTCAAGCTCCGAAAGACGTCGAGCTAGAGAAAAGGACCTATTTCTCGTCACGGATTGGGTTTACCTGCATGACTAGAGCCCTGGTGTAATTGGCTGGATCACCGTTCCGGGAACCGGTATCGACCTATCTGTCCGCCGAGCTCTTTCTTCAGCTCCAGCCTAGTATCTGATTCGCGCCGTTATAAGCGAAAACCGAAGAGATGCGTCTTAGCCAAGAAAAGAAGGTTAGCCTCATCTTACTGCATGATTCGTGTGTTATAGTTAGATGGCTCTAACTGTTTGGGGGCGACAGCCATGCATGAACGCAAGGGTTTCTGGGACAAGAATGCCAGTCGGTACGACCGTTTCATGCGAAACGACCGGGCGGCGTATGAGAAGATGTATGGGCTGATCCGGCCGGTAGTGAAAGCAAAAACCGTGCTGGAGGTTGCCACCGGCACGGGGCTTATCGCAAAGAGCATCGTAAATGCGGCGGCGCACATCGAGGCTACGGACGCCTCTGCAAAGATGATCCTTGAAGCAAAGCGGGACAATCAATCCGCAAAGCTGCACTTTTCCGTACAAGATATGTTCCGCCTGCCCTATGCACAGAAGTCCTTCGAAGTGGTGATCGTGTCCAACGCGCTTCACATAGTGCCGCATCCGGAAAAGGCCCTGCAAGAAATCAGGCGGGTGCTGAAGGACGACGGCGTGCTCATCGCTCCAACCTTCACCCACGCGGGGAACTCGGTTTCCGGCAAGGCAAAAGCCTTTTTCATGAGTATGGCGGGATTCCCCCTCCACAGCAGGTGGACAAGCGAGGAATACCTACGTTTCCTGCGTCAAAACGGCTGGGCGGTGCAGAAAAGCGCGGTGCTGAAGGCCTCGTTCCCGTTGACTTATGCGGAATGCACGAAATCGGAGGGGCCAGATGTCGTTCTTTGAAAACACCCGCAAGCCCGTGGGCCTCGGCGGGAAACTTATGGTTGCCATGATGAATCTGGGCCACAGCCCCGTGGCGCGGTGGGGACTTCGATTTCTACGACTTGCGCCAAATGCCAAGGTGCTGGATTGCGGCTGCGGCGGCGGGGCGAACATAAAACGGCTGCTGAAAAAATGCCCGCATGGCGTCGTCAAGGGCATCGACTATTCGCCCGTCAGCGTGGAGAAGGCTAGAAAGCTCAACCGAACTGCAATTCAGGAGGGGCGTTGCGCCGTTCTGCAAGGCAGTGTGGCGGATATGGCGTTTGAGAATAGCTACTTCGATGCTGCCACGGCCTTTGAGACCGTCTATTTTTGGCCTGATTTGCCCCGATGCTTCCGTGAGGTCTGGCGGACGCTGAAGCCAGGCGGGACAATTCTTATCTGCAACGAGAGCAATGGCGATACGGACAAGGACGAGAGGTGGACGCAGATCATCGGCGGCATGACCATCTACAAGGACATTGAATTAAAGGCATGTCTGGAGCAGGCGGGTTTTCACGAGGTGCAGACACGCAAAAAGAAAAGGTGGCTCTGCGTCACGGCGCAGAAGTAAGGGCATCAAGCACGGGCATTTTCCATCCATCCTGCACATGGCGATAGACATGACGGTCATAGCGGCTGTGCTGGCGGCGGTCATGATGCTTTTTATGAAAATATGAGGTGATAGAAATGCTGTTTCAAACATATGGCGACAGGAGGAATCCTGCCGTGCTGTTCTTTCATGCAATGGGTGTGACAGGAGCGAGCAGCGAACCGATTGCGAGGTATTTGCAGGATCGATATTTCTGCATCTTGCCCACCTCCACCGTTTACTGCGAGGGACAGAAATATGTCAGCAAGCTGGACGAAATACGGCAGGTGGAGGACTTTCTGCATCGACAGGGCGTGGAGACACTGGCGATGGTGGTCGCTTCTTCCATCGGTGCAGACCTTGCCATGGCGTTTCTGACGCAGACGAAGCTGCCCGTGGAGCACGCTTTCTTTGACGGCGGGCAGTTCGCCCAAATCGGAAAGGGCATGCGCCGTATCATTACGCCGTTTCTGTATTTTGCCATCAAGAGCCTATATTGGTCGAAGGGCGGTACGCTGAAAAAGATACTGTGGTGTGACGACGACTCCATAAAGCCGTTTTTTATAGACGCAGGGAAAAATCTGACCTATACAAATTTGCGGCGGCAGATTTCGGACAGTCTGGAGGATAAACCCTTTCCGCCGCTTTCGAAAGAATTGCAAGAACATACCTATTTCGAGTTTGGCAGCATAGAAGACCATTTCAAATACCGTCAGGCAGTGATG
>DXZO01000044.1 GCA_019419625.1 Collinsella sp. | reverse complement strand
ATTTTGCCTCTTGACAATGTCCTGCTCATATTAAAAGGAACGTCCCCAAGTGCCGGCACGAAAAAGACAGCGCTGCGGGAAACGATCCGCAGCGCTGTCTTACTTTATGCAAATACGATCAAGTTATCCCTGTGTATCGCGGGCTTCTCGGCCAGGTCTGCGAGCAGGCGGTTGCCGGCAATCTGGTCCTGGCGGCGGCCGGCGGCAAGCTCCAGCACTTCCGAATCGGCCTCGGCGATACCACGGGCGACAACCATGCCGCTCGGGTCGCACACGTCGAGCACATCGCCCTCGGCAAACCGGCCATCGACCTCGCGAATACCTACCGCGAGCAGCGACGATCCGCGGCTGACCAGCGCCTTCGCGGCGCCGTCATCGACCGTCACCGAGCCGTGCGCCTTGTCGCCCAGTGCAATCCACAACTTGCGCGGCGCAATGTCCAGGCGCTCCGCCGGCGGATCGAACAGCGTACCCACGCTCTCGCCGCGGGCCAGACGCACGAGCGCATCGGGCTCCTCGCCCGAGCAAATCACGCTTTGAATGCCCGCCGTCATGAGAATGCGGCTCGCGCGAATCTTGGTGATCATGCCGCCCGTACCCACCGATGTGGAAGAATCGCCCGCCGAGGCGATAATCTTGGCATCGATCTTATGCACGACCGGGATAAACTCGGCCGTCGGATCCTCATGCGGATTGGCGGTGTAGAGGCCATCGATGTCCGAGAGCGTCACGCACAGATCGGCAGAAACCAGGCAGCTCACAAGCGCCGCCAGCGTGTCGTTGTCGCCAAACTTGATCTCATCGACGGTGACGGTATCGTTCTCGTTGACGACCGGCACCACACCCAGCTCCACAAGGCGCAGCAGGGCGTCGCGCGCGTGCAGGTAGGACGTGCGGCGCGCCGTGTCGTGGCGCGTGAGCAGCACGAGCGAGGTGAGCAGGTCGCGCGCATGGAACTCCTCGTCATAGACCGACGAGATGATGCACTGACCAGCCGAGGCGCAGGCCTGCAGGCTCGGCAGGTCGCCGACCGGCTTACGGTCGAAGCCCAGCACGGGATAGCCGCAGGCAATGGCGCCCGAGCTCACCACGACCAGGCGCCAGCCGAGCTCGCACAGCGCTGCGGCCTGGTCGGCAAGCCCGCCGATAAAGGCGCGGTTGACCTTGCCGTCGGCGCCCACCACCGTGGACGAACCGATCTTTACCACCATCGTTTTATAAGAAGTCGTCATACGTCAAACCAATCAACTGTTCAGCGAACGGCCGAGCCGGCGGCCAGGGAAGCGTGACTCGCCCCTACCGCCCAAGGAATTAGTGAGCCCAGGGAAAGGCAGAGGCCGCGGCCATGTTCTTGCGCACGAGCTCGTCGCGCACCTGAGCCAGGCCCTGCTCCATACCCACCACATAGGTCTGCGGGTACAGGAAGCGCTTGAAAGCTGCGTCCAGATGGTCGAGCGCCCAAGCACAGCGCTCGCGCGCGTCCTGGATGCTCTCACGCGGAGCCACCGCACTGCCATCGCGCACGATCGGCACCAGCAGCTCGCGATACTCAAGTTCGGACACGTCGGTCACCAGGGCGGCATCGTTCACGGCCACAAGGGTATTGCCGCGCGCGGCGCCCTCCCCTGCCAGATGGTCCTCGTCATAAATCATGTCGCAAACCGGGCCGCCAAAGCCGTCGTAATAGCGTCGTACGCGCTGCACGCCGGGGATCGTGCGCTTGTAGGGCTGCTCGGAAAGCTTCACCACCGGCGTCCACGGCTCCGCGTCGCTCGCACGACGGGCCGAAAGCTTGTACACGCCGCCCAGCGCAGGCTGATCGTAGCAGGTCGCGAGTTTGGTGCCCACGCCAAAGCTGTCGATGGGCGCGCCCTGGTCGAGCAGGGACTGAATCGTGTACTCATCCAAATCGTTAGAAACCGAGATCCCCACATAGGGCAGGCCCTCGGCATCAAAACGGCCGCGCACATACTTTGAGAGCTTGGCGAGGTCGCCGGAGTCGATGCGAATGGCCGACAGGCGCTCGCCCACCGCTTCCATCTCCTTGGCAACCGTAATGGCATGTTCACAGCCCTCGCGCACGTCATAGGTGTCGATGAGCAGCGTACAGTTCTTGGGGCTCGACTTGGCAAAGGCGCGGAAGGCCTCGAGCTCGGAATCGAAGCTCATCACCCAGCTGTGCGCATGCGTGCCAAAGACGGGAATACCGTAGCGGCGGCCGGCGAGCACATTGGACGTAGAGGAGCAGCCGGCAACGTAGCTCGCGCGCGCGACGGCCAGCCCGCCATCGGGACCCTGGGCGCGGCGCAGGCCAAACTCGGCAACGGGACGGCCGTCCGCCGCCAGCACCACGCGCGCCGTCTTGGTGGCGACAAGCGTCTGGAAGCCGACAATGTTGAGCAGCGCCGTCTCGAGCAGCTGGCATTCAAGCGCGGGGCCGGTGACGCGCACCATGGGTTCGCGCGGAAAGACGAGCTCGCCCTCGGGGACGGCGTCGATGTTTACATGCGCACGAAAATCGCGCAGGTAGTCGAGGAATGCAGGCTTGAACATCGCGCCGCCGGCCGGGGCCTGGAGTGAGGCGAGGTAGTCGATATCCTCGGGCGTAAAGCGCAGGTTCTCGACAAGCTCGGGCAGCTCGGCGGTGCCGCACATGACGGCATAGGCGCTGCCAAAGGGATGGTCACGGTAAAACGCGGTAAAACAACCCTGCTCATTGGCCTTGCCGCTCTCCCACAGGCCCTGGGCCATAGTGAGCTCGTACAGATCGGTGAGCATTGCAATGTCGGTGGGATGCGAGATGTCGGTCAAAGCCATGGGGCGACCTTTCGGATGCGTTGTGCAGAGGTTGAGGGTTGGAAAAGGGCAGAGTGTTCGGGCATGGCACCCAGCGCGAATGGGCTAGAGCAGGCCCATGCTGGTCAGGATCGTGTAGCCCATAAAGATGACAAACGCGATGAGGGCAAGGACAATAATGATTTTTTGAGCCGGCGCCATGCCAGGGATCTCGTTCTCGCCCGTAGGCTCCTTGGAGGTAACCATGCGCTGGGCAAAGGTCATCTCGTCACGGCTCGGCTTGGGCTCGACGGACTTGGAACGAGCGACCTTTTTAGGCTGAGGTTTAGGTGCGGTGGGCGAGGGCTTCGCGGCGGCGGGCTTGGGCGCGGGGGCGACGTTCGCGGCGGCCTCCTCGGCCTTCGCACGCTCGGCACGCAGGGCGGCCAGCTCCTCACGCTCGCGGCGTGCCTCTTCCTGGGCCTCGCGACGAGCTTTCTCGGCGCGGAGCTCTTCCAACTCGGCGCGTTCCTCGGCAGACAGTGGTTGGGACTCAAGCTTGGCCATGGTACAGCCCTTTCTTTTAAAAAAAGCCGCCGACACAATGTCAGCGGCTTATCAAATCCAAGGGTGGAGACGAAGGGAGTCGAACCCTCGGCCTCTGCCATGCGACGGCAGCGCTCTCCCAACTGAGCTACGTCCCCAGGACAAGTTGATATTTTACCTACGGCTCGCCAACTGTCAACGCCCAATACCCAGTCTTTTTGGGACGCGGCTGTTTTAGCTACCCCGACAGACAACGCGAACGGTTTGGTCGAACAGCGGCAGGGGTAGCTAAAACAGCCCCGTCCCAAAAAGACTACTCAAAGAGCCTCGTCCCAGATTAGCTGGTTTGAGCACTAGTAAGAACACCGGTGGTATCGAACGCCGGGGTAAAGCTCTCGTCTACCGCGCCGCCTTCTTGCCAAAACATCGTCGTAAAGCCCAGGTCGTCGGCATGGTCGAGCACCTGCTCGTACTCCTCGCGCGTCACGGCGCGCGCCAGGTCGCCGCCTTGTTCGCGCATGAGGGCATTGGGCGTGTACTGGTTCATGACCGAGATCGGCACGTCGCCCACCGTCTGCCACACCAGGTCCAACACGCGGCACGAATCGTCCGCATGCCCCGGCAGCACCAGATGACGCACGATTATGCCGCACTTCATGAGCCCGTCCCCGTCTACCAGCTCTCCCCCGCGGCGCTCAATCTCGCGCGCCATCTGGGCCAGACCCGACACAGCCACGCGCGGGTAGTCCTTAATATGAGAGAGTGACTGCGCAAGCGCCGCATTGGCATACTTAAAGTCGGTAAGCCACACGTCGACCAAATCGCCGAGCGCCGCCACGGCACTCGCGCGCTCATAACCGCTCGTGTTGTAGACGATTGGAATGACCAGTCCGCGCTCCCGAGCTGCGGCAATCGCGGCCGGCAGCAGGTGAGCATAATGCGTCGCCGTCACCAGATTGATGTTATTGGCACCTTGGTCCTGCAGCTCCAGCATAATCTCGACCAGGCGCTCGGGCGAAATCTGAAGCCCAAAATTGCCCGTCGAGATCTCGTGGTTTTGACAATAGATACATTTGAGCGAGCAGCCGCTAAAGAAGATCGTGCCCGAACCGGCCTCGCCCGAGATAGGCGGCTCCTCCCACATATGAAGCGCCGCGCGGGCCACCTTGAGCGTGTCATCGGCACCGCATACGCCGTGCGCACCCTCGTCGCGCACCGCACCGCAACGACGCGGACACAAATGGCAGGCGGGCGAAAAAAGTTCGGTCAACGGCGTCGGCATAAAAACATGCTCCAAAACAACGATTCAGCAGCTCAAACGTAAAGGGACCAACCGCACAGACGGCTCGAGCCCAAGGCGCCGTAATCGTCCGACACGATTTTTGTAATGTCAAGACTGGAATCGATAAAGTGCCGCTTTATGATGTAGGTATTCCGCCCCCCGCGGAGCAACTGGGTGAACCGTCGCGTTTATTTAGGGAGCCCACACAGTCGTACCTAGTACAGGTATCCTTCGTTGTTAAGGACGCTGGAACAGTCGATGAGGGCACCCACCTGTTTTAGGTGGGTTCATTTTCGTAACGTGGGGGGTGGTTTTCTTTTGCCGAAAATCGCCATTACAGTCCATATGGATCCCCACCGGCATCCCAACAATCCATCGACAATACCCTAATATCTGGTAAGCGCGTGATTATCGCTGCGCGCAATTCCATGCACCCCCCTTGGTCGAGTATCATGGTTCGGCTATGCCCTTTGCGCATGGCGTTCTTCTGACCTTTTCCTTCGACGCTTGGCGGTTTTTAGATTCATGGCTTCATCCCCGAGCTACATTCCGTACCTATGCGTGGCAGCGGCGGCCTTTATCACGACCTTCCTCATGGTGCCCCTGGTCAAGCGCTTGGCAATTAAGCTCGACGCCGTCGACTATCCTTCCAAGCGCCGCATCAACACCAAGCCCATCCCGCGTTTGGGCGGAACGGCGGTGTTTTTGGGCCTGGTCGTTGCCTGCATTGTGCAAATCCTAGGCACCTGGCACCTAGGCTGGCCGCCCGTCCTGGTGCCGCACCCGCGCCTTCACATTAGCTATCCCATGCTGGCGCTCTCCTTTACCGTCATCTTTGCGACCGGCGCTATCGACGACGTCATCCAGCTCAAGCCCAAGCAAAAGCTGGCCGGACAGGTCCTCGCTGCGCTCATCGCCTGCGTGGGTGGCCTGCGCATCGGCGTCATCGTCAACCCGTTTGCCCCCGGCGAAATCATGCTCGGATGGCTCGCCTACCCCATCACCGTGATCTATCTGGTGGCATTCACCAACATCATTAACCTCATCGACGGCCTCGACGGCTTAGCCACGGGCATCTGCGGCATCGCGTCGTTCACCATGTTTTCGATGGCCGTTCTCTCGGGCCGCATCGACGCCGCCGCGCTCTCCATTGCGCTCTTTGGCGCCTGTCTGGCCTTTTTGCGCTACAACTTCAACCCCGCAAGCATCTTCTTGGGCGACTCGGGGTCGCTGCTTCTGGGCTTTGCGCTGGGCTCCATCTCGCTACTCAACGTGAGCCGCACCGCCGCGCTCACCTCGCTTATCATCCCGCTCATCGTTGCCGGCGTGCCCATCATCGACACGTTTAGCGCCATCGTGCGCCGCAAGCGCGCCCACATTAGCATCGGGCAGGCCGACAAGGGCCACATCCACCACCGCCTGATCCAAGAGGGCTACAACCAAAAGCAGGCTGTGCTGCTCATCTATGCCTGGTGCATTATGCTTTCGGCCGGCGCCGCCGCGATCAACCAGGTCGAGGTGCCCATGCGCGTGCTCATCTTTACCGTGCTCGCCATTGGCTCGGCGGCCTTTGCCAAGCATCTACATCTGTTTGAGCCCGTGCTACGCCACCATTACAACAAGCGCACGCACGAGGACGAGCTCGTCACCCCCGACGACCCCGCCTTTAAGCAGGAGGAGCAGGCAGCAGAAGAACGCAAGGAGGAGCGCCACCACAGGCGCTAGGGTAAGCTGCCGAGGATGCGTCCAGACGCCGCCGGCCAAACGCGCAGCCACGCCGCGCCCATCGCACAAGCCGCCGCTCTCCCGCCCCTCGCCTACTT
>DXZO01000043.1 GCA_019419625.1 Collinsella sp. | reverse complement strand
ATACAGCGCGGTCTTGAGCCCCTCACCACGAAGAATGGCAGCCGAAAAACGCGTAGTCGAAGTCTTGCCATTGGTACCGGCAACCTGAATGCAATCAAAGTACTCGTCGGGACGCCCCAGCTCATCGAGCATATCGACAACCGTCTCGAGCAGAGGACCAGCATCCCCAGAAATCCGCCCCGTATCAGCAGCAAGCCCCACAGCCTCATCAAACGAAAGCAAATCAAACTCAAAAGGAACGGTATACAAGCCAGAACGCTTAGGCATTTTTAGAACCGCCATTCATAGAAAAATAAAACAGTATAGGTTGAGGATAGTCAGCGAAAACGCCTCTGATGAGCCAAGGTGCCGTGAAACAAGGGCGCATAGGGCTTATGCCCATGCGCCCGAAGTTGAACGGCAAATTGGCCATCAGAGGCGTTTGCAGCGTCGAGTCAGCCGCCGTTCGTTAGAACGGCGGAATAGGTGTCCGCAGTAGCGAGCAATGCCCCAAACCGCGTCCCCCAGTAACGCCTACGAGAAGTCAGCAACCTGAGCAGTCAGCGCCACCAGGATCTCCTTGAGCTCAGCTGCACGGTCCCTCTTCTTCTGCACCACCGCAGGCGCGGCCTTAGCCACAAAGCCCTCGTTGGCGAGCGTCTTCTCGCAGCCGGCGAGCTCCTTCTGAGCAGCGGCGATCTCCTTCTCCAGACGCGCCTTCTCGGCCGAAAGGTCAACCTTGCCCTCGAGCACCACAAAGACCTCGACGCCGCTATCGACCACGGCAATGCTCGCGGCCGGTTTCTCAACGTCGGTACCCATGACCAGCGAAGCCGTGTTGGCCAGCGGCTCGATGGTCGAGCGCAGGCTCTCGAGCTTCTCGACGTCCTCGGCACCAGCGCGCACGACCACGTCGAGCTCGGCCTTGGGGCTCAAGCGATAACGCGAACGCGTGGCGCGGGCGGCGGAAACGACGGTACGGCACAGCTCAAACGCGCGCTCGGCGGGCTCGTCAACGTACTTGGCGTAGTCGGCGGGCTCGGGCCACTTGGCAATCATGAGCGCCTCGGCGCGGTTCACGTTACCCTCGGCGTCCAGATCGAGCACGCTCGCCGGCATGTTGTCCCAGATCTCCTCGGTGACAAACGGCATAAGCGGGTGCATCAGGCGAATGGAAGTGTCGAGCACAAAGATCAGGTTGCGCTGGGCCTGCAGACGGCCCTCGCCCTTCAGGCGAGCCTTGGTGACCTCGACATACCAGTCGCAGACCTCGTTCCAGAAGAACTGCTGCACGCCGCGGGCCATGTCGCCAAAGGTGTAGTTCTCGATGCCCTCGGTGACCATCTGGACGGCCTTGGCCAGGCGGCTGAACATCCAGGCGTCGGCCGGCGTCTCCACGACGGGCTCGCCGGGCGTGTAGCCCTCCATGTTCATAAGCAGGAAGCGGCTGGCGTTCCAGATCTTGGTCACAAACGACTTGGCCTGGTCGGTGCGCGGGCTGTCAATGAGCTTCTTGGTCTTCTTATCGATGTTCGCGTCGAACTTGACGTCCTGGTTGTTGGTGCACAGTGTGAGCAGGTTGTAACGCATGGCATCGGCACCGTACATGCCAATGAGGTCCATGGGGTCAACGCCGTTGCCCTTGGACTTGGACATGCGGCTGCCGTCCTTGGCAAGGATCGTCGGGTAGATGACGACATCCTTAAACGGCACCTCGTCCAAGAAGTACAGCGAGCTCATGACCATGCGAGCGACCCACAGCGCGATGATGTCGCGCGCGGTGACGAGCGCCGTCGTGGGGTGATGGCCCTCGAGCAGCTCCGGCTTTTGCGGCCAGCCCTGCGTGGCGAAGGTCCACAGCTGCGAGCTGAACCAGGTGTCCAGCACGTTCTCGTCCTGATGCACGTGATGGCCGCCGCACTTGGGGCACACGTCGGTGTCCTCGGTCAGGGCGTCCTCCCAGCCGCAGTCCTCGCAGTAGAACACGGGGATGCGGTGACCCCACCACAGCTGGCGGCTGATGCACCAGTCCTTGAGGTTCTCCATCCAGGTGGTGTAGGTCTGCGTCCAGCGCGCGGGGTGGAAGGTGACCTTGCCGGAGTTGACGGCGTCGAGCGCCGGCCCCTTGAGCTTGTCGACGGCCACAAACCACTGCTCGGACAGCCACGGCTCCAGTGCGGAGTCGCAACGGTAGCAGTGCATGACGGAGTGGTCGAGCTCTTCAACGTGATCGAGCAGGTCGTGCTCCTCGAACCACTCAATGACGGCCTCGCGGCACTCGTCGCGGTTCATGCCGGTAAACTCGCCGTAGCCCTCGACGACCACCGCGTGCTCGTCGAAGATGTTGATCTGCGGCAGGTCGTGAGCCTGACCCATGGCGTAGTCGTTGGGGTCGTGGGCCGGAGTAACCTTAACGAAGCCGGAACCGAAGTTGGCGTCGACATGCCAATCCTCAAAGATGGGGATCTCACGGTCGACGATGGGAAGCTTGACGGTCTTGCCCACGAAGGCGGCCTTCTCGGGGTCCTTCGGGGAAACGGCGACGCCCGTGTCGCCGAGCATGGTCTCGGGGCGCGTGGTGGCGACGACGATGTAGTCCTGGCCGTTGACCGGCTCGGTCAACGGGTAGCGCAGGTGCCACAGGTGGCCCTTCTCGTCCTTGTACTCGGCCTCGTCGTCCGAGATGGCGGTGGTGCAGTTGGGGCACCAGTTGACGATACGCTTGCCACGGTAGATCAGGCCGTCGTGGTACCAGTCGCAGAAGACCTTACGCACGGCCTGGGCGTAATCCTCGTCCATGGTGAAGCGCTCGTTGTCGAAGTCGACGGAGCAGCCCATGCGCTTGATCTGCTCGACGATGATGCCGCCGTACTCGTGGGTCCAGTCCCAGCAGGCGTCGACAAACTTGTCGCGACCGATCTCCAGGCGGCTGATGCCCTCGCTCTTGAGCTTCTTGTCGACCTTGGTCTGCGTGGCGATACCGGCGTGATCGGTGCCCAACACCCAGCGCGTGGACTTGCCGCGCATGCGAGCCATACGGACGATGGCGTCCTGGATGGAGTCGTCGGTAGCGTGACCCATGTGGAGCTTGCCGGTCACGTTGGGAGGCGGAATGGTGACGGTGCAGTCGCCCACGCCCTCACGGCGCTTATAGTAGCCGCCGTCGAGCCACTTCTGCAGGATCGCCGGCTCGTTGGTCGACGGATCGTAATTCTTGGGCATCTCTTCCATATATCTCTCCCTGTCCCGCCGGGGAGGAATGTAGGCTCGCTAGGGCCTACATTCCTCCCCTTAGGTATCGATTACTTCAGTCTGAATTGACTTTGCCGAGGCTTAAACAAACACACAGAATAACACAGGTAGTTGGGGTTATTGCGTATATATAAAATAGCCTCCGACCGCGGATGGTCGGAGGCTATTTGCAAGCACGTTTTTGGCAGGTTTACCCGTAGATGCGTTGGGGCTGCTCTTCGCCCTTTACGGAGGCTTCGGTCACAACGACCTTGGAAACGCCCTCCTCGCTGGGGAGGTCGAACATCGTCTGCTGCAGCACGTCTTCGCAGATGGCGCGCAGGCCGCGGGCGCCGGTCTTGCGGGCAAGCGCCATGCGGGCGATCTCGTGCAGGGCCGCGTCCTCAAACTCAAGATCGACGTCCTCGAGCTGGAACATCTTACGGTACTGGCGCACCACGGCATTCTTTGGCTCGGTCAGGATCGACACCAGGTCGTCCTCGTCGAGCGCCTGCGTCTGGGTAACGACGGGCGTACGTCCCACGAACTCGGGGATCATGCCGAATGCATTGAGGTCCTGCGGGAGTACCTGGCGCAGCAGGTCGTTCTCGTCGACCGAGGTGGGGCCGGCGATCTCGGAGTTAAAGCCCACGCCCTTGTTGCCAACGCGATCGGCGATGATCTTATCCAGACCCACAAAGGCACCGCCGCAGATAAACAGGATGTTGGTCGTGTCGATCTGCAGCAGCTCCTGCTGGGGATGCTTGCGGCCGCCGGTGGGCGGAACGCTGGCCACCGTGCCCTCAAGAATCTTAAGCAGCGCCTGCTGCACACCCTCGCCCGAGACATCGCGGGTAATGGAGAGGTTCTCGGCCTTGCGGGCAATCTTGTCAATCTCGTCCACGTAGATAATGCCCACCTGAGCGCGCTCAATGTCGCCATCGGCAGCATTGATGAGCTTGAGCAGGATGTTCTCCACGTCCTCGCCAACGTAACCAGCCTCGGTGAGCGCGGTGGCATCGGCGATGGCAAACGGCACCTCGAGGATGCGCGCGAGCGTCTGGGCCAACAGGGTCTTGCCGGTACCGGTGGGACCGAGCAGCAGGATGTTGGACTTGGCGAGCTCCACCTCGTCCATGTCATCGTCAAGCTGCGAGTCCAAACCGTCGTCAAAGGCCGAAAGCGCAGCACCGCCCTCGATGACGCGGCGGTAATGGTTGTACACGGCAACCGACATGGCGCGCTTGGCGTCCTCTTGGCCCATGACATAAGCCGAAAGCTCGTCATAGATCTCGTGCGGCGTCGGCACGTGCGTGATGACCTGGCGGTCGTCCTCGAGCTCAAAGCCCTCGGCCTCGGGGTCCACGGCGGGCTGCCCAGCAGCCTGGCCGTGATCGTTGAGGAAGCCCGGCAGCTTGCCGTTGCGGGCAGCGTCCATAA
>DXZO01000042.1:82397-92956 GCA_019419625.1 Collinsella sp. | reverse complement strand
TTTGCCCCTTTCTGGTATGTCGGGCGTCACTCTGACGTACCTTGCCGGCGCGGCGGTGCTTTGCGCTGCTGCGGCCTGGATGCACATTCGTCGCAAGGCGAATGCGAAGGGAGGCGAGCGTCGTGAATAAGAAAGTTTGCTCCTTCCCGATCTTGTTTGCGCTGCTTGCCCTCCTGATCGGCACCTGCGCGGTTGTGTTCCCCGCTTCCGCGCAGGCCGCGCCGACCTCGACCGGTTCCATCACGGTGAGCGGCACCGTGGCGAGCAGCTACGGCGCCTACCAGATCTTTAGCGCCAACGTCGTCGACGACGACAGCGACGCCAAGGTCGCCACCGACCTCGCCTGGGCAAGCGGCGCCGCGCGCGACGCCGTCCTGCCCGTGCTGCACAGCGCCGGCATGCCCAATTCCCAGACCACCGCGCAGGAAGCTGCCGAGTGGCTCAACACCGATTCCCACCTTACGGGCGCGCTGAGCGCACAGCTCGCTCGTTCCCTCCAGAGCTCTGGCGCCGTGCCCGAGGCCCTCAACGCGGGCACGGCGGCCGAGCTGCCTAGCGGCTACTGGCTCATCGTCGCCAAAGACGACGCCGTCTCCCAGGGCGAGGCCGGCACCGCGCCGATCATGGCGCTGGTCGGCGGCAGCGCCGTTACCGTCAAGCCCAAGGCGGCGACCCCCAAGGTCCAAAAGCATGTGCTGGAGGACGGCACCGCCGCCTGGCAGAAGGCCGCCGACGCCACGGTCGGCGACGACCTGTACTGGCGCCTCTCCGCCACGGTCCCGGCGGGCCTTGCCGCCTACGACACCTATACGGTGCGGTTCGTCGACACCATGGGCGCTGGGCTCGACCCCTTCAAGGTCGCCGCGAGCATGCGCGTGTACGCGGCGGCGGGCGCGGACGGCGGCTTTGACGCAGTCTCGACCGGCAAGGACGGCCGCGCCGGCACCGAGCCCGCGAAGGGCTGGACCGACATCACGGCCCAGTGCGCCACCAAGGTAGCGGCCGACGGCAAGACCTTCACCGTGCGCACCGGCGACCTCATCGCCGCGCTCGGCGGGGCCGACGCCTTCACCGCGGGCGCCCGCGTGGTCGCCGTGTACAACGCGCCGCTCAACAGCGCGTGCAACCACGGCATCGCGAAGGGCAACCCCAACGAGGTCTACCTGCGCTACCCGCGCTCTCCCTTTGCCGACCAGTCCGACGACGCCGGCTTCACCCGCACGCCGAGCGACGATGCGTGCGCTTACACCTGGGATCTCGCGCTCACCAAGCGCGGCAGCGACGGCGACAAGCCGCTGCCCGGGGCGGTTCTGAGCATCGCCGACGATCGCGGCCGCACGCTGGCGGCCGACGGCACGTGGGATGCGGAGGGCAAGGCCACCGTCACCACGGGCGAGGACGGCCGCGTGACCGTCTCGGGCGTGGACTCGGGCAAGCTGGAGGTCCGCGAGCTCAAGGCGCCCAAGGGCTACACCGCCTTTGAGGGCACGCGCTCCGTGACGGTCAAGGCCGAGGGCCTGGACGTCGACCAGGTGGCCGCCGCCAAGCCCAAACTCACCATCACGGCCGAGTCGCCCCTGCGCGCCGACAGCGCGGACGGGTCGACGGGCAGCTTGGAGGCGTCGCTCATCAACACGCCCACCGGCACACCCCCTAGCATTACCACCGGAGGCTTTATGCCCTCGACTGGCGATATGGCAATGTACGCCGCGGCCGCCGCAGCGGTCGCCGGAGCCGCGCTCCTCGTGGTCGCGCTCCTGGTCAAGCGGGGAGGTGGCAGCCATAAAGAGTAGCTGGCAGCCCCACAGAGAGCGGGGCGAGACGTAGCGAAGTAGATGCTAAGACACAGACAGATGATGACCGATCGAATGAGAAACAACCGGAAAATGGAGGAAAAGAAGATGAGCATGAGCAAGAACATCGCACGCCTGGCAGTAACCGCCGGCCTCACAGCAGCGCTGAGCTTCGGCGGCGTCATGGCGCCGGTTACCATGGCGTTTGCCGTGGATGCGAACGGCTCGGTGACTATCGAGAACGTTGAGGGCAACACTACCGAGTTCCAGGGTTATCAGATTTTTAAGGCTGATGTTGACAGCGGTAAAGTTGCCAACATCACTTGGGCAAACGATAGCGTGGAGAAGGCCGTCAAGGGTGTTATCGAAAAAGAGGACAAGTCCTATGCGGGAAAGACCGCCCAGGACGCCGCGGACTGGATCACGAATAAGGTGACGGGAACCAACGAGACGACTCGCGTGGCGCCCGACAACATTGCTTATAAGATTGCTGACGCCGTAGACGGTCTTACCGCAAGCGCGACGACGACCAGCAAAACCGCTTCCGGTCTTGCGCATGGCTACTGGCTCTTTGTGACCAAAACTGACACCATCGGAGTCGGCGAGGCGGGCACGTCTCCCATCTTCACTGTTGTGGGTAACACGCCCGTTAAAATCACCGAGAAAACGGGCATCCCCACCGTCGAGAAGAAGATCGTGAGCGATGCCGACAGCAAGGAGCACGACGCCGCTGACTCCCAGATCGGCCAGGACGTGACGTACAACCTCTATGGCACCATTGCCGAGAACTACGACAAGTACAATACGTATTTCTACAAGTTCTCCGACCAGATCTCCAAGGGCCTGACGTTGCAGGAGGGCGCAAAGGTTTATCTGTACGAGAACACGACTGCTGCGAAGGGCGATCTCGCCCGCGCGAAAGGCGCGGATATTACAACGCAATTCAATGAGGTAACCGCCGCGGCTGCTACCGATGGCAGCAAGACAACGACGTGGACCTGCGCTAACCTGAAGAATGTAGATGGCGTTACCAAGGACTCCTGCATCGTCGTCTCCTATAAGGCACAGGTCAACGGCGACGCGGTCGTCGCGGGCACCGAGGGTAACGATAACGCCGTAACGCTTTACTACTCCAATAACCCCATGAGCGACAAGTACGGCGAGACTCAGCCCGACACGGTCAAGGACTACACCTACGGTCTCAAGATCAACAAGGTTGACCTGGGTACCGAGGCGGCGCTTGAAAATGCCCAGTTCACCATTACGACCAACGGAGACGAGAAAAACGTAGATGCTAAATATGTCCAGGCTGACGGCACTTTGAGTGACACCAAGATTGTTCTTACGACGAACAAGAAGGGCGTCATTACGCTTACCGGTCTCGACGCCGGCACCTATACTGTCACGGAGGTTTCTGCTCCCGACGGTTATACCACGGTTGAGCCTTTCACCTTCGAAATCAAGCCGACCATGACCGCCAATGATCCGAATGCCGGTCTCACTGATCTCACTGGCGAGCTTAAGACTAGCCAGGCAGACAAGGTCATCGCTGGCCTCACCGACGGGGAATCTGGAGACAACAAGCTGACGATGAAGGCCGACTCGGAGAAGACGGACGGCATCTTCAACATCACGGTTGGCGACACCAAGCAGGTTGGCCTTCCCCTCACCGGTCTTAACGGTGTGACCTTCACTTGGATCGCTGGTGGCGCGGTGCTGTGCATCGGTGTGGCGCACCTCATCCGCAGCCGTAAGCAGGCCGAGGAGTCCGAGCAGAGTAACGCTCGCTCACCCATCCCTTTGGCAGGTGGGATGTGATGGCCATGAGACTTGCGGACACTTTTCTCGTTCATCCACGTTCTTGCTTTGCCATTCTCTTTTCGGGGCAGACTCCGCACTGGAGTCTGCCCCGTTTTTTGGACAACGCAGCCAGCCTCCACCGTCCGATGCGGACTCATCCGTCATCGCGTTTCTTGACTCGTATGAGGTTCGGTTTAAGGTCCGTAGGCGCACGCGCGGTGCGGACGGCAGAAGGCATTTGCGCCGCAACAAGCGCAAATAAGAATGCCCGGGGTTAGAGGCCCGGGCATTTAACAAAACCAGAAAACTAAGCCGCCCGTGCTCTCGTACACTTACGCGGGGTGCGTCGTTTTCTATTGACATTGTATCCCGAATCGCCCAGCCGATTCGGGACATTTTGAAAACTCAAATGCGGACTTAGGCACGAACGGAATCTCGTTAATTCCGAAAATTAAGTATAATTCCAATATAAACTGGAATCGAACGAAAACGATGGAAATGAACGAAGCGCTAATCTACTTAGAAGAAGCACTAGGCCTCTCCGCCAAGACCAAAACTTGGCCTGGATCCGCACGCTTGCCGCTGCATCTGCGGGCGATTGAGGTCCGCGCTGTTGACGCAAACGGTTTTTCGTTTTTGCTTGCAAGTTTGCCTACTGGCGTCGGGCTTCCCGAGGCTAAGAGAGTCTATAGTCAGCTAGCCTTGCGTGCGGAGACTCCTGTTGTCGTTTCGTTTCCTGATGCCGATGCACGTCAGCGCAAAGCATTGGTCGCGCAAGGGATTCCCTTTGTCTGCCCAGGTAGACAGGCTTTTCTTCCATTTATGGGCACAGCCTGCACGGAGAGGGGCGGTGCCCGGTTTCGCAATCACGCGACCAAGATGTCACCCAACGCGCAAGCTGCCGCAATCTGGGGAACAGCCCAGGAGCCATATCGTCCCTATGACCTTTGTCGTGCGCTTGGGATCTCGGCAAGCCGTGCGAGTGAGGCCATAACCGAGCTTGCCGACAGGGAGCTCGCGAGGCGCGAGCGTCGCGAGCGACGTGTCGTCGTGTTCCCTGTTGCCGTTGATCTTCTACTCAGCGAGCACATGGCAGAGCTCTCCTCGCCTGTCTCGAAGGTCTTTTTTGCAAGGAAGACGCCGCAGATTGACTGTCTTGTTGACGCCGGGGAGACGGCGCTCGCTGCGCGTTCGATGCTCGCTGCACCGGGCATGGAACAAAAGGCCGTCTTAAGAAGTACATGGCGTCAACTGAGCGACCTCGAAGTCGCAGACGGGGAGTTGCCGGATAACGAGACGGCGATGATCCAAGTGTGGCGCTATGCACCCGTGTTTGCCGACTCCTCCCGTGTCGACAACATTTCGCTTGCGCTATCTTTGACGGCAATCGACGATGAGCGAATTCAGCTCGAAGTCGATCGCATGTTTGGAAAGGAATATCCATGGCAAGAAGCGCTGTAGAAGGTCTCCAAGAATTTCAGCAGCATATGCAAGAAGCTGAAGGATCGTATGCCCTTATCGGCGGCACGGCATGCGACATTTTGCTCGCGGAGGCGGGACTTCCGTTTAGGGCGACTCACGATTTTGATGTGGTAATTGTCGCCGATGACCGGTTGCCTCAGACGGCAGAAGCTATATGGACTTTGGTGCGTGATGGCGGTTACCGCTGCGGCTGGGGCGAAGGCAAAGGCTCATGTTTTTATCGGTTTACAGAGCCTAAGAGGCCGGGTTACCCCCATATGATCGAACTCTTCGCGAAGTGCCCCGACTTTCTAAAGGGTCGTGAGGGGATTGATGTGGCGCCAATTCACGTTGATGAAAACATAAGCAGTCTTTCGGCAATTTTGTTGGACGATGCTTACTACAGCTTGTTCCTTCAGGGAATTCGGACCGTAGACGGCGTTTCGGTCCTGGGTACGGAATACATTGTCCCGTTCAAAGCGAAGGCGTATCTCGACCTAAAAGCCAGAAGGGAGGCGGGGGAGAACGTTGATTCGAAGAAGGTAAAAAAGCATAAACGCGATGCGCTGAGGCTTGCTCAGCTGCTCGGCGAGTCGGAAGGTGTCGACCTGGGCGGAGAACTGAAAGACGATATGCTTGCGTTTGTTAAAGATTGTGAGGTAGGCGACGTCAATCTGAAACAGATCGGGGTTGCGGGCGTAACGATGGTGCAGTTGCTCGAGACGATGAAAGCAACATATGGCTTGATTGGTTGAGTGGGGTTACGTGGCCCGGACAGTGCAGTCTAGCTGCGTTGTCCGGCGCATGAGTTCGCTAATCGGCTATTATTTGTTTAGACAACCTGAGCTTTAGAGGAGTGACTGGCGATGGTGCAGGGCGCCAAACATATGAAGAGCAATAACGCCGCGGACAACGGCGGCTCAAGCCCTCAGCCCAAACCTCAACCAAAGCCCAAGCGCCGCCGCAAGCGGCTCCCGCGCTGGGCCGACCGGCTCATCACCATCGTCATCATCCTTATTGGCGTGGGCCTTATGACCTGGCCGTGGATCTTGGACCGGCTCGAGGCCTCGGGCGTGTTCAACCAGATCAGCACCGTGTCCAGCACCGTGGACGCGCTGCCTGCCGAGGAGCGCGAGCGCATCCTGCTCCAGGCTCGCTCCTTTAACGAGCAGCTTGCGGGCGAGGCCACCGAGCTCCCCGCCGACCAGATTGAGCCCTACGCCCAGCAGCTCATCTTTGACCGCGACCCCATGATGAGCTGGGTCGAGATCCCCTCCATCGACGTGAGCATGCCCATCTACCACGGCACGAGCGAAGAAGTCCTCATGGCGGGCGTCGGCCACCTGGAGGGCACGAGCCTGCCGGTGGGCGGCACCTCGACGCATTGCGTGCTCACTGCGCACTCGGGCATGCGCAACCTGAGCATGTTCGACGACATCCACTCGCTGGAGCCCGGCGACCTGGTGCTGCTGCACACCATGAACAAGACGCTCGCCTACAAGATGGTGGACTCCGAGGTCGTGCTGCCCGAGGAGATGGAGTCGCTGACTATCGAGCCCGGCGCCGACAAGGTGACGCTCGTCACCTGCACGCCCTACGGCGTGAACGACCACCGCCTGCTGGTGCATTGCGTGCGCTCCAAGTACAACAAGAAGGACGTCGACAAGCAAAAGTCGCTGGTCGGCCGCCACTGGGGCAAGCGTGAGCTTGCCGTGCTCATCGTGGTCGTGGCCATTGTGCTGTTGCTGCTGGACATCGTGATCCACGCGGTCCTCAAGCACCGCAAGGCCAAGGCCTCGGCATAAGACATTGTCCAGAACCACCACAATGGGGACAGGCACCTTTGTGGTGGTCGGGGGGTCCAAACCATCACAACATTCGATGAAAATCGCGATTTTGGTGAAAAGCGTCGAATGTTGTGATGGTTATCGTTGTGGGCGGGACGGTTTTCGCTATGGACGGTGCGGTTTCGCTCCAGAACGGCCAGCCCGCTGCCTGCCAATCCACCGCCCTCGTTACGTTTTCGCTGCATTTGGGTAAAGCACCTGCTCCAAGCGGCGTTGCCTTGTATACTAGAGCGGTTTATCTGTTATGCGGAAGGGAGCGCCTATGGCACTCAGCGAGAAAGACGTGCGCGGCATCGCCGAGTACGCAAAGATCGCACTGACCGATGACGAGCTCACCCAGATGACGTCCTACATGAACGACGCCGTCCAGATGCTCGAGCCCGTCTTGCAATATGACTTGCCCGACGTGGAGCCCACGTTCCATCCCATCGGAAGCCTGTCCAACGTGATGGGCGATGACCTGCGCGAGCCCGAGCGCGATCTGCCGCTCGACGTTGCGCTCGAAAACGCCGGCAGCGCGCGCGACCGCTACTTCCGCGTGCCGTCCATTTTGGGAGAGGGGGAGAGCGAGTAATGGCGCTAAGCTTCGATTCCCTTACCGCCGCCCAGATCGCCGCTGGCGTTGCCGCCGGCGACTTTACCGCTACCGAGGTGGCCCAGGCCTCCCTTGTCGCCATCGAGGCGCGCGAGGGCGGGGTCCAGGCATTCCTGCAGGTGGCGCCCGAGCTTGCGCTCGAGGCCGCCGCGCGCGTGGATGCCGACCGTGCCGCAGGCAAGCCGCTGCCCCCGCTCGCGGGCGTGCCGCTGGCCATTAAGGACAACATGAACCTCGTGGGCACGCGCACCACCTGCGCTTCCCGCATGCTCGGGGACTACCAGAGCGTCTATACCGCCACCTGCGTCCAGCGCATGCTCGACGCCGGCTGCCTGCCCATGGGCAAGGCCAACATGGACGAGTTTGCCTTTGGCAGCTCCACCGAGAGCTCGGCGTTCCACCGCACCAACAACCCCTGGGATACCGAACGCGTGCCCGGCGGCTCCTCGGGCGGCTCCGCTGCCGCCGTCGCCGCGGGCGAGGTCGCGCTCTCGCTGGGCTCGGACACCGGCGGCTCCATTCGCCAGCCGGCGTCGCTGTGCGGCGTGGTGGGCTTTAAGCCCACGTATGGCGCCGTGAGCCGTTACGGCGTGGTTGCCTTTGGCTCGTCGCTCGACCAGGTGGGTCCCTTTGGCCGCACGGTCGAGGATGTCGCGCTGGCCATGAACGCGCTTACCGGCGCGGGCCACGATCCGTACGACTGCACCAGCCAGGATTGCGCCGTCGACTTTACCGAGCATCTCAACGACAGCATCGAGGGCAAGCGCGTGGGCATCATCCCCGCGTTTATGGAGGCCGAGGGCCTGACGCCCGAGGTCAAGGCCGCTGTTCAGCGCGCCGCCCAGGAGCTGCAGAACCAGGGCGCCGAGCTGGTCGAGGTCGACCTGCCGCACCTGGATGCCGCCATCGCCGCCTACTACGTCATCGGCCCGGCCGAGGCGTTCTCCAACCTGGCCCGCTTCGACGGCATTCGCTACGGCTATCAGGAGGAGGGCTGCGCCAACCTGTCCGACCAGAGCTCGCTTTCGCGCGCCCACGGCTTTGGCGCCGAGGCCAAGCGCCGTCAGATGCTCGGCGCCTACCTGCTGAGCTCGGGCGTGTACGACAAGTACTACTACGCTGCGCAAAAGGCCCGTACGCTCATCACGCGGGACTACGACGCCGCGTATGCCAAGGTGGACACCATCCTCATGCCAGCCTCGCCGCGCACGGCCTTTAAGTTTGGCGAGATCAGCGACCCCACGCAGATGTACCTCTCCGACCTGTACACCATCTCGCTCAACATTTGCGGCAACGGCGGCATCTCGGTGCCGCTGGGCCTGGGCGAGGACACTCAGCTGCCCGTTTCTGCCCAGCTGGTGGGCCCGGCGTTTAAGGACCGTCAGCTGCTCACGTTTGCCCGCGCCCTGGAGCGCGGCTTTGCCGATGCCGCCACGGGCGCGCCCGTGCTTTCCGTCGCGCCCGATTTTGCCGGGAAGGGAGGCGAGCTGTAATGAAGGAGCTTTCCGAGGTCCTGCAGGATTGGGAGGCCGTGATCGGCCTGGAGATCCACACCGAGCTCACCGCACTCGATACCAAGATGTTCTGCAACTGCAAGCTCAGCCACGATGACGAGCCCAACGCCAACGTGTGCCCGGTGTGCCTGGGCCTGCCCGGCGCCCTGCCGGTGCCCAACAAGCGCGCTATCGAGAGCATCGTCAAGGCGGGTCTGGCCACCAACTGCGAGATCCAGCGCCACTCGATGTTCTACCGCAAGCACTACTTCTATCCCGATATGGCCAAGAACTTCCAGACCACGCAGGGTCCGGTCGCCTTTGCCATGTACGGTCACCTTGATCTGGATGTGACCGGTCGCGGTGCCGCCGAGCGCCCCGAATGCGCGTTTGGCGAGGCCGAGGCCCAGAGCCTGGCGAGCGCCTCGGCCAACGCCGAGGGCTTGTCCACGTCCATGACGTCGACCATGCGCGAGGGCAACCAGCGCGCCGGCCACCTGGCCAGCTATGACGCGTCCAACTTGCAGATGCCCGAGCGTCGCGAGGACGGTTCCTACACGGTGCCCATCCGCATCCTGCGCATCCACATGGAGGAGGACGCCGCCAAGATGGTTCACGTGGGCGGCGCCGAGGGCCGCATTACCGCCGCGGCCGAGTCGCTCGTCGACTACAACCGCTGCGGCACGCCGCTGATCGAGCTCGTCACCGAGCCCGACCTGCGCACGCCCGAGGAGGCTCGCCTGTTTATGGAGAAGCTCCGCCGCATCTTTGTGACGCTGGGCATTTCGGACTGCTCCATGGAGAAGGGTTCCATGCGCTGCGATGGCAACGTGTCGCTGCGCCGCCGCGGCGAGACCAAGCTGGGTACCAAGACCGAGCTCAAGAACCTCAACTCGTTTAAGAGCCTGCATGACGGCCTTGCCTACGAGATCTGCCGTCAGGCCGAGGTGCTCGAGGAGGGCGGCATCATCTATCAGGAGACCCGCCACTGGGAGCCCAGCCGCAAGCGCACCGTGGTCATGCGTGTGAAGGAAACGGCCGACGACTATCGTCTGTTCCCCGATCCCGACTTGGCGCCGTTCGACCTGGACGACGAGTTTATCGATCGTTGCCGTGGCGAGATCCCCGAGCTGCCCGATGCCAAGCGCGCTCGTTTTGAGGCCGACTTTGGCATTAAGACGGCCGACGCCGAGCAGATTGCCGGCGACCCGGAGTTTGCCGAGTTCTTTGAGGCCGCCGCTGCCGGTATGGCTGGCAAGGAGGCCCAGACGGTCGCAAACCTGCTGGTCAACGAGATGATCGCCTACCTTAAGGGAGCGGGTGTGTCGCTCGCCGAGTCCGGCATCGCGCCGGCTCAGGTGGCAGCGCTGGCTAAGCTGCTGGCGACTGATGCAATCAGCTCCAACCAGGCGCACGAGGTCTTTGAGGCCATGGCCCAGACCGGCGACGATCCCAACAAGATCGTCGACGAGCGCGGCATGCGTCAGGTGAGCGATACCGGCGCGCTGCAGCCGATCGTGGACGAGGTGCTGGCGAACTGTGCCGATCAGGCACAGCAGTATCGTGACGG
>DXZO01000042.1:70744-82387 GCA_019419625.1 Collinsella sp. | reverse complement strand
TTTGGTGGGCCAGTGCATGAAGGCGAGCCGCGGCAAGGGCAACCCGAAGCTCTTCAACGAGTTGCTGAGAACGTCGCTCTCGTAGCTGCGAGGCCGGGGAAGCCCCGAGTCGCCGGGGTATTTCCTCCAAATTTCAAACAGTCCTATGCAAGACGAAGGCCACATTTAGTGGCCTTCTTTGCATGCGGAACTCATTTGGAGCAAACACCCCGGCGACTCGGGGTTTCCCCGGCCAGACGACTCGGCCGTTCGGGTCAGGCGGGGCTGGATTTAATTTGGTGAATGAGGGCGCCGTTGGCGCCTTCATTCTTTATAAATGTTGGGAGCGCCAGGTGGTGGGGGTGGTGCCGGTGTGTTGCTTGAAGGCTTGGGCGAAGGCGGCCTGCTGAGGGTAGCCTAGACGCTCTGCCACCTGCGCTATCGTGAGCGTGCTATCGGCCAAAAGGTCCTGTGCTCGTTCCATACGGCGTCTGCGAATGTAGGCGCCCAGGGACTCGCCAGTTTGGGCCTTAAAGGTGGCGCATAGTTTGGAGCGGCTTGTGTAGAGCCTCTCGGCCACCTCGTTGATACCCACACGCCTGCCTTTGTCGAGCGCGCGCTCAATCATTGCCGTTGCTTCTTCGGCACTGGTCACGCTGGCGCGTGTGTCTGCCGCCTGCTGCGCCTGCTTGTGGGCCGCGCGCGAACAGGCGAGCTCCGCGACCATGGTCTCTACGATGCCTTGCATATAGACGTGTCCGCCTACGGTGCGGGCGCGTTCCTCGTTAATCCTGCGCAGCGTGTGGTAGATGGCAGACGCTGCCTCCTCGTGCCATGACTCGGCAAACGCCTCAAAGACCCCCGCGAACTCGGTGGGATAGCGGTGCTCCAGTTCGTCAAAATATCCAGGCAAAAAGAGGACCGAGCGCGAGTGGTAGAGCTGCCCTGCAAACAGCGGGCTTAGCTCCTCACCGCAGCTATCTTGGACAAAGCTGCACACGGCATTGTTTGGCCACGGTCCTTGCAGGGGTTTAAGGTTCGCAGGCGTTATGCCGGCTTCGGGCATGCACATGAGCGTGGGCGCGCTGACCTCGCTCACGCACGCGTACGGTTCGGGCGTGTATTCGGCTAGCTGCATGTTGTGCGTCGGGGTAATGAAATGCTCCATGACGATGCAAGTGGGGGAAAGGGGCATGATCCATGCGCGTCCGTGTGCCCGATCGTTTGCCACCTCGCCGGTAAAGACGGCGCCCTTGCCGGAAAGCTGCAGACCAAACTGCTCAAACTGCGGTGCGTAGAGCTCGGTTATATCGGTTGCTGCCCGCCGCATTTTCAAAAGCGTCCCCTTCATTTGCGAAAACGTCCACGCCTGGCCCAATTGTGTGCCCTGGCTAACACGCCCATGATAAGTTTCTTACGGTTAACTCTCAAGCCGTTAGAAAGGAATCTCATGGCAAAGGGATCAAAAAAGGAAGGCGGCGGCATCGGCGAGCTACTTGCATATGCCGGTGACCGTAAATTCCTAACGTATTTGGGCATGGCCCTCTCGGCGTTCTCGCAGCTGTTGAGCTTTGGCCCGTACGTGTGCATCTGGCTTGTTGCGCGAGACCTGATTGCCGTGGCGCCCAACTGGAGCGAGGCCGCCGACATCGCGATGTATGGTTGGTGGGCTGTTGGTTTTGCCCTGGCAAGCATCGTGGTCTATTTCGTGGGGCTCATGTGCACGCACCTGTCCGCGTTTCGCTGCGCATCCAATATCCGCAAGGCTACGAGCGAGCATCTGCTTAAGCTGCCGCTCGGCTACTTTGACACGCACGCCACCGGTGAGCTGCGCCGTATCGTAGACGGCTGTGCCGCCTCCACCGAGACGCTGCTCGCGCACATGCTGCCCGATATCGCCGGTGCCACCGCCATGGTCGTGGGCCTGCTTGTGCTGCTATTTGCCCTCGATTGGCGTTTGGGCGCGGCATGCTTAATCTCGGTCGTCGTTTCGTTTTGCGCCATGGCCACCATGATGAGCGGCAAGGGCGCCGAGTTTATGAAGGCTTACATGGGCGCGCTGGTCAAGATGAACAAGACCGGCACCGAATACGTACGCGGCATCCCCGTGGTCAAGGTATTCCAGCAGACGGTCTACTCCTTTAAGGCGTTCCACGATGCGATCGCCGAATACGCCGATATGGCGCAAAACTATGCGGGTACGTTTTGCCGGGGTCCGCAGGTGCTCAACCTTACTGCGCTCAACGGCCTTGTGGCATTTCTTTTGCCTGTGGCGCTGCTGCTGGCGCCGGGCGAGACGGACTTCGCGCACTTTATGGTCAATTTTACGTTTTACGCGATCTTTTCGGCCGTGGTGCCGACGGCCATGACCAAGCTTATGTTTGTGGGCGAGGCGTCTCAGATGAGTGCTGATTCGCTGGCTCGCATCCGAAGCGTTATGGATTCCAAGCAGCTCTCCGTGCCCGCTCAACCCAAGCACCCCGCTGGCAGCGATGTGCGCTTTGAGGACGTGAGCTTTACCTACGAGGGCGCCGAGGCGCCTGCCGTCGATCATGTGAGCTTTAGCGTTCCCGCAGGTAGCACCCTTGCGTTGGTTGGTCCCTCGGGCGGCGGTAAGTCGACCTGCGCAAGCCTGATCCCGCGTTTTTGGGATGTTTCCTTGGGTCGTGTGCTCGTGGGCGGCGTAGACGTTCGCGACATGGATCCGCACGAGCTCATGGACCAGGTCGCCTTTGTGTTTCAGACCAACCAGCTGTTCCGCCAAACACTTGCCGATAACGTGCGCGCCTCCAAGCCTGGAGCCACTGACGACGAAGTGCGCGCGGCCCTCTCCGCGGCCCAGTGCGACGATATCGTGGCCAAGCTCCCGCAGGGCATCGACACCATGCTCGGCGCCGGCGGGGCGTACCTTTCGGGCGGCGAGGTCCAGCGCGTGGCACTTGCCCGCGCGATCCTTAAAGACGCGCCTATCGTGGTGCTCGATGAGGCCACGGCGTTTGCGGATCCCGAGAACGAGGCACTCATCCAGCGCGCCTTTAGCAAGCTGGCGGCGGGTCGCACGGTCATTATGATTGCGCACCGACTCTCGACTGTAGTGGGGGCCGACAAGATCGTGGTGCTCAACCAAGGTAGCGTGCAGGAGACTGGCACCCATGCCGAGCTGCTGTCCCAAAACGGCCTGTACGCCAAGATGTGGGCCGAATACGAACAGGCCGCGAGCTGGAAAATCACTGCAGCGACCGCGGATGCCGCCGTCACGAAGGGAGGCGAGGCCTAAATGTTCGCCTCATTCCAAAAGAAGTATTTCCTATCCGATAAAGGCGTCGCCGGCGTAAAACGCGGCATTTTCTGGACCGCGCTCACCAATCTCATTACCATGGCCGGCATGGGCTTATTGTTCCTGGTCATGGCCGGTTTTGTCGAACATCTCGCCAGCGGGGCTGACCTGCCGAGTGCACTGCCTATCGTGGGCGGCCTCCTGGTCTTTTTCGTGTTGCTCTTTGCCTCTAACTGGCAGCAGTATTACTACACCTACTGCATCTTTTACGAGGAGTGCGGCAAGCAGCGTATGGAGATTGCCGAGCGCTTACGCAAGCTGCCGCTGTCGTTTTTTGGCCGTCGTGATCTGGCCGATCTAACCGAGACCATCATGGGCGACGTCCAGGCCATGGAGCACGCCTACAGCCACGTGCTGGGAGAGCTTTGGGGTGCCATCATCGCAAGCGCCATTGTGTTCGTGGCGTCGCTGTTCTTTTGCTGGCAGCTGGCGATCGCGGCGTTTTGGAGCGTGCCCGTGGCCTTTGCCGTGCTGTATCTGACACGCGGCCCCATGACCCCGGTGTTCGACCATGTGCGTGCCGAGAAGGTCAAGGTTACCGAGGCGATCCAGGAGACGCTCGACTGCGTGTGCGAGATCCGCGCCACCAACCAGGAGGCTCATTATCTTGAGGGGCTCAACGCCGTGATCGATGCCGAGGAGCGCGAGACCACCAAGGGCGAGCTCGCCAATGGGCTTTTGGTCAACTCCGCCTTTGCCATCCTGCGCCTGGGGATTGCCACCACGTTGGTCACGGGCGCTGCGATGGTCGCCTCCGGCCAGGTCGACTTTTTGATGATGTTTGCCTTCCTGCTTATGGTGAGCCGCATCTATGCGCCCTTTGATCAGGCGCTGATGCTGATGTCCGAGCTGTTTGCCGCCGAGTCGTCGGCCAAGCGCATGCGTTCCATCATGGAAGAGCCCGTGGCGCGGGGCAGCGAGCAGTTTGAGCCCGTAGGCCACGATGTGGTGTTCAATCACGTGGCATTTGGCTATGGTGCGGGCGAGGACGGCCGCGCCGGCGAGAAAGTTCTTACCGATGTGAGCTTTACCGCCAAGGAAGGCGAGGTCACGGCACTGGTCGGTCCTTCGGGCTCCGGTAAGTCTACGGTGAGCCGCCTGGCCGCGCGCTTTTGGGATGCCACCGCGGGCACGGTCACCGTGGGCGGCGTGGATGTTGCGAGCGTGGATCCCGAGGTGCTGCTGCGCGACTACGCCATTGTGTTCCAAGACGTGCTGCTCTTTGACGACACGGTGATGGGAAACATCCGCCTCGGGCGTCGTGGCGCCACCGATGAGCAAGTGCTTGCGGCTGCGCGTGCCGCCAACTGCGACGAGTTTGTGAGCCGCATGCCGCAGGGCTATGACACCATGATCGGCGAGAACGGCTCCAAGCTGTCCGGCGGTGAGCGCCAGCGCATCTCTATCGCCCGTGCGCTGCTCAAAGACGCGCCTATCGTGCTGTTGGACGAGGCGACGGCGAGCTTGGATGTGGAGAACGAGACCGTGGTTCAGCAGGCGCTCTCCCGTCTGCTTGCAGGTAAGACGGTTATCGTTATTGCCCACCGTATGCGTACGGTGGAAAATGCCGACAAAATCGTTGTACTCAAGGATGGTGTGGTTGCCGAGCAGGGCACTCCGGCGCAGCTCAAGGCGGCAGGTGGAGAATTCGCCCGCATGGTGGCGCTGCAAAAGGAAGCAGCTACCTGGCAGTTGTAAGAAGGGGCAAAGGGACAGTCCCTTTCTCACATTGACAATCGGTTACTCCGCATCGTTAATTTTCAAAAGGTTAGCCATGGCTGACCTAGATAGTTAGATAAAATTGAGATATTTCAAAAGCGTGCTCGAGCAAACTTGTTTACTCGGGTGCTGAAGCACCATGCCGCGTCCAATGCGGCAAAAGGGAGAAGCAACATGAAGAAGTCGACGTTCAATACCCTGCTTGTCGGTGGCGGTTTTCTGCTTGGCACGGCCGGCATCAAGCTGCTTACCAGCGCTCCGGTAAAGAATGCCTGCGTGCAGGGTATCGCGTGCGGCATGCGCATCAAGAACGGCTACCAGGACATGGTCGAGCAGGCCAAGGCTAATGTCGACGACATGGTTGCCGAGGCTGCTTACATCACCCAGAGCGAGGCCGCTGCTGACGAGGCAGCCGAGTAACGCTCCCAGACACAAACTATGAGATTCTCGATTATTAGCGAGATCCCCGGCAGGACCCGTCTTCAATTGGCGGGTCCTGTGCCAGAGAGCGATCTCGATGCACTTCTAAAGCTCAGTGGCGAAATCGATGGTGTGCGCAAGGTGCGCGTCTACGGCCGTATTGGCCAGATGGCGCTCGAATACGACGAGTCGCGCCGCGATGCCGTGCTGGCCGCCGTCGGTGCGCTCGACGCTCAGGCCATTGCCGACGCAAAGACAGGCTACGTGATGCAGCTTGAGCCACGCAAGCACAAGCTCGTCATGGATCTTGCCACACTTATCGGTGCCCATTACGCACGTCGCTGGTTTTTGCCCACGCCCCTGCGTGCGGTGTTTGTCGTGGCCGGTTACATGGCATTTTTGCGCGCTGCCCTTCATGAGCTCGCGCAGCCGCGCCTGACCGTTCCCGTGCTCGACGCTTCGGCCATCGGCATTTCGTTCGTCAAGCGTGATGTCGACACCGCGGGCCAGACGATGTTCCTGCTCAACGTGGGCGAGCTGCTCGAGGACTACACCCGCGCCATGAGCGAAAACGAGCTCATCAACTCGCTGCTCGATGTGCCCGACAAGGCGCAAAAGGTCGTCGGCGACACCGAAGTAAGCGTTGCTGCGACCGAGCTTGAGCCCGGCGATCTGGTCGCCGTGCGCACTGGCATGTCCATTTGCATCGACGGTGTTGTCGAGCAGGGGAGCGCTATGGTCAACCAGGCGACCCTGACCGGCGAGCCGCTGGCCGTCGAGCGCAGCGTGGGCGACGACGTATTCGCCGGTACCGTCGTGGAAGACGGCGGCATTTTGGTGCGCGTGCGCGCCAATACGGCTCAGACCAAGCTCCGCTCAATCGTCTCGCTCGTGCAGACGGCCGACTCGCTCAAGTCCGAGGGCCAGTCGCATATGGAGGACCTCGCCAACAAGATCGTCCCGTGGAACTTCCTGCTCGCGGGTTTGGTTGCGCTTACCACCCGCAGCCTCATCAAGACCTCAGCGGCGCTGATGGTCGACTACTCGTGCGCGCTCAAGCTCACGGGTTCGGTCGCCGTCATGACCGCTATGAGCGACGCCGCCAAGATGGGCGTGATGGTCAAGGGCGCGAAGTACTTTGAGTCGTTTGCCAAGGCTGACACCATTGTGTTTGATAAGACCGGCACGCTTACCGAGGCGCAGCCGCGTCTTGCCTGTGTGCTCACCACCGATGGTTGGAGCGAGGATGAGGCCCTGCGCCTTTCCGCTTGCCTGGAGGAGCATTTCCCGCATCCGGTGGCGCGCGCCGTGGTCAATGCGGCACGCGAGCGCGGGCTCGAGCACCGCGAGCGCCATGCCGCCGTCGAGTACATCGTGGCGCACGGCATCGCTTCGTCCATTGAAGGGCGTCGCGCGATTATCGGCTCGGCACACTTTGTGTTTGAGGACGAGAGCGCGCAGCTCGATTCCGACATTAAGGAGCGCATTGAGTCCCAGATGCAGGGCCTGTCGCCGCTGTATCTGGCGGTCGATGGCAAGGTCGTCGGTGTGCTCGGTATCGAGGACCCGCTCAAACCTGGGGTGCGCGAGGCCATCGCCGACCTGCACGCGTTGGGCGTTAAGCACGTGGTCATGCTCACGGGCGACTCGGAGCGCACGGCCGAGCGCATTGCGCGCGAGGCGGGCGTTGACGAGTTTAAGGCCGAGCTGCTGCCCGAGGACAAGTACGCCTATGTGGAGCGCATTAAGAGCGAGGGGCGCCATGTTGCCATGGTGGGCGACGGCGTCAACGATTCGCCGGCGCTGGGCCTGGCCGATGTGGGCTTGGCGATGGGTGGCGGAAGCGACATCGCCAAGGAGGTCGCCGACATCATCCTGACCGATACGGACCTGGCCGCGATCGTGCGTCTGCGCCGCATGAGTCAGGGGCTTATCGATCGTCTGACGAGTTCGTATTCCAAGGTGATGCTCACCAACTCGGCGCTGTTGGCATTGGGTATTACCGGCATGATCACTCCACAGACGTCATCGCTGCTGCACAACGGCTCAACGATCGCCTACAGTCTGAGCAACGCGAAAGCCTATCTACGCTAGCGCTTTTGCTTGAGTTTATGGCCTGCGCCCGGGCGGCACTGCCGTCGTCCGGGCGTAGGCCTTTTGCGTTTGACCGTGTGCTATCAGCCTAATATAGTGGTGCTAGCAGTGATAGCAGACGGGAGGAGCGTAATCGATATGAGCGTTGCTGGCAGCATGGTGCAGGTAAATGTTCGCGTGGATCGCTCGGTTAAAGAGCGCGCCGAGGAGGCGCTGCGGCTTTCGGGCGGAACGCTGCCTGAACTCATCAAAAAGGTCGTGGCCAAGGTTGCGCAGGGCGGTGGTTCGTGCGAGGAAATCCTTGAGGCCGTTGACGACCGGCAGCGGGGTGCCGCGCTAGACTCTCCGTTTGCTGCTTCCTGGGCGGCGGCGGATCAGCTTTACGCGGACCTGGGCATCGTTACGTCGCCCGTATCCGATGACCGCGATTGGGACACAATCTATTCCGAAACCATGGACGAGCACTATCGCCAAAAGGGGATGATCCTGTGAGCGGGGCTCCCCTCAAAATAATGGTGGATGCCAACGTATGGGTTGATTCGTTTTGCGTCGACCATGCCGAGTCGCTTGCCGCGCGTGCGTTTATTGGGCAGGCGACGGAATCGGGCGCAACGTTGTTCTTTCCGGTGCATATCGCCAAGGACGTGCTGTACGTTGTCCAACACGAGCTCAAGCGTAGCGTTCTTGCCAGTGGGGGAGCGCTCGACGAGGCATCTGCCCGTGCAATTGGCGATGCGGCGTTGGCGTTTGTTCGGAACATGACCGAAAACGCCACGGCTGTGGGTGCAGATGCGTCGGACCTTTGGTTGGCCGACAAATACTTAGCGCTCCATCGCGATTACGGGGACAACTTGGTGCTCGCCGCGTGCAGGCGCGTGCAGGTCGATTACTTGGTGACCAACGATCGCAAGCTGCTCGAACATGCCGATCTTGCAGCAAAGACCCCGCGCCAAATGATGCCGATTCTTGCTTTGGCCGAACGCGGCGGCGCGGCTATCGGTTGACGCGAACTGTTTGCGGGCCTCTTGGACGACGATGCGCCAAGGGGCCCGCGCCTGCTATTTACAAAAGCTCGGCCTTGATGGCGGGACTTTCTGCGAGCTGCTCGGCTGCCTTTTCGTCGGAGCTGTCGAGTGCTGCCAGGCTGCGGTAGACCCACTCGTTGACCTGGGTGTTCTTAACGCCTGCGGTCTGCATAAGGGCGCCTACCTCGCGGATTGCTGCGAGCAGATCGGCTTTGGGACCCGCGAGCTCGACCTCGATGCCGTGGTAGGCGGCCACGCCGCGGTTCTCACTCACGTGGTCGATAAAGCCCTCGACGGTCTCAAGCTGCTGGGCGAGAGCTGCATCATCGTCAACGTCCAGCGCGACGAGTGCGTTCGATACCGTGAGGGCGGGATGTCCGCAGGGGACAAAGCCCTCGATGACATCCATAGCTTCGGTAATGGTTGAGCCCAGGCCTGCGAGGGCATTGACGAGCTGCTGCTTGGTATCCATAACGGTCCTTTCGACGGGTCAATTTTGCTTGGCGAAAATATACGTGACGCGTTCGGTGGCAAAAGTGCGAAGTATGGTGCACATTAGGGTCTTCACAGCTCGTGCATAGAGCAGCTGTCTGCCTTTAGAACGTGGTAAGATAGCTATCCACGAGCGGGGCTCACCTCGCGTGTTCTTTGAAAAGTCGACGGTTATCGGGTGTTTGCAGGCCCGATACCATCCAGACTTTCCCAACATTCGGGGGCGACTGGTTTCGACACGATAGCTCTGAGAGAGGAAGCAAGCCGAGGTCTCCTCGCCTCGTTAAACAGGGGTACCGTCAAATTGAATTGACAACAACTCTTCTTTTGAGCCTATGGCTCTCGCTGCTTAGTTTATAGCGGCGCGTCAACCCGGTGATTTCCCCGACACCGGCGCGACGTCATGTTAGGGGAATGCTCCTGCGCACGTAATCGGTATGGCGCGGGCTAAGACCGAACCGGTTGGGATGCCGCGAGCGTGTCGCTGCGCGCAAAGCGTCCGAGACTAAACCAGCGACTGAGCTTGGAGATGCCAATCAGGGGGCTTTCGTGGACCGGAGTTCGATTCTCCGCGCCTCCACCATTGGATTATTAGACGAACCCTTTTCGGGGTTCGTCTTTTTTTGTCTGGGTTGGAAGTCATTGCCCCAGTAGTCAAAAGCAAAATAAAGCTTGAGTTCATCCCCGTCTACCTCAATGAGCCGCACGAACGTCTCGATGATTTCTGCTGCATCTGGTTCCTGCGCAATGTGATCAAGCCAAGCGGCTATGGCTTCACCAGACAGATTCGCTCCTTCGTTAGCTTGAGCCTGCCGCAGATCGGCTTCTAAGGCCGCTTTCTGCTCACGGAGCATAGCAACGCGCTCTTTACCGCCGGGTGGCGCAATGCCGTCCTCGATAGCCTGCCAGATACGCTCAAACGCTGTGTCGATGCGCCTGATCTCGCGCTCAATGCGCTTGCTCTCTGGTTCCTCCTTCTCTTCCTTCGTTTCGTTGTAAAGAGCCATTACATCAACGATACGTTGACGTACATCCGGCTTCTTAATCGTTTCGAGGACGGTATCAAGCACGGCTTCTTCAACGGCATCGCGCCTAAATGTGCGCCTACATTTTTTGCACTTGTAGTAGTGGTACACGCGGCCTGTTTTGGACGTTCCGCAGGTGCCAACGTAGTATTGGCCGCACTCTGGGCACCACATCTTGCCGGACAGCGGGTAATCGTTGGTGTCACGTGTCTTGTTGTGCTTGCGCCCGTTTGAGCCCAAGATGCTGTTGATCATGTCCTGGTCTTCACGTGACCACAACGCAGGCATGCCGTCTTCGATTCGCACGCCAGCGTAATCATAAACGCCGCAGTTCTGTTCTCGGCGCAGCAGCTTTGTTATCACACCGTGCGTTAGTGGCTTGCCGCGCTTGCCGCGTTCACCTGCGACAGCACGCTTGATTTCGGCTACAGTCGAGCCAGCAAAGAGCATGTTTTTCATACGGTGCATCACGGCGGCTTCACGCTCGTTGACCTCGTAATACCCGTTAACAATGTCCCAGCCGTAGTGCGTGCGACCGTTTGCCATTCCGCGCTGGGCGTTCTTGTTGATACCGTCACGGATACGCTCGCTGTCTATTGCGCTTTCCCATTCAGCAAGCACTTCGAGCATTCCGAGATTCAAGACGCGCGTTGAGCCTTCGCCTAGGCTTTCGCCGGCATAAAGGATTTCGACGCCTGCCTTGCGCAGCCTGATTCGCGCAAGCGCCATTTCGTCGCGGTTACGCATAATGCGCGTAACCTTATAGATCACTACGTAATCGAATAACCCTAGTTTTGCGTCTGCCATCATGCGTTGAAACTCTACGCGCTGCACGTCACGGCCTGTTTGCGCGTAATCGCTGTATACGCGCACGACATCAAGGCCGTTCTCCGCGCAGTACTCACGTGACTTCTCTACTTGGATGTCGATGCTTTCGTTTCGCTGGTTATGCGAGCTGAAACGTGCATAGATGGCGGCACGCGTGCCCTTTGGCATGATAAAATCACCTTGCCTTTTCTAGGTATGCCCCTGCGAGACTTTGGACGGTAGCGCTGGGGCTTTTTTATTTTCTTTTTGATTCAGATGCCGCAGCCCTGGCGGTCATCGAAATGTTCTGTTGCCATTCCGGCGAGCTGTCACGGTAGTTGTCAACGATTTCGCGTTCATCGCTCGTGATTTTGTCACCTTCGTTTTCTCCACCATCCCAACTTAATATCTCATTCGGCGAGCAACCTAACGCCAGAGCTGCGTTCCAAACCTGTTCGGCGTTTGGGAATGATTCGCCACGTTCCCATGATCCGACTGTGCGCATGGACACGCCAACGGCTTTTGCGAAGTCCGCTTGTGAAATGTGCAGCTTTTTTCGCAATCCCTTTATGGCAAGCTTCATTTCACACCTCCTGTATTAGCAACTATCTTCCGTGAATTCTATTCTATTGGACGAGAATAGGCAAATTATTTCATATTTCTCTCTTGCAATAGGAAGAAACTCGCTTATACTGCAATGCGTGATAGGAAGAAACCTTCCTAAAGCCGTATGTTTAACGGGTAA
>DXZO01000042.1:28019-70734 GCA_019419625.1 Collinsella sp. | reverse complement strand
CAAGCAGGGTTTGCAATCATCGCTCAATGAAAGGAGGTGAACCGTATGACGTTCAACAAAGAGGTTTTCGCCGCAAATCTTCGTGCCGCTCGCGCCAAGCTCGACATCACGCAGGATGAATTTGCTAGCCGTGTTGGCATCTCCAAAGATTCCGTTGTCAAGTACGAGAGCGGCGAGGGCTATATCCCCGGCGCTGACAAGATCATGGCTATCTGTGATGTTGCCAACATCAGCCCTAACGATTTGATGGGATGGGAGGAAATCGCGTAATGGATGAATTTATCGATGTTTTGACGCTCTGGTTGTTCATAGCAACTGCCGTTGCCCTCGGCATCGCCCTGGCTGGTGCCATTATCTGGCTTACGGAGACGTACAACCTGCCTTGGCTACCGTTCGTCCTTGCCGGTCTTGAGCTGTGGTTTATCGTCCGAATGGTCGACCAATGAGGGGCTATCTCGACCGTGACGCGAACGGTTTTTGGGTCGCGCGGCTGATCATCGAGGAAGCCCACAGACCGGGCGTGAGCGGCGTAGGAGACGTTCGCACGCGCCACAGACTGCCCGTGCCGCCATCGGCACCGCGAGAGGTCGCAGAAGTGGCATTCAGGCGCTTTATGAGCCGCGAAGCAAGGAAGCGCCATGGATGTTGACGATTACACCCAGCCGCTCGAATCCGTGATGCGGCAGGAACAGTTGGCAATGTATCCGGTGCCGCTCAAGCTGCAAGACCGGCAGGAGCTTTTCAAGCTCTGGTGCGAGACCAATCCAAGGGCGCTGCGGCAGATCGAGCTTACGGCGCTCGCAATCGACCAGCGAGGTATCCGGGTAAGCGCCAAGTACCTCATTGAGAAGCAGCGTTACGAAGGTAGCGTCACGCTCGTCGGCGTTCCGTTTGTTGACGGAAACGGCGTTGAGCACGTCTACGGCATTAACAACACGGATACGCCGCTTCTAGCCCGTTGGCTTCTAAAGCGGCATCCAAAGCTGAACATCAAGCTTCGCAATTCAATCTATGACAAGGAGAACAACCATCATGAAGCGTAAGGAAGCAATCAAGTTCCTCGATTCCGTTGCCGAGTACATCAGCAAGACCAACGGCACCATTACGGTCTTCAACTCCAAGAGCGGTGAGAGCGTCGAGCTTGATACCGACCTGGCTCTCTGTTTCATGGGGACGCCCATCGTTGCCATGAAAGACCTGCTTGAGAGCGACAAGCTCGACGATATGACACCTGGCATGTTTGTCCACTTGATGACCAAATCGGCGTGCAACGCGTATGTGCAGCAGCTCAAAGAGCGCTGAGCAGCTGGCGCTCGATCTCTTTGGTGAGCAGCCGATGCCAACGCCCGGGCAATGCCGGTTCGAGCTTCATCTGCTCGAGCACGGCGAAAAGCCCAAGAGCGCATGTGGCTTTCGCGGAACGACCGTCTGGACTAACTGCCGCGAGGTTGGCAAGTGCCTTTGGGACGGCTGGCACCAGCAGGGGACAAGCGATGGATTAACGACGGGAGGTGATGACGATGACGGCGATTCCTAAAGACGTGCACGATCAGGCGCAGGAACCCATGGCGTGGTTCCAGCACGACGCTAACGCGCAGCGGGACATCAAATGCCAGCGGCTGCTCATGCGTCGCGGTAACGAGGGCTACGGCGCTTACTGGCGGCTCTGCGAGCTTCTGGCGATCACCAAGCATCACTCAATCGCGGTGGACACCGATGAAGACTGGCTCATTCTAGCCGGCGCAATCGGTATGCGCTCGATGGGGGCGTTCGACGAGACGGTGAGCATCGCCGAGACACGAGATTTCATCGACTGCCTGCTTGAGATCGGCTTGCTCGTGAGGGACGGAAAAGGCCGAATCGAGAGCGAAAGGATGTGCAAAAACGCCCTTTATTTTGGCAAGCAGCGCGTCAACGGAGCTAAGGGCGGCAGGCCGAAAAAGAAGCAGGAAAACCCGCCAAACTAGCAGGTCAGAGCGTATGTTTGTGTTGTTGCGGATTGAAACCAGCGCGAAACCATCGGTTTTAGGTTGGGCTAAGCCTAACAATACATAACATAACAGTACAGAAGCGGGTTTTTGGGTTTGGGTCATAAAACCCAAACCCAAAGCCAAAAACCCGCACTTGCTTGTTATGTTGACTTACAAGCAAGGTTCTTCTTTCTTGCTTCTTCTTTCTTGATCGATTCGTTTTTCGAGCGATTCCAAAGCCTGTTTTCGAGTCTTCAGCAGTAGTTATCAACAGGTTTTCAACAAGTTTTCAACAATAGCAAAGTTTTCAACAAAGGAGCGTTGGCGATGCCTTACGGGAGCTATGTCAACAAAGTCCGAAAGCACACGTGTCCTTACTGCGGTATCGAGCGGAATTTGGACTGGTTCATCAAGGACAGCGAAGCCTGCTGGAAATGCAGGGAGACGAAAAAGAACGAGAAGGAGGTGAAGAGAAATGACGTCATCGGTTGATCGCGAAGACCGCGCTTACGTCAAGCGTAGCCTTACGCAAGACGATCTCGTTTTTCTCAAAGAGCTACAGCATGAGCTGAACAACCAACCGACATTGGCAACGGCTGACCCACGTTTTTGGGTCATTCGCGACTACGTATACCGCGAAGCAACAGATGGCGATGACATCGAAGCCGTTGAGCTTTTTGAAGATGGCGAAGGCGAAATCATTGGCTTAGGGGAAGCGGTGTCGCGAGCCTACAAGGACGAGCTTGATATAGGCGGCGAAGAGCACGCCAAAGAATGGCTTGAAGACAACTGGCTTGATCTTGACGATGACGGATGCATTCGGGCACGTTTCACGAATATGGGCATCAGCATCTCTAAGGGTGTAATCAAGGAGTACGCCGAAAACAACGCGCTGGGCTGCGTGTTCCTTACGAAGCTGTGGGCAATTGTCCCGGACACCATGTTTCTTACGCTTCGCGAAGCGGAAGAGCACCTTAAGGCCAATTACTACCACTACTCGACAGAGGCGCATACGTTCGGCATGCACGCTTGGCGCTCACCAGAGGTCGCGCAGCTGATAAAGCTGCTCCATACGGTCGATTTTGACGAGCTGTCGAAGCTGGTTTCAAAGGAGTGATGGCAATGAGTTCTTACGTTAAGCGTGTAGGTGATCTGACCGAGCCTGTTGAGCTCAGTGCTTCGCAGATTGCCGAGAAGATGACCTCAACGGTCGATTCCGAGTTCGACCCTGTGACCAAGCCCGCGCATTACGCGGGGCACACCGGCATCGAGTGTAAGCAGGCAATGGAATCGATGCTCGGTACCGATGAATACGTGTCCTATATGCAGGGATGCGCATTCAAGTACCTGTGGCGCTGGAAGTCCAAGAATGGCATCGAAGACCTCAAGAAGGCGCATGAGTGCATCGAGAACATGCTTGAAGCACTGGAAGGCGCCGCGTCATGAGCGGCGGTGACTTCTACGCCGCGCCCAAGATCGTCACTGTCCGCAAGGCGCATGAGTGCGCGTACTGCGGCGAGACGGTTCCAGCGGGAACGCGTGGCGTGCTCATGGAAAGCGGCCTTTGGATGCGTCTGTTCTGGAAGCGCTACGCATGTCCGCGCTGTCAGCCATATGTCAGTGAGTTTTGGAGCTGGCAAGGCTTGGAGAGCGAAGACATCGAATGGGATTTCGACGAGTTCATGCGGGAGAATCACCGCGATGTGTGGGTGACCGGCGATGACGATTAGGCGCGACCGTAAGACCCTCGAGAACCTGTGCGCCGTGTCGCAGGACATGAGCCGGCGCATTACGACGTGCGACAAGCGCGGACGCGATGGTGCACGGGTTGATTACGACGATCTTGTTTGCTGGTGCGATTGCGTCACCGACGCAATCGCAGTGATTCATCGAGCTTTGGAGGAAAGAAATGAAAGAGTCTAAGACCAAGGAAGAGTATGAAGAGGCATCGTCGATGCTGGCTGGGTGCGCCCTGCTGATCGTCCCGTTCGCGATGCTGGTTGCCAGTATCGCCGTTGGCTTCATCTTCGGCGCTGGCTATGGGTTCCTTGCCTTCTCCTGCTTCCTGCTGATCGTGTGCATTTACTTCATTTACGTGGCAAAGCTCAGCATGCACAAGGCGAAGAAAATGGCTAACAAGGAGCAGGACGATGATTAAGGTTTCCGGCTGCTGCGACGGGTGCGGTAAGGAAGCCGACTGCACCAACATTGACGAATTCGCAAGGGTGCACGCCTATGACAAGGGCAAGCTTATCGAGTTCGACATTTGCAAGGACTGCATCCACGAGATTCGCGACATGTCGGGTGGCGTTATCGACGTCGTACGTGAATTGAAGCGCCGCCATGGACGTTGAGGTCAAGCGCGAACAAAAGGGCGTGTGGTACGCGCAGCCGTATCTTGGCAAGGCACCGGACGGGCGGCAGATACGGCCACGCCGTAGCTTCCCGGATGCCAGGACGCGCGATGAAGCGCAGGCTTTGGCCGATGCCTGGGCTTCGCACCTGACCCTTGACGGCAAGGTCAAGAGCACGCTCATAGTCGACCTGCTTTGGGAGTATATCGAGCAGCGGAAGATTAAGGGCGCAGCCATTAACACCGTGAAGAGGTGGACGTTTTTCACACGAACCTACGTGGGCAAGTACCTTAAAGGCAAAGTCGCTCGCGACCTTACCGCTATCGAGCTGAACGACTTCGAGACGCGGCTCGGCGTGAGCAAGAAGAACGGCGGTCAAGGTCTTTCGCGCAACACGATCATCAGCGTTCACCACTTTTTGCGCGGTGCATACAACTTTTGGGTGCGCATCGGCATCTGCGAGAACAACCCAATGCTCATGGTCACAAAGCCGCCAGAGGAACGCCATGAAGCCGTGAGCATCGACGAATGGGATTACAAGGCGCTCGATGCCACGGTTTCCGAAAAGCTCGACCTTGAAGTGCCCGAGAAGCGCTTCATGCGCCAATCAGCCTACGCTTTCGCGGCTTGGCTCGCACTGCATACGGGGATGCGCGTCGGCGAGGTGTGCGCCGTAAGGCGTCGCGACCTCCACAAGGCGCAAGGGTTCATCCTCGTGAGCGGTACGGTCATCGAGGTTCCGGGCGGCGGCGTTATCCGATCCAACGTGACCAAGAACAAGAAGACGCGGCCTGTGGCGTTAATCGACGAAGAGTGGGAGCGGATAAAAGCCTATCTCGCGCAACAGGATTCGATTTCAGACGCTTTCACGCCCGATTCGCCACTGGTGAGCGTAGACGGCTCTTACATGCGCCCTACGACCGTCTCAAAGGCTTTCAGCCGCGCTCGCGACCGTGCGGGCATGCCGAAGGCGTACACGTTCCATTCACTGCGCCACACGCACGCCACGTGGTGCCTGGCGAACGGCGTTGACCTCAAGACGCTTGCGGATCGCTTGGGACACTCGAACGAAGCGACAACGCTGAAACTCTACGCGCACCTTCTGCCGGGGCGCGACCAGGCAGCGGCTCAGGCGTTCAACAACTTTGCCAAGAAGCTTGAGGACGGAGTGTAAACGGTGTGTAAATGGCAAGACCTCGACCATTTGCGGCACGACACGAAAACGAGAGGTCAGAAAGCAAAACCGATGGTTTGGGAACGGTTAGCCACCGTATCCCAAGTAAGAATCAGGAGATACAGAAAATGGTACCGAAATTGACCGCCGAGCAAAGGCGTGCAGCCCTCGATAAGGGGATGCAGATCAGATGCAAGCGAGCTGATTACAAGGTCAAGCTGAAATACGGCATCATGTCGATTGAGCGGCTCTTTGAGTTGGCGGACAGTGGCGACCAGGCTGCATCGGGCATGCGTGTCGAATCATTGATTAGGTCGATGCCCGGTTTTGCCGCGCCACGAACCCAGAAGCTCATGAAGAGCCTGCACATCAGCGCGACCCGCCGAGTGAAGGGACTTGGGTACATCCAGCGCGAAGGACTTATCAAGGCTCTTGGGGGTGGATGCCGTGAGTAGGTCGAGTGAGCGAGCACGCCGCCGAATCAAGAGGTTGAGTGTGCTTGTAGCGGTGCTCATAGCGTTGTTGGGCTGCGTCATCGTCTTTCTTTGTTTTTGCCTTATGGAACTATTCATAAGCATCATTACCGGTTGTCTGTTCTCTTGGCTCTTTCCATTGCTCGCAACCGCGATGGTGATCATGACCTATATCGCATTGGCAATCGTGAGGGGTGGTAACTGTGAGTGACAGCCTTAACAGCGTCACCTTGAGTGGCAACCTTGGGCAAGATGCAGAGGTGCGGTACACCAACAGCGGCCTTGCGGTAACGAGCTTTTCACTAGCAGTGAACAAGAGCCGCAAGCAGCAGGACGGTAGCTATAAGGACGTGACCAGTTGGGTCGACTGCGTGATGTACGGCAAGCGCGGCGAAGCGATGTTTAACAACGGCCTTCTGATGAAGGGCGCACGCCTGGCTATCCTTGGGCACCTGCACCAGAACGTGTGGGAGAAGGACGGCAAACGCTATCGCAAGCTCGAGGTCATCGTTGATAACGTGGCAATCATGACCTCGCATCGACAGTCGCAGCAGCCGGCGGCGGCACCGCAGGCTACGACCTACCCAGATGTGTACGACGAAGATATTCCCTTCTAAGGAGCTGAAATGTACGGACGAAAGATGAACGTTTGCCTGGCTGACGGAACGGCCATGCCGACATACGCGCACGATGGCGATGCAGGCTTCGATCTTTGCATCACCGAGGATGTAAGGCTTGAGCCAAACGCAAGTGCGGTCTGCGGACTTGGCTTTGCCTGCGAGATTCCGAGCGGCTGTGTCGGTTTGGTCTTTCCGCGCTCCGGCCTTGGCGCTCATTACGGCGTGACGCTGCGCAACAGCGTGAGCGTCATCGACAGCGGATACCGTGGCGAGGTGCACGCACCGCTGGTCAATCTCAGCTGTGACACCGTGTTTCTTCCCAAGGGTACGCGTGTGTGCCAGATGGTCGTTGTCCCGTTCGTGCCGTGTGATCTTGTCGGGGTCGATAGCCTGACCGACACCGAGCGCGGTACCGACGGCTTCGGCTCTACGGGCATCGACTAGGGTTGATGCTTTGTGGATGCCAAGGAATACTTCGAGCGCATCCGTGACGAGGTGGCTAGCATCGAACATGCAAAGGAGATGCTAGCCCGCCTTAAGGCTCGCGAGGGAGCCAAGGCGCAGAGTTACAACGCGGGCGGCGGCGGTGGCAGCTCAGACCCTATGGATGCGATTAACGGACGCATCGACTTTGAGGGGAGGTTGGAAAGGAGGATCGCGGACAGCCAAGCCGAGGTGGACGAAGCATGCGTGCTGCTCTACGGTGCTGACAATCGCGGCGGCTTAGCTAAGCTCAAGGGCAACCGCTACGCCGACGCGCTGTGCATGGCCTATCTCCAAGCGATGCCATGGGACGAGATAGCCGATGTGATGCAGTGCTCGCGCCAATGGTGCAGGGAGCTTTGCAACGTTGGGTTCCGCTATATCGACGAGGTGGGCTTTGCCGCGCTCAAAGATATTTGAGATTGGTACTTGTCATCACTTTTCGGTTTGCGTTATATTTCGGTACGGTGGATTATCAGAAAGGGACACGGCCTTGGGTCGCGTCCCTTTTTTGTTGGGGGTCGCGCAATGGCTAAGGGCTTCTCGAATAGGTTCTACCATTCCAAGGATTGGGAACGGGCGCGAGAGCTCGCATTGCAACGCGACGCCTATCTTTGCCAGCACTGCCTTAAGGCTGGCATCGCAACACCGGCAACGATGGTGCATCACATCATCGAGCTAACACCATCGAACATCAGCGATCCGAACATAGCGACCGACACTCGCAACCTTGTAAGCCTGTGCGACCTCTGCCACAAGAAGGTACACGGCTGGGCAAGGCAGGGCAGCACAAGGCAAGGGCTGCGCTTTGACGAGGACGGCAACTTGATTTCGCTGACAGACGAAAACACAGACTGAGCACAAGCGCACAGTCAAACAAAACGACAGACAAAACAGCAGGTCACAGCTTCGAGCTATCCCCCCGGTCTAAAATCAAGGCACCCAGCATAGGGCACCAACGCCGGAAGATAGAAATTTGCGTGTGACGGGTTTCAGAACGGGGGTGGTCTTGTGGGAAGGCGAAAAGTGTGCGAAAGTAACGACATTTTGCCCAAAGCCACGGAAAGTCCCCCGAAGAAGCGCACCGCTTCCATCGAGAGCCGATACCAAAGCGAGCTGAAAAAGCTCCAACGGCTCACCAAGGACGCGATACCAGACGAGAAGCGAAGCGCCGTGCTTCCGCTGATGTCGAACATCGCGTTCCTGAAGGTCAAGCTTGACGAAGCCCGCCGCGAGCTGATGTACGAGAGCATCTTCACCGAATATGACAACGGCGGCGGTCAATCCGGTCTGCGAGAGCATCCGGGTTTCAGCGCCTACAACAAGCTGTTCACAACGTTCTCGCGCGGCATCAAGCAGCTCACCGACATGATGCCGTCCGGCAGCACCGCAGGCGATGCGCTCATTGACTACCTCAATGAAACGCGCTTCGGCGGCTAAGAAGCGAAGCGGCGCTGGTCGCTGCGAGCAGGCGATACGAAGCTACTTCGGTGGCATCATCAACGGTGAGATCACTGCTTGCGAGAAGATGCATCAGCTCGCGGAGCGCGTGCTGCGCGACCTGGATAACACCGATCCGCTCTATCCGTACCATTACCGCGAGGAATTCGCGGCAAAGCACGTTGTATTCATCGAGACGTTTTGCAGGCTTCCGAGTGGCAAGCTTGGGCGTAAGTTTAAGCTTGAGCTTTTCCAGCTGGCCATTCTGTCTGTAATCTACGGTTTCGTCGATGCTGAGGGTGTGCGCCAATACCGTGAAGTCCTTTGGATTATGGGGCGAAAGAACGGCAAGACCGCGCTTGCGTCTGCAATCGAGCACGACTTGCTTATAAACGATGACGAGGGCGCACCGGAAGTCTACAACGTCGCCACGGCTCACGATCAGGCGGCGAAGGGCTTTAATAACGCTTGGAGAATGGTTCTGACCTCGCCGGCGCTGGCAAAGCACGTGCGGAAGCGCGTGAGCGACCTTTACTGCGACCTCAACATGGGGTCAATCAAGGCGCTTTCCGCCAACACGAATCACCTTGACGGCTTGGACATCTCAGGCGCTATCGTTGACGAGCTCGCAGCCATGCGAAACCGCGACCTCTACGACCTGACGATTCAGGGCATTTCCGCCCGTAGGCAACCGCTGGTTCTGGAGATAACGACCAACGGCTTCGTGCGCGGCGGCATTTTCGACGCGCAGTACGAATACGCCACCAAATGGCTGAACGGCGAAGCATCTGGAGAAAAAGCCGAGCATTTCATCGCTTTCATTTTCGAGCTTGACGAGCGCGAGGAATGGAAGGATGAGAAGTGCTGGATTAAGGCGAATCCCGGGCTTGGAACAATCAAGTCTCTGAAATCGCTCAGGGAAAACGTCTCCAAGGCACTCGATGACCCGACATTTTTGCCGACGCTTCTGGTAAAAGACTTCAACCTCATTGAGAACCAGAGCCAAGCCTGGCTCAAATGGTCTGAGATACACAACGAAGCCACGTTCGACCCATCCGATGGGTCTTTTTCTTACGCAATTCTCGGCGTGGACGCTTCGGATACGACCGACCTAACGGCGGCGTGCCTGCTTATGATGCGCCCGAACGACGAGCATATATACGCAATGCACATGGCGTGGATTCCGCTTCGCGCCTTGGAGCAGGCAGAAGCCGAGGGGCGGCGTGGAGGTCGAGACGGCGTACCCTACGATGCCTGGATTGCCCGCGGGCTGCTCAGAACGTCGGCAACGCCGATCATCGACAAGCGCGACGTGCTGGATTGGGTCACGGAGGTTCAGGAAAAGTACGGCATCTACTCGGTCGCATGCGGCTATGACCCGTGGCATATGCGAGATGTTCCGACCGTTGAAGCGTACGAGGGCTATTTCGGAGCCGATAACTTCAAAAAGGTAATACAGGGTGCGCAAACCTTGTCCATGCCAATGAAGGAGCTTCGAGCGCTTTACAAGGAAAACCGCATCGTCGATAACCAGAACCCTATAGCGGAATGGTGCCGCTCCAACGTGATGATCAGAAACGACGCGAACGGCAACATTTCGCCCAACAAAATGAACCAAGACCCGCGCAATCGCATTGATGCTTGGGCGGCTGAATGCGATGCATTCGTTGTACTCAGAGACATGATGGATGACTACCAAAGCATGATTGGAGGTTAAAACGTGCGAAAACCAACGCTTTTCCGCTCGATGTTCGATGCCGTGTTTCATAAGCCTGTCATGCAGGCAGTCGATGGCTATTTTCAGACGTTCACGGCCTACGCGCCGCGCTTCACGTCGTGGTCTGGAGGAATCTACGAAGCCGAGCTGACGCGCTCCATAATCGAGCGAAACGCCGACCATGCTTCAAAGCTCCGTCCCGAGATTTCAGGAACGGCGCAACCGCAATGGACGCGTTCTTTGCAGTGGCAACCGAACCCGTGGATGACCACGACGCAATTTTTGCATCGCGTCTCAACGATTCTTGACGTTTGCGACACGTGCTTGATCGTCCCTGTTGACGGCGGGGACGGAATCACGTCCGTTGGCTATTACCCAGTGCTGCCGAGCCAGTGTGAAGCCTACGACGTTGACGGTTCTTTGTGGCTTGAGCTGCGTTTTCCTGGCGGCGATAAGACCTTGATCGAGTGGTCGCGCATCGGCGTTATGACGCGGCATCAGTTCAAGAGCGATCTGTTCGGAGACGGTACCAACGTGCTCAATCCGACGCTTGATTTGATTCACGCTCAAGAGGAAGCCGAGAAAACGGCTATCGAGCAGGGCGCGGCGGTGCGCTTCATCGGCAAGCTTTCGCAAAACCGAAACCCGGAAGACACGAAGAAGTCTGCCGAGTCCTTCAACGAGCAGTTGGGAGCGTCGAACGCGGGCGGCATCGTCGTTTACGACAACAAATATCAAGAGGTCAAGCAGATTGCGCCTCAGAGCTACACCGTTGACGCTGCGCAAATGGAGCGCATAGAAAAAGCGGCCTATCGTTTCTTCGGATCAAGCGAAGACATCGTTATGAACCGGGCTGACGAGGACACGTACAACGCCTTTTACGAGGGGCGTACCGAGGTTTTCGCCATCCAGCTCGGGTACGTGCTCACGGCGATGACGTTCACGCCGAACGAGATTGCCCACGGCAACTCGATTATGTTCAGCGCGAACCGCCTTGAGTTCGCGAGCAATCAAACGAAGCTCAACGTTTCGACGGCGCTGTTCGACCGAGGGATTTGGTGCGGCAACCAGGTTGCCGAGGTCTTCCAATCGCCGAGCTATCCGGGCGGCGAACGCCATGTTATCCGCGGAGAGTACATCGACCTTGATCTAATCAGCCAGCACACATCCGAGCAGGCGGCGGCTGCTGCCCAGACCAACGCGAACATAGCCGCAATCGACGGCAAGAAAGACGGTGGTGAAGATGCCAGCCAAACCGAATGAACGCCAATACCGCGCAATGCCAGTCATGGTGCGGTCACTTGGCACTGATGATGGGAAGCGCGAGAAGCGCTTCGATACCGAGTACTACGTTGAGGGATACGCTTCGACATTCGATGACCCTTACGTTTTGTTCGAGGACTTCGACGGAAACGAGTACCGCGAGATCATCGCGCCTACGGCTTTTGCCGATGCGGACATGACCGACGTAATCATGCAGTTCGACCACTCCGGCAAGGTTCTCGCGCGAATGAGCAACGGGACGCTGATTGTCGAGCCTGACGAACACGGGCTGTTTGTCGCTGCCGACCTGTCGGGTTCGCAGGCGGCACGCGACCTTTACGAAGAGATTACCAACGGGCTTATTACTCGCATGTCGTGGGTTTTCATGATTGCGGCAGACGAGTACGACCGCGAAACCCGGACAACGACTATCACCCGCGTTAAGAAGGTCTACGACGTGAGCGCCGTGAGCCTGCCGGCAGACCCGAACACGGAGATTAGTGCAAGAAACCTGCTCAACGGAGTGATTGAGCAGTCGCGCAAGGAGTTTGCGCGAAGGAAGGGCGCGTTGCTTCGAGCAAAAGCGTGCCTGGCAATTACCAATGCGAAGAAAGGTAACTAGCAATGACACTTGAGGAACTTCTTAACAACCTGCAAGCGCTTGTCGACCAGTATTCTGACGGTACTGAACCGACGGAAGAGGATGCAGCCCGCATGGCCGAGCTGACCGACCAGATTAACGAGCGCACCGCCCAGACCGCACAGGCGGCGCAGGTTCGCAACGCCGCCGTCGCGAACGCCCGTGCCGCCATCGACGCAGGCCGCGCACAGCGCGTGGATTCCGTGCCGCTGGCGCGTTCCGCCAACGTCGCTGGCATCCCCGGCACTGCATATGACGTGACCGACTACGACGCAGCAGAGCGCCGCGCGTGGGCTAAGGGTCTTGCCGAGCGCTCTGGCATCCAGCTTATCGGCGGCACCGCACTTACCGATGCCGAGCGTGCTGCCCAGCGCCACGCAATCGAGCAGCGAGCCGAGTTCACCATGACCACGGCCAACACCGAATCCATCGTTCCCGTGGCCGTGCAGAACGAGATCATTTCCCTTATCGACAACACTGCCGTTCTCTTCGGTGACATCAGCCGAACGAACATGTCTGGGCAGGTCGAGTTCCCGCGCCACAAGTCCATCAAGAAGGGCGATGCGGCCAAGACCAACGAAGGCGAAGCACCTACCGATATCGAGGAAAACGACTTCGATAGCGTGCCGCTCGTAGGAACGGAGATTAAGAAGACCGTCGAGTTGTCCCGAAAGATGGCAACGCAGTCGCTTTCCGGCTTCGAGCAGTACATCATTTCCGAGGTTTCCGCACGTCTCTCCGTCGCGTGCAACGCATTCGTCCACGAGAAGCTTGCCGATGAGACTTACGGCATCGCGACCGCTAACAAGATTCAGACGGCGGCAGCAAAGAAGCTTACCAAGGCCGACATCGTGAAGATGCTGAGCCTGCTCCGCTCTTACGGCAACGCGGCGGCTAAGGGAATCATCATCTACGCGAATAACAACACCATCTGGAACCAGATTGCCATGCTTGAGGATGCCAACGGTCGTTCTTATTTTGCAAATGAGGCCACCGATGACCCGACGGTTCAGGGTCGAATCTTCGGCAAGGTTGTAAAGCAGGACGATTCAATCGCCGACAACGTGATTAAGGCCGGCTTCCCCGACCTGTTCAAGGGCAACATGTTTGATGGCCCTGACGTTACGCCTTACGTCCAGCCGCGAACCCAGAAGCGCTGCTTCGACGGTTATGTTCTGTTCGACGGTTTTCTTGCTGTCCCCGAAGCGTTTGCACAGCTCACTATCAAGCAGGCTTAAGGAGGTGGCGCGGCATGGTCGCAAAGGCTAAAGGCAAGCTGCTGGATGCGTGCCGCGCCGCGCTTCGCATCCCGGCTTTCGTAACCGACTACGACGAAGAGATTTCAGACGTAATCGAAGCCGCCCGCGCTGAGTTGGTTGCTGGCGGCGTAGCGGATACCAAGGCGCACGACGATTCGGACGGGCGCGTTCGACTTGCGATAAAGGTTTACGTCAAGGCCAACTTCGGCATGGACAACCCAGACGCCGAGCGCTTCATGAAGGCGTTTGAAACCATGCTTACGAGCATGAGCGGCGATTCGGCGTACAACGGCGGTGATGCCGCATGAGCGGGTGGGCTGGCGTTTGCACGCTTATCGCTACCGTCTCAGAGCGTGATGATCTGGGCGTATCGCACAAAAAGGAGCGCCGCCGCCGTGTTCCCTGCAACGTGTACGGCATCAGCCAGACGGCGTACTACGCCGCCGCTCAGGCAGGAGTGAAGCCGCGGGCCGTTATCACTGTTCGCGCGTGCGCATACAGCGGTGAAAGGCTCTGTGAGTTCGGCGGCATCCGCTACGCCGTCGATTCGGCGGTTGTGGCGAACGTCGACAATGTGCGGCTTACCCTCGTCGAGAAGGTGGGCAACCGGTGAGCGGGATAAAGATTGACCAACTCCAATCAATCATCGTCAACAGCATCGAAGAGGTTATCGAGGATAACGAAGAAGTCTTGCAGGGAAACGTCAAGGCGGCTGGCAACAAGGCGGTTCGCCTTCTGAAAGAGCGAAGCCGGAAGAAGAAGCGGCACGGCGGAAGCTACGCAAAAGGATGGTCTGCCGACGTTAGGGGCGAAGCGACCGGTACGACCTGTGTTGTCCACAACAGGCAGTATCAGCTTACACACCTGCTCGAGAACGGCCACGTCATCAAAAACCAGCACGGCAGCTATCCCGGCAGGGTAGAAGGCGATCACGTCATCGAGGGCGTTTACAGGGAAGTTGCCGCCGAGTTCTCCAAGGGGGCGCAATGAACAGCCTTAAAGACCTAGCGGAGCTTCTTGATGCGTTCGGCCTGCCGTGGGCGAACGGAGGTTTCCGCGACGATGACGAGTCGCCCGCGCCGCCGTATATCGACATTGAAGCGGGTTACGGTGAAGCTCTGAGCGCGGACAACACTGGATGGTGCCGCTGGATGCCCTACGATGTGGCGCTTTACGTTCGAGAGCGCGATTACGAGCTCGAGAAGCGATTCGAAGCGGCACTCGATGCCGCCGAGTTTAATTATGTGAAAACGGTCACGTCGCTCGATGGTGACGAACTTATCGAGACGGCCTATGAGGTTGGCGTGACCGAGTAAAGAAAGGAGCCGACATGGCGCGAAATGGGTTCTTCGGCGTTAAGAACGCGCATATAGCGCGTCTTACCAACGAGGATACGTTTACGTACGAGAAGCCTGTCCACATCCCAGGCACGGTTGAGATTAAGATTGAGCCGTCCATTGAGCAGTCGACGAGCCACGGCGATAACGAGACGTGGCTGGACAAGTACCAGGATAACGGCGGCTCTATCACGTGGTCGCTCTACGACATCGAGAGCACGCCAGAGATGCGTGCGCTTCTGGCCGACATTATCGGCTTCGACATCGACGAGAAAGGGCGCTTGCTGGCAACTTCCGGCAAGACACCTAAGCCGTTCGCATTCATGTGCGAGCAGCCCGGACACGTCGTTGGAAAGCGCCGCTGCATCTACAAGTGCACGAGCAAGCCCGCATCCGTCGATGCAAAGACGCTTGAGGACAAACCCGACATCACGCAGCTTGATTACGATCTTACGTTTCGTCCCGTCAAGCTGCCGAGCGGCTGGCGCGGCAGCTACATCGACACATATGGCGATATTGACGGTTACGATAAATTCTTCGAAGAGGTAGATACTGCCGTCACGCCCAAGGCTGTGAGCGCGTAATGGATGGCGGGATCATCGAGGTTGGCGGCGTTAAGTACCCGGTCGCTTGCAACGCCTTCACTCCAATTGCCTATTCACGTGAGTTCTTCGTTGAGCGCAAGGACGGCTCGCGCCGTCCGAAGGACATCAACGAAGCCATCTCCGTTGTTCTCGATGTCTCAGCGGCGTCGAACATTCCGCCTATTGTGCCACTGCTTGAGATTTTCTACGCCTGCGCGAAGACGTACAACGCCACTGCGAAGGATAAGACAGACCTCGGTAAGTCCTTTGAGGATTGGGTTTGCGGCTTCCCGCAGACGGAATTCGACCTTGAGCGCAAAGGCGGTTGGGCATCTGACGTGATGCAGATCATTAAGGACAACTTTTTTCCGAACGCAAAAGCGGACGTGGAAGCCGCGCCCGCCGAAGCACCCGATGCCGCCGCTGCCGAGGGAACTGGAGAGTAGCTGCGACGCGCTCTACATCTACTCTTGCCAGCAGGCGGGATTGAGCGTCCAAGACCTGCACGACCTGTCTTACGTGCAAGTGCAAAACCTTATCGACGTGTACAGCTTCGTCAACGACGCTGTGGCATACGCCGAGGATGACGAACACGCGCGGCAGGGTGAAGCGGCCTTCTGGGCTGGCATGTGAGCGTAAAGCGCCAGCGCACCTATACGGTGCGCTGTTCTGTGCGCTCATTTCTTTCATTGACAACTGAAAAGAGGTGGAACCGTGGCTGTCACGTACAAAGGTCTGACTATCAAGTTCGGCGGAGATACGACCGAGTTGCAGGGCGCGTTGAAGAGCGTGCAGAGCACGGCGAAGGATACGCAGGGCGCGTTGAAGGACATCAATCGCGCCCTGAAATTCGACCCCGGCAATACGGATTTGCTCGTTGAGAAGGAAAAGCTTCTGAACCGAGCGTACGGCGAGACGAAAGCGAAACTCGATGCCTACAAGGCCGCGCTTGCGACGCTCGACGAGAAGAAGCGAAGCGGTGCGACGCTCACTGAGCGCGAGGAAGCGCAGTACTCGAGCCTTAAGGCTCAGATTGCCATTTGCGAAAATCAGCTTGAGAGCTATTCCGACGATCTTAAAAGCGTCAGTCGCGAAGCCCAGGCATCTAAGAGTAGCCTTTATCAGTTCGGGCAGACAATTCAGGACAACAGCGATAAGCTGGAAAAGGCCGGCAAGGGTCTTGAGACTGCCGGAAAGACGATTACCGGTGCCGTCACCGGCACTGCTACCGCGCTTGTCGGTCTTGCCAGCAGCCAGGAAGAGCAGATCGAGCAGACGCATCAGCTGAACGCTGCCTGGAAGGACGCAGGCGGCACGTCCGAGCAGGCGCGGAGCTCTTACACGCTGTTCTACAAGCTTCTCGGCGAAGGGGACACCGCAACCGAAGCTGCTCAGAACCTATCTCGCCTGACCACCAACCAGCAGGAGCTGGACAAGTGGAACAACATCGCCGCAGGCTCGTTCTCCAAGTTCGGCGATGCATTGCCGCTCGAAAACCTCGTGGAAGCATCGCAGGAGACGGCGCACACCGGCACCGTCACCGGCGGTCTTGCCGATGCCCTCAACTGGGCAACGGCCAGCAATGAGCAGTGGAGCGCAGCACTCTCTGGCAACCATGCGGCACAGCAGGCTTTCAACGACCAGCTCGCTCAGGGCGCTACCAAAGAGGACGCTTTCAATGCGGCGCTTGCCGCCTGCGGTAACGAGCAGGAGCGCTCCTCGCTTATCACGCAGACGCTCGATGGCCTTTACGGTAACATCGGCGAGACGTACCAAGAGACTAATAAGACGATGCTCGACACGCGTGAAGCGCAGGCCGAGCTAAACCAGAAGATGGCCGAAGCCGGCGAAGCGGCCATGCCCTTCAAGGAAAAGGCGCTCGAGCTTGGAACGACCCTGCTTGAGAAGGTAACGCCGGCGCTCGAGGGCGTTAGCGACTGGTACAAGTCCCTAACGCCAGAGCAGCAGGACATGGCAACAAACGTCGTTTTGGGGACGGTCGCGTTCGGCGGGCTCACAACGGGCATCGGCAAGACGCTCCAAAAGGGCATCGAGATCGGCCAGACGTTCAAGGACGTTGCCGGCGGCTTCGCCGCCCTCGCAGGCAAGTTCGGCGAGGGCGGCGGCGCTATAAGCACGGCTGCAACAGGCTTCGGCGGCATCGCCGAGAAAGCTGGCGGCTTGGCATCTACCCTTGGCGGCAAGCTCTCTACAGGGTGGACATCGTTCACCGGATTGATCGCCGCAAACCCAATCTTGCTTGGCGTGGCTGCGGTTGCCGCTGCCGTCGCTGGCCTTACGTGGTTCTTCACGCAGACCGAGACTGGTAAACAGCTCTGGTCTGACTTCACTGGCTGGATTTCAGAGAAATGGCAGGGCGTGCAGGATTTCTTCGCAGGCGTGCCGGAATTCTGGTCTGGGATTTGGGACGGGATAACCGGAAAGGCCGAAGAGGTCAAGAACGGCCTTTCGGAAAAGTTCGAAGGCATAAGGCAAGGCGCGTCCGATGCTTGGGAGGGTTTGAAGACCAACGCGTCCGAAGCTTGGGAGAATCTGAAATCCGGAGCATCTGAAAAATTCGGCGCTATCAGGGATTCAATCCAAACAGATATGAACACCGGCAAAATTGTCGGTTCTTCGGCTTCAAATGCCCTGAAAGCTGCCATGAACGGTGATTGGGACGCTGCGAAGTCGCAGGCCGGTATTGCCTTCCAGGCTATCCAAAGCAACATCCAGACGAAGATGAACAATGCGAAGGATAACGCGATAAACGCCGGAAACGCCATCGGTGAAAAGCTTGGCTTCCCGGGGCTTGGCAGCAAGGTCGCTGGCGTTTTCTCGAACATCAAGAGCAATATCACTTCGCCGATCAACGATGCCTGGAACTTTGTCAGCAGCATCCCTGGCAGGATTCAGGGGGCGTTCAGTGGGATTCGCATCAGCTTGCCGCATATCAGCTTGCCGCATTTCCACGTCAGCTGGCGTGACATCGGTGGCGTTGTGGAACTGCCGTCCATCAGCGTCAACTGGTATGCAAAGGGCGCATCCTTCGACAAGCCTTCAATCATTGGCGTTGGCGAAGCTGGACTTGAGCATGTCACGCCCGATGCAAAGCTGCGCACAAGCGTCAGAGAGAGTGTCGAGGCGGGTATTTCTCGCGTGCTCGACCGCATAAGCGGCGGCTTCGGTGGCGGAGCCCAGGTTAACGTGACCGTCAACGCTACCGTTGCAAACAGCATGGACGCGTACACGACCGGTCAGCAGATCGGCGCTGGTATTGCCAGCAGGTTAAAGCAGAAGGGGGTGCCCGTTGGAGCTTAAGCGTAAGCGAAACCAAAGCGACAGCATTGTCTTCAACGGGCACGACCTGTCGAAGCTCGTCTACTGTAAGGTGCGCCGCCCAATCATGGCGGACGTTTCGGCGAGCTTCGAGGATGCGCCCGGGCGGCACGGCGAATACTTCAAGAACGCTCGTCGCTCCGGTTACGATTTACAGATTGACATGTGGATTCGCACCGAGCACCGGCGCGAGGTCGCAAAGGCGCGCCATGAGCTGGCGGCGCTGCTCTGGTCTGACGAGCCAGCGCCGCTATATTTGCCTGATGACCCTACACGTTATTTGATGGCGATTGTTAGCGGTGCAACCGACCTTGACGAGATCACCGACGATTGCCCGCAGGCAACCGTTACGTTCCACATCGGCGACCCCGACTATTACGGTCAGCATCGCCGGATGGACGTGAGCGGCGCGGCATCGTTCGCTGTCGGCGGCACGCTGCCTGCGGCGCTCACCGTGACTGCCAAGCCCGGCGCTTGCAGCTCTTGGCGCATCACCAACACTGACACCGCCGAGTTCGTCGAGGTTGTCCAGCCGTTGACGGCTTCGAGCGTGGTTCGGATGGATTTCGATAAAGAGCACGTGACCGTTAACGGCTCTGTCGCTCAGCTCAACATCATGAGCGACTTCTTCACAGTCAATGACCGTGCGCACATCAAGATTTCTAGCGGCTCTGCGGTGCTGGAATGGGAGGAAAGATGGCTTTAATAAAGAAGGTCAACTTCACCCGTTTCAGCCGTTTTGGCGCGAATCTCGGACGGCTCACCTACACCGCAGCGACCCATGAGGACGCTACGGACGGCACCGACGAGCTTAAGATCAGGTGCGACGAGGATTTAGGCAAGGGCGAGTACCTTGTCTGGGTTGACCGCCAAGGCGTTGTGCACGAGCACATAGTCGATAAAATCGAGCGGCTGCACGATGACAGCGGCAAGCCCTATACCAGCGCAACGTGCATCAATTCCATCAACGAGACGTGGGATGACTATATCGAGGACAAGCGGCCGTCTGGCAGCGTGACTGTGGCGCTCACGTCAATACTCGCGGGCACCCGTTGGGAAGTCGGTAACTGCGACCTGCCCGGCAGCGCATCGCATACCTTCTATCATGTAAAAGTCCGCGAGGGCTTGAGCGATCTGCTCAAAACATGGGGCGGCGAGCTTGAAACCGTCATCGAGACGGACGGCGTGCGGGTCACACACCGATACGTACGTGTGGTCGCGAAGCGCGGAAACCAGCAAAGTCCCAAGCGCTTCACCTGGACTAAAGACCTGATAAGCATCAAGCGCAAGACCGGCAGCGCCAACCCAAAGACGAGGGTTTACGGTTACGGCAAGGGTGTTGAGACGGATGGCGGCGGCTATGGCCGGCGCTTGACTTTCGGCGATATAAACGGCGGCAAGGATTACGTCGAGGATGCGTCCGCAACTGAGGCTTGGGGACATCCCGACGGCAACGGCGGCATCGCGCCTGCGGTGGACGTTTACATTAACGAGCAATGCGAGGACGCGGCGCAGCTTCTTGCCGAGACGAACGATTACCTTGAGCGAGCCAAAACGCCGACCGTCTCCTATGAAGCAAGCGTGATCGACCTATTTGCTTTCGGTCGAGATTGGGAAAGCGTTGCTGTCGGCGATTGCGTGGCGATCATCGACAAGGGCTTCTCCGCTGCGGGAATCAGGCTCAAGGGTCGCGTCTCGAAGCTGATCCGCGACTTGGTGACCGGCGATGCCACGGTGGCGTTCGGCAACTTAACCGATGATCTGGCCGACATCTTTCAGTCAATGGCACAGCAGCTCAAGAGCGGCAGCAATCAGCGGGCTAACTACGATGCGGCGGCTGGCACGTCCGTCTCGTGGCTCAACCAGCTCATGGCGGCGCTCAACAAGGCGTTCAATGCCGTCGGCACCTACAAGGTCGAGACGTTCGAGCTTGGCGTGATCTACTCCAACGTGCCGTTGGATGCAGAAACAGGCGTGCCGCTCAAGTCAACGTCCGGCATGTGGGCGGTAAACATCAACGGCCTTGGCATCCGCCTTGCCGCAAATCTTACAAGCGATGGCCAATGGAATTGGAGAACGTTTGTAACCGGCGCACAGGTGAGCGCCGATTGCATCAACGCCGGAACGATGCGGGCAGACCGCATCCGCGCGGGCTTGCTCACCGACGAGGTGGGCGCGAACTATTGGGATTTGGAAACGGGCGAATTCCAGCTATCGCCCACCGCGAAGTACGGCGACGGTGGCTATACCGTCGATGGCGTTATCGAAGACCTGCACGACGGAATGACGCAGAACAGAAAACACATCGAGGCCCTTGGGGAAGACTTCCAGACAAGGAATAAGGAACTTGACGAGACGATAAGCAGCCTCGACACCACAGTCAACGACATCGCTAAAGACGGCATCGTCACCGAGGCGGAGAAAGCCGCCGTAAATAAAATTCTCCAGACCGTGCAGAAAGATAAAGAAGACCTTTCTGCACTACACAAATCGCTGTCGTCAAACAAAAACTTGCAGGTTCAGTTCAAGGCGCAAGTCTTAGAGCCGAGGTACAACAACGCGTTCGGCGAGGGCGGAGCGTTCGATGCCCTGATGTCAACCATCTCGGATGTCACAAACTGCTCAACAGCCGAGGAACTGAATGCCGCCATGTCGCATTATAAGAGCGCCTATGAAAACTATTCATCTGCAGTAACAGTCTATGCGGCGGTAGCGCGACAGGCTACGAGCATGATTGCGCAAGAGGTAGCTAAGACCGATGCGGAGAAACTTGTCGAAAAGCTCGACGAGAGCCTCAAACAGCAAGAGATCTTCAATCGGCTTACCAACAACGGAGCAAACAAAGGCATTTACATGTCCAGCGGCGAGCTGTACGTCAATGCGACATACCTCAAGAGTGGAACAATCGGCGACGGTCAGGGGAAGAACTACTGGAATCTGACGAGCGGCTATTTCCAGACAACCTATGGTGTCATCGGCGGGCTATCAATCGATAACAACAAATTGTATAGATATAAGCTTACGCTCGATTCGAACACCTCTGGTCTCTACATAGGTACAGACGGTTTCAGCGTCGGCGGCGGCACCTGCTACACGGCAATGGCCAACGGATACCTATACGGCGGCACAGCTGAGGATATTACGGGTTACGTCGGATTCAACAACTACAACACCAAGTCCAAGGTGTATGGCGCGCGTCTCGCTGGCAAAGGGTGCATCTGCCTTCTCACCGATGACTGGATCGGCGTCGGCGAATACAAAGACCGTGGCGAGTACGTCTCCTGTAAGACCGGCATGAGCGGCAGCGTCACGCTCGTCGGGAACCTGAAAAGCTCGTGGACAAATCTTCAACTGACCGGAACGTATAACGTGTCCGGCCTTTGCCAAAACCTGTCTATGACTTGGACAAATTGGACGATCACTTTCGACCACGGACTAATGATCACGTCGCTATAAGGAGGTATGGAATGACCACGTTCAGAGTTGAGAAGGATGGAATCTCATTTTACGTTCAACCACACATGCTCGATTACTACGCTGCGAGTGGCTATGCCATATACAAGACTGTAGAGGAAAGCGTCACAGACGTTGCCGCGGAAATCGCCGCGCTTGACGATTCGACACCGATTGTGGAGGAAGTGAAGGTCAATGGATAAAGGAATCGAATCTCTGGCAACCGCGCTCGGTGCCAGCGTTACGGAAAGCAAGCAGAGCATCGAGGTCGAGAACGTCATCCCCGACGAATATACCAATGCCCAGATGGAGCAGATGCTCATTGCGCTCGAGCCGCTTCTCGAGCGCCGCGACATCGTGGGCTATGCCGCCGCACGCAATACGAGGGTGTTGCGTGCGGAGGCGCTTGAGTACCTAAAACGCCGCGATGAGCTTATCGCGCAGTACGGCGAACCTGAACTTGGAGATGATGGACTTCCCACCGGTCGCACACAGCTGCGCATCGGTTCAGACGAGCACAAGGCTTTCTGCCGCGAAATCGAGATGTACGCAAACATCAAGCATCGACCTAACCTGTTCAAGATTGCCTATGCCGACGCGATTGGGAAGATGACAGGAAACGAGATTCTGGCGTGCGAGTGGATGCTTGTCGACGGTGATGCCTGATGAACACTCAGACTATCGAGCTTGATATCGACAAACGCGGATGCGGAAACAACTGCATTCGAATCGCGCAAGGCGAGCTCGGCGGAACAACCATCAAGGCGCTTATCTACGACAACGGCGGAGAGCTGTCTTTGTCTGGGTACGGCGCCTTTTTGGTTGCCCGATTGCCAGACCGAATCCACTATTACCGTGGCAGCGCCACAGTCAGCGGCAATACGATCACCTACGTTTGCGATGAATCCAAGCTCGCAAGCGTTCCCGGCTACACCGACGAAGCCTATTTCGAAATCGTCAAGGACGATTTCCTTGCACAGACGGAGCGATTCGCCCTGGACATCCTGCGCAGCGCCAAAGAGGGTCAGCAGCCCGCGCAGTCTTGGGACAACGCGATTGATGACCTTATCAGGCGTGGAGAAAACGCCGTCACCAATGGCGAACAGGCTGTCACTGACGCGGGCAAGGCGCTGAATAACGCCAACGCTGCGGTTAACATCTGTAAGAGCGCCACTGACGCGGCCAACACCGCGACGGGCAAGGCGAACGCCGCGACAAAGAGCGCCACGGATGCCGCTTCTGCGGCAAATACAGCCAAAACGAACGCAGACGCCGCAACAAATGCAGCGAATGTCGCGACAAACGCAGCGAAAGCATCCAAGGACAGCGCGGATCAGGCGGCAGCTGACGCTCGTAAGGCAGCTGAGGAAGCGCGAGGCTCCGTGAGTGCAGACAGACAGTTTTATTTCAAGCGAATCACAGACGAGAACGGGGACACACGCCCTGTTCTCGTCGATATGACAGTTAGTTAGGAGTTGGCATGGACTATAACTTTCCGACAGATGAAGCGCTGAAAGACGGCCTTGCGTCCATCGCAACAGCCATCGGCAAGCTTGCCGACGTGAAAACTCTTGAGCGTGATGAAGCGACCGGACGATACAAAAACAGCGCAATCAAAGCGATGGTAGACAAGCATAAGACCGGGCTTATTTACACGTGGCGTGTTCCCGCCGGAAGCCCTACAGCGCTGATTCCCGTGAGCGCTGCGGCAAAGCGTCTTGCTGCGACAAAGTTCGTTGCCGCCACCGCAACCACTCCAGCCGTAGATCCGTGTAATGCAGAGGGCGGGCCGTGGTTCCACGTCTCCGCGAACGCGGGTGCCGATTCCGACGGCGCACCGTGGGTTGTCGCTATCGATTCGGTTGATTACGGTTTCTCGCGCATCGACAACAGTAAGGGAAACAACGTCTACGAGATTGCGCCTGTGGTGTGGCAGCTTTGGGAGCCGCTTGAAAACGGCGATGCCCTATGGTCTGTCTCCGACACGAAGTTCACCGGTGCCGTCGCGTGCCCGGATGCATACTTGCCTGATGGAAGTCTGCGACCGTATATGCTTACGCCGTCATACCCTCTATCTATGGATTCGAATAACAACCCGCGCTCCATCTCTGGTATGCCGGTAAAGACGCGCACGATCAGTCACGATTCGCTTATAGACATTACAAAGTGCGCCACGACGGGCTATGGCGGAATGAGCGCCTACGACCAGTGGTATATAAACTTTCACCAGCTCACCAAGACGCTTAACAAGTCCTCGCAGGTGGATTTTCAAGGCTGCTCAAACTTCAACGTACAGTTCCATCCTGTGATTGCCGAGAGCAATACAACACGTATCATCGTTGCCGCTTCAATCGCCGCTTCGCTGCCGGTTGGATGCGCCCTCATGTACGGAACCAGCAACGCGGCTTCTTGTCCCGACCGTGGCGCCTCGAACGCCTATGACGTGTTCGATTCTGCGGTAGTTGAGGGCAAAGAGACGCTTGCGGACGGCAATGTTGCCCTGCTGATGCGTGTTGCAAAAGCGTTCTCCACTACCACTGATACGTGGGTTCAAACTTCGCCGTGGAACACCGGCTCGACCGACGAGCTTGTGGGGGATGGGCAGATTGCCAATGATGGCAAATATCCGTTCAAGATCGGCGGCGTTGAGACAGCAACAGGTGCTTGGGAAGTCATGGGCTGCGCTCTGTTCGTGAGCGATGGAACGGGCTTCGGAATCGCCGTGAACCACGACAGCCGCAACGAGAAAAAGGGAGCTGTTGCCGACGGCGTGGTCGCAACTGCGGCGTGCATGCCGCTTAAAGAGGGCTACACGCTCAACTTGCAGATGGTGTGCGGCCTAATCCTCGAAAAGGATGTTGGCGGCTCCTCCACGACCGGCACGGGAGATTATTACTACGTAAACGTTAACGACCAGACCGTGAAGGGAACTATTCGCGAGGTTCTGTTCCTCGGCTACCTGGGGCACGGCACGATGGCTGGTCTTCGCTACGCGAGCGCGTACGCGTGGTCTGGCTGGGCGGACTGGCACATCGCTTCCCGGCTTTCTGCTACCAGCCGCAGCCGGGGGTGAATCATGGCGTAGCCATGAGAGGGGGTTGGCCCCCTTCTTTCTAGCAACAAACAGGGATACACGGTGAGGGCGGCGCTGGTGTCTGGTTCAGTTCCTCGGCAACCTGAGGAACGGCACGAAGGCTGGTCTTCGCTACGCGAACGCGAACACGAGGTCTGGCAGGGCGAACTGGAACATCGCTTCCCGGCAATCTGTCTATAAACAAGAACCAAAAGTTCTCGCACCGTGCCTACCCGGCGCGTCGCTTTCTGGCGCGACCGGGCTAGCCTGGCTCAACTGAGCGAAATTTGTCCGCAAGGCTCGCGGGCTAGTAGCCGTCTGGCGAAAACTCGTATGACAGACAGAAAGAGCTTTGGATTTGAAAACCTATTGCAAAAACTACGTCTTCACGCGCCAAAAGGTTGCAGAAGCGCTTGAGGAATGGAAGAAGGGCGATTCCGGCAGGAAGAACGAGCACCGAATCCAAGAGGAATACGGCTCGGAATCGTCCTTCATCGACGTTATATGGCTCGAATTATCAACTGAAACACTGGAATTCGAGCCGATCAGCACGCATGTAAAGCACGACCCGAATTCAGGCAAGTTGCGCGAAATCAGCGTCGAGAGTGTCAAGCGCCAGGTTTGCAACTACCTGTGCGTCAATGCGCTCGAGCCCCTGCTGTCGGCTAAAGTCGGCTTCTGGCAAGTCAGCGCCGGCGTTAAGGGCAAGGGTGCAGCCCTCGGCATGCGTAAGCTCAAGCGGGCGATTCGGCGCTATCTACTGCACGTCCACGTTGACATACGAAACTGTTACGGCTCCATGCGAACAGAGATGGTCTTTGAGCTTGCAGCGCGTTACGTGCGAAACCACAAAGTGCTCTATCTGCTCTATACGCTGCTATCAACCATGGGCGAAGTGCTCATTCTCGGCAGTTACCTTTCGCTGCGGCTGGCCGCTTTCGTCATCTCGTTCGCCTACCACGCAATCGAAGGCGTTGGGACGGTAAGGCGCGGCAAGCGCACGAATCTAGTAGGTTGTCAGGTCTGGTACGCAGATGACGGCTATTTGCTTGGCAACTCTAAAAAGGCGCTGAAAAGAGCAGTCATGCTCATCGCTCACGTGCTCGCAGGCTTCGGTCTTGAACTTAAGCCTTGGAAGATCATGCATAACGGCGTTGAGCCAATCGATTTCGCGGGTTATCGAATTTGGGCAAAGCGCGTCGATTTGCGGAAGCGACTTTGGAAGCGTCTCCGCCGCGCGTTTTTCCGATTTGACAAACGAAGAACGCCGAGACTTGCTCTCCGCGTGTGCTCGTACTTTGGGTGGATGAAGACGGCGGAGATGGAAAAGCAATTAGTTGTACGTCAAAGAGTGTTCAACGCGGCAAGAGCCGCGAGTTAGGAGAGAACATGATTGTTAAAGCCGAGCGCACTGGCGAAGCGCCGGAACCAGTCGAGGTTATCGGCCAGAATGTCTGGCTGCGCAAGAACATCGAGACTTCTACACGCGAGGTCGGTTTGAACGATTCCGACACGTCCGCGGAAACTGTATACAGGTATGACGAGGTGCATTTCGTCGATTGTGGCTTTCCGACCGCCGAGAGCGTGCGTGAAAGCTTCGACGAGCTTTGGAGCGTCCATGCAGCAGACGGAATGCCCGATTCGGCGCGAATCGACGACGCTATCAGGCGGTTGGAGGCGGTCAAGGCATCTCTTGCGGATACCAACGCAGCGCTTCTCGAAATCGGCGACATTGTGGGCGGTGAGTAGCGATGGCGAAGATCTACTACGAGGCCGTCATGGATGACAGGCGCACCGTTGAGAGCGTACCCAAGCTCTGGCGCGCCGCCGTGCAGAAGATGATCGATGACAATGCAAAGGAGAAATAATGGAAGCTATCTACACGTTCACGGAGCCGCAGATCTGGGCAATTGGCGGCGCATTCCTGATGATGCTTATCGATATGGTTACAGGCATCGCACAGGCAATCTTCAACCGTAGTTTTAAGTCTTCGACGATGCGTCGTGGCTTGTGTCATAAGGCCACGCTTTCCCTTATCATCATGCTGGTTATATGTATCGAGATTCTAAGCTCGCATATCGTTGGACTGAATTTCGGTGGTATTACCGTCTATGTCGTTTGCATCGCCATCATCGGCATGGAGTTCGCTTCTATCCTCGAAAACCTCAAGCAGGCTTATCCAGAGCTTGCCGATACGCCCATCATGAAGATTTTCGAGCACGCCAACGTTGACACCGATGATATTACGAAGGCGATTGCCGATGAAGTCGCGAAGCGCGGCTAGGATGCGGATTGCCGTCGCACTACTGCTTGGCTTCGCGGTAGGCATGGGCTTGTGGTTCGTTTTGACTATCGACCACGTTGGCAGAGATACGGCAGCATTTGGGAAAGCCTATAACCAAGGCTATAGCGATGGTTATACGGCGGCTTTTCCTGTTTATGAAAAAAAGACGAGTGCGAAGAGCGGCTATATGCCGCTCTTTCTGCAAAAAGACCCTCAATGGGCTAACGTCGCTTACTCGGACGAAACCATAGGCACGTACGGTTGCGGACTTACGGCTGCTGCGATGGCCTTGAGCTACCTCAACGGGAACGAGATCACGCCAGACCTGCTGTCGGCTTTCGTTGGCGAAAGCTGCCTGACCGACCGGGTTAACGACATGGCCAAGTTCAGCGCCTATCTAGCGAAGACCTATCATTTCGAAACCCGTGACACGTTTTGGGGCACGGGCGAAGCCCTAAAGGCCGTCGATGACGGCTGGATCGTCTTCGCAGGCGTTACCGGAACCCTTGGCGAGCGCTCTTACGGCTCGCACGTCGTGATGATTTGGCGCGAGAACACCGACGGTACCTACGCGCTCCGCGACCCTGATGACGGCACCAATTCAATCCATGCATGGACAGCCGACGAGCTTAACGCCGTTACTTTCACACAATTCAATGCAATTAAGAGGTGATGCAGATGACCATGAAGGGCATCGATATTGCAGACTGGCAAAAAAACCTTAATCTCGATTCAATCGAATACGATTTTGTCATCATCAAAGGAACCCAGGGAACCAATTACGTCAATACGTTTTGTGACGCGTTTGTGCAAAAGGCTATTAAGGCGGGCAAGCTCTGGGGCTTCTACCATTTCATGAATATGGATGATCCTGTCAAGCAGGCGGATCACTTCTATCAGAACTGTAAAAACTATTTCGGCAAGGGTATTCCCGTGCTCGATTATGAGGACGGCGGCAGAATCGGCACGGACGGTGCCAAGAAATTCCTTGATCGCATCTATGCGCTCACGGGCGTGAGGTGTCTCTTGTATACCTACCGCAATCTCACCAAAGAGGAAGATTGGTCTAAGATTGCGCCTAACCACGCCCTTTGGGTTGCCCAGTATGCCAACGAGAACCAGACTGGGTACCAGGATTCACCATGGCTTCCGGATGGCGGCTTTGGTGCTTGGAATACCTGCGTGATGCACCAGTATTCTTCGCACGGTAGGATATCTGGGTACAACGGCAACCTAGATCTTGACATTGCCTTCATGGACGCTGCCGCCTGGTCGCATTATGCGAAGCCCAGCACCTACAATGCGCCGGCTGCGACTGCCCATGAGAATAGTGGTAGCACCGCCGACCTTGCAGCAGACGTAATGCGAGGGAAGTACGGCAACGGTGACGAGCGCAAGGCCAAGCTTGGTGCTCGATTCAACGAGGTGCAAGACCTAATCAATCGCACATCCGCCGCAAGCGCCGACGATCTTGCAACGGATGTGCTCAACGGCAAGCTCGGCAACGGTGAGACGCGCAAGGTAATTCTTGGCGCCCGCTATGACGAAGTGCAAGCCGTGGTCAATTCCCGCGTCAACGCCGTAGACATCGACGCTCTTGCACGCGCCGTCATTCGCGGCGAGTACGGTAACGGTGACGAGCGCAAGGCCAGACTTGGCGCTAACTTTAATGCTGTGCAAAAACGAGTAAACGAGCTTCTTTAACTAAAATGCCCGCGCCCTGTAATGGGGCGCGGGCATTTTGCGTTTAGAGGGCGCTGCAACAAGTCTCTAACGGTTCATGTCCTCTCGAATCAAGCTCTTGATGTACTCGGTTGTATTGTCCTGCTCCTTGAGCCATTTATAGATACTCTCGTCGCCCTCGTTAGGGTAAAAGCGTATGACAAGCTGTTTCACCGACCTTTTGCGGTAGGAGGATGTTGCGCGTCTTTGCGCTTCGGTTGCCATTTCATTCACCGCGCTTTTCTCTGGCCTTGCGCCAGATGCGAAACGAGATAAACGAGATGACGAAAACTACAATGCCTGTTTTCATCGCTGCACTCCTGATGTAAGATGATTTTGGCTAGTGGGGCACCGCCTAAGCAGCGCCCCTTGCCCTACCTAGACCTCTTTGTGTGCTTTCCGGGCTTGCGAGAGGTCTTTTTCTTTAGGGCTTCGATTCCTTCATCCAGCGCCTTTGCCAGTAGCACGCTGATGACAGCAACCGTTAAGTCCCATATTTTGTCATCCATTTGAACCACCTCCTTTCTTTCTTACGTCTATTATTATAGGGTATACCCCATAGTAAAGCAAGCTCATATTAAATTTTGCTAACTTTATTTCGAACTGAACAATGTTATTATGCAAAACCAGTTGTTGGAGACTTTGATTTCGCGACCATTGGCGGCAATAGTAGGGTTCGCAAAGATTTTCTTAGCCTCCACCAATAGTTACAGGCAGGTAGATATTCGTATCTACCTGCCTTTTCATTTCTAGCCCGTACCGCGGAGAATCGAACTCTGTGCAGGGCGCGAGCGTAAAGAAAACGCGTAAGCGTTTTTAGCCCGCGGGCGAGGACGCCGGCAGGCGGCCGAAGCCGGCGCGTGTTCGCGAAGCAAACACGCGGATTCTCCGCGCAAAGCCGCGACCCAAAACGGATGCGATGTTTATCGAATTTCTGCCTGCCGTGCCCCGCATCAGCGGATCCCCCCTGTACCGCGGAGAATCGAACTCTGCGCAGGGCGCGGGCGCAAAGAAAACGCCGCGGCAACGCAGAGTGGGACGCGCTTTCCCAATGGCATTCCAGGCGGAAAGCCCATCCCGGAATCCGCGCTCAGACTGGGACGTAGTTTCCGGATGACACATCAAGCGGAAACCGCATCCCGGAATCCGCGCTCAGAACGGGTCGCGCTTTCCCAACGGCGGTCCAAGCGGAAAGTCCATCCCGGAATCCCGCCTCAAACTGGGACGCACTTTCCGCTTCACCTGCCGCCTCGAAAAACCTGCGCGCCCTCCATCCCAAAACTGGGTAGAAGAAAGCCAAAACTCAATCGCAGGAGGTCGATATGACTGCAGAAGATAAGGCAAAGAACGCCGGCAAGGTCGCGCTCGTCTTGGAGGGTGGCAGTTTTCGTGGGCAGTTTACCGCCGGCGTGCTCGACGTTCTCATGGAGGCCGGTGTCGAAATTCCGGCGGTATATGGCGTATCGGCCGGTGCGCTCAACGGCGTCAACTACAAGTCACACCAGATCGGTCGCGTCAATCGCATCAACCTGACCTTCTGCAATGACAACCGCTACATGGGTGCCGCATCCTTCGCGTCCACGGGCTCCATCGTGGGTTACGACTTTATCTTCAACGATATCCAGGACCGCCTGGATCCCTTTGACAACGAGGCGTTCGACGCGAGCCCCATCGAGATGTACGCCGTCGCGACGGACATGCTGTTTGGAACCGCTGCCTACCTGCCGGTCAAAAGCGCCGTGCTCGACCTCGATGCTGTGCGCGCCTCCACCTCGTTGCCGCTGGTGACGCCGCCGGTCGAGATCGACGGGCACAAATACGTCGACGGCGGCGTGGCCGATTCGGTTCCTATCGAGCATGTGCTCGAGGAGGCGGGCTTCGACCGTGCGGTCGTCATCGTCACCCAGGACCGCTCGTACGAGAAAAAGCCCTACGAGTTTATGCCTGCCGCGCGCGCCCGCTATGCCGACTACCCCTACCTGCTCGAGGCTATCGAGACGCGCCACGACCGCTATAACCTCCAGCGCATGCACCTGTGGAAGTATGAGCGCGAGGGCCGCGCGCTGGTCATCGCTCCGCAAAAGCCGGTCGAGGTCGGCCATGTCGAGCACGATCCGGCAAAGCTTTTGGACCTGTATATCCAGGGCCGCCAGGAGGCAAAGCGCTTGCTTGCGGAAATCCAAGAGTTCGTTGAGCGCTAGCGACGGCGAACCCTCAAAAAAATGACAACAGCTAAAGAGCTGGAAAATCACGGCTCGTGGATGACATGTGCAGAAACTCTGGTCGGAGCCAAAATACCTGTTGACTCGTACGGCGAGCGGGGTAATATGGACGGGTTACTTGCAGAGCCCCGTGAATCTCTGTAACAACACGTACTGTACATGGAGGAGTCTAAGTGATTTCGAAATCGACTCACTACGCCAAGCAGGGCGAGGTCCAGCGCAACTGGGTTCTCGTCGACGCCGATGGTGCTGTCCTGGGCCGTCTTGCCACCCAGATCGCAATGATCCTGCGCGGTAAGAACAAGCCCCAGTTCACGCCCAACAGCGACTGCGGCGACTTCGTTGTCGTCATCAACGCCGATAAGGTCCAGCTTACCGGTAACAAGGCCGACACGAAGACCTATTATCGCCACAGCGGCTACAACGGCGGCCTCAAGGCTGAGAGCTTCCGCCAGGCTATGGAGAAGCACCCGGAGAAGGTCATCGAGCGCGCCGTTCGCGGTATGCTGCCCAAGACCACCCTCGGCCGTGCCCAGATGACCAAGCTTAAGGTCTACGCTGGTGCCGAGCATCCGCATGCTGCCCAGAACCCCACGAAGATTGAGCTGGAGGCTTAAAGATGGCTGAGAACACCGTTGTCTACCAGGGTACCGGCCGTCGTAAGAACGCCGTCGCCCGCGTCCGTCTCGTCCCCGGCACCGGCAAGGTGACCATCAACAAGCGTGACGCCGAGCAGTATTTCGGCCGTCATCAGCTCGTTGAGAACGCCCTTGCTCCCTTCAAGGTGACCGACACCGCCGGTCAGTTCGACGTTATCGCTCTGTGCGATGGCGGCGGCATCTCCGGTCAGTCCGGCGCTCTGCGTCTGGGCATCGCTCGCGCTCTTCTGAACGCTGGCGACTACCGTGCTGACCTCAAGAAGGCCGGTTTCCTTACGCGCGATGCTCGCGTGGTCGAGCGCAAGAAGTACGGCCTCAAGAAGGCCCGCCGCGCTCCCCAGTTCTCCAAGCGCTAAGGTTTTATCTCCTTTCGAGATACAATGTACAAGCGGGGCCTGCCGATTCCTCGGCGGGTCCCGCTTTTCTTTTTCGACTAGGGTGGGCGGTTGTATATCGCCTGCTAGGGAAGGAGCGATCCTATGCCCCAGAACATCTTCGGTACCGACGGCGTCCGTGGCGTCGCCAATGCCGACCTCTCGTGCGACCTCGCGTTTCGCCTGGGCCGCGCGGCGACCAAGTTCCTTGGTCCGGATATCTGCGTCGGCCGCGACACGCGCCTTTCGGGCACCATGCTCGAGAGCGCTCTGACCGCCGGCATCATGGCCGAGGGCGGCCGTCCGCATTGCTGCGGCGTTATCCCCACGCCTGCCGTGGCGCTGCTCACCGTTCAGAACGAGCTCGACGGCGGCATCGTCATCTCTGCTTCGCATAATCCGCCGGAGTTCAACGGCATCAAGTTCTTTAGCCGCAAGGGCATGAAGCTTCCCGATGCTGTCGAGGAAGAGATCAGCGCCTGGGTTATGTCCGAGGAGGCCATGGCTGCCGACACGCTGCCGACCGGCGCCGGTGTGGGTCACATCATCAAGATGAAAGATGCCCGCGAGGCCTATGTCGATCATGCCATCAGCACGCTCGACGGCCTTAAGCTCGATGGCCTGGTTGTTGCCGTCGACTGCGGCCACGGTGCTTCCTGCCAGACCACGCCCGCCGCGCTGCAGCGCCTAGGCGCCACGGTTCATGCCATCAACACCGATTACTGCGGCACCGACATTAACGTTGAGTGCGGCTCTACGCACCTTGAGCCCCTGCGCGAGCTCGTGCTGCGCACCCACGCCGACATCGGCCTGGCCCACGACGGCGACGCCGATCGCGTGCTGTTCGTGGACAGCGAGGGCAACGAGATCGATGGCGACTACATTCTTGCCATCTGCGGCTCCGACCTGGCCGCTCGCGGCAAGCTCGCCAATTCCGAGATCGTCTCGACCGTTATGTGCAACCTGGGCTTCTCCATCGCAATGAAGGAGCAGGGCTTCGAGATGGTTCAGACCGCTGTGGGCGACCGCTACGTTTTGGAGCGTATGCTCGCGGACGGCGCCGTCATCGGCGGCGAGCAGTCCGGCCACATCATCTTCCTGGAGCACAACACCACCGGTGACGGCCTGGTGACGGCTCTGCAGCTGCTGGCCGTGCTCAAGCGCACCGGTCGTACCCTCACCGATCTTGCCGGCATCATGAAGAAGTACCCGCAGGTACTCGTCAACGTGCATTCCGACAACAAGGCCGGTCTGGATGATTGCCAGCCCATCTGGGATGCCGTCGCTGCTGCCGAGAAGGAGCTTGACGGCCGCGGCCGCATTCTGGTGCGTCCGAGCGGTACCGAGCCGCTGGTCCGCGTTATGGCCGAGGCCGAGACGCACGAGCTGACCCAGCGCGTTGTCGACGACATCGTCGAGGTTGTCAAGCGCGAACTTCCCTAATGGTCAAAAACGACTGCCAAGTGGTAAACTGTTAAGGCTATTTTGGTCGATTGGTATGTCCGAGGGGGAGCATGTTCACTAAAGTCCTAAGGTCTTTTGGTATGCGTGGTCGAGTCCTTACGCTGGATGCTCCCATCTCGGGCGACGTCATTCCGCTTTCCGAGGTAAACGACCAGACATTTGCCACCGGCCTTTTGGGCCAGGGCGTGGCGATTCAGCCTACCGGCACGCGTGTGATTGCACCGGCTGATGCCAAGGTCGAGGCCATTTTTCCCACGGGACACGCCGTTGCGCTTAACACGGTCGATGGCTTGGACGTGCTCATCCACGTTGGTTTGGACACTGTTCAGCTTGAGGGCAAACACTTTACCGTACATGCGCAAGTGGGTGACATCGTCCATAAGGGCGATGTGCTCATTGAGTTCGATCGCGAGGCAATTGCTGCCGAGGGCTATGATGTGACGGTTCCCATCTTGGTGTGCAACTCCGTTGAGTTCTCGAGCATCAAGGGCTCCGTTGGCGTGCATGTCGAAGAGATGGACCAGCTCATCGTTGCTCGCGAGCGCTAGCAAGTGCACGTGGCCATTAGCCTACAATTCAAACACGTTTACGGAGGGCGCCCTTGAAAGAGGACGCCCTCCGTGGCAAGATGGGATTTGTCCGAAGCTAAACGGCTTTGGGTCACCGTGGACGGGCAGGGGCCTCGACGCGGCTAGACACGAGACACATACATTACGCGACCTCGCCCTGGTGGCCGCACACGTTGGTTGCGGCCGACGCGGGCCGCGGGCAAGTGCTTGTAAGGGGAGCCTTGCCTCTCTTGTACGAGAAAGGACGCGTAATGAAGATCATTAAAGCTAAAGACTACGAGGATATGAGCCGCAAGGCCGCCAATATTATCTCGGCGCAGGTTATCCTCAAGCCCGACTGTGTGCTGGGACTTGCCACCGGCTCCACCCCGATCGGTGCCTACAAGCAGCTTGCTGCTTGGTACGAGAAGGGCGACGTCGACTTTGCCGAGGTCAGCACCTACAACCTGGACGAGTATCGCGGCCTTTCGCACGACGATCCCCAGAGCTATCACTACTTTATGCGTGAGAACTTCTTCGATCACATCAACATCGACCTGAACAACACGCATGTGCCCGACGGTTCCAACCCCGATGCCGCCGCTGCCTGCTCTGAGTACGACAAGATCGTCGCCGCCGCCGGTTACCCGGATCTGCAGTTGCTCGGCATTGGCAACAACGGCCACATCGGCTTCAACGAGCCCGATGACCACTTCTCCAAGGGCACGCACTGCGTCGACCTCACCGAGAGCACCATTCAGGCCAACAGCCGCCTGTTCGACAGCATCGACGACGTTCCCCGTCAGGCCTACACCATGGGTACCCAGACCATCATGTATGCCCGCATGATCCTGGTCGTCGCCAACGGCGAGGCCAAGGCTCAGGCCGTGCATGACATGTGCTATGGTCCGGTTACGCCCGCGTGCCCGGCTTCGATCCTGCAGCTGCACACCAACTGCGTTGTCGTTGCCGACGAGGCCGCCCTTTCGCTCTGCGAGTAGCGCGAATCCTGCATCTCGACATAGCCTTGCCTAAGGCCTCCGCTTTGCGGGGGCCTTTTTGTTATCCCTTTCCGCCCGCTTGACCAAAATCTTGCCGCAGGCTTGACGAATGCCGGATGCCCAACAGCTTGATTCATTCCATATCAGATTCTATGCAAAAATGCCACTAAAAGGTCGTAGACGGTAGCGGGTGCTAGGCGAGTTGAATGACATGGCTGAACCTTGTTCACTTGCGTTAAACTGCCGCTTAGATGGGACAAGCTGACAAGCCATTTACCTGCTTAAAGACCGATTAGTCGGGGGATTAATAACAATCGGCCCTCGCTGTACAAAAACTTGCCGCTTGCGTACCAAAAGACAACCTAGAACACAAGGTCGCTCTATTCATAGCGCGGCTTGTATGGTCTTGCGGTTACAGTGTCCATACGGTCGAGTTGAGGAGCGGGCATGGTAAACGATTTGAGCAGTATAGACGACCTCGAGCTGATGCCGCTGGGCGGAGGCTATATGGTGCGACGCGAACGCTTGATGAATGAGCTTATCGCCAAGGGCCGAAAGGCCGGCATCGTGGTTCTTTATGCGCCCGACGGGTTTGGGAAGACCTCGGTGCTGCTGCAGTACACCCATGAGGTTAAATCCGACCCGACGCGAGGCCCCGTGCGGATTATCGAGGCCGATCGCGCCATTGGGCGCGAGGTGTTTATGCAGCTCGAGGTGGTCACCGAAGAACTCAAAGACAAACCGCACTCCCTTATCGCGATTGATAATGTGCCAAACCTCGATCAGCACGATACCGAAGACCTCATCGATAGGATTCGCGGCCTGCGCGCTATGGGGGTAGGGGTCTTTATCTCCTGCCGTCCTTCAAATCGTCAGCTGATTCATGGGCTGGGCGATTCGGTTAAGATCAATGCGCAGATGCTCAAGGTGCATGCCTATGAGTATTCGGCGTGGGCATCGGCGTTTTCGATCAGCACATCGCTCGACTTTTATCAGCTCACGCAGGGCGTGCCCGAGCTCGTTTCGGCATTGCAGACGGGTCTGTATGGCCAAGGTGACGTAGCCGGTCTGCTCGAAAACGAGATTGTCAACGTATATGGCGCGGCACTTGTCGATCTGGCTTCGCTCGACAATAATGCGCTGTTTTGCGTGGCGTGTCTCATGGTTTTGATGGGCGAGGGCAATATCGCAGAACTCGAGGCTTGTGGGGTGAGGTTGTCGATGGTCGACCAGTCCTACTTTGTACGCGACTACCCGATCTTTGGCTTGGATCCCGCCGAGCGGAGTTTTACGTGTCTGGGCACGGAGGATAACGGACGCTTGCGCTTGCGCAAGTTGGTGGCCGAGGTTCGCCCCGAACTTGTTCCGAGGGCGGCCCGGATTTTGCTTAAGGCGGGTAGATGCGATGCGGCGATGGGCCTGGCGGACGCCTTTTTGGACCGTGAAGCGGTCCTTGAACTTGCTGGGCAGTATGGGGTCGATCTGGCTCTGACGGGGCACGGGGCCGATATCTGCCGAGCAGCGCTGGGCACGATCGATGCCGACGATCCGGCTCCAGAGCCAACGCCTGCCGAGGCGCTTGGCGTATATCTGGCAGCGGTCAGCGTGTCCAATACAAAGCTCGCTCGCTATATGGCATCGGTTATCGAGCGCGGGGGCGAACGGGCGGCCTGCGAAATAGACCCTGTTTCATGGAGGGTGGCCCAGACACTGACGGCTGTTTGCTATGGGGACAACGGGCTTGGGCTTCCTACGAACCTGGCCGTGCCAGAAATCGAGACATCCCATACCGCACTCGATATGTTGTCTGCGCATATCGAGGTCAAGCGCTGCCTGACCGAGCGGGGAGATGACGGCGGCGTTCTACAGCAACTCAAAACGAGCAAGGCCTACGACTGCGAGCTCGACATCGCAGGGATTGTTATACGGGCCGATAGCATGCTGGTGGAACTTTTTGACGGGTCGTTTGCGGGAACCGACGAGCGTGACGACGAGATGACGGTGGTGCGGGAGGCACTCGACGTGCGTGGGCTTAAGGCGATGGCTATCTGGGTGCGCATGGTGTTGGCGGCACGGCGGCTCCTCTCCGGCTTGCCAGTAACCGACGACGCGGCGTTCAACGAGCTCGATCGTTTTGCCGTGCGCATGCGCGACAACCAGATTCAGCTGTTTGGCCTGTTGCTAGAAGGCTGGCAGTCGCTGGCAGAGGGACGGCCGGTTAATGCAAAGTTCCGTGCGGTCCAAGTGCTCAAACTTGCCGAGGAGTCGATTGCGTACATGCGCGATAACGCATTGCTGCTGGAGCGCGCGGCGTATCTGCGTAACACCTCGATGGTTTCGGTGCGCGAGGAAGCGGAGTTACTCGATATAAGCCAGACGCAGGTTGGTGGCGCAGAAGCATGGATGGTGGCGCTGCATTTGGCTTGCGCGGGGCGAGATAGCGATCTTGCGGCCTGGATGTCCATGAATCGTGCGGGGATTCTGGAGCCATCGTATCGGCTCTTTGCGCGCCTTGCCATGCATTGTCTGGGCGAGCCGGCGACCAGGATTCGCAAGAAGCTTCCCGTGCGCGAGCTGTCGCGGTACTCGCTGCGCGATGATCTGGAAGGGGAGGGCGAGCGCCTGTTCCAGGCCGGCGAGGTTGAAGCCGTTGATACCATCGACCATATCGAGATTCGCATGTTTGGTGCGTTCCGCGCCGAGCGCGACGGGTTTCCCATCACGGACAAAATGTGGCGCCGCAAGAAGGCGGCGACACTTGCCGAGCGGCTTGCGCTGGGCATGGATGCGCTCGTCGATCGTGAGACGCTGGCCATGGAGTTGTGGCCCCATGCCGAGTTCAATAGCGCCCGCAACAACCTGTACTCGACGATATCGCGCTTGCGGTCGGCTTTGGGACCGACGCCGGATGGCAAGTCGTGTGTGCTCATCCAAAATGAATGCATCGGACTCAACGGCGACTACGTCAAGACCGATGTACGGCTGTTTGACCAGATAAGCCGCGAGGTTTTGGGAAATCGCACGGGTGCGCGCGGGCCCCATTTAGTTGAGCTGTGCCTTAAGATTGAGCAGCTTTATGCCGGACCGCTGTATGTTCCCAATGGCTGTAACCCCACCTACTTTTTGCGTATGCGACGCATTATGCAGTCAAAGTACATCGATTGCATGATTAAGGGAGCAAATGCCGCCCTAGAAGAAAACGACCTGCAGTCGGCGATTTGGCTTGCGGAGTCGGGGCTTCGGCAGGAAACGGCGCGTGAGGATATGGTGCGCTGCGCCATGCGCGTCTACAGTGCGGCGGGGCGGCGGCGCGATATCGTCGAGCTGTACAGCGGGCATATGCACCACCTGAGGGAGCAGGTCAATGGCGTGCCCGAGCCCGAGACGCGGCGTCTATACGAGCGCTTGGTGGAGGGGCGGCTCAATCGCGTGCTGGTCGAGCGATAAAAACGGGCGCCCGAAGTACTTGGACACCCGTAAGCTCGCTATGTGTTGGCTCGCCGATCATTGGCTCTTAGACGAGCTTGATCTTCTCGATGTCCTTGCGCGAGGACTCGCGATACAGCGAGAACTTGCGGCCGATGACCTGGACGACCTCGGCGTGGCAACGCTCAGCGAGCTCTTCGGCGGCCTCGCGGGCGGAAAGACTGGAGCCATCGAGCACGGAGCACTTAACGAGCTCGTGCTTCTCCAGGTAGGCGACCGTCTGCTCGACGGTGCCCTCGTTGACATCGGACTTACCGATGATGATGGCGGGGTTGAGGTGATGGGCCATGCTGCGAAGCTGCTTGACCTGGGCTCCTGTCAGTGCCATGGGTTCTCGCTTTCTATGTATGGGGCGCCCCGCGACGGGGCCTTAATCTACGTGAGCTGTCCTACGATAGCGCAGGAACGGCGCGGTGTGGAGCGCGTTTGCCCAGTTCGCAAAGAATGCGGATGCCGAGGTGATGGGCAGCTCGGGCTGTGAACGGGCTACGAGCGGGATTCAGAGACCGGTTCCCATGCAATAAACGCCCAGCGAACCTTACGGATATGGTCGAGCATATAGCGCCCCTGCGGCACGCCCTTGGACCCTGGCTCGCCGGCATGGGGATTTTCAATCATATGCTGAGCGACGTAGACGCGCAGACGGTCGATCTTATCCTCGTTACCGTGCTCGAGCATGCGGGAGAAGTCCGCCACGCCCGCCTCAAGGCTATCGAAGGTATCGCGACGAGGCGATTCAAAGTACGTAACCTGCGGCAGGGCACCCATCTGAATGAGGATATTAAAAGCATACACAAAGCCATTACTGCAGGTAACCGAGGCGCCGATAGCGTTCATCAAGTGCAGATCATAGCGCGGGCTGGAGTTGGCGACCATCGTGACAGCACAACGCCGACGAGCCGTTCGATCAAGCTTGGCAAGCGCGCCTTTTAGGTTGGTCGTGGTGACAGAACGACTGGCAAAGGCAACATCTACCGCTTTCGCGACCGGTCCAACCAAATCCCAATCATCATCCCAAGCAAGCTCAAGCGGCGTAATAAGATCCTCGAGTCCGTAATACTCAATGCCAGCATCAAGGGTGCCCAGCATGGCAGGGGAGAAATCAGCCGCAATCACAGGATGCCCAGCCTGAGCAAGCGGAATAGCAATCGACCCAGCCCCACACCCCATATCCAACACGGATTCACCAGGCTTTAACGCCAACAGCTTCATAAAGTCCCGGGCATACGGAGCAGTCTCAAGCGGCCGAAAATGCCGAGCCCGCTTATCCCACTCAAAAGAGTCATCAGCCTGCCGCCGACCAGCCTGCAAGCGCATCCATTCCTCATTCCAATCCGCAGAAAGCAGCTCAGATTGAATTACACCATCAGCCACGGGCCAACCTCCTAGCAACAAAAAAGCGACTCCTCCCAAAAGAAGAGCCGCAACCAGCATATATCAGAAAGAACCGATCCAACGCCAAACCGTCATACCAGCAAAGTGGAGCAGAAGCGAAGCGACTGCAACCGGGATAGAACCCAACCGAGGTCCCGTTGTGCGGGAGCCCCGGGGAGGGCAAATATATAAGGTCGATCGCGAGTTCCGCACGAGCCGGAGAGCACTTAATGTGCTCTCCGTGCGAGTCAGGACTGTCCGAGCAGGCGACCTTATATATTTGCCCTCCCCGGGGCTCCTCGCCCGAACCCCTCAGCTAGTTCTTCAGCGAGTTCAGCGGTGCCGGGAAGCGTCCACCACGGTGGGCGAGCACGGTGCCGGCGTTGGGGTTCACCGGCATGATGGGTGCACGGCCAAACAGGCCGCCGTACTCGACGCAGTCGCCCACGCCCTTGCCGATGGCGGGGATCACGCGCACGGCCGTGGTCTTGTTGTTGATGACGCCGATGGCCATCTCGTCGGCGATGATGCCGGCGATGGTCTCGACCGGGGTGTCGCCGGGGATGGCGATCATGTCCAGGCCAACGGAGCACACGCAGGTCATGGCCTCAAGCTTCTCGAGCGAAAGCGCGCCGGCCTCGACGGCGGCAATCATGCCGGCGTCCTCGGACACGGGGATAAAGGCGCCGGAGAGACCGCCCACGCTGGAGCTGGCCATGACGCCGCCCTTCTTGACGGCATCGTTGAGCATGGCGAGCGCGCAGGTCGTGCCCGGGCCACCGCAGGTGCCCACACCGATGATCTCGAGGATGCGCGCGACGGAGTCGCCGATGGCAGGCGTGGGAGCCAGCGACAGGTCGACAATGCCCTTCTCGACCCCCAGGCGATGGGCGGCCTCGCGGCTCATGAGCTCGCCGGCGCGGGTGATCTTAAAGGCGGTCTGCTTAATCTTTTCGGCGACTTCCATCATCGAGGCGGAATCGGGCAGCGTCTCCAGGGCTGCGGCCATAACACCGGGGCCCGAGACGCCTACGTTGATGACGGCGTCGGCCTCGCCACCGCCGTGGACGGCGCCCGCCATAAACGGGGAGTCCTCGACCATGTTGGCAAAGCAGACAAACTTGGAAGCGCCGACGGAATCCTGGTCGGCCGTGAGTCTAGCGGCATCGATGATGGTCTGGGCGGCCATGAGCACGGCGTCCATGTTGATGCCAGCGCGCAGGCTAGCAACATTGACGCTGGAGCAGACGCGGCTGGTGGTAGCGAGCGCCTGGGGGATGGACTGGATAACGCGGCGATCGGCGTCGCCGATGCCCTTCTGGACGAGTGCGGAGAAGCCGCCCAGGTAGTCGATGCCGAGCGTCTCGGCCGCGCGGTCGAGGGCGTGCGCGATAGGGGTGAGGTCCTCATCCTTGCAGCAAGCGGCGATCTGCGCCACCGGGGTAACGGAGACGCGCTTGTTGACGATGGGGATACCGTACTCGCGCTCGAGGTTCTCGGCGGTCTCGACCAGATGCTCAGCCGTGTGCGTCACGTGGTCGTAGATCTTCGTGCACATGCGGTCGAGGTTCTCGTCACCGCAACCCATGAGCGAAACACCCATGGTGATGGTCCTGATGTCGAGGTTCTGTTCCTCAACCATGCCGCGGGTTTCCGCGATTTCTGCGGGCGTGATCGCCATCCTTGCGCTCCTATCTGCCAAAACGAGCATAGTCTTATCTATTTTAACGTGCCGCACGTGCCAGGTGGCGCGTGCGGCACGTTTTAGTGCTCGGTTGTTTCCGTTGTGTTACTGCCCAAAGACCTCTTCGGCGATACGCGCGCTCTCGGCGGCGTCCTTGGCGTAGTAGTCCGCGCCGATCTGCTTGGCGTATTCGGGGGTGAGCACGGCGCCGCCCACGATGATCTTGACGCCCGGCACCTCGGCATGAAGCAGCTTGATGGTCTCCTCCATGGCCACGACGGTGGTGGTCATAAGCGCCGAGAGGCCGACGAGTTTGATATCGCGCTCCTTGACGGTCTTGAGTACCTCCTGCGGATCGACGTCGCGGCCCAGGTCAAAGACGGTGTAGCCGTAGTTGTCGAGCAGCATTTTGACGATGTTCTTGCCAATATCGTGGATGTCGCCCTTGACGGTGGCCACGCAGATCTTGCCCTTGTCGGCGATCTCGCCGGCGGGCATCAGGCGCTTGATGGTGTCGAAACCCACGCGTGCGGCCTCGGCCGAGGCCATGAGTTGCGGCAAGAAGAACTTGCCCTGGTCAAAGAGGACGCCCACCTCGTCGAGGGCGGGGATAAAGTGGTTGTTGATGAGGTCCATAGCGTCGTGGTCGGCCAGCAGGCGCTCGGTCTCGGCCGCGATCTCGCCTTTGCGGCCCGAGACGACCATGTGGCGGATGGGG
>DXZO01000042.1:0-28009 GCA_019419625.1 Collinsella sp. | reverse complement strand
GGTCGTCGTTGCCGTCGGTGCCAGCGGTGCCAGCAGCGGGCACGGTGTCGGTCGATGCGGCCTGAGCCGCTGCCGGGTTGGCGGCGATCTTGTACGGATCGGTCCAGCCGGCATAGCGCTCGATGTATCCGGTCGAGCCCTCGTCCTCAACGCTCAGGACGCGATAGCTGTAGACGGTGTCCATAAAGCGCTTGGAGCCCGGGTTCATGATGGGGGCGTCCAGGCCCGCGCCAAAGGCGGCGGCCAAAAAGACCGAGCCCAGCAGCGGGCGCGCGGGCAGGCCAAAGCTGATATTCGACACGCCAAGCGCGCATTTGACGCCCAGGCGCTCCTTGCACAGGGACATGGCGCGCAGGATCTGCTCAGCCTGGCGCTGGTTGGTCGAGGCGGTCATGACCAGGCAGTCGATGAGGATGCGGTCCGGGCCGATGCCGTAGCGGGCGGCCTCGGCCACGATGCGCTCGGCGATGGCGAAGCGGGCCTCGGCGGTATCGGGGATGCCGCCTTCGTCGAGCGTAAGGCCGACGACGTTGGTGCCGTAGTGGGCAACCAGCGGAAAGATCTCATCCATGATCTGCTGCTTGCCGTTGACCGAGTTGATGATGGGCTTGCCGGCATAGCGGCGTACGGCGGCCTCGACAGCGGCGGGATCGGTGGAGTCGATCTGCAGCGGCAGGAGCGTGGAGCCCTGGAGCTGCTCGGTGGCCTGCTGGATAATCTTGACCTCGTCGATCTCGGGCAGGCCCACGTTGACGTCCAGGATGTCGGCGCCCTGTTCCTGCTGGCTGATGCCCTGGCTCACGACGTAGTCCAGGTCGCCGTCGCGCAGGGCCTGCTGCAGGCGCTTTTTGCCGGTGGGATTGATGCGCTCGCCGATGACGGCGATCTTGTGGCCGTCGCAGGGAAGGTCCACGACCGTCTGAGCGCTCGTGACCGACATGCTGGGCTTGCGGTGGCGCGGGCTGGGCGTGTGGTTATCGATAAGCGTGCGCAAGGCGGCCATGTGCGCCGGCGTGGTGCCGCAGCAGCCGCCCACGACGCTCACGCCGTCCTCAATCATGCCGGCGACAGCCTCGGCGTATTCGGGTGCCTGGATATCAAAGACGGTGTTGCCGTCGTCGTCCACATGGGGCAGTCCCGCATTGGCCTGCACCATAACGGGCTTGTCCGTAACGGTGAGCATACGCGCGGCGAGTCCTCGGAGCTCGGCCGGGCCCTGGCTGCAGTTGATGCCCAAAACGTCGGCGCCGATGGCGTCGAGGGTGATGGCGGCGACCTCGGGGCTCGTGCCCAAGAAGGTGCGGCCGTCTTCCTCAAAGGTCATGGTGGCAAAGACGGGCAGGTCGGAGTTCTCGCGGCAGGCGAGGACCGCCGCCTTGATCTCGGCAAGGTCAGTCATGGTCTCGATAATAAAGAGGTCCACGCCCGCATCGACGCCGGCACGCACTTCCTCGGCAAAGAGGTCATAGGCCTCGTCAAAGCTGAGGGTGCCTAAGGGACGAAGCAACGCGCCGATGGGGCCGATGTCACCGGCGACGTAGCGGGCGCCGGCCTCGCGGGCACAGGCGACGGCCGCGGCAAAGACGTCTGCCACGGTGGCGGCACCGTCGAGCTTGTGGGCGTTGGCGCCAAAGGTATTGGCGGTGATCACGTCGCAGCCAGCCTCGACGTACTGGCGCTGAATGTCGGTAATGACCTGGGGCTCCTCAAAGTTGAGCAGCTCGGGCAGGGCTCCGGCCTTCATGCCGGCCGCCTGCAGCATGGTGCCCATGCCGCCGTCGAACAGCAGGTGTCCCGTGCCCTCGATGGCGGCGCGCAGGTGATCGTTCTTAATGCGAAGGTCGTCGATTGTGCGCGTCTTGTATGCAGCGCCTTTGCGGCGTGCGGCATCAACAGGCGCCGCCAATGCAGTGCCGTCAGAATCATGAGTGATAAGCGGAGTAAACATCGAGGGTTCCTAATGGCTGGAATAGCAGGTGGTGTGGGCGGCGCGGAAGCGGCAGTTCTCGCGCATGCGGCAGATATTGCAGGTGGGGCGGGTCTGGGCGTCGTGGACCTCGCCGTCGAACAGGCCGATCACCGCGGTCACGCTCTTGGTGGGCATGAGTAGGCTGGTGGGTGTGACGGTAAGCCCGATGAGCCGCGTGGCGTTGAGCGCGTTGACGATCGAGCGCTGGGCCGAGAGCGGGCAGTCGCCGTAGCCGGGACTAAAGCGCCAGTTGCCGGCGAGTCCGTGTGCGGCGGCCGCAGCCTTGACCTGCTGGTCCATCTGCTCGACGGCGGCTTCTACATAGGCAGAGCATGCGGCGTCGAGCACGGCTCCCTCCAAGGGCTGCTGGGCTCCCGTGGTGCGCAGGCGACGCTCGGCGTCCATGCCGAGGGTGCATGCCATGAGCGCGGCAAAGCGGGCGTCTTTGAGATGGCGATAGATATCGCGACCACGCAGCTCAACGTTGGTGCCGACCAAGCGAATGCAAGGCTCACTTTGTTCGTCCACGCCCGTGGCATCGACGGCAAACACGCGGCGCACGCCACGGGGCTCAATGTCCAGTTCCAGGCGCTCGACTACAAGCTCAATACGTCGTGACAGCTCGGGCTCAATCTGCTGGCCGCCGTAACCCAGATACCGCAGCATCTCGGCACGGTCGACACGGGGATGGTGCGCAGCATCGACACGGTAAAGCGCCGGCGACGCAAGGTCGGCCGGCACTTCGACAGCGGTTGTATCGATGTGCGGTTTTTCCATTACCCCAGGCGCTCCATAATGGTCGCGGCGATCGCAGGACGATTCATAGTGTACAGGTGCAGACCGGCGGCACCGTGCTCCTTAAGGTTGCAAAGCTGACGGGCGGCATAATCTACACCGGCTGCCTGCAGGCTCTCGGGGTCGTTCTCGTACTTGGCGAGAATCTTGATGACGGGGGAGGGCAGCGACGCGCCGCACATAAAGACCATGCGGCTGATCTGGGACTTGCCCATAAACGGCATGATGCCCGCGGTGATGGGCACCGTGATGCCTGCCTTGTCGGCAAGCTCACGGAAGCGGTAGAAGCACTCGTTGTCAAAGAAGAGCTGCGTCACAAAGAAGCTCGCGCCGGCGTCCTGTTTTTGCTTGAGGTATTCGACCGAAGCGTTGAGGTCCTCACAGGCAATGTGGCCCTCGGGGTAGGCCGCGGCGCCCACACAAAAGCCGGCGTCGACAAGCTCGGGGATGAGCTCGCGGGCGTAGGCGTAGTCCGAGGCGGGCTTGTCATCCTCGGTCGCGCCAGCGGGCAGATCACCGCGCAGGGCCAGGATGTTTTCTACGCCGGCGGAGCGGTATTCGTCGATCTTGGCGGCGATATCGGCGTGCGAGCGGCCCACGCAGGTGAGGTGCGCCACCGAGGGCGTATTGAATTCGCTCGTAATCATTTGCGCGATGGGGGCGGTGGTGGCGCCGTTGCCAGAGCCGCCGGCCGAGCAGGTGACCGAGACAAAGCTCGGCGAAAGCTTGCACAGATTGCCTGCCACTTCGCGAGCCGTGTCGAGGGTCAGCTCGCCCTTGGGCGGGAACATCTCAAACGAAACGGGTGCGGTGCCCTGGGATGCTGCCTGCTTAAAAACCTCGTCGACGCGCATATCGTGCTCCTTTAGATACGTAATAGTGTGATGTGTTGTAAGGATTCTACAGCACCACTGTGTCACGGTGGAGTTTCACTCGCTATTCGGGGATACCAATCAAAGATGCCTTGCTATCGACATTACCTATAGCAGAGCGGTCAATCTAGGATGGGGCTATAAAGACTGGTATCTGATGCGAAATACCAGTTAATAGAGCCCCATCCCAAATTGACTACCCTTAAACCATGGGGAGAGGTCTGCAATTTATACAGTTGATTGGCTGTTGAGGGCGGCAACGCCGCCGCGATGCGGTAACCTCATTGATTGGTTTCGTGACAGCAACATAACGGTAATGTTGCGGAAACACGACGAGCCTAATCTATGACTCGTTCGTTAGTAATCAACACCGCTTCTCACGCGGTGCCGATACGAAGGGAGTTCCGTATGGCCGAACTTACTGACCGCTTCGGGACCATGGTGTTCTCTGAGGAAGTCATGAAGGACTACCTCCCCAAGGACATTTGGAAGCGCCTTGCTGCAACCCTCGAGGACGGTGAGCCGCTCGACCTGGATGTGGCCAACGCCGTTGCCCACGCCATGAAGGTCTGGGCCATCTCCAAGGGCGCGACGCACTACGCGCACTGGTTCCAGCCGCTTTCGGGCATTACTTCCGAGAAGCACGACAGCTTCCTCGAGCCCAACCACGACGGCACCGCCATTACCAAGTTTACGGGCAAGAACCTCATCCAGGGCGAGCCGGACGCCTCCAGCTTCCCCAACGGCGGCCTGCGTGCCACCTTCGAGGCCCGTGGCTACACCGCTTGGGATCCCACCAGCCCCGCATTCATTAAGGACGATGTCCTGTGCATCCCCACGGCTTTTTGCTCCTACACGGGCGAGGCCCTGGACAAGAAGACCCCGCTGCTGCGCTCCATGACCGCACTCTCGCGTGAGTCCAAGCGCGTTTTGGCGCTGTTTGGTAAGACCCCCAAGAAGGTCGTTCCTTCCGTGGGCGATGAACAGGAGTACTTCCTGATCAAGAAGGACGCTTACCGCAAGCGCAGGGACCTGGTTATCACCGGCCGCACCCTCTTTGGCGCCGCTCCCTGCAAGGGCCAGGAGCTCGAGGAGCACTACTTTGGCGCTATCCGCCCCACCGTCTCGGCCTACATGAAGGACCTGGACGATGAGCTGTGGGCGCTCGGCATCCCCGCTAAGACCAAGCACAACGAGGTTGCTCCCTGCCAGCATGAGCTCGCCCCTGTCTATGGCGAGGTCAACGAGGCCATCGACCAGAACCTGGTCATGATGGAGAAGATGAAGCTCATCGCCTCCCGCCACGACTTGGTCTGCCTGCTGCACGAGAAGCCCTTCGAGGGCATCAACGGTTCGGGCAAGCACAACAACTGGTCGCTTGGCACCGAGTCCGAGAATCTGCTCGATCCGGGCGACACCCCGCTCGACAACCTGCAGTTCATCGTCTTCCTCACCGCGGTGATCGAGGCCGTCGATAACTATCAGGAGCTCCTGCGTGCCTCCGTTGCCTCGGCCGGCAACGATCATCGTCTGGGCGCCAATGAGGCTCCTCCGGCGATTATGTCCATCTTCCTGGGCGACCAGCTTACCGAGGTCGTCGAGAAGATCATCGATGGCAAGGCTTCCGTCCATGCCACGCGCGGCGTACTCGACCTGGGCGCCGATACTCTGCCCAAGCTGATGCAGGACAACACCGACCGCAACCGCACCTCCCCGTTTGCCTTCACCGGCAACAAGTTCGAGTTCCGTGCCTGCGGCTCCGAGCAGAACGTCTCCGACTCCAACCTGGTGCTCGATGCCGCCGTGGCCAAGTCGCTCAAGTCCTTCGCCGATGCCCTTGAGGGTACGCCCGAGGATGATTTCCAGGATGCTGCGCTCGAGTACTGCAAGAAGGTGCTGACCGATCACCAGCGCATCCTGTTCTCCGGCGACGGTTACTCCGACGAGTGGCCCATTGAGGCCGAGAAGCGCGGCCTTGCCAACAACAAGACCACGGCCGACGCCCTGCCCGCCTTTGTTTCCGATAAGGCCATTGCGCTCTTTGAGGAGACGGGCGTCCTGACCAAGGCCGAGGCTCAGTGCCGCTATGACTGCAAGCTCGAGAAGTACAACAAGCTCATGAACATCGAGGCCACCACGATGGTTCGCGAGGCGCGTCGTACCTATCGCCCGGTCATTACCGCCTATGCCACCAAGGTCGCTAAGGGCCTTGAGACTATTCGTGCCGCCGGTGCCGATGCTGCCATGCAGTGCGAGCAGAACACGCTCAACAAGCTCTGCAACGGTATCACCGCCATCAACGACTCCATCAAGGCGCTCGACGCCGTACATCAGAAGGCCGAGGCTCTCGATGGCCAGGAGCAGGCCAACGTGTACGCGCACGAGGTCGTTCCCGCTATGGATACGCTGCGTGCTGCCGTGGACGCCATGGAGGAGATCGTGGCCGCCGACTACTGGCCGGTTCCGACCTACGACGACATCCTGTTCTACGTGTAGAGCGTAACTGACATATCGTCACGGTATTGAGCCGGGGTCCGCATCGCGCGGGCCCCGGCTTTCTTGTTGAACAAATTTATTAGGGAAGAGTCTGCTCCGTGCCGTTTGCTAGGGTAGGGGTGTGCGCGTTGCCGTGTCGTGAAAATGGAAGATGCTCGGAATATAACGCGCCTCGACATACTCAAATTGAGTTCCGGTTGAGTCGAATGTCTGGCTGGTTACGACCGCCAGATACGAAGAAGAATCGACGTCAAGCAACCGGCAGTCCTCAGTGTCGGGCTGGGCGAGTGTTATCGTTCGTTTGCTCACGGCAATGGTGAGCCCTAGCTCATCCTCGATGTAATGGAAGAGCGACAGGGTGGCATTCTGCTCGTTTAGGCCGGGGACGGAGGAAGTTAGGAAGTAGTGGCGGTCGACAGCGACCGGTTTATCGTCGAGCATGCGGACGAGCTTCAAATGCGTAAGGTCTTCTCCTTCGGGAAATCCCGTCAACTGAGCTAGATACTTATTGGTGCTTACGTGTTCGAAATAGACGATTTTTGACGTTGGAATTGCTCCGATCGCGTGTGCCGATTCGCTGAACGAAGAAAGGTCATTTACGGTGAATGCGCCCTCTTTGCTGGCGCCTGCAAGTGACGTCTCGATTACGAGGACTCCCTTGCCTTTAATGGACTGAACTAGACCTTCATTTGCGAGAAGTGAAATGGCCTTGCGCACCGTCATTCGAGAACAGGAGAACTCTTTGGACAGATTTTGTTCGGAAGGAAGGAGCGATCCCACGGGATGCTTACCTTCGACAATCCGCTCTCGAAGGCTGCGGTAAATTTCACTGTACAGGATCCTTGCCAAAATGCTCTCCTTATAGAGGTGGTGCGGAATGCGTCAAATCGGCGCGATAGTCTGTTTCTACCAATTATAGGAAGTGAAGACGCTTAAAGTTACCGCTTACCGCCATAAATCAACCGTTCACCCGTGTGCTTAACATGTCTAGACAGATTGCAAATCACTGAGGATATAATTCAAGTCGTCAAGTACATGTCTAGACAGGAGGATTTGCAATGGCAAAACAGAGCTATGCGGTTACTATCGCGGGAGGCGGAAGCACTTATACGCCGGGCGTTGTTCTGACACTTCTCGCGAAGCGTGATGTGTTCCCCATCAATAGGATTACGCTCTATGACAACGATGCCGAGCGTCAGGGGACAATTGCCAAGGCATGTGCCATCTACATCAGGGAGAATGCTCCAGAGGTAACCTTCAGCTATACGACCGACCCTGAGGAGGCCTTCACAGGCATCGACTTTGTACTTGCCCAGATTCGCGTTGGCAAGTACGCTATGCGCGATAAGGACGAGAAGATCCCCCTGCGCTATGGCGTTCTTGGCCAAGAGACCTGCGGTCCTGGTGGCATTGCTTATGGCTTGCGCTCCATTGGCGGCGTACTCGAGATCCTTGACTACATGGAGAAATACAGTCCCAACGCATGGATGCTCAACTACTCCAACCCCGCGGCGATCGTTGCTGAGGCGACACGCCGCCTTCGCCCGGATTCAAAGATCATCAACATTTGCGACATGCCAATAGCCCTGATGGATATCATGGCTCAGATGTGTGGTCTCAAGGACCACAACGACCTCGTCGTCGGCTACTACGGCCTCAACCACTTTGGCTGGTGGACAAAGATTCACGACCGTGCAGGCAATGACCTTATGCCCACTATCAAGGCCCAAATGGCTAAAAACGGTTATGCTGGCGAGGATTCTGGCCTTGAATTCGTCGATGCGTCTTGGGACCAGACGTTCCGTAAGGCTAAGGATGTTTACGCGCTCGATCCGAATACCATTCCGAACACCTACCTCAAGTACTATCTCTTCCCGGACTATGTGGTTGAGCACACCGACCCCAACCACACCCGCACCGACGAGGTCCGTGAGGGTCGCGAGAAACGCGTTTTCGGTACCGCTCGCCAGATTATCGAAAAGGGCACGTCTGAGGGCTTCGGCCTTAAGCCAGATACCCACGCTGAGTACATTGTCGATCTCGCTCGCGCTTTGGCAGAGAACACCCGTGAACGTTTCTCGCTGATTGTTCCCAACGACGGGGCTGTGTCCAATTTTGACCCAACGGCTATGGTCGAGATCCCCTGCATCGTCGGCAGCGACGGCTACGAGAAAATTTGCCAAGGTGAGATTCCGCAATTCCAGAAAGGACTTATGGAGGAACAGGTCTCGGTCGAAAAGCTTGCAGTGTCTGCTTGGGTCGACCATTCCTATCAGGAGCTTTGGCAGGCGCTGACGCTTTCGAAGACGGTCCCCTCTGCCTCCGTTGCAAAGAAGATCCTTGACGATCTCATTGAGGCGAATAAGGAGTTCTGGCCAGAGCTTCACTAGTATCGGAAATCAATTTAGCGAATGATGGCGGGCGGCCGACCTTGGACAGGTCGCATGGGAGGAAAACCATGAGCGAAAGCAAAGAGCTTGTAAATCGCAAGCTCGGCGAGGACGTAGTTGGCCTCGTCGGCGGTAAGGAAAACATCCTGAGCATCTCGCACTGCATGACGCGTCTACGTTTCAAGCTGCGAGACGATGCGAAGGCTGATACTAAGGCAATTGAATCTCATAAAGGCGTCATTCAAGTAATCAACGCGAATGGCCAGTATCAGGTTGTTGTCGGCATCAATGTGATTGAGGATGTTTACGATGCCGCGGTTGCCGCTTCTGGTGTCGAGGGGCTGGGCGAGGTTAATCTTGATGGTGAGCCCGTCAAGAAAGGAAACGTTGTTAGTGCCCTTATCGATACTATTTCGGGCGTAATCCAGCCGATTCTTGCGGTGCTGTGTGCCGCGGGCATGATCAAGGGTGTTTTGAGTATTCTCGTCGCCCTCGGATGGATCACGGCGACAGACGGCTTGTACCAGATTCTATATGCGGCTGGTGACGGCTTCTTCTACTTCCTGCCGATTATCCTTGGCTATACCGCGGCAAAGAAGTTTGGCTGTAGTGAGTTCGTTGGCATGACGCTCGGTATCGCACTTACGTATCCGGCGATGGTCAACATCACATCGGGCGATGTTTTGGGAACGGTGCTTGCCGGCACTCCCTTTGCCATGAACTACTACACGACTTTCCTCGGCATACCCGTCATCATGCCGTCTTCGGGTTATACGAGCTCTGTCATTCCGATTATCATCTCTGTTTGGTTCGCGGCAAAGCTGGAGAAGTGGTGCCGCAAGCATTTCTCTGAGTATGTAAAGTTCTTCTTTGTGCCTACGTGCGTGCTCGTTGTGATGGTCCCCGCTACCTATTTGATTATTGGCCCGATTGCCACCCTGATCACGAACCTCATGAGCCTGCTGTTTAACTCCCTCTACAGCTTGCCTGTCATCGGCGGCGCGCTCGGCGGCATCGTGCTTACTGCCATTTGGCAGCCTATGGTCATCTTCGGCTTCCACTGGAGTGTCATTGCCCTCATGCTGGTGAACATTGCCTCCCAGGGCTGGGATATTGTCATGGCGCCGTACATGGTTTGTTCATACGCTCAGTCCCTTGCCGTCCTCGCTATCCTTCTGAAGACTAAGGACCTAAAGCTCAAGCAGCTTGCATGGCCGGCGTTCATCTCGGGCTTCTTCTTCGGCATCACCGAACCCTGCATCTACGGCGTGACCCTTCCGCGCAAGAAGCCTTTTATCATGAGCTGCATCGCCTCTGTGCCCGGGGGCCTAATCATCGGCGCTCTTGGCACCAAGATGTTCGCCTTCACCGGCGGCGGCTTCTGCGCCTTCCCGGGCTTCATTGACCCGTCCGGTGCAATGGGCGCGAACTACCTGATTTACGTAATCATAGCCATCGTGGTTTCCAGCGTGATTTCGTTCCTGCTTACGTATGCGACGTACAAGGAGGACGTGCCGGCGGTAGAGGCTGCAAAGTAGCCAAAGAAGTGGAGCTGCGGGACAAGTATTTCCCCGCGCGCCAGCAATTAAACGAGGTCGTCCTTGGATAAGCGTCGAGGGCGACCTCGTCTTGTACTGATTTCGTTCGAGAGGCAGTGGTTGAGGGTGCCTAATATTATCTTTGACAATAAGATGGGCGAGGCGTGCCTTGCGGCGTGGAGGTCCGCAGGTGTGGAAGTCCGCTCAGTCGTGGTCCGACAAGATGGTGAAGTCGTCTTCGAGCATGCGGCTGCACCGTTCTCCCTCGAACACGTTCACCCGCTCTATTCTGTGACTAAGTCCTTCACCTCGGTTGCTGTTGGGATGTTGGTGAATGAAGGACGGCTGTCGCTGGCCGATCGCTGGATTTCATACTTCCCGGAATATGAAGGCGAGATTGCGGATGAGCGCTTTCGCAATGTGACAGTTCGCAATTTGCTGACTATGACGATGGGGCAGGAGAGTGACCTTTCGTATATTGGCGCGGGAGACGACTGGGCACATGAGGTTCTTCATCGTGAGTTTGACTGGAAGCCGGGCGAGGTCTTTCACTACGATTCGCTGTGTTCACATTTATTGAGCATGCTCGTGCAACGCATAAGTGGAACGAAAGAATCCGATTATCTCGCCGAACGTTTGTTTACGCCGTTAGGCATTAGAAATTGGTGGTGGGAAGAGGATCAAGCCGGTCATACGACCGGAGGTTTTGGTCTTCACCTTTCGACACCGGATTTGGCTAAGTTTGGTCAATGTTTGCTAGATGGCGGCAAGTGGCGTGGGGAACGGATCATTCCCGCGGAATGGGTTGCCGAGGCGACGAAGATTCAGATGGAAACGAGCCCCTTTTATCCGTCTGAGGCGACTGAAGACAGCAATGGCTATGGATACCAGTTCTGGATGTGCCGGCGTGGCGGGTTCAGATGCTCTGGCCTTTTTGGGCAGCTGTGCTACATACGGCCCACAGATGGCCTTGTCATCGCCTGCTCGAGTTCCACGACAGGAAGTAAGGCGTTGCTTGATCCGCTGTATGAGGTATTGTTCAAAGAGTCTAGTGTTCGGGAAACGGTGGCTTCCGAACGTGACTTCGATAGCATTCCCGTGCCAGTTGGGTTGGCTTCTGGTGGACGTTTGAGCTCATTACGTCTCGAGGGCATTCATCATTGCATTTTCGGGGATTTTGAAGAGATCGATATTCGATTTCATGAGAATGAGCTGGATTTGTCTCTGTTGCGCGATGGTCGTGAGTACGGCGTGAGGGCCAGCTACAAGTCTTGGGTTTGTAAATCGGGCGATGGGCTCGGAGTCGGAGACCTCTTTCCTTTTGTAACTCATGAAGCTGAGAGAGACGATGCCCCCGCATGGGATGTTCGCAAGCTGTTTGCAGCGTATGCCTGGACTTCGCCAACAAGTTTACAAATCGAGACCAGGGAACTGGACTACACACGGCGCTGTTTTATCGATGTGCAGATCGGAGGCATTTATGCCGTGTGCAGGGTGCGAGTTGAGGGAATGTGCTGTTTTCCGGCACCCTCGGAACTCACAGCGATTTTGAAGTTGGGGTAATTTTTCAAGACGTGCGATTGATGAGAAAGCTTGCCAACATCACGGCAAATGGAGACGGAGCTGTCTCCAGGCAATGTTTTTCGATGCGGACGTCTCAGATATCGTATTGCTAGGGGCTAAGTCAATCACTTGTTAGGGTCGAAGCGTAAATGCGTTTCCTCGGCTCCGCACCCTGTTGGGCTCGAATCCCGGCGCATGGCAGCAAAAAGCCCGCTATCGTGAGGATAACGGGCTTCTCGATTTAAATGGTGCCCCCAGCGGGATTCGAACCCGCGATATCCACCTTGAAAGGGTGGCGTCCTTGGCCGCTAGACGATGGGGACAGCGGGAAAGAGTATAGCAGACTTTTTTGCCGGCGCGTATATCGTTGGCAAACTGGAAAACCACCACACAGGAGCGGGCTTCTATCCCGATTTTCAAATATCTCAATCTGTAACATCTAAGCGGATAAATCGGCTCTACCTGTTACAGATCGAGACAAACGACGGACGTCGGGACGAACATCTCAATCTGTAACAGTACGACGACTTTTAACGGTCTACCTGTTACAGATCGAGACAAACTACCGTGGCGGGTCGAAACCACCACAAAGGTGCCTGTCCCCTTTGTGGTGGTTAGGGGAGGAGCTTCATGGCGGCGTCGTGGGCGGCGTGCTCGTAGGTGTCGTCGAGGGGTTTGAGCGGCAGCAGGGCTGTGGCCTGCGCATCGCCGCGGCGCTCGAGGGCGTGGGTAATGAGCCAGTCGGCAAGCTCGGGGTTCTTGGGCAGTGCCGGTCCGTGTAGATACGTGCCGATGACGCCCTTGTAGATGAGGCCCTCAAAACCATCGTCGCCGTTGTTGCCGGTGCCCGCGACGACGGATGTTCCGAGCGGCGTGGCCTCTGTATCGAGCAGGGTGCGGCCGCCATGGTTCTCGAATCCTACAAAGGGCTCGGGTGCCAGGTCGGTCTTAACGGCGACGTTGCCGATCAGGCGGTCGGAGCCGCGTACGGTTTCGGCGGCAATGACGCCCAGACCCTCGATGCGGTCCTCGCCCATATAGTACGAACGGCCGAGCAGCTGATAGCCGCCACAGATGGCAAGCAGTGCGCCGCCATCCTCAACATAGGCCGCAACCTTGTCTTTTTGAGCGAGCAACTCGTGCGCCACAGCCAGCTGGTCGCGATCGGAGCCGCCGCCCATCATGACGATATCGGCATCATGCAGATCGAGCGTTTCGCCCATACGGACCTCGTCCACGCGAACGGGGATGCCGCGCCAGGCGCAGCGGCGCTCGAGGGCAATGACGTTGCCGCCGTCGGCATAGAGGTTGAGGGCATCGGGGTACAGGTAGACGATACGCAGGGGGCGCGAAAGCTCGACCGGCGCGATGCCGACAGGAAGAGCGCTGCCGTCGGCACGGGCTACGGCGCGCCCGGCAACAGCGTCGGCGGTGGTGCCCTTCAGCTCGTCGAGTTCTTTGACCAGCGGCGGGAAGGCCGTGTAGTTGGCGACGGCGTAGAAGGTGTCATCGGCGGCCTCGTCTGCCACGGCGCCGATCGCCTGCGCGACGTCCGAGATAATCGCGGCATCGATGCCGGCGTACTTGAGGCGTACCTGCATGTCGTGCGCACGCGTGCCTCCGGCAAAGGCGACAAGACCCGGCGTGTCGGCGATGCGCTCGAAGGCGACATCGTAGATCCACGAGACATCGTGGCCGTCGGCATCGTTATCGTTTAGGAAGAAGGCGCAGAGCCTGCCACCTGCCGTTTTAATGGACTGGATCTGGCGATCGAAGCCCACGGGATTCTTGGCCAGGTTTGCCTCGACGGTGCGACCGGCAATATCCCAGCGGCCCATGCGTCCGCCGGCAGGCACGTAGGCATCGAGCGTGGGCTGCAGGTGCGCCGCGTCCACGCCCAGCTCGTGCGCCGCAAAGAAGGCGGCGGCGACGTTATAGACCATGTACAGGCCGTTGTAGCGCGTGGCGATGTGCGTTGCGGGTGCGTCGGTATTGGGTCCAAAGACCAAGTCAAATTCGTAGCCGTCGTAGGTAAGCTCAACGTCCGTCACGCGACGGACAAGCGCAGGGCGGGCCCAGCCGCACGAGGGGCAATGGTAGGCGCCGAGCTGGCCGTATTGCACGTAGTCATACTCCAGCGGCGCGTTGCACTGCGAGCAAAAACGCGAGTCGCTAATGCGATCGGACTCGGTGCCCGTGGCGCCGTCGATGCCAAAGGCGATGCTCGTGTTGGGAACGCGTGCGGCGATCGCGGCACACAGCGGGTCGTCTGCGTTGTAGATGAGCGTTGTTGCCGGAGAGAGCTCCAACGCATGGGCAATGACGTCTTGGGTATGGTCGATCTCGCCGTAGCGGTCTAGCTGGTCGCGGAACAGGTTGAGCAGCACGAAGTACGTCGGCTTGAGCTTGGGTAGGACGCGCACGGTGTAGAGCTCATCGCATTCAAAAACGCCCACGCGCTTGCCGCCGCCGGCTCGCTTGAGGCCGCTGCGCGCCTCGAGCAGTGCGCCCACCACGCCCGGCTCCATGTTGTTGCCGGCGCGGTTGCATACCACGGTGGCGCCGCTGGCGGCAACGGCGTCGGCGATGAGGTTGGAGGTGGTGGTCTTGCCATTAGTACCGGTGATCACCACGCTGCGGTCGACCAGGCTCGCGAGGTCGCTTAGCAGCTCGGGGTCGATCTTCATGGCGATGCGGCCGGGAAGCACGCCACCCTGGCGTTTGAGGACAGAGCGCAGTCCCCAGCGGGCGATATCGCTCGAGGTGCAGGCGAGAGATGAGCGGAGGTTCATGAAGCCGTTCCTAACATAGATGACATGGTCGGGGCGATCGCGTCGCTAAAAGCCGTAGCGGCGCGCAAATTCCTGGGCAAGCTGCGATACATCTTCGCAGGCGTTGGCCCAGGGGGCAAAGTCGGGGGTGTCCGAGATAATGCCGTCAGCCTCCCAAACTGCCTGGTGCGAAAGGTCCCATGGGTCGCGCGGCTCGGGTCGGCAGGGAAGATACGGCGTCTGGTACATGGGGTTCAGCAAGAAGAACGCGCCACCCTCGCAACGGTTAGCGAACTCACGCAGCGCGCGCGTCGCCGGGCGCATCTTGTTTGTTTTGAACAACAGAATTGTGCGGGCGAGCAGGTACCAAGGAGAGTTTTCGAGTGCGTCTGCCCCCATCTGTTCCTCGAGCTGATGCGCCAGGGCAAAAAAGCCGTCTTGGTCTTCCAAGCGGGCGAGGGCGAGCAGCACGGTGCCGGCGGCCCGGGTGGGATAGCCCTCCGCCTTAAGGACACGGCGAGAATAGTTGGCGGCAGCACGGTAGCGGGCGCTCGCCATGCACAGCTGCGAGATGGCCTCGAGTATGTGAAGCCACCCGATAAGGGCCGGCTCGCTCACGGTAAGGTCCGCTGCGGTGACACCGTCGGCCAAAACATTATTGGCCCAGTAGTGCGGGGCCTCCATATCAAACCCGGGCACGCTCTGTTGCAGGTAGTCGGCCGTGCTCGTCTCGAGCTTCATCAGGTCGCCCAGGCAGGCGTCGACGGGCGTGTCCGCCAAAATGATGGCGAGCAGCTGGGCATCGAGGACATGCGCATCGATGCGGACGATCTTGAGCAGCTCATCACGCATATCGTCGAACAGGCGGTTGCGCGTCTGCTCAAACTCCTCGTCGCTGCCCATGTCCTCGATGCGATGGAGCTCGTCGAGCAGGTGGCGATGAACACCGGCATAGGACAGCAGCGCCTGAGCATGCTCGGACTGCGCATACTTTTGGGGATTCGCGCTGATGTCGTTATGGACAAGCTCGCGTGCTGCATCGGTGAGTTCGGGGTGCGATGCCAGATAGGTACGCTCCAGATAGGCGGGGATGTAGACGCTCGGATCCATTAGAGGTCTCCTCCCTTAAATGGAAGCCCCTGCTCGGCTGCACGCAGGATGCGCTCGTCGATCTGGGAGCGCACGATGTCGTTGGTGGCGACCCAGGCGGCAAAGCTGGCGTTGTCGGGCGCGCCTAGGCCCTCCTGCAGTACCGGCGTCGCCTCGGACAGGGCAAGGACAAGCTCATCGGTGGAGCCCACGCCCACGTTGACGCGGGCATAGACGCCATCGGGAAACTCGGTTTGGAAGTAGAGTGCTTCGGCCGCGTGCGGGCATGAGCGCACCAGGATGCGTAGGTAGTGTTCGGCGCCCTCGTAATCCAGCTCGCGCCAGGCAGCGCTCATCAGCGCGATGAGCGTCCACGGGTCCAAGTCGCGCTCTGCGTCCTTGGGACGGCGGCGCAGCGGCGTGTTGGCGAGATAGGGCACGGAGTGGGCGGAACGAAAACGCTTGAGCTCCTCGGCAGGGTATTCGAGCTTTGCCATGGCAAGCATCGCGGTATGGCGGACGCCGGCGGGGTCGTTGGGTGCAAAGTCCAGGCTGCGATTCGCGGCATCCAGCGACATGCGGTAGCGGCCGCTAATGAGCGCGCGCGATGCCAAGGCGGCAAGCCAGCGCAGGTAGGGACGGCGGGTCAGGTCGCCTGCGGCCTCGCGCTCGTAGGGGTCCTGCGCCGAGGCAATCTTGAGTGCCAGATCGTGCTCCACCTCGTCGCACTTGGACACCAGATATTGCACGTATTCCTCGTTAGATTCGGCGGTGAGCGCGCACAGCATGCGCTGGGCATCCCAGTTGGCCGGATCGAGCGCGGCTGCCTCGCGGAGCATGTTCTCGGCTGCGGCTTCTTCTTGCTCTGCCTGGGCGTCGTCGGGGATAAAGGGAATGCGGTAGTCGACAGCCTCGACCACCTTGGCAATGAGGTGCCCAGCTCGGTCGCGATCGTGCACGATGAGCGGCGCGGGGTTACGGGTGAATTGTTCCATCAGACGCTCTACGGCGGGGCCGTCGGTGAGCGGGATATTGTCGCGGCGCAAGGCCTCAAGAACGAGGCGATGGCAATCCTCTTGAATGGGGTCGAATGCCATGGGGCCTCCTTTGCTGCGGTTAGGGTTCAAATATCTCTATATAAGGTTCTAGTTTACCCGCATGTGGCACACCGGGGGTGCCACACTTGGACTTGCACCTTTGCACCACGAAGACGGATGTCGCACAAATGTCGGCACCTTGGACGACCGAGTGGTATCACGGTGCCGCAAACGGTCGATTTTCGGCGGCGAACGGTGCATATTTTGGAGGGGCACCGTCCTGCCCGGGATATGTAGTCAACCTTGATAAAACGTTTGCCCAGCTTGGGGGTATGGATGCTGCACAAGGGTCTTCAGGGATAGAAAAAACGTTTCATCATTGGTAACTTTGGATGAATAACTGACCAACCAGAACGGTAAAATAGTGTTTGTCTGAGCGTTGAGACGTTTAGACATCGCGCATTGTCATCGCCGGCAACGCGCAAACCGGTCCTAACGGAGCCAATTGGGTGCTCCGTTATATACGCAAGTCTAAGAGGGGCTTGTTTAGGAGGCACAGTATGGGACGTTTTACCAATCCTCGCGATCTGTACTTTGGTGAGGGCGCTCGCCACGAGGTGAAGAACCTCAAGGGCAAGAAGGCCATCATCGTTTCTGGCGGCAGCTCTATGCGCCGCGGCGGGTTCCTGCAGGACGTCGAGAACGACCTTAAGGAAGGCGGTTTCGAGGTCAAGCTGTTCGAGGGCGTCGAGTCCGATCCGTCCATCGAGACGGTCATGAAGGGCGCCGAGGCCATGCGCGAGTTCGAGCCCGACTGGATTATCGCCATCGGTGGCGGCTCGCCCATCGATGCCGCTAAGGCCATGTGGGTCTTCTACGAGTATCCCGAGGAGTCCTTCGATAACATCATCCAGCCGTTCAGCTTCCCCGAGCTGCGTCAGAAGGCTCATTTCTGCGCCATCTCCTCTACCTCCGGCACCGCTACCGAGGTCACCGCGTTCTCCGTCATTACCGACTACGCCAAGGGCATCAAGTACCCGCTGGCCGACTTCAACATCACCCCTGATGTCGCCATCGTCGACCCCGAGCTCACCTACACCATGCCCGCCAAGCTGTGCGCTCACACCGGCATGGATGCTCTGACCCACTGCATGGAGGCCTACGTTTCCACCTGCGCCTCTATGTTCACCGACGCCAACGCCCTGCACGGCATCCGCGAGATCGTCGAGTGGCTGCCCAAGTCCTATGCTGGCGACCATGAGGCCCGTCAGCACATGCACGAGGCTCAGTGCATCGCCGGTATCGCCTTCTCCTCGGGCCTGCTCGGCATCGTTCACTCTATGGCTCACAAGACCGGTGCTGCCTTCGAGAACGGCCACATCATCCACGGTGCCGCTAACGCCATGTACCTGGGCAAGGTCATCCAGTGGAACTCCAAGGACCCGCGTGCTGCTGAGCGTTACGCTTACGTGGCCAAGGAGATCCTGCACCTTCCCGGCGAGACCAACGAGGAGCTTATCGCTGCGCTCGTCCAGAAGATTCGCGATCTCAACGACCAGCTCAACATTCCGCAGTCCATCAAGGATTACGCGAATGGTGGCGTGAAGGTCGACGCCGAGAACCCGCAGATGGTTTCCGAGGAGGAGTTCCTCGCCAAGCTGCCCGAGATCGCTGCGAACGCCGAGACCGACGCCTGCACGCCCGAGAACCCGCGTGAGACCAAGGCTGCCGACTTCGAGAAGATCCTCAAGGCCTGCTACTACGACACCGACATCGATTTCTAATCGACTCTTGTTATCGTAACGAGGGGCTCCGCACGTATCTGTACGGAGCCCCTTTCTTTTTTCTTTTAGAGAATGGGATAGTTATGGCTGCAATTTTCAATAGCCCCAGCAAGTACATCCAGGGTCCGGACGAGCTCGCCAAGCTCGGCTCCTATGTCGAGCCGCTCGGCGCTAAGGCCCTCGTCATCGTGACGCCTTCGGGCAAGAAGCGCGTCGGTGCCAAGATCGAGGGCGGTTTTGCCGAGGCTAAGGCCGAGCTGCTGTTTGAGGACTTTAACGGCGAGTGCTCCAAGGGTGAGGTCGATCGCCTGGTCGCGCTCGCTCGCGACAACGGTTGCGACATCATCGTCGGCGTCGGTGGCGGCAAGATCCTCGACACCGCGAAGGCCGTCGCCTATTACCTGGAGTCCCCGGTTATCATTTGCCCCACCATTGCTTCGACCGATGCCCCGTGTTCGGCGCTTTCGGTGCTCTACACCGACGATGGCCAGTTCGATAAATATCTCTTCCTTAAGGCAAACCCCAACATTGTCCTGATGGATACGACGGTTATCGCGGCGAGCCCGGTGCGCCTGACGGTTTCCGGTATGGGCGATGCGCTCGCAACCTACTTTGAGGCCCAGGCGACGCATGATGCCGACGGTGGCACCTGCGCTGGCGGCAAGGGCGGCATGGCCGGTCTGGCGCTCGCCAAGCTTTGCTACGAGACGCTTATGGCCGATGGCGTCAAGGCCAAGGTCGCGCTGGAGAAGGGTGCGCTCACGCCTGCAGTCGAGCATATCATCGAGGCCAATACGCTGCTTTCGGGCATTGGCTTTGAGAGCTCGGGCCTTGCTGCTGCTCATGCCATCCACAATGGTCTGACGATGCTGCCCGAGTGCCACGGCATGTATCACGGCGAGAAGGTCGCCTTTGGCACCATCGTCCAGCTGGTACTCGAGGATGCTCCGACTGAGAAACTCGAGGAAGTCCTGGGCTTCTGCATTGAGCTGGGCCTGCCGGTCACGATGAAGGAGCTTGGCGTTGCCGAGGTTACGCGCGAGCAGGCCATGGTCGTTGCCGAGGCCGCTTGCGCGCCCGAGGACACCATGTGCAACATGCCGTTTGAGGTGACGCCCGAGATGGTCGCAAACGCCATCCTGGGTGCCGACGCGCTGGGCCACTACTATCTCATGGATGAGTAAATCAAGCTAAGGAAGGGGCAAAGCCAACAGATGGCTTTGCCCCTTTTGCTATGGTGCAAAGGGGTCAGGTTACTTTGCACCAATCGTTGTTTGATGAAGGGCGGATTCTCGTATGGCGCTTCCTATGGTTTATGGCGGTCCCGGCCGGTATGTTCAGGGGCCGGGCGAACTTTCGCGTCAGGGCAGGTATTTGTCATGGTTGGGCTGCGCTGCCTATGTCTTGTTTGACCAGGGCACCGAGGATCGGCTGTGCAGGCAGATCGTCGATGGATTTCTGGATGAAGAACTAAGCGAGCCGTTCTTTAAAATTTACAACGGTCCGTGTACGGAAGATGCCGTTGTCGAAATGGCCAAGGAAGCGCGGGCCGAGTATTGCGACATGGTAGTCGGTATCGGTGGTGGCAAGATGCTCGATATCGCTAAGGCCGTTGCGTTTTATGCTGAGCTGCCGTTGTGTGTATGCCCCACGGCGGCTTCGACGGACGGTCCGTGCAGCGCGATTTCAGTGCTGTATCACGAGGATGGGTCGTTCGATCGCTATCTGATGCTCGAGAAGAATCCGGACCTGGTCGTGGTCGATACCAACGTGGTCGCGGCGGCCCCACTGCGTATGACGGTCGCCGGTATGGGCGACGCACTGGCAACGTACTTTGAGGCGCGTTCGTGCGCCGCGGCGCACGGCGCCAACGAGCATGGTGGAACGCCGGGGCACTTTGCCCTGGTCGCGGCACGTGCCTGCTACGACACACTTATGGAGTGTGGTGTCGCTGCTAAGCGCGACCTCAAGAAGGGTCGCATGTCACCAGCGGTTGAGCGCCTGATCGAGTGCAATATTCTGCTTTCGGGCGTTGGCTTTGAGAGCGGTGGCTTGGCGTTGGCGCATGCCATCTCCAATGGCCTGACGATTCTGCCCGAGTGCAAGGCCATGCACGGCGAGGCCGTAGCGTTTGGTCTGGTGGTCCAGCTTCGTCTGGAGCGTGCGCCCGAGCTTGAACAGGTGCTCGAGTTTTGTCAGCGTGTTGGTCTGCCGACGACGCTCGAGGATCTGGGCCTTGGCGAGATTTCCGATGCCGACCTGCAGAGTGTTGCAAATGCGGCCTTTAGAAACGAGCGTAATATGGCCAACGAGCAGGCCAAGGTGACCAAACAAAAGCTCGTGCAGCTCATGTGCGAGGCATAGTTTGGCGCTTGATTGACCTTGTGCAATCGAGGCGGCGATAGGCCATAGGCTATTTGTCCCAAAGGTGCTCCGCGTGTAATTTGCTCGAGGCACGGGCCGATGGCGTATCATTATTTCTTGCTTGTTTGCACTGCTCAGGGAGGGGCCGCGCATGGCGCAGGAACACGATCTGTTTGATGACATTATCGAAATCAGCAAGGGTTTCGACTTTCTTAAAAACCCGCTTGGCGGTGTGACCGACGCACTCGATCCGTCGGCGCCGCAGTGGAATCCTGCCGACTACAAGGAGCGTCCGCGCGGCAACACCATTCCGTGCTTGACCTGCAAAAACGAAAAGAGCGGTTGCACCGCGTGCATGGATGTGTGCCCGGTCAACGCTATCGAGGTCGAGGAAGACGCTATCGAGATCCTCGACTCCTGTCGCAAGTGCGGCCTGTGCGCCGCTGCCTGTCCGACCGAGGCGATTATTTCGCCGCGCCTGGCGCCCAAAAACCTTTACGACGACATTGTCTCTGCAGCTACGAGCCACGAGACCGCCTACGTTACCTGCACGCGCGCCCTCAAGCGCATGCCGCGCGAAAACGAGGTCGTCGTTGCCTGCGTGGGCGATATTACGGCCGAGACCTGGTTCTCGGTGCTGGCCGACTATCCCAACGTGAGCGTGTACCTGCCGTTGGGCGTGTGCGATAAGTGCCGCAACACCGGTGGCGAGGATATTCTGGGCGAGGCCATCGCCACTGCCGAGGAGTGGGCCGGTACGGGCATGGGCCTGGAGGTCGACCCCAAGAGCCTCAAATGTCATAAGCGCCGCGAGTACGAGCGCAAGGAGTACATGGATAAGATTGCCCGCACCACGGGCCTGACGGTGACCAAGCTCAATCCGGCGACGGCGGCGCTGGCCTCGGTGACGCAGAAGTTGAAGGCCCACCGTCACCAGATCACGCAGCTTGAGCGTACGCTCAACACCATGTGCGGTGCCACGTCGGCCAAGCGTCGCCGTTTGCTCACGCACGGGCGCCAACTGGTGCTCTCGACGTTGCAAAACCACCCCGAGCTTGCCCAGAACATGCAGGTGAGCACGCCGGAATGCGATTTTGACAAGTGCACGTCGTGCGGCGAGTGCGTCAACGTGTGCCCCACGTTTGCCTGTGACCTGGTGGGAAGCGGCCGCTTTGCACTGGAGTCCACGTATTGCTTGGGCTGCGGAGCCTGCGTCAAGGTGTGCCCTGACCATGCGTTCAAGTTGGTTGAGCATGATGCATCCAACCTGGTCGTCGTCGATCCCGAGGCCGAGGAAAAGGCCGCCCAGAAGGCTAAGGCCCACGAAGAAGCCCAGAAGGTCAAGGCTGAGGCGAAGGCCAAGCTCGACAAGATGCTCGATCAGGTGGAGAAACTCGCGGACTAGTCAGCGACCCCTATCTCTGCTTCATTCGTGCCGCCGTGGCGTCCGGGTTCGCCCAGATGCTGCGGCGGCGCTATACTTATGCAGTTTGAAGTACCTGTACCAAAAGGAGCTGTCGTGTCCCTTTCCATCGGTATCGTGGGCCTGCCCAACGTGGGCAAGTCGACGCTGTTCACCGCGCTTACCAAAAAGACCGGCCTTGCCGCCAACTACCCGTTTGCCACGATCGACCCCAACGTGGGTATCGTCGATGTGCCCGATAGCCGCCTGCAAAAGCTCGCCGACATCGTTAACCCCGGCCGCATTGTGCCGGCTACGGTCGAGTTTGTCGACATCGCTGGCCTGGTGAAGGGTGCCAACGAGGGCGAGGGCCTGGGCAACCAGTTCCTGGCCAACATTCGCGAGACCGACGCCATCTGCGAGGTCGTGCGCTACTTTAAAGACCCCAACGTCATGCGCGAGGTGGGCCGCACGGGCGAGTTCGTCGATCCCGCTGGCGATGCTGACACCATCATGACCGAGCTCATCCTGGCCGACATGGGCACGCTCGAGAAGCAGCTGCCCAAGCTCGAGAAGGAGGCCAAGCGCGACAAGGAGCTCATGCCCAAGTTCGAGGTCGCCAAGCGCCTGCTCGCCTGGCTCAACGAGGGTAAGCGTGCCGCGTCCATGGAGATGACCGATGAGGAGCGCGCCGCCGCCAAGGGCCTGTTCCTGCTCACCATGAAGCCCATCCTGTATGTGGCCAACGTGGACGAGGATATGCTTAACGACGATCTGGCGCCCATCGATGGCGTCAAGCCGCTGCCGATTTGCGCCAAGATCGAGGCCGAGCTTTCCGAGCTCGATCCCGAGGATGCGGCCGACTACCTGGAGAGCTTAGGCCTGGAGCAGCCCGGTCTGGACGTGCTCGCGCAGGCCGCTTACAAGCTGCTCGGCCTGCAGTCGTTCTTTACGGCCGGCGAGATGGAGGTCAAGGCTTGGACGGTACGTCAGGGTGCGACCGCCCCGCAGGCTGCCGGTGTCATCCACACCGACTTTGAGCGCGGCTTTATTAAGGCCGAGGTCATTGGCTATGACGACTACATCGAGCTCGGCGGCGAGCAGGGCGCCAAGGCCGCCGGCAAGCTGCGTATTGAGGGCAAGGACTATGTCATGGCCGATGGCGACGTCGTGCACTTCCGCTTTAACGTGTAAGGACGACGCACATGTTTAAATATGGCAAAAAAGCCGGCTACATGGGTATTGCGCTGCTCGTGCTTGCGGTGATTCCGCTGGTGGTCGCAGCGTGTGTTATCCCCAACATCGGTCCCGAGGTGGCAACAAAGTTTAATGCCGCCGGCGAGGCGACGCGCTGGGGCAAGAGCTACGAGTTGCTGGCACTGCCGGTGCTCAACCTGCTGCTGAGCGTGGCGACGTACTTTACGGCAGGACGCCAGGCTAAAAACAATGATGACTCCGCCGCCATGGCGCGTATCGTGTGCGAACGCTACCTGCGCAACGGTTGCATCACGGGTGTGTTCCTCAACGTGGTTAACGTTTACTTTATGTACTCGGCGATTACCGGAACGGGCTTTGGCCTAGGCTTTTAGCTTGCGCCTTTAGGCAACGAGCCTGCACATATATTCAATGGCTGCTGCGAGGCCGCCGCTCGATCGTGGTTTAAAGACCATGTCGGCGGCGGCCTCGTTTTCGTATCCGGCGCCGCGAAGGGTGAGCGCGATATCGGCTTCCAGGAGAAGGGGCAGGCCGCGTTGGCTGGTTGCGATTACGGCAGTCTGATTGAGCGAGCAGCTATGCGTTTGGCATTGGATGGCAAGTTCACCTTGCGCCGGGCAAGGGATCAGAACGGCGGCGACGCGACTTGATAGCAATGCAAATGCTGTGCGCTCATCGGGCGAAAGGCATTCGGCTTCAACGACGACGAGCTTGGGCGGTGCGCTGTTTGTGCGAAGCGTAGTTCGGTGCATGCGGACCGAAGAACCCGACATAGAAAACTCCTGTGTATTCGGCAAAACGTAAACTATAGTTTACGTTTTTGTTCAGCTCCATTTCAAACTCGGCTGCATGGACGAACGTGCGAAACAGATTCTTGGCAGGCGGGTCGAAGAGACACGCAGGGACCTTGGTATCTCCAAGGTTGATTTTTGTGTGGCGACAGGAATCAGCCGACCCTACCTCGACCGAATCGAAGATGGGACGGCAAATTTCACGCTCAAGGTTCTATTTAAGATCGCACCCGCACTCGGCATGACGGTGTCAGAGCTTCTCGAGGGCATCGAATAGGGGATACTCGTCGACAACTGAATTACGCCATCGGGATGCGGTCGTGGTTGACTTGGCTGTAGAACAGGCGCTGGATTTCGGCGGCATCGCGTGACTGGCCGAGTGCCCACATGGTTTTGGCCACGAGCGTCTCGGTGGTCATGTCGTCGCCGCGCAGAATGCCCGGATGATCGGCGTAAGCACGGCCGACCTCATAAACGCCCAGATCGAGGCCCTCTTCGGGGACCTGCGTGGTCATAACGACGGTGCGGCCCGAATCGACCCAGCGGAAAATTGCCTCTTGGAACGACTCGCCCGACTCACCAAACTCGGGGATACCGCCAATGCCAAAGGTCTCCAGAATCACGGCGTCGTAGCCATCGGCAAGGGCGTCGAGGATGCCCGGGTTTACGCCGGGCGTAAGCTTGAGCACAAATACGCGCGGATCGATGCTGTCGTAGAAACGCACCGGGTTTTCACCCTGATGCGTGCCGTGAAGCCCGTTGCGCACGATGCGGTCGTTGCGGATATAGGCAATGGGCGGATAGTTGACGCTAATGAACGCGTTAAAGCTCATGGTGCGCTGTTTGCGGGCGCGCGTGCCGGCAATGGCTACGCCGCCAAACACGATCGAGACGTCGTGCGAATGCTCGTCGAGCGCATAGAGCAGGCTCTGGTACAGATTGAGCTTGGCGTCGGTAAAAGGGTTACCCATGGGCTTTTGCGAGCCGGTGAGCACGATGGGCTTGGGGCTGTCCTGAATCAGGTAGGAAAGCGCTGCCGCGGTGTAGCTCATGGTGTCGGTGCCGTGCAGAATCACGAAACCGTCGTGGTCGGCATAACCCTCGACGATGACGTCGCGGATACGCATCCAGTCACTGGGGCGCATATTGGTGCTGTCGATGTTCATGGGCTGCACCACGTCGAGCTCGCAAAGACCCGAGATCTCGGGGACGCTCTGGGCGAGCTCCTCACCGGTCAGGGCGGGGGAGAGGCCGTTGCCGTCCTCGGTCGATGCGATGGTGCCGCCCGTGGCGATGAGAAGGATGCGCTTCATGCTGGTATTCCTATCGTATTTGCCGCCGCAGAGGCGGAGTCGTTCGGCAGTATTGTGGCACAGGGCGTCCAATGTTCAAACGTATTACATCATCTGTAACGTTTGGTAACACTCCAATTGCCGTCAAATAGGGGCCCAGGTCGTGCGTTTGCCGTGCGCTGATGGCTGCGAGGGACGAGAAACCCCATATAACGTGTACACTATGAAAGTTATTTTCGTTCATTCACGCGGGTGGGCACCGGCTCCCCGCCAACAAGAGGGGGAAACCATGGATCAAAAGGCTTCCGCAAAGGTCCTCGTACTCGACTTTGGTGCGCAGTACGGTCAGCTCATTGCCCGTCGCGTCCGCGACCTCAACGTGTATTCCGAGATCGTTCCCTGCGACATCTCGGCCGACGAGATTCGCGAGATGAACGCCTCTGCGCTCATCCTTTCTGGCGGCCCGGCCTCCGTGTACGCTGAGGACGCTCCGTCCATCGATCCCGCTATCTTTGACCTTGGCCTTCCCGTCCTGGGCTTTTGCTACGGCCATCAGATCACGGCCGTGACGCTCGGCGGCAAGGTCGGTCACTCCGAGGTGGGCGAGTACGGCCGCGCCACTATTACGCGCACTGCCGGCGCCAAGCTCTTTAACTCCACGCCCATGGAGCAGACCGTGTGGATGAGCCACCGCGACGCCGTGTCCGAGGTGCCCGAGGGCTTTACCGTTACCGCCAGCACCGACGTGTGCCCGGTTGCCGCCATGGAGTGCGTCGAGCGCAAGATTTTCACCACGCAGTTCCACCCCGAGGTCAAGCACTCCGAGTACGGTCAGCAGCTGCTGAGCAACTTCCTGTTTGAGATCTGCGGCCTGGAGCCCAACTGGAGCATGGACAACCTGGTCGAGACCATGACGGCCGAGTTCCGCGAGAAGGTTGGCGACGACCGCGTGATTCTGGCCCTGTCCGGTGGCGTCGACTCCTCCGTCGTGGCTGCGCTGGGCGCTCGCGCCGTGGGCAAGCAGATGACCTGTGTGTTCATCAACCACGGCCTGCTGCGCAAGGGCGAGCCCGAGCAGGTGGAGGAGGTCTTCACCAAGCAGTTTGACGTCGACTTTATCCACGTCCACGCCGAGGACCGCTACGCCGAGCTTCTGGCCGGCGTGACCGAGCCCGAGGAGAAGCGCCGCATCATCGGCACGCAGTTCTGGAAAGAGTTCTTCGCGGTCGCCCAGCAGCTCGAGTGCGACGGCAAGCCGGTCAAGTACCTGGCTCAGGGCACCATCTACCCCGACATCATCGAGTCCGGCGCGCGCAAGACGGGCGGCAAGACGGCCACCATCAAGAGCCACCACAACCTGATCCCGTTCCCCGAGGGCGTGCACTTCGACCTTATCGAGCCGCTCGACCACTTCTTTAAGGACGAGGTCCGTGCACTTGGTCTGGCGCTGGGCCTGCCGGGTAACATCGTGTTCCGCCAGCCTTTCCCGGGCCCGGGTCTGGCCATCCGCATCATCGGCGCGGTCGACAAGGAGAAGCTCGAGATCCTCAAGAATGCCGACGCCATCGTGCGCGAGGAGCTCGACGCCTATAACCAGCGTCTGTTTGAGCAGACCGGCGAGCGCAACTCCGAGCATAGCTGCTGGCAGTATTTCGCCGTCCTGCCCGACATTAAGTCCGTCGGCGTTATGGGCGACGAGCGCACCTACCAGCGCCCAATTATCCTGCGTGCCGTCGAGTCCAGCGATGCCATGACCGCCGACTGGGCCAAGCTGCCCTACGACGTCCTGGCCCGCATCTCCGGCCGCATCGTGGCCGAGGTTCCCGGCGCCAACCGCGTGTGCTACGACATCACGTCCAAGCCGCCCGCGACGATTGAGTGGGAATAGAACATACGTTCGATAAAATAAAATAGTATCAGATAGCGGGCACGGTTTCAATTGAATCCGTGCCCGCTGCTGTATGCGTGTCCTTGCACGCCCAATATGCGCCGTAAAAGCCGTCTTCTTCGACGTCAAAGTGAATGCGCTTCGTTTTCGCCTCTCAAAATCTTATTTTCACGATTTGCATTTTCATCCCGTTGTCACCGACCCTTGCGAGAAACCGGAAAAAGCAGCTGACAGAAGAGTCCCTCAAATCGTTGTAACCCAGCATGTAGCCCCGGCTGGTGACCTGCAAGCGGCTATCCCACGCACTAATCTCTTTGGGAGCGTCGGAAACCGCGAAATACGCGCCCACATCTTTGATCTTCGCGCTCTTGAGCCATGTCTTGGCAATCATCTTTACCGCCGTTCGGTTCGCCGCATCAAAGACCAGCACACCGCCGGGGAAAGCGTCTGCCATTCGCTGCACCAGTGCCTTGACCTGCTCGGTCAGAAAATAATAGAACACGCCGGAGGCAAAGAACACCGCACCGCCGGAGGCATCGATTTGGGAGAACCATTCGGCATCGTTCAAATTGCAGGGGATGTTTTCCTCCCGCTCTTCGGCGGGCAACAGCTCATTGCGCACGGCGATCACATCTGGGAGATCCAGATTATAAATCTTGCAACTGCCGTTGTCGCAGCTTCTTCCTGTGCTGTCCAGTCCGCAGCCCAGATTGACCACCGCCGCATTGGGGTGAGATTTCAGATAATCCCGCA
>DXZO01000041.1:25026-41301 GCA_019419625.1 Collinsella sp. | reverse complement strand
GAACAGTTTGGTGTCGTGGCACCGCTTCTCGCGCCGACGCCCGCGTTCGCAGCTGCTGCGCCCGCTGACGCCACGAACGAACTCGCACCCGCCGCAGACGCCTATCTCCGCGCGCTGCTCGAGCACAACGCAGTACAGGCGGAATCAGCGGTAGCGCAATCGGGGCAGAGCGAGGACATGCTCGTCGATACCATCAACGAGGCGCTCTTTGACCTGGTGGGCGACACCGTAATTGAATTTAGCGCGGCAGGGCCGCAGATTATTGAGGACTACGAAGCAGACGTGAGAGGATACCTAGACCATGAGTGATACCGCATCCGCAGCACCCCGCGTGCCCAAGCGCGTCGCTGCCGTCATTCTCAACTCGCTCAAGGGCGGCGTGGTCCCGCGCATCGGTCTTCCTTACATCACCGTAGGGCGCGAGGTCGAGATCCGCGCCCTGCTCACCGATCTGAGTCTCATCGCCGACGGTGGCGCGAGCTTCCGCTTTCTGGTCGGTCGTTACGGCGCCGGCAAGAGCTTTTTGCTCCAGACCATCCGCACGCACGCCATGGGCGAGGGATTCGTCGTCGCTGATGCCGACCTGTCGCCCGAGCGCCGCCTGCAGGGCGGTCAGGGACAGGGCCTTGCCACCTACCGCGAGCTTATCCGCAACATATCGACCAAGACGCGCCCCGAGGGCGGCGCGCTCAACCTTATCCTGGATCGTTGGGTCGCCTCGTGTACCGACGCCGACGAGTCTGTCGTTAATGCCCAACTGGCCCCGCTCGAAGAGATGGTCCACGGCTTCGACTTCACCCGCATGCTTCGCCGCTATCGCACGGCCGTATCCGAGGGCGACGAAGAGGCCATGATCCGCGTGACCAAATGGATTCGCGGCGAATACCGCACCAAGAGCGAGGCTCGCGCCGAGCTGGGCTCCTCGACCATCATCAGCGATGACGACTGGTACGACTACGTTAAGCTCATTGCGCGCTTTTTGGTCTGCAGTGGCTACAAGGGCATGCTGGTGCTCATCGACGAGCTCGTGAATCTGTATAAGATTCCCAACGCCATCACGCGCCAATACAACTACGAGAAGATCTTGACCATGTACAACGACACGCTCCAGGGCAAGGCGCAGTACCTAGGCATGATCATGGGCGGCACGCCAACCTCCATCGAAGACCGCCGCCGCGGCGTGTTCTCCTACGAGGCCCTGCGCAGCCGACTCGCTCAGGGCCGCTTTGCGCGCGAAGACCTTAAGGACATGCTCGCGCCCATCATCCGCCTGCAGCCACTCACCTATGAGGAGTTGCTGGTGCTCATCGAAAAACTCATGCAAATCCATGCCGGTTACTTTGGCTGGACGCCCACGCTTACCGAGAACGACTTGGTGGACTTCCTCAAGATTGAGTTTGGCCGCGTGGGAGCCGATACGCACTTGACGCCGCGTGAGGTCATCCGCGACTTTATCGAGCTACTCGATATCCTGTGCCAGAACCCCGACGCCAACGTGGCAGAGCTGCTGCAAAGCGTCGGCGGCGACACCCTCGCGCCGGCCAGCGAATCGTCCTCATCATCCGACGAGCGCAACTTCGCCGAATTCACCATCTAACCTACCAAAAAGGGACAGGTTTATTTTGGCAGGTTTTATCTGGGCAAACGTTGAAGCAGTAATGCAGCAAGCCGTTGCCAGCCGCGTTGAGAGATTCGATGTTGAAAGGAGGCCCCGTGAACGCCTTTGACCGCTACGCCCCGTTTATCCAAGACTTCATCTACTCCCACGATTGGGAGAGTCTACGCTCTATCCAGGTTGCAGCAGCTGATGCCATCTTTAACACGCAAGATAATGTGCTCCTGACGGCATCCACGGCTTCCGGCAAAACCGAGGCAGCCTTCTTTCCCATCCTGACCGAGTTTTGGGAGAACCCGCCCGCAAGCGTGGGCGCCCTCTACATTGGCCCCCTCAAGGCGCTCATCAACGATCAGTTCGTCCGCCTCAACGACCTGTGCGAAGAAGCCGATATCCCCGTCTGGCACTGGCATGGCGATGTCTCGCAATCACACAAGGCCAAACTCATCAAAAAACCGAGCGGCATCCTACAGATTACGCCCGAGTCGCTCGAGGCGCTCCTGATCCATAAGCACATGGCGATCCCGCGCATGTTTTGCGACCTGCGCTATGTGGTTATCGACGAAGTCCATTCGCTCATGCGCGGCGACCGCGGCGGGCAGACGCTCTGTCTTATCGAGCGCCTCTCGCGCATGGCAGGCGTGCAGCCCCGCCGCATTGGCCTTTCGGCCACCATCGGCGACCCCGAGCGCACGGGCGCCTTTCTCTCGCAGGGAACGGGGCGCGACTGCGTTATCCCCCGCTTTGAGGAACCGCGCCGCGTGTGGCGCATCTCCATGGAGCACTTCTACAACTCGGGCCCCCAGGCTCAGCAACGAGGATTCGTAGGCACAGGTCCACAAGAAGCCGAGGTGCTTGCTTGCGAGCGTATTGAGACGGCGGCGCCCGCGGCGCTGCCCGCATCCGGACAAGACATGTGCCACAGCGGACAGCTTACACAGGAGGAACACCGTCAACGTCGTGAGCAGGCGCGGGACAAGGCCGCTCCCAAAGACCGTCGCACTTCCTCGGCCCCCGAGGGCGAAGTCGACATCCCACGTGCGACCGAGCAGGCGCTTCTCAACCCCACCGACACGGCGCCCGAAAACGCCGACCCCGGTATGGGCTATATCTTTGAGCATACGCGCGGCCGCAAGTGCCTGGTCTTTGCCAACTCGCGCGAGGAGGCAGAGGCCGTGTGCTCCATGCTGCGCAGCTACTGCGAAAGTCGACACGAGCCCGACCGCTTTCTAATCCATCACGGCAACCTTTCGGCATCGCTGCGCGAGACGGCCGAGGAGCTCATGCGCGACGAGGAGCAGACGCAGACAACCGTCACCACCTCTACGTTGGAGCTCGGTATCGATATCGGCCGCCTGGAGCGCGCCTTCCAGATTGACGCGCCGTTTACCGTCAGCTCCTTTTTGCAGCGCATGGGGCGCACAGGCCGTCGCGATCTTCCGCCCGAGATGTGGTTTGTCATGCGCGAGGAAGAGCCCGAGCCGCGCACGATGATGCCCGAAACCATTCCCTGGAAGCTCCTGCAGGGTATCGCGCTCGTACAACTCTATCGCGAGGAAAAGTGGGTCGAGTCACCCGAGCTCGATCGTCTCCCCTACAGCCTGCTCTATCACCAGACTATGTCGACCCTCGCCAGCACCGGCGAGCTCACGCCGGCCGAACTTGCCCAGCGCGTGCTCACGCTCAGCTATTTCCACCGTGTCTCGGCAGACGATTACCGTGTGCTGCTACGTCACCTCATTAAGATCGACCATATCCAGGTCACCGAAGGTGGCGGGCTCATCGTGGGTCTCGCGGGCGAGCGCATCATCAACAACTTTAAGTTCTACGCCGTGTTCCAGGAAAACGAGGAGTTTACCGTCCGGAGCGAATCGGCCGAGCTGGGCACGATCGTCAATCCCCCACCGCCCGGTGAGCGCATCGCTATCGCCGGACACTGCTGGATTGTCGAGGAAGTGGACTGGAAGCGTCATACCGTCTTTGCCACGCAGGTCAAGGGCCGTGTGCCGGCCTACTTTGGCGACTGCCCCGGCGACATCAATACACACGTACTCGAGCGCATGCGCAAGGCGCTCAACGAGCACGCGGCATATCCGTACCTCATGGGCAACGCGCGGGCACGCCTTGCACAGGCTCGTCATACCGCCGAGATTTCGGGGGCGGGAACTAAACCGCTCATTAACCTGGGCGGCGACACCTGGGTGCTCTTCCCCTGGCTGGGTAGCTACGCCTTTTTGGCACTCGAGCGCATGCTCAAGATCAAGTGTGCCGCGGAACTGGGCCTTCGCGGACTCGACCCTTCACGCCCGTACTTTATGCAGTTTAAGATGAAGGCCGACGAGGAGACGTTCTTTGAGGTACTCGCCGCCGAGGCCGAAAAGGACTTCGATCCCATCGAGCTCGTCCATCCCGGCGAGGTACCCTATTTTGATCGCTACGACGAGTACGTTCCCGAGGAGCTCGTGCGCAAAGGCTTCGCCGAAGGCGTGCTCGACATCGAGGGTATGAAGCAACGTGTCCGCAGCTGGCGCGACCACGCCTAAGACCAGTCTTTTTGGGACGGGGAGACTTACTTGTCATGAAGGACGGTGCCGAGGAAGTCGGTGTCGAAGGGCACGGCTTCGGCAAAGGCATAGTCGCCGTCGCTGGCGATGAGCAGGTAGTTTTCCTCGCCGCCGAACTCCGCATCGCCGCAGGGCACCACCCAAACGTGATCGAACACCTCGAGCGTCGTGGCGGCGCAATCGCGCAGGAACGACACATCGCTCCCCTCGTTCGCACTCACGATATTGGCAACGTAGATGCCGCCGACATTTAGGCTGCCCCGCACTAAACGCAACGCCTCAACGGTTGCCAGCTCGCGCACGGGCTCGGCACCGCCAAAGCAATCGCTCACGACCACGTCGTAGCGACGATGACCCACGCTCGTCACGCCCAGATATGAGCGAGCCTCAGCGGTAATCACCCGCAGGCGATCGCCCACCGTGTGCTCCAGCTCATCCAGGTAGAACCAACGGCGCGCCAGACGCGTTATCTCTCCGTCATACTCAATAACGTCCATGCGCAAGCCCTCGTGCGACATCAGCGCGAACTTAGGATAGGCAAACCCGCCGCCGCCCAGCATGAGCATGCGGTCGATACCGTGACCATAAGCGTCACGCATTGCGCCCTCGGCCTCAAACACATCGTCAAACGCACGATAGTACGCAAAGACGGGCTCCGCCCAACGCTCGCCAACGTAGCTCGCGCTTTGGTAGACGCCGCCCTGCACGAGCACACGGACCTCGTCACCGCTCTCGTCGTGTACACGCTTCACACGCGCCAACCCGTTGCGGGTACGTGCGACCTGCAGACAGGCAGCACGAACAGCGACAGCGGCCGCACCAAGCGCCGCGGCTCCCAGAGCAACGCCGGCAACGACGCCGGCAGAAACACTCGGCTTGTTCATCTAGAGCTCCTTTTGCAGATAAAGGCCATGGTCATAAAATCCAAGATGGCGGTAGTACTCGCGTGTGCCAATCGCGCTAATCACGTTGATGCGCGCATAACCCGCATCCCGGGCAATCTCGCATGCATGCTCTACGAGCAAACGCCCCAAACCGTGATGCTGCGCTGCCTGGCCCTGATCGCCCACGCGCGCCGCCATGCCATACACGTGCACCTCACGAATCATCGCCTCGTCCGGCATCGTCGGCAGCTCGTCCGCATGTGCGGCAACAAAAGCGCGATCGGGCAGCGACAACCGCAAAAAGCCCGCGATCTTGCCCCGCGGCGTCACCCACTGCAAAAAGCGCTCGTAAGTCACCGGCGTCTCGTACGCTACTTCCTCATCAAGAGATAGCTCATCCAAGTCGGCACCCGCCGTGCTGATCTCGCGATAGCGAATCTCACGCACCGTCGCACCGTCACCCCGAGCAGCCAGGCGGTTCTCGACGAGCTGACGCAGGTTGGGCTTCTTGTTGCCCACCATGATGTCATCGGAACTAAAGTCGCGAATCATGCGGCTGATGCGGCAGAATGCCGGCGTCACCACGATGTCATCGGCCAGCACATCGAGCAGTTCTTCCTCGGTATAGGGGCGCCACTCGCCGCGCTCGTAGCAGCCCACCAGGCGCGAGACCTCGATGAGCGCACACGGGTAGACTTTGACCTCGTCGGGCATAAAGGCCCCCTCGGTCATAAAGCGCTCGTAGTCGCGCTTGTCCCCCTCGGGCGTGGCGCCCAACAAATTGAGCATAAAGTGCGCGTGAATCTTAAAGCCAAATAGGCGCGCAAGCGAAAACGCCCGCTCGATCTGCGCCACCGAAATGCGACGCTCGTTGATATCGAGCAAATGCTGGTCGAGGCTCTGGATACCCATCTGAATCTTGGTGCAGCCCAGACGGCGGACAAGCGTGAGGGCCTGCGGCGTTACGGCATCGGGGCGCGTCTCGATAACGAGTCCCACCACGCGATGCTTCGCCGTCTCGTTGATGCGCTGCTGACGCTCGAGCTCCTCCATCGTTGCCGTCTGCCACTCGGTGACCTCGCCCCACGGCGTACCGGGGCCGTACAGACGACGCACCGCACGGTTATAGCCGCCCACGGCAGCATCCACACGCCCCTGCTCGTCAGCAACGCCGGCAGCAAGCTCGGCCTCATCTGTCGCAATGCCGGCGGCCCGATAGCGCTCGCGGCGCTCTGCTACCACAGGCGGCAGGGCATCGGCGGGAGCGTCATCGAGCAGACGCCCCGCCTCGGCACGGCTGATGCCCGGACGCGCCAACATGGGGTTTGCCGCCACGCCCGCCACCGCATCATCATTGAGCGCACGGAAGAGCTCCGACATAAACCATGCCTGATACCCTTGCGAATAGTCGCTCCAGGTACCGCCGAGCACGATGAGCTCGATCTTGTCGGTCGCATGCCCCATCTGCGAAAGCGCCGTCAAACGGGCGCTCACCTGCAGATACGGGTCAAAGCAATTTTGCTCTGCACGGGCGCACGCCGGCTCGGCGTGCAGGTAGCTTTTGGGCATGCGCAGATCGTTGGGGCAAAACAGGCAATCGCCCGAGCATGGCCAGGGCTTGGTGATGACGGTAATGGTCGCCACGCCCGAGGCCGTTCGGCGCGGCTTCATACGCAGCACCTGCAGCAGTTGGCGTTCCAGATCGGCATCGACATTCCATCCAGCCCAACGAGCCGGCTCCTCGCGCTTCACCCGCTGGTAAAACGGCAGCAGACGGCGCTTGGCCAGATCACGCTTGTCGGCACCCTCACGGCGCGCCTCGGCATGTATCAGTTTGACGAGCGCCTTGTCGTCCACGGTCTCGCCGCGACGCAGGGCATCGAGTATGTTCAAAATAATCTGTTCCATGACCCCATTGTAAAGGCAAAGGCGCCGGAGCCCGTCACGGCTCCGGCGCCTACATCAAACAGCGCGTATAAGCATCTATGTTTGCGGACTTAGCCCGCCGTCGTCATTCCGGATTGAACGACATGTCGCCCGAACCAACCGCAAAGCGATACGTGGCGGACTTATCGCCATTATCGAACTCGAGGCTCGAAATCGCCTCATCGTCGTAGCTATCCGGAAGGAAATCGCTCTCGAAGTCACCGCTACCCAGAGTAAGGCTCGCCGTAAAGCCCGTAGAGTTCGGAACCGTTACCTCCACATCGCCCGAGTCCACGCTTACGTTCATCGACTTCGCGGGGGCCTGGTAGAGCTCGAACGTCACATCACCCGAACCGACCTCAGCACTGAGCGCATCAGTCACGCTGCCTGTAAACTCTACATCTCCCGCACCCAGGAAAAGGTCAAAACCATCACAGATGACACCGGCAATCTGCAAATCACCCGAGCCCACGTGCGCGTTGATCCCCTTCAGATGTTCGGCAACACGGCGCGGCAGCTCAACCGTAACCGAGCGATCGATTGCCTTACCGTCATCACTTCCAAACTGGGAAACCTTGAGCGTCGAGTCCTCGACGGATGCGATGTTTTGCGCCGCGGCCTTGGAGGCATCCATACCCTTGGCAACGCGCCCCCGCTCGATAACGCGAGCCTTGTTGCCATCAACAACCTTGACGTCCACCGAAGCCGCATTGATATCGAAATCGAGGTAGCGGAACATATCGGCATCAAAAGTCGTACTCGAAAGCTGCTGAGGCTGAGCGGAATAGTTACCGTCATCCAAAAGATCGCCCTCGCGCACCACATCGTCCCTACCGGACAAGCTGGATACAACATCGTCGAGATCCCACGGGCCATCAAAATGAATCAATGTCCGCGAAACGCCAAATACAAGCCCAATGATGAGCGCAAACGCCCCGATGCCAACGCCCAGGTGTACCTTGGATTCATGCGAAAGCTTCATCATTCGTCACCCTCTTTGGCAATCGGCTCGGCGGTGGTCGCGGTAGCCACGTCAGCATCAGGTTCCGCAGAAGTATCCTTCCCCTGGGCCTTGATCGCCACCGGTGCCGAACCAACCTGAATATCCCCGCGCGCCCAATCACCATCGAGTGCACGCGCCACCCAGTGATAGATGGGAATCGTAAAGAAGATCAGCGCGGCAAAGGGGCCGGCACCAAACGGGAACATCAGCAAAAAGAACAGCAGCCAACACACAGCCCAATACGGGAACGACTGGAACGGGCCCTTCACCGGAGTCGAGCCAACCGCACCGCCACTCGCCGCCTGCGCCGTAGCGGCATTGGCGGCCTGTGCACTCCAGCTTGCCGCTTGCGCCGCCTTGGCCGCAGCATCACTCGCCTGCGTTGCCGCCTCGGTAGCGCGTGCCGCCGCCTCGTGGGTACGGGCACGCTCTGCCGCCTCGGCCTCACGCTGGCGGGCGCGGTCCTCGTTCTCGAACTCGATATCGTCCTCGATCTCATCGCTCGGATTGAGCAGCTCATCCAGACTCACACCATAGAGCTTGGCGAGCGAAATCAGGTTCTCGGTATCGGGCGAGCTCTCCGCGCGTTCCCATTTACTGACCGCTTGGCGTGACAGTCCCAGCTTTCGCGCCAATCCTTCTTGGCTAAAGCCCTTGCTGCGGCGAAGGTCGGCGAGCCGCTGAGCAGTTTCTACATTCATGGTTCCTCCTATGCGATGCCAGCCGTGCCGCCGGACCGTTTTTGTTCTTAAGGCGCCTTGCACAGTTAAAAATCTATCCGCCACCGCCAAAATCATGCCACCTATTCTAGTGAGATTTTTGACAACCGACGGTTGCGGGCACATATGAGCTGCGGAAATGTGTCCAAACAAAGCAATGACCCACAGCTCGGTTGTCCCCGTTGCGGCGTTAACGGTAGTATGGTCGTACTGTTTATTCCGCACCGCCATCGGAGGGAGTTCCGCGCCGTGAACCGCGATTTCGCATCATCGCTCATCCAGCTCAACAATACGTTCTATCGCGAGCACTCCGCCTCCTTTTCCGATACGCGCCAAGCCCCGTGGCCCGGCTGGGTGCGCACCATGGACATCGCGCTCGAGCAGCTCGATGTGGCCACGATCGAGCATCCCGTCCGCGTCTTCGACCTTGCCTGCGGCAATATGCGATTCGAGAACTTTGCCGCCGGCGGGGCACTTGCCGCCAAGGGCGTCGACGGCGCAAACCCCTCGGCAGATGCCAGCTGCCCGTTTGAGTTCTATGGTGTCGACTCGTGCCAAGATTTGGCAATAGACGCCCACGGCCACGCCCTGCGCATTCCCAACCTGCACTTCCAGGAACTCGATGCGCTCGACGCCCTCATGAAGCTCAACCCCGCCGAGACGCCCGATGTGCTTTTCGATGCCCCGCTCGCCGATATCTCGGTCTGCTTTGGCTTTATGCACCACGTGCCGTCGTGCGAGTACCGCGTACGCGTGCTCGACGCCCTGGTACGCCAGACGCGCCCGGGCGGCATCATCGCCATCAGCTTTTGGGAGTTTATGAACGACGAGCGCATGGCGCGCAAGGCCGTTCGAGCCGAAGCCCGCGCCGAGCTCACCCCGCCGTTTGAGGGCTACGATTCCGCGCAGTTTGAAGCCGGCGACCACCTCATTGGCTGGCAAAACGACCGCCACGCCTACCGCTATTGTCATCACTTTGACGATCAGCAGATCACCGACCTGGTGCGCGGCGTCCGTACGTTCTACAAGAGCGGCGATGTCCCCGTGCGCGAGCTTGAGCGTTTCCATGCCGACGGTCGCAGCGGCGAGCTCAACCGTTACGTGATTCTCAAGCGTCTGTAGGTATCGGCGACTCGCCGCCGAGCCGCATCGCATCTTTCGGGCAAGCTATGCCCACCCTTTTTCAACCCATTGACGGAACGCGCGGTCATGCGTTCCATACTTATAAACAAGGAGCCTCATGGGAGCCGTCCACGTTCGCACGCCTAAGAACTTTGTGCTCGAGGAGCGCCTGGAGCGCTACGCCGATGCGATTGAGACGAACCCCGAGGCCTATGCCGGAGATTGGCGCGAGGCTTGCGCGCCAGTTGGCAGCAAGCCCTTCGAACACCTTCACCTGGATCTTGGCTGTGGCAAGGGAACGTACCTTGTAGAGCGCGCGGCCCACGAGCCAAACACGCTCTTTATCGGCATGGACCAGGAGCCCATCTGCATTGCCTATGCCGCGCAGAAAATATGCGAGCAGGAACTGACCAACGCACTTGTCCTGCCCCGAGGCGCCGCATCGCTGCCGCAACTGTTTGCCGCAGGCGAGCTCGACGCCATAACCATCAACTTTCCCACGCCGCAGCCCAAGGCCAAGTACGCCAAAAAACGACTCGTCCATGTCGACCATCTGATGCTCTACCGCCCGCTCTTTTCAGCCGGCGCCGCCGTCACACTGCGCACTGACAGCAAGCCATTGCGCGACTACGCTTTGGGGCAGTTTGCCGCGGCAGGCTACGACACACTTTGGGTAAGTGACGACGTCCGCCGCGACCATCCCGAGCACCCCGAGACCGAATACGAATGCCGCACGCGCGAGATGGGTGCCGTCGTCTATGGCATTTGCGCCACGCCCGGTGCGCTGCCAACCGACGAACAGCTCGCGGCGGGCCGCGTGCAGGAACAAAGTCTTGCCTGCTACCTACCCAATAACCTCGATGAGCTCACCTATGTACCTCTGGGCATGGAAGAGGCCGTCGAGAACTTTAGGAACCGCGCCCGCAAAGGCAAAAAGCGCCTTCCGCAGGAGTCATAGGGGCTTTTGGCGGTCGCTACGCCAGCGAGCAAGCACAAATAGGCACCGATGAACGACCCTCAAACCTAAGTGAGTAGACTTTTTTGCAATAGCCAAGCACAACCCGCATAGGAAGAAATAAAACCGCAGGTAGAGCCCTTGCGCAAAAGTCATGTGCTCGCGATATTGCAAAAAGTCTACTCACTTAGCTGACAACTGCACCAAACGGCTGAGCAGAACGCCCATTTCCTGCATTTTCTTTCGCGCTGGCGCCCCGCACCGCCGCTACGCCATAATGGATGGCGGACAAACGGCGAGAGAAAGTACCCCCACATGGCACAGACCACGATAGATACCGCCGCCAGCACCGTCTCTGGCGCCGGCGCCGCCAGCTCATTCTCGGGCGGCACGGGAACCGAAGCCGAATTCGGCTCACTCGGTGCGCTCTCCCCCACCTGGTGGGAGCCCGAGGACGGCAGCGAGCCCGAACCGTGGCTCACGCCCGACCAGGCCTTCGAGCGCTTCTTTGAATGGACGAGCAATCGCGGTATTGAGCTGTGGGACCACCAAGAAGAGGCCCTCATAGATCTAGCCGCCGGCGATCACGTCATTCTGGGCACGCCGACCGGCTCGGGCAAGTCGCTTGTCGCGCTAGGTATGCTCTTTATGGGCATGGCGCAGGGCAAGCGCTGCTACTACACGGCTCCTATCAAGGCTCTGGTCAGCGAGAAGTTTTTCGACTTGGTGCAGGTGCTCGGCCGCGATAACGTCGGTATGATCACCGGCGACACGCATATCAACACCAAGGCGCCCGTCATCTGCTGCACGGCAGAGATCCTTGCCAACGACGCACTGCGCGAGGGCGAAGATGCCGATGTTGGCTGCGTCGCCATGGACGAGTTCCACTACTTTGCCGACCCTGATCGCGGTTGGGCCTGGCAGGTGCCGCTGCTCACTCTGCCCCATACGCAGTTTATGCTCATGAGCGCCACGCTCGGCGATGTCACCGCGATTGCCGCCTCGCTCGAGGAACACACCGGCGCTACCTGCGACTTGGTCGTCGATGCCCCACGCCCTGTGCCGCTGAGCTACGACTATGTGACGACCTCCCTCGAGGGCACCGTCGAGCTCGCGATGCGCCGCGGCGAGGCCCCGCTCTACATCGTGCACTTTAGCCAGGATGCCGCCCTTGCGACGGCACAGTCGCTCGCCAATTTTGGCATCGCCAGCAAGGAGCAGCGCGAAGCCATCAAAGAAGCGGCAAAGGGAACGAGCTTCTCGACGGCCTTCGGCAAGATCCTCAAGCGTTTGCTCGGCTGCGGCGTCGGCGTGCACCACGCCGGTATGCTGCCGCGCTATCGTCTGCTGGTCGAGCGCCTGGCGCAGCAGGGCCTACTGCCCGTCATTTGCGGCACCGACACACTCGGCGTCGGCATCAACGTGCCCATCCACACCGTGGTCCTCACCGCGCTCACAAAGTTCGACGGCTACAAGATGCGTCGCCTGCGCGCCCGCGAGTTCCATCAGATTGCCGGTCGCGCCGGCCGCTCGGGCTTCGATACCGAGGGCATGGTGATTGCCGAGGCACCCGAGCACGAGATCGAGAACGCCAAGCTCATGGCCAAGGCGGGCGACGACCCCAAAAAACTCCGCAAGATTAAAAAGAAGAAGGCCCCCGAGGGCTTTGTCACCTGGAACAAGCAGACCTTTGAGCGCCTGATCGAGACGCAGCCCGAAACGCTCAAGCCGCGCCTTCGCATCACACACTCCATGGTGATTAGCGTGGTCGAGCAGGGCGGTGACGCTCGCGCCCGCGTGCACGACCTCATCGAGACAAGCCTGCAGACCCCCGAAGAAAAAGCCAAGCTCGAGGTTCGCGCCGACGAAATCTTCGCCACGCTCATCGATTCCGGCGTCGTCGTTCGCACCGAGGTGCCACCCGCACCCGATGCCCCGACTGACACCGCACCAGATATTGACTATGCGCTGACGGTCGATCTGCCCGAGGACTTCGCGCTCGACCAGCCGCTCTCGCCGTTTTTGCTTGCCGCGCTGGAGTTGCTCGATCCCGAGAGCGAGACCTATACCATGGACCTCATCTCGATGGTCGAGGCAACGCTCGAGGATCCCAAGCAGGTGCTGCGCGCTCAGGAGCGCGCAGCGCGGGACCGCGCGATGGCCGAAATGAAGGCTGACGGCGTCGAATATGAGGAACGCCTGGAGCGCATCCAGGATGTCACCTACGAAAAACCGCTCGAGGACTTGCTCGATGCCGCCTTCGACAAGTACTGCCAGGAAGTGCCCTGGGCAAACGACTATCAGCTCTCTCCCAAGAGCGTTCTGCGCGATATGCTGGAAAGCGCGAGCGATTTTAAGGGCTACATTCAAAAGCTCGGCATCGCCCGCTCCGAGGGCATTTTGCTGCGCTACCTGGCAGAGGCTTACCGTTCACTCGACCGCACCGTGCCCATCGAGAAGCGCGACGAGCGCCTGCGCGACATTATCTCGTGGCTGGGCTTTGTGGTGCGCTCGGTGGACTCGAGCCTGGTGGACGAGTGGGAGAACGCCGGCAACCCGGCAGCCCTCGATGCTGCGCCGCCGCGGGGCATCGACGAGGTCGTGGCGGACCGCCGCGGCTGCACGCTGCTGGTGCGCAACGCGCTCTTCCGCCGCGTGACCCTTGCCGCCCGCGGGCACGTTCGCGACCTGGGCGAGCTCGACGACGACTGGGGCATGAGCGAGATCCGCTGGCAAAAAGCGCTCGACGCTTACCACGAGCAGCATGAGGAGATCCTCACCGACGGAGATGCCCGCAGCGCCGCGATGTTTTCCATCGACGAGTCCGACGAGAAGACCACGCACGTATGGCACGTGCACCAGATCTTTGCCGACGAGGATGGCGACCACGACTTTGGCATCATGGGCGATGTCGATCTGGACGCCACGCAGGACGGCGGCGAGGTCATCTTCAAGATCTACCGTGTCGGCTTTATCGAGGACCTGCTCGAAGACTAGCCGGGCGCAATGGGACGAAACGAAGCGGGGCCGCTGGCAACATCGCCAGCGGCCCCGCTTTTTGCGCGATACGCTATCCTCTACTCGGCATCCTCGACCTCATACGAATCCGCCTCGGCGGGCTCATCGTTTGTCTCTAGCGCAGCCCCGCGCGCCTCGTCAAAGGCGGCCTTCATGGTCTTGTTGCCCCACGTGAGCTTGCGAATGGTAAGATCGTCGGCTTTCTTGTTGGCCAGGCGCAGATTGTTCTCGGAGGACAGCAACGCCTCCTTGGTTTTTTGCAGATGGCTAATCGTCTTGTCAATCTCATCGATCGCCGTCTGGAACTTGCGGCTCGCGATCTCGTAGTTACGACCGAAATCATTCTTGAACTTTTCCATCTTGGCTTCGAAGTTCGTGACATCGATATTCTGCTGTTTGTACTCCGCTAGCTCCTGTTTATAGAGCAGCGAACCCATGGCGGCGTTGCGCAGCAGCGTAATCATGGGAATGAAGAACTGCGGGCGGATCACGTACATCTTCTCATAGCGGTAACTCACGTCGACGATGCCCGCGTTATAGAGCTCACTCTCAGGCTCCAGCAGGGTGCAGAGCACCGCATACTCGCAGCCTTTCTGGCGACGATCGTGATCGAGTTTCTTAAAGAAGTCCTCGTTTTTGTGTTTGGTCGCAGTCTCGTCGTTCTCGTTTTTCATCTCGAACATAATTGAGATGACCTCGTTGCCGCTCGCGTCGCACTCGCGGAAGATAAAGTCGCCCTTGGTACCCTCGGACGCATCGTTATCCTTCTCGAAATACGCATTGGGAAACGCCGTCATGCGCAGACGGTTAAACTCGGTCTCGCAATGCTGCTCGAGCGACTCGCCCACCATCTTGGTAGACAGGCGAACCTTCATGTCCTTAAGGCGCTCGATCTCTTCATCCTTGTAACGAATCAGGTCATCGCTCGCGCGCTTGGCCTGCGCAAGCTCGAGCTCGTGTGCTGCTCTGGCCTGTTCCTCGCGCGAATCGCGCACCGCCAGCTCGCTCGTGAGCTTTGCGCGGGCCTCATCGCGCTCTCGCTCCGCCGCGGCGACCGCCTCCGATAGGTTCATTTTTGCCATCAGTTCCTGCTCGCGCAGCTGGGCGCGCAGGCCCTCGGCCTCCTGCTCAGACTGAGCCTTTGCGGCGGAAAGCTTCTCCTGCACCTTCGCGCGGTAGTCTGTGAGTGTGCGTTCGGCCTCGCTGCGAGCGGCATCGAGCTCACGCTGAGACTCGGCCGCGGCAGCGGCAAGCGCCATCTCCTGGGCCTTGTCCGCCGCGGCAAGCTTGGCCTGCAACTCGGCAATCTGGGCATCTCGTGCAGCTACATCGTTTTGAGCAGCATTGCGCGCCGCCGACTCGGCAAGCTTGGCTTCGTCGTCCTTGCGCCCCAGCTGCGCACGCAAGTTGTCGATTTCGCGCTGGAGCTCGGCGTTCTCCTTTTGAGCGTCGGCACGGGCCTCAACCGCCGCGCGCTGGCTTGCGCTCTCGCGCTCCGCGGCAGCGCCCTCGAGTTTGGCGTGCAGCTCGGCAAGCTGAGCGTCGCGCTGAGACTCCGCCTTTTGCAAAGCAGCCGTCGAGCGCGAGCGCTCAAGCTCCAGCGCCTGCTCGCCCTCGCGCTGAACAGCCTTCACGCGCTCGTCCAAGTCGCGCGAGAACTCGGCGTCGCGCACCTGCTTGACGATATCCGCATAACCGGACGCATCGACCTTAAAAACTTCACCGCAATGCGGGCACTTGATCTCGTTCATGGCAGCTCCTCGATGGACGCAAATTTCAACCGCCTACACTCTACCGCGCCGCACGGACAAAAAAGGCGCCGCTGCCATAATGGCAGCGGCGCCAGAACCACCATAAAGGTGCCTGTCCCCTTTGCGGTGGCTTGGATCCTTACAGGTCGCGGTAGTCGATCAGGCGAAGATTGGGTTGAGACTCAAGCCAAGCGCAAAGCTCGGGGTCGATGAGTGCATCAACTTCCTTGGCACGATCGGTCGTAAGCGAGCTGCTCTCGAGGATAAAACGATCGAGATAGCCCGGATGGCACACAAAGACGACCGTCTCGCCGTCCGCCATCTCTCGAACCGCCTGCATAATCGAGTCCTTGGGTTCGTAGCCCGGCTCCATCGAGTGCATCACCATCCGCAGGTCGGTATCTCCGCAATGCACCACCGCCGTGGGGTCGAAGCTCGCCTTTTGCTCCTTAAGGCCCAGCTCTTGGGCAACCGTCGAGATCGCGCGGTTAAGGTTTTTGCTCATGACGGCATGGGCCTCAAAATAATCGGGTTCGCGGCCCACGATCTCGACAAAGCGGTCATGCTGCGCGCGAATCTCGATGCAGGCCTCGTCGAAGTCTATCAACTCCTCGCCGCGCTTAAAGTGCTCGCGGAAGGTACGGCTGCTATGGAACTCACCGTTCTCGTTGAGCATGCTCGGAATGAGCGCCGGGTCGGCACACGGCTTGCCCAGGCA
>DXZO01000041.1:13778-25016 GCA_019419625.1 Collinsella sp. | reverse complement strand
CCCAGGCATACGTTGGTATGCTGGCCCCCCGCAATGCCGGCATCCGCCACGAGCGACCAGCCGCGCTCAGCTTCGGGCATATTGGGCATCAGGCCCGCCGAGCGCACCAGGCCCTCATTGATACTGCGGGCAATCCCCAAGTCAACGGCATACGAATAACCAATATCATCGGCACGAATGAGCAATTGCTTCATATTGACCCCCATCTATGGAAAGGGGCACTTGAAGTGCAACCAAATGCCCCAGGCAATTATCTTACCGAACAGACGCTTTAGGCCTTGGCGGCGGCAGCGTCCTCATCGAGCTGCTCTTTGGTGAAACCAAAGAGATAAGCGATGGCGGCGGCGGAAACAAACGCGGCACCCGATGCAATGCACCCCCATACGAGATTGGCAGTTCCGCCGGCAACATATCCGGTTATACCCAGAATATTCGTCGCGCCCAAAACATACGCCGTCACATTGGTAAGAGCCGCGATCAGGCCGCCGATAGCGCCGCCGGCAACCATGGCACCCAGGCAGCGGGTGTACTTAAAGCCGCAGCCATACAGCGCGGGCTCCGTCACGCCGCCGACAATGCCGGAGAGCGAGAAACCAAGCATGGCACCCTTTTCGTCAGTCTCCTTAAGGCGCAGGAAGGCGCCGAAGGCCATGCCCCACGTAGCGAACTGAGCGATAGCGCCCGCGACCATGACGCAGGAGTCAGAGCCCATGGTGAGCAGCTGCACAATGCCAAGGGTAAGCAGGACCTGGTGCATACCGGTCATAACCAGGAACTCCCAAAGCGCGGCAATGGCAACGAGGGAGATGACCGTGACGATACCGCCGGTGTTGCCGAGGCCGAACATAAAGTTACCAACCGCGTTGCCCAAGATAGAGCCAATCGGAGCCAGCGCGCACAGCGAAACGGGAATCATGACGGCCAGAGTACACACGGGCACAAACACCGTAGAGAGCATGTCGGGAATGATCTTCTTCATGAACTTCTCAACGACCATGAGTACCGGCATGGACAGAACCATGGGGAGAACGGTGCAGGAATAGTTGTTCAGCTGAGCCGGGAGCACGCCGTAAACCATCGTGGTCGTAGCACCAGAATCCGCAGCGGCGTTGACCAACGTCATGAACTCGGGGGCAATGAGCACGCCGCCGAGCATCATGCCGAGCGGCTGGCTGCAGCCGAGCTGCTTTGCGGCAGCCCAACCCAGATAGACAGGAAGGAAATAATAGCCGGCGTTGTAAATCCAGTTGTAGAAGAAGTTGTAGATGTCGGAATCGGCAGACCAGATACCGAGCATGCCGTCGCCGCAAAGTACGGCAATGGTACGGAACATGGCGGCGCCCATGATGATGGGGATCGTCATGACCATTGTCTTGGACAGGTAGTTGAGGGTCTTCTGGCCCGCAGTCTTGAGCGTCAGCGGCTCCTTGGTGTTGCCATCGAGGTTCTCTGCGATTGCGCCCTCGCCCTTCACGCCGAGCTTGAGAGCGGCGTCATAGACCTTCGGCACGTTCTGGCCAATGATGACCTGATACTGGCCGCCAGACCACTGTGCGCCCAGCACGCCCTTGATCTTCTTCACTTCATCGTCATTGGGAATGGACTGATCCTTGAGGTTCAGACGCAGGCGGGTCATGCAGTGCGTCGCGTTCGTCACATTGGAGGCGCCGCCGACGGCAGCGAGCACGTCCTCGGCAATCTTCTTGTTATCGACAGCCATGTCGAATCCCTTCTCTTCCAACTAAAGGCTCGTGGGGCTTCATGGCACCAAGACACACGATTCCGCTCGCGCCTGCGCAGCGCGCGATGCCCGTTGGCAAGAGATTTCATTGCATGTGATTCCCGGGTGGATCGACATGAAAAAAGCCCCGCGCACAACCGACAGAGACCCAATAATGGTCTCGACAGAATCGGTAGTGCCTCTCGGAGCTGCGCCGTGAGTAACACCCAACACAGGGGGAGTATATGCGGCGGTTACGTTCGTCGCGGCTCAGATTACCGGCGAGCGGTAGCAAACAGCCCGCGAACGGTCACCATGACGGTAAGGGAATGATGGAGACCTTATTTATCCGGGTTGGCAGGAGCCACGCGATTCACATGCATGATCAGATAGACGAGCTCTTCTTGGGCCAATGGCTCGCCAAAGGTCTCTTGAATCAGATCGTCCACACGATGAGCGCAGCGCGACGCCGCCGGATACTGCTCCACGAGCACGTCGTAGAGACCGGAGTTCTCAGTATCTATCGGTTCTTTCTTTGCCACGCGGTCGAGCAGATAGCGCACATGAGTGGCAAAGCGAGTAAAGGCAAACGACGAGCGATCGACCGTCACGCCCAACTCTTCTTGAATAATCGCGACCGTCATATCGAGCAGTTGCTCCTCGTGCTGCTCGGCAAGCACGCGTCGCTCGCTCGGCCTAACCGATGCATTAACAATCGACATGGCAATGCCCGCGGCCTCGCTTCGGGGCATACGCACCCGGAAGCTTTTCTGAATGCCCCGAACAGCCAGCTCGCCCAAGCGGTATTCGATGGGATGCAGCTGCTCCAGATCGCGCTCGAGCGGCAACGACACGACCATATGCTCGCGGGCACGCTTAATGGCAAACTGAATATGGTCTGCCAATGTAATGGGAAGGTTAGGACTCAATTCGTACGAAAGCTGTCCGGTTGCGATATCGGCCAGCTGAGCAGAAAACTCCAGCACCTCGGGGTCGACCTCGTCGATAAACGCCAGGTACTTTGAATCGATGCCGTAAAAGGTGCGTGTAACAACGTCCAGATCGACCTCGTGCGGCATCTCGCCAAAACCGATGCCACGACCCAGCGCGATAAGCTGACGCCCCGCGCCGTCTTCGCAGATGGCAGCGTTGTGGTTAATGCGCTGGATAGCCTTCATGGAATCATCGCTCCTACTAAAACGCGCCGCGCAGACCATCCGCGCGGCGCGTTCATTCTACCTGCACTTGCAGCTATAGTCCAAAGAAGCCAAGGATCTGGTCGCGGCTTACGGGCTTGTAATCGTTAGCGTCGAGACCAACGTCATAGCGCAGAATCGGGCGCTCGCGATCGCGATTGCGCGCGTTGGCGCGGTCTCCCCTGCTGTGGATATGCCCGTGCAGCATGATGGCGCCGCGCGCCTTGCCATTCCAGCTGAGCATGGGGTAATGGCTCAGTACCAGCCTGTGCCCGCGAGCATAGCCGGGCGCAATCTCAAGATAGTCGCGCACCTCATCCCAAATGTGCGGCGCGTCCGGATCTCCCCAATCGCCATCATGGTTACCACGGATGAGCGTCACGTTCTGGCATTCGATGCGCTCGCGCAGGCGCACTGCCTCCGCCATGGGCAAACGATACGTAAAGTCTCCCAGGATATAGAGGCGGTCGTCCACAGCCACGCACTCATTGATGGCATCGATGACCTTGCGGTTCATCTCCTCGACCGAATCAAACGGTCGATCCATGTCGTGCAAGATATTCGTATCGCCCAGGTGCAGGTCGGCGGTAAACCACATCATCGTCTCTGTCCTCATTTCGCAACGCGTATAAGACCTGTTTAGTATACAGACGCAGCGATACGACGGTTACCCAAAGAGCCCGCCGAACAGACCTCGGCGGCGCTTGTCCTGCTTTTTCGAAGCGTCATCCTGAGCCTTCTTGCCCTGTCGCTTTTTACGATCTTGCTCCAGCTCATCGTCATCGAGCAGTAAATCCCACTCAAACGGATCATCCGTCAAATCGAACAGGTCATCGTCATCAAACACGTGCGCCTCCATTACCGATTAGAGAGCATCCACAACATAGTTGAGAAGTCTACGGGCCCGTGCGGACACAAATTCATCCTATCTGCGTCTTTCAATCGTTTGCCGCAACGCTTGCGCGACAAGGCGCTTGTGGATAAGATAGGAACACGGATGGCACCCGTTGCCGCGGGTCTTGCCAACTCCAGTACACGTTTACATCGTGAGAAGTGGCCGTCTTCGCTTATGCGGGGGCGGCTATTTCGTTCGGCCGATAAACAGGCCAAGCTCGATAGCCGCGATCAACAACGCCAATAACGAAATAACATCGCTTACGTTCATACCAAATCCCTTCTAAAGGGAGTTGGCCCATCCGTGCTCCATAGCAGTAGTCTAACGCAAAATGCGGGTAATAGGAACATCTGTTCGTATTACCCGCACCCTTTTCTAATGCACAAACATGCGCACGAACTTGTGCTTCCAGCTTGTGTAAGGGGCATAGCGGAACGGCACGTCCAGCCACGTTGCCTTGTTCACGATGCTCTTCTTGTGGCTAAACGTATCGAAGCTCTCGCGTCCATGGTACTGTCCCATACCGCTCGCCCCCATGCCGCCAAAGCCCATATGGCTCGTGGCCAAATGCATAATGGTGTCATTAACACAGCCACCACCAAAGGGCACGTAACGCACAAAGCGCTGCTGAACCTCACGGTCCTGGCTAAAGATATACAGGGCCAGCGGCGTCGGACGATCCGTAATAAACGTCTCGGCCTCGTCTAGGCTCTCAAACGTCAGCACCGGCAAGATGGGGCCGAAAATCTCCTCCTGCATCACGGCGTCATCGGGGGACACGCCGTCCAAAATCGTCGGCTCGATCTTGAGCGAAGCCTCGCGCGCGGCGCCTCCAAGCACGACCTTATCGGGATCGATCAGTCCGCGCACGCGCGCAAAGTGCTTGGCGTTGACGATATGCCCGTAATCCTCGTTGTCAAGCGGATGCTCGCCAAACATACGATGGACTTCCTCCTTGATGAGGCCCAGCAGCTCGTCGTGCACGCGCGCATCGACCAGCAGATAGTCGGGCGCCACGCAGGTCTGCCCCACGTTGAGCCATTTGCCAAAGGCGATGCGCCGTGCCGCGACCTTCAAGTTTGCCGTCGCGTCCACGATGCAGGGGCTCTTTCCGCCCAGCTCAAGCGTCACGGGCGTAAGGTTTTTACTTGCGCGCTCCATGACGAGCTTGCCGACCGGAACGCTGCCGGTAAAGAAGATCTTGTCCCAGCACTCATCGAGCAGCGCTTCGTTCTCGGCGCGCCCGCCCTCGACAACCGTCACCAGGCGCGGATCAAATGCCTCTTCGCAGATTTGCTTGAGCACCGCGCTCGATGCCGGAGCATAGGCGCTCGGTTTGATGACCACGGTATTGCCCGCGGCAAGGGCGCCAGCGAGCGGCTCGAGCGTTAGCAAAAACGGATAGTTCCATGGAGCCATGATGAGCGTGACTCCGTAGGGCACGGCTTGCGTCTTGCACACGCTTACGGCGTTGGCGAGGTCACACGGGCGCAGGAGCGGGCGGCTCCATCGAGCCACATGCGCAATCTGATGACGAATCTCGGAAAGCGATGTGCCGATCTCGCACATATAGGCCTCGTCGTGCGACTTGCCCAAATCGGTCTTGAGCGCATGGGCGATATCGGCCTCGTGCGCCCGTACTGCATTGCGCAAACTCACGAGCGCGCGACGGCGAGCGTCGACATCAAACGTGGCGTGCGTCTTAAAGTAGGCGCGCTGATCGCCGACGATGCGCGCAATTTCCTCGGTGTTCATGAGCCCTCCTAGTTCTCGTCCTCAAACATACCACCCGCAACGACCTCGTACATATGCTCGAGCTCCAAACGGTCCATTAAAAGCGGAACGGGGTACAGGGGATTGGCCTCGGCATCGGCATGCGTCGCCATCTCAGGAATGTCGGAGCGGCGAATGCCTGAAACATATCTGGGGATTCCCAGGGTCTCGTTCATGCGGTCGACCCAATCGATAAAGGCCTCGGCCGCCAGGCTGTCCTGCGCGTTAGCCGGCGCGATACCGGCCATGCGGGCGAGATCGGCAAGCTTGGGAGCGGCAGCGTCACCATAAGCGCGAAGCATGTGCGGCAGGATGATCGCGTTGGCCAAACCGTGTGGAATTCCGTATCGGCCGCCCAGACTGTGCGCGATGGCATGCACATATCCAACATAGGAGCGCGTAAAGGCAACACCCGCCTTATACGCCGCCGAAAGCATATTGCGGCGCGCACGCATGTTACCGCCATGCTCATAGGCCTCCAGCAAATTGTCGTGGATGAGCTGAACCGCCTGACGCGCCATCTTGCGCGTGTAGGACGTGGTGCTACGGCCGATAAAGGCCTCGACAGCATGCGTCAGGGCATCCATGCCCGTCTGCCCCGTAATGGAAGCGGGCAGGCCACGTGTAAACTCGGGGTCGTGTACCGCAAAACGTGGGATCAGCACAAAGTCGTTAATGGGGTATTTATAGTGCGTCTCGTCATCGGTGATTACCGCGGCAAGCGTGACCTCGCTTCCCGTACCTGCCGTGGTGGGAACGGCGATGAGCAGCGGCAGGCGACGATGAATACGCAGCAGGCCACGCATCTTGTTGATGGGCTTATTTGGCTGTGCGATGCGTGCGCCCACACCCTTGGCGCAGTCCATGGCCGAACCGCCGCCAAAGCCGATAATGGCCTGGCAGGCGCTCTCGCGATACAGGGACGCCGCTTCCTCCACATTCGAGACCGTGGGGTTCGCACGCGTTTCGGCATAGACCGTAACGCCAATCCCCTGAGCCGTAAGCGCACGCTCGAGTGATGCCGTGAGTCCCAAACGAGCAATACCAGGGTCTGTCACGATAAGGACCTTCTGGATCGAGCGCTTTTGAAGCACCGCGGGCACATCCTCGGCATGCTCCAAAATGCGCGGCTCGGTATAGGGCAGGATCGGCAATGCGATGCGAAAAGCCGTCTGATATGTTCGGCACCAGGCACGACGGGCTAGATGCATAAAGGAAACTCCTTCATTTGTTGATAGGTCAACATTTGCTCGACCGATTGTACTCATCGGCGTCCGCATATGGCTTGCAAATCGTTAATCAATCAACATCTTCACATGCCCAAAATTGTTTTATTAAAAATCATTCCTAATAGGCTTCACATTCGGTCTCATTTATGGATAATAGAACTCGTCAAGACGCACGTCCGGAGAGGGCCCTTACGGGACCGGACGAGCGCACCATCGCCATCGATCGAAAGGATCGAATTATGAAGTTTGTTTGCCCCGTTTGCGGTTATGTGGAAGAGTTCGACGGCGACCAGCTGCCCGAGGATTTCAAGTGCCCCCAGTGCGGCGTTCCCGGCTCTCGCTTCCTGAAGCAGGAGGAGGGCCAGCTCGAGTGGGCTGCCGAGCACGTCGTGGGCGTCGCCAAGATGGAGGGCGTCTCCGAGGACATCGTTGCCGACCTGCGCGCCAACTTTGAGGGCGAGTGCTCCGAGGTCGGTATGTACCTGGCCATGGCTCGCGTTGCTCATCGCGAGGGTTATCCCGAGATCGGCCTGTACTGGGAGAAGGCCGCCCACGAGGAGGCCGAGCACGCCGCCAAGTTCGCCGAGCTCCTGGGCGAGGTCGTGACCGACTCCACCAAGAAGAACCTCGAGATGCGCGTTGAGGCCGAGAACGGCGCCACCGCCGGCAAGACCGATCTTGCCAAGCGCGCCAAGGCCGCTGGCCTCGATGCCATCCACGACACCGTGCACGAGATGGCTCGCGACGAGGCTCGCCACGGCAAGGCTTTCGCCGGTCTGCTCAAGCGCTACTTTGGCTAAGCCAACCGCCTGAGACATAACCTCTAGCTTCATAAGGCCCGAACCGCATGGTTCGGGCCTTTTTCGTGGGCTTATTGCAGCTGTTCTTGAAGAACGATGAGCGAGTGAGGGCTCAGGTCGTCGTATTGTATGAGGACGCGAGATGGAGCGTTCTTAGTCGATGCCCGATCACCCGTCCACAGGCAATCGGCGATGTTGACATAGGAAATACGAGCGTCAGCGAGAGCCTTCGCGAAACTCTCCCCTGCCTTGTCCTCGGCCAGGGCAACAGTGCAGTAAAGGCCCGCGTCTGCATGATCGATCGAAACCTCCCCTGCCGGAAACGTTTTCCGTACAAGCGCCGCCAGGCCATCACGCGCCCCACGAGCACGAGCGCGCACGCGGTTCACATGTCGCTCGTAATCACCCGATTCCAGCAAACGCGCCAAGGCAACCTGATCAACAGAACTTACCGACGAGGCGTAGAAACCAAGGTTGCGTTTAAACCTCTCCATTAGTTCATCGGGCAGCACCATGTACGCCAAACGTAACGCCGATGAAAGGCTCTTCGAAAACGTGTTGGTGTAGATAACCGACTGGGCGGCATCGATCGACGCGAGCGCGGGAATCGGCTTGCCGGCAAGGCGAAACTCACAATCAAAGTCGTCTTCGATGAGATACCGACCTGGCCGCTCGGCGGCCCAGCTCAGCAACGCATAGCGACGCGCAATGCTCGTCACAAGACCGGTCGGATACTGATGAGACGGCATCAGGTGAAGGACATCGGTCCCGGTTTTCTGCAGCGCGCTCAAGTCCACGCCCTCAGCATCCAACGGGACATGCCGCACTTCGCAACCCATGGCCTGATAGATGCGCGTCAAGCGCAAATAGCCTGGATCCTCGACGGCATACACCTTGTCCGCGCCAAGCAACTGAACCAACATGGTATCGAGCAGCTGGGCGCCCGCACCGATAACGATATTGTCGGGATTGACATTCATGCCCCTTGTCCCGCGCAGATGGTGCGCAATCGCACGTCGCAGTCGAGCGGTGCCCTGCGCCGGTGCGGGCGAAAAGATTTCACGTTCGTCTTCGGACGTCAGCGTCGCCCGTAGCGCACTTTGCCAAAGCCGCGCCGCCTCCAATGCGGAAGGAGAAAGTGCGTCGAATCGCTCTGCCTGCCCCATGGCATCATGCGCGCTGGGACCAACAGGGACAGCATCTCGGTCGATATCCCCCGCAGCAAAAGCCAAAACCGGCGCATCCGGAAGCTCGCACGCGTAGTAGCCACGACGCGGCATTGAGCAAATATAGCCCTCGGCAAGCAACTGGCTATATGCATTCTCGATGGTAATGACACTGATACCCAGATGACTCGCAAAGGCGCGCTTAGACGGCAGATGCTCCCCCGCCGCAATACGGCCAGCAACAATATCATCGCGAATTTGCTGGTAAACATACTCATAAAGCGATGCTTCGCCGCGATTTTCCAAATTGTAGTCAAGCATGGGTCTATCACCTGACCTTATCGAATCATTCAATCTGGCATTAGTCTGACCTTGTTATTATCTCGAAAACTGAGTATTTCGCCATACCCAGCTCCCCGATAGGATGTTCCGTCAAGCAATGTACATGCCAACCAAGGGAGCAACCATGGCAGAACAGACCAGCAAGGCCGATCGCGTCAAACTCAATCGCGAGCTCGCGCAGATGCTCAAGGGCGGCGTCATCATGGACGTCACCACGCCCGAGCAGGCACGCATCGCCGAGGAGGCGGGCGCCTGCGCCGTCATGGCGCTCGAGCGCATCCCGGCCGACATCCGCGCCGCAGGCGGCGTCTCGCGCATGAGTGATCCCAAGATGATCAAGGGCATCCAAAAAGCTGTCTCCATCCCCGTTATGGCCAAGTGCCGCATCGGCCACATTGTCGAGGCGCAGATCCTGCAGGCCATCGAAATCGACTACATCGACGAGTCCGAGGTCCTCTCCCCTGCCGACGATGTCTATCACATCGACAAGACCCAGTTTGACGTGCCGTTTGTCTGCGGCGCCCGCGATCTGGGCGAGGCGTTGCGCCGTGTTGCCGAGGGCGCCACGATGATTCGCACCAAGGGCGAGCCGGGCACGGGCGACGTCGTCCAGGCTGTGCGCCATATGCGCAAGATCCAAAAGCAGATCCGCGACGTTGTTGCTCTGCGCGACGACGAGCTCTTTGAGGCAGCCAAGCAGCTGCAGGTTCCGGTCGAGCTGGTGCGCGAGGTCCATGCCACGGGCAAGCTCCCCGTCGTAAACTTTGCCGCCGGCGGAGTCGCGACCCCCGCCGACGCCGCGCTGATGATGCAGCTGGGCGCCGAGGGCGTCTTTGTCGGCTCGGGCATCTTTAAGAGCGGCGACCCCGCCAAGCGCGCCGCCGCCATCATCAAGGCCGTGGCAAACTTCACCGACGCCAAGCTCATCGCCGAGCTTTCGGAGGACCTGGGCGAGGCCATGGTGGGCATCAACGCCGACGAAATCGAGATCATCATGGAGGAGCGCGGGCGCTAGTCCAGCAGAAAGGATCGCACATGAGCGATTATGCAGACCAAACGGTCGCCGTGCTGGCGGTCCAGGGCGCTTTTGCCGAGCATGAGGCAAGACTGTCCGAGCTGGGCGCACGTTGTATCGAGATGAGGCAGGCGGCCGATTTGCAGCAGGACTTTGACCGTCTGGTACTTCCCGGCGGCGAGTCTACCGTTCAAGGGAAACTGCTTGATGAGTTGGGCATGCTCGAGGAGCTTCGTGCCCGCATCGCTGAAGGCATGCCCGTCCTGGGCACCTGCGCCGGCCTGATTCTGCTGGCGCGCGACCTTGCCGCCCATGACGATAAGGGCACGCCGCGTTTGGCAACCATGGATGTACTTGTCGAGCGCAATGCCTACGGCAGGCAGCTCGGCAGCTTTCGAACCAAAGGGCAAGTAGCCGGCATCGACGGTGAAGCGCCGCTGACGTTTATCCGCGCACCCCGCATCGTCGAGGTCCACGGCGACGCCAAGGCCCTGGCCGAAGTCGATGGCTGCATCGTCGCTGCCCGCCAGGGCAACCAGCTCGGCGTAACCTTCCCCCCCGAACTCGATGAAGACACCCGCCTCCACGAACTGTTCCTACAAATGTAGACAGAGTAGAAACGAGCGTGGATTTTCGGACACATAACAAATGAGAGTGGATAATCTCCCACTTTGAGCTTGAATGCAGGCTCAAACCGGGAGATTATCCACTCTCATGCTATGTAGTCGTTTAAGAACGTCCCCAATGACTACCTTGGATCATGGCAATGCCGATGTTTTGGCAACGCCAGCGAGCGCCGCCCAGGGCGAACAAGTTGGCATGAAAAAGGCAAGGCATAGACCTTCTGGTCATGCCTTGCCTTTTGAATGACAAATTGTCGCCCTGGGTGGCGCGCAGCGTCAACTAGTTACGCGGTTCGTAGAACCGCGTAACCCCTAAAAGCGGTTGCCGCGGAAGCCGCCACCGTTGCGGCCGCCACGGTCGCCACCGCGACCGCCGCGGTCGTTACCACGGTTGCCGCCGAAGCCACCACGGTTGCCACCGCGATCGCCATAGCCACCACGGTTGCCACCAAAGCCGCCGCGACCGTGGTGGCTATGGC
>DXZO01000041.1:352-13768 GCA_019419625.1 Collinsella sp. | reverse complement strand
CGTCGCCATGGGCCTGGACGAGGACCGCGGTCCTCGTCCAGGCCCATGGCGACGAGCGGAGCGATAACCTTATCGAGAGCGGCCATCAGCTCGGTAGCCTCCTCGTAAGAAAGCTCGGGCAGGAGCTTCTCCTTCTTGTTGGCAAGCTCGACCAGGCCCTCAGCGGCATCCTCGGCAGCGAAGACAACGATCTTGCGCATATCGCCCTCGGCGTCGTCGATGCGGCCGACCAGATCGGCAGCCTCGGCCTCGGCCATCAGGCCATCGAGCTCACGAAGGCGCATGCCCAGCAGGTCGGACATTTCCTTCTGCTCCATCTTGGGCTTGAGGTCAAGAAGCTTGATGGCGCGCTCGATGTTCGCCATGCGCTCGGCCTTGGCCTCCTCCTCCTTGGAAATAGCAAAGCGACGGCTGCGCAGCAGGCGGGCGGCCTTCTGCATCTTGTCCATCAGCTCTTCGTCATCGTAATCAGCGGCGGCCTCGACAACCTCGGCCTCCTCGGCGGAAACCTCGTCAGCAGCCTCAACCTCGGCAGCTTCGGTCTCCACGGTCTCGACTGCCTCGACCTCGGCAGCCATGGTCTCGTTCTCGGTCTCGTTCATGATCTCTTCGTTCTCAGACATGAGACTCCTTCTTGGCCCTCTCGGGCATCATCGCCCCATTCGCGGGGCCCGTCGCGCACTCTTTGCGCTTTATACATTCATGCCTCTCGGCAAAACGTCCATTAGTTTATGGTGTCGCCATCCAATCTAGCTGCAGAATCTATGTGCACACATTAATGCGACATGTGCGACTCGCGGCGAGCGTACACCAGCGACACCGCGAACCCGACAACGGCAATCACGGCCGCTACGCGCACGGCGGCTGCAAATCCTATCGCCTGGGCAACGTCCGACGCAACGCCTGCGGCGCCAGCAGCCACCGCAGAACTCGAAAGCAGGCCGATAAACAGCGACGGACCAAACGACGCGGCAATCATGTTCCACGTGTTAAGCAATGCCGTTCCGTGAGGATGCTCAGCGGCGGGAAGCGTCTCCAAACCGGCGGTCTGCGAGGGGCTCAGTGCCAAACCGACGCCGGCATACACCACAACGGTCAGCAGCACGACAACGCCGATGTTCATGCTTGCCGCGGTCATCGAGATTGCCGTCTGCCCCACAGCGATCAGGGCAAAGCCGACCGGCAGCAGCGGCCACGCACCACGGGCATCCATCACGCGTCCGCCCACAATCGAGGTCACGGCGTTGCAGGCGATCGCCGGCAAAATGAGCAAACCCGCGACAAGTGCGGTCATGCCGTATGCGCCCTCAAAATAGAGCGGCAACAAAACGCTCATCGAGAACGTCGTCATCATCGACACCACCACAAGCAGGCATGCAGGCCAAAAACGAACGCTCGCCATGGGACGCACGTTAAGCACCGGATGCTTGAGCTTGAGCTGACGAACCGCAAACAGGCCGAGCACCACAACAGCGGCGAAAAGCGTCGCGATACCGGCCATCACATTGGTCGAGAACTCGCCTACGGAATACACAAACGCCGTAATGCCGGCGGCGAGCAAAACAACCGACAGGATATCAAGCGTAGTGTTCGAGCGCTCTCCGACATTCTGAACAAGCTTTACGCCCGCCGCAGCGACCGCAATGCCGCCCACCAACGGCACTACGAACACCGCTCTCCAGCCAAACAACGTGCACATAAGACCGCTGATCACAGGTCCAAACGCCGGCCCTAGCGTAATGCAGGCACCGCCCAGACTCAGGTACAGACCGAGCTTCTCACGCGGGGCGCAAGACAGCACCACATTCATCATGAGCGGAAACAAGATGCCCGATCCCGCAGCCTGCAAAATGCGACTTGGCAGCAAGACGGTAAACGTTGGGGCGACCAGGCACAGGACTTCTCCGGCGACCATGCATCCGCATGCGAAAAACAGCAGCCTGCGCGTCGAGAAACGACCGGAAAGAAAGGCCATGATGGCCGTAAAGATCGACGTCACGATCATGTAGCCCGAAACAAGCCACTGCGCCGTGGTGGCACTCACCGAAAAGGCCGCCATGATGTCGTGCAACGCCACGTTAATGATGTTCTCGTTAAACGCGGCAACAAAGGCCGCGATATACATTACGGCGAGAAACGCCGAAGTGGCCGATGGCGCTACTTGAACTTGTTGCTGAGATTTGCTCCCCATGCATTTCCTTCCTCTTGGAACGACAGTCGTATCGCCCCAGAGGAACAGTCCAGGGCGAGGATGAGCCCTAGACTTACGCCAGACGCCGCACGCGACGAGTCTGGCAACATGGTCCAACGTCGAAAGATTGTAACGCGAACGCGCAGCTTTCCTTCCGCGCTATTATTGAAAGTCCACGAAAGCATGAGACATGAGGAGTCCTCCATGATTAAGCCCATCATGAAATCCGAGTTCTTTTTGCGCCTGCCTTCCGAAGACGCGGGACCCGACGATGCCGCGACCGGGCAGGACCTCCTGGATACGCTCCATGAGCATGAGCACGAGTGCGTGGGGCTCGCCGCCAATATGATTGGCGTGCGCAAACGCATCATCTGCGTAAAGGACGGCAGCAAGTCGCTGCTTATGTACAACCCGCAGATTCTTGAGCAGGTCAATGCCTACCAGACGAGCGAAGGATGCCTCTCGCTGATCGGCGAGCGTCCCTGTACCCGCTATCGCCGCATTAAGGTTGAGTATCTGGACGAGAACTTCGTCCACCGCATCAAAAACTTCTCGGGCTACACCGCCGAGATCATCCAACACGAAATCGACCACTGTTGCGGAATCGTTATATAGTTCCGCCGATTCAAGAAAGCTCCCTGCAGAAAAATAACTGCAGGGAGCTTCTCATAGTGCGGAGCTTCTATCCCACTAGCTCTGGCGGTAATGATCGAAGAAGTCGGCGAGGTCTTCGAGGGACTCTTTGAGTACTTCCATGCGCGGCAGGTACACGATGCGGAAGTGATCGGGCTCGGCCCAGTTAAAGCCGCCGCCGCGCGTGATCAGGATCTTCTTCTCGTGCAGCAGGTCGAGGGCAAACTGCTCGTCATCGGTGATGTTGAACTTCTTCACATCCATCTTGGGGAAGATGTAGAACGCCGCACGCGGCTTAACCACCGAGATGCCGTCAATCTTGTTGAGCGCCTCATACACAAAGTTGCGCTGCTCGTAGACGCGGCCGCCGGGACGGATGTAGTCGTTAACGGACTGATGACCACCGAGTGCCGTCTGAACGATCGACTGAGCCGGCACGTTGGAGCACAGGCGCATGTTGGAGAGCATGTTAATGCCCATGATGAAGTCGCTCATGCAGCGCTGGTTACCCGAAAGCACCATCCAGCCGATACGATAGCCCGCGATCATGTGCGACTTGGAAAGGCCGCTAAAGGTGACGCAGGGCAGATCAGGAGCGAGCGAGGCAATCGAGACGTGCTCGTAACCGTCCATGCACAGGCGGTCGTAGATCTCATCGGCAAAGATCATCAGCTGATGCCTGCGTGCAACCTCGACGATGCCCTCGAGTACCTCGCGCGGGTAGACCGAGCCCGTGGGGTTGTTGGGGTTGATGATAACGAGGGCTTTGGTCGCGCTCGTGATCTTGGACTCCATATCCTCCAAGTCGGGATACCAATCCGCCTGCTCATCGCACAGATAGTGCACAGGATGACCGCCGGCAAGGGTTGCGCACGCCGTCCAGAGCGGATAGTCGGGGCTGGGGATCAGAATCTCGTCGCCATTGTCGAGCAGCGCGTTCATCGAAAGCTGAATGAGCTCGGACACGCCGTTGCCCGTGTAGATATGCTCCATCTGAACGTTGGGCAGGCCCTTGATCTGCGAATACTGCATGATCGCCTTGCGCGCGGAGAACAGGCCACGCGAGTTGGAATAGCCTTCGCAGTCGGGCAGCTGCTGGCGCATGTCCTTAATGACCTCATCGGGCGTGCGGAAACCGAAGGGCGCCGGGTTGCCGATGTTGAGCTTGAGAATGCGCTCTCCCTCGTCCTCCATACGGGCGGCCTCGTCGACGACGGGACCGCGCACGTCATACAGGACGTTGTCGAGTTTGGTGGATTTAGAAAAAGTACGCATGGTGGTGCTCCTTGCAATTTGAGCTGAGGGATGGGGTTCGGGCTTGGAATCGTTGCGGGGTGATGATGCCTCGCCTTGATCGGCGTCGCCGGCAAGCAGCCAGGTAACATCGACCTCCAAAATACGGGCGAGCAGCTCAGCCACATCGCGCCGCGGAATCGTCTTACCGCTCACATATTGGCTCATCTGACTCTTGCCGAGTTTTTTGCCGAGCATCTCCGATGCGCGGATCACGTCCGACTGGCGAACGTCGCGATCGGACATAGCCTGTCGCAGACGATCGCTAAACGTCTCTTGGGCCACTAGAACCTCCTTGCTGGCAAAGTTCAATTTATACAACACGAATTGAACCTGAGTTCAATTTAGGCAGCAGTATAACGCCGTGCTATTTCTAAAAGTTCAATTTCAAAAATAAAATGAGCAAGACCTCGAGATTTATCCCAAGGCGATAACGACGTGCACGCATTTAGAGGTATTCGAGGAAACGAGCGGCGGCAAGCGAAACATCGGCCGTTCGATATATGGCGTTGATCTGCCGATGGGGATGCCCTTCGAGCGGACGCACAGCAACATCGAACTGGCAGCGACGCAAGATGAGCGCGGGAAGAATGCTCACGCCCAGGCCATCCTCGACCATAGCCATAATCGCATAGTCATCCCAAGTCGACAGTTTTGAGCGCACCGCCAGCCCCGCCCGACGGAATAGCGGCGTAATCTCATCATCGGTACCCCGTTCCAGCAGAATAAACTGCTCTCTTGCCAAATCGGTAAGAGAGACGAACTCCGCCGTGGCAAGCAACGAATCTGTCGGCACCACCGCCATCAGCTCATCACACACTAAAGACCGTGATGCCATGCCGTTTTCTCGGGGCTCACGCGGGATAAAGCCCAGGTCGCAGCGCCCCTCCGCCACCCATTGTTCAATCTCTGAGTAATCGCCCATCAGCAACTCATAATCGACGTCCGGGTGATCGGCGCGAAAACGCGCAATGACCGGTGGCAGCACGTGGGTCGCCACACTCGAAAACGTACCAATGCAGATCTTGCCGCGCATGAGCCCACGCATCTCGTCCACGTGTCGCTGCAGGCGGCCAAACTCCTCGCAGAGCGCCTCAACCGCCGGCATGATCTGCCGCCCATCGGCAGAAAGCACCACACCCTCGCGGCTGCGGTCGAGCACCTTAAAACCCCAATCGGTCTCAAGGTCGCCCACCATGCGGCTCACGCCCGACTGCGAATAGCTCAGCCGCTCGGCGGCGCGCGTAAAACTGCCGGCACGCACCGTCTCGAGCAGCACCTGCATCTTTTGAATATTCGTTTCCACGGCACCCCTCCACCTTTACATGAGTTTTTGTCATGTTATCCATGCATTATATTCGCTTTTCTTCTAAAGCCAGTTCACCCATAGTGAACATGCTCGGATATAGAGGGGATGTCAGCACATGAACAACGGATTGTTTACGTACTTAGCAGCATTGCTATTGTTTGGCTCCAACGGCATCATCGCCGCTGCCATCGCGCTGCCGAGCTCCGATATCGTACTGTTGCGCACGTTTTTGGGCGCTCTCACCCTTGCCGCCATCCTCTTCATAACCAAGCGCCATAACCTGCAGGCTCCGTCTCGCCCCCGCGAGGCCGCAGCGCTCATCGTCTCGGGCGCCGCGCTGGGCGCCAGCTGGATTTTCCTGTTCCGCGCCTATCAGACGATCGGCGTTGGTGTCTCCTCGCTGTTGTATTACTGTGGCCCCATCATCGTTATGGCCCTCTCCCCGCTCATTTTTGGCGAAAAGCTGACCGGCAGCAAAATCGCCGGCTTTATCGCCGTCGCCTGCGGTGCTTTTCTCATTGCGGCACAAGGTCTAGGCGGCAATATGCCCATTGCGGGTATTGCCTGCGGCATCGTCTCGGCCTTCTGCTACGCATTGATGGTCATCGCTAGCAAGGGTGCGCCACACATCGAAGGCCTCGAGAACTCCACGCTCCAGGTGAGCGCCGCCTTTGTGACCGCGCTGGCCCTCACGCTCATCACGCAGGGCGCTCCCTCATTCCTGTCCGCCGGCGTCGCCGCCAGTATTGATTGGCGCGCCGTCGCTATGCTCGGCGTCGTCAACACCGGCATTGGTTGCCTGCTCTACTTTAGCGCCGTCGCCAAGCTGCCCGTCCAGACCGTCGCCGTCGTCGGCTACCTCGAGCCGCTTTCGGCGGTCGTGTTCTCGGCCGCCCTTTTGGGTGAAGCCATAACACCGGTCCGCCTGATGGGCGCCGCGCTTATCATCGGCGGCGCGATTTTTTGCGAACTCGCCGGCAAACGCGCAAACGCCAAGGCTGGCATCGCCCAGACAGCACGTGCTTAAAAGCCCCTGCTTTGAAATGCTACCTGCGTAGATAAATAATCCCCAGCTGAGGATTATTGTCTAAAATAACCCGATGTGCCAAACTGCTCTTGTATGTATAAAGACGGCATAAAGTTTTTTGTCCTAGACAGATAACCGGATGTCTAAGGGAGTCCTCGTGGCACACAACAAACTGGAGGCAAACCTCCAAGACCAGCGCGGGCAAGGCGGGCACGGAGCCATCCCCCTCTCCGCTGGCATGCTGCTCGTAACGCTCGGCGTCGTCTATGGCGACATCGGCACGAGCCCCATGTACACCATGAAATCAATCGTCGCCAACAACGGCGGCATCGGTACCGTCAGCGAGGACATGATCCTGGGCGCGCTTTCGCTCGTCATCTGGACCATGACGCTCGTGACCACGGTCAAGTACGTGGTAATCGCCATGAAGGCCGACAACCACAACGAAGGCGGCATCTTCGCCCTGTTCAGCCTCGTACGCAAGGTGGCACCATGGCTGATTCTGCCCGCCATGATCGGCGGCGCGGCGCTGCTCGCCGACGGCATCCTCACCCCCGCCGTCACGGTCACCACAGCCATCGAGGGTCTGCGCACCATCGAATGGGGCCATGCGCTGCTGGGCGACGGCCAGACCAACGTCATCATCATCACCATCATCATTATCTGCGGCCTATTTGCCATGCAGCGCGCCGGCACCTCGTCAATCGGCAAGCTGTTCGGCCCGCTCATGACGCTGTGGTTCCTGTTCCTGGCAGGCGCCGGTCTGTTCAACATGCTCGGCAACCTGTCCATCTTGCGCGCGCTCAACCCCATCCGCGGCATTATGTTCCTGTTCTCGCCCATCAACCATTCGGGCATTATGGTGCTCGGCTTTGTCTTCCTGTCGACAACCGGTGCCGAGGCGCTCTATTCGGACATGGGTCACGTGGGCAAGGCAAACATCTATGCATCCTGGCCGTTTGTTAAGGCGGCCCTTATCCTCAACTATCTGGGTCAGGGAGCTTGGCTGCTCGCCAATAACTCCAACCCCCAGATGCTTGCGATGGATATCGTCAACCCGTTCTATATGATGCTCCCCGAGCCCCTGCGCCCCTTTGCCATCGTGCTTTCGGCCGTAGCGGCCATCATCGCCTCGCAGGCGCTCATCACCGGCTCGTTCTCGCTGGTATCCGAGGCAACCCGTCTCAATCTCATGCCGCACCTGCGCATCCACTACCCCAGCGACACCAAGGGTCAGCTCTATATTCCACTCGTCAACAACATCATGTGGGTCGGCTGCATCTTCATTGTGCTGCTGTTCCAGAACTCCGAGCGCATGGAGAGCGCCTATGGCCTCGCCATTACCGTGACCATGCTTATGACCACCACGCTGCTGACGAGCTATATCGCCGGCATCCTCAAGCACAAGCTGGGCGCCTGCGTCTTCGCCCTGCTCTTCGGTGCCATTGAGCTGTGCTTCTTCGCCTCGTGCCTCACCATGTTCTTTGACGGCGGCTACGTAATGATCTTCTTGGCCTCGCTGCTGTTTGGCCTTATGTACGTGTGGCGCCGCGGCACCGCCATCGAGCGCACGCAGACGATCCTGCTGCCCGTCTCCAAGTACATTGACCAGCTCAACCGCCTGCGCAACGACGAGACCTACCCCGTGCTCGCCGACAATCTGGTGTTCCTCACCAACAGCCCCGACCCGCTCACGCTCGACCGCGACGTGCTCTATTCCATCTTGGATAAGCATCCCAAGCGCGCCAAGGCATACTGGTTCATCAACGTGCACGTTACCGACGAGCCCTATACGCACGAGTATTCCGTCGAGACCTTTGGCACGGACTTTTTGTTCCGCGTGCGCCTGGACTTGGGCTTTAAGGTCAACCAGCGCGTTAATGCCTACCTGCGCCAAATCGTTGGCGACTTGATGGCATCGGGTGAGCTGCCGCCGCAGCATCACACCTACTCCATCTACGAGACGCGCGGCAACGTGGGCGACTTCCGTTTTTGTATGCTGCGCAAGGTGCTCGCCCCCGAAACGGACATCAACCGCAATGACCACCGCGTGATGGCCATCAAGTACGCCGTCCGCCGCGCCTGCGGAAGCCCGGCACGCTGGTACGGTCTCGAGAACTCGGCCATCATCATCGAGTACGTGCCGCTGTTTGCCCGCATGCGCCCGGCCGTTAAGCTCGTGCGCACCCAAGTGCCGCTCGAGGTTCAGATCGAAGAGGCCGAAGAAATGGAAGTCGACATCTTCTCGGACGACCTGGTCAACGGCAACGAAGCCGGTAAGAATATGAACGTCGATCCCACTGAGCTGCTCGAGAGCGTCGCAGATACGCCCGAACAGCAACTCGACGGACTCGAGAGCACCCAGTTCAACGACGCCAACTTCTAACACGCCACCAGCCATTGACGACAACGGCCTCGCATCTCATAAGAGGTGCGAGGCCGTTTTATGTCGCAACGGACCAGTGAGCTACGAACGGCGCGGCTCGGGAACCACGAGCCTATCGGGGCTCGCGCCCTCGGCATCCATCAGGCTCACGTAGCGAATCGACGGATCCCCATACATCGCGTAGTAATAATTGCCCGTGCGCGCGCTAAAGCATCCGGTGTAGATAGTCTTCTCGAACTTGCCATCGCCCATCCTGGACGCTCCCTCGATCATCACCACGCCCTCGAGCGAGCGGAACATGCGAACGACGTTTTCGGTCTCGCTCTCCTTTTGCGGGTAATTGGCATTGAGGTACGCCGCCTTTACAAAACGGCTCGGCGAATAGCAATCGCCCGGAATGCCGCGCATGCCGGCACCGGCTCCATAGGGCTTAAGCTCGGCGCCACGCCATGTCGCCGTCTGCGGAAAATCGCTTGTGGCGGTGATATAGGTGCGCAGGTTTTCCATGTGCCACGGGAAGGTCGGCTGGTTGGCAAGGGTGTCGACCGGATCGTCGTATACATGCAGGCCGTCAGCCATCATCTCGACCACGATGCTACGCTGGCTGTCGCCGATAATCCAATGGAGCAGCGACACGCCCAGCCCCTCTCCTGCAGATTTGGCGACAATCACCGTATCGCGCAGCGCAGCCTCGACCTCGTCGACCGTCGAGAACGTCGCTGCCACCCACAGGGGAAACTCATAGGCCGCGATATTGTTCTTGCCGTCGACAGGGCCCTCGGCATACTCGGCATAGCCGGGAAAGTTGAGCCCCGCCACAGCCAGACCCGCATCGTTACCACAGTCGAAAAACATGGGATAGTTCTTGTAATCGATGCACATGCCGATTACCGCATGTGCCGCCGACGCATCGTCGATAAACGAATACGGAATGTGGAACCCGCGCAGCATCACGCGAACCTGTTGGCCGTAGTCAAAGCTCCAGTCGAGGTTGCGGCCCAGATACATGTGGCCAGAATTATCGGTAAATCGAATGCTCGTGCACATAGCGCCTCCTAGCTTTACGGTCCTGCTAAGGTTATTGTCACCAAACAAAAAGGCGCTAAACACAAAAGCCCGGACATGACAACAATGTCACGCCCGGACCAAAAGAGACGAAGTGCGGTGCTTTGGTCCCCTTAGACCAACTTTCCAAGACAGTGGTCGATCATATGCTGGACCATCTGCGCCTCGAAGCCCACAAAGTCCTGCTTGCGCTCGCGCATCTTGCCATCGACGATCTGGTCAAAGGCAACCTTGCACTTGATATAGCGCGTGGACTTGGTGACCTCCTCGTGCGTCAGGCAGCTCTCCTCCATCTTGCTGGCGCCCAGGCCAAACACCAGACGGGGGTTGTAGAGCACGTGAGGCTCGCCGGCGTCGTCCAGGTAGACGCAGACCTTCTTGGTAACGCCGATCTGGTTGGCGGCCAAGCAGCCGGCATCATCGAGCGACTTGATGGTATCGATCAGGTCCTGAGCAACCGACTCGTCCTCGACGGTCGCAACCTCGCAACGCTGGGACAGGATAGCCTCGTCGTGGCAAAGCTCTTTAATCATACGTTCCTCCATAGGGGTCGTTGTAACCGCTTAAGTATACGGTACCCACACATTTTCATGCGATAAATACCGTCCGTCTGTTACAAAGCGCCGAACATCAACATGCGAGGAACAGCAAGGTTGTAAAGGCGATATAGTAAATGAGTTCGTGTCAATCGGCCTAAACTCGGGGCCGAACAAGGAAAGGGTATGCATGGACGAACTTTTTCACGTCAGTGAGCGCAAGTCCACAATCGGGACCGAACTTCGCGCTGGACTGACAACATTCCTGGCGATGGCCTACATCATCGCCGTCAACCCCGCAGTGCTCTCGGGCGCTGGCATTGATGCGGGAGCGCTCGCCTGCGCCACCTGCCTGGGCGCCGGCATCATGACCATCTGCATGGGCATCTTCGCCAACCGCCCGCTCGCCTGCGCGTCGGGTCTGGGCATCAACGCCATGATCGCGGGCATCGCCACCACCATGTGCGGCGGCGACTGGCACGTGGCCATGAGCGTTATCTTCCTCGAGGGTATCGTCATCTTGCTGCTCGTCCTGTGCGGCCTGCGCGAGGCCATCATGGACGCCATCCCCGTGGTCCTGCGCCACGCCATCTCGGTGGGTCTGGGCCTGTTTATCGCCATGATCGGCCTGTGCGACGCCGGCATCATCACCGCTGGCGCCGGTACGCTCGTCGGCCTGGGCGACATCGCCTCCCCCACCTTTATCGTCGGCATCATCTCCATCGTCGTGACGGTTGCCCTGGCTTCCCGCAACGTGCCGGGCTCGCTGCTCATCGGCATCATCGTCGCCGTTATCGCCGGAATCCCGCTGGGCGTCACCCATGCGCCCGAGGGCCTCATCGCACCGCTCGACTTCTCGACCTTCGGCGCCCCGTTTGCCAGCACTGCCGACGGCAACCTTGCCATCGTGAAGGTCCTGACCGACCCGATGCTGCTCGTCGTTGCCTTCTCGCTGCTCATGAGCGACTTCTTCGACACCATGGGCACCGCGATGGCCGTCGCCAAGCAGGGCGAGTTCTTGACCGAGGACGGCAATGTCGAGGACATCCGTCCCATCCTGGTCGTCGACTCCGTGGCCGCTGCTGCCGGTGGCTTTATGGGCGTCTCCTCCATCACCACCTTCGTCGAGTCCACCTCTGGCGCTGCCGACGGTGGCCGCACGGGCCTCACCTCCGTCACCACCGGCGTGCTGTTCATTCTCGCCGCGTTCTTCTCCCCCATCGTCACCATCGTTTCCAGCGCTGCCACCTGCGGTGCTCTGGTCTACGTCGGTTACCTCATGATGAGCGAGGCCTCCGAGATCGACTGGTCCGACGTGTCGCAGGGTTTCCCGGCGTTCATGATTGTCGCCGGCGTGCCCTTCACTTACTCCATCTCTGCCGGCATTGGCCTGGGCTTTATCGCCTACGTGATCGTCGCGCTCTTTAAGGGCGAGGCCTCCAAGATCAAGCCGCTCATGTGGATCGCAGCCCTCGCCTTCCTCGTCTACTTCTTTGTAGCGTAGGCGCAAGATTCGCAATACCAAACAGCAAAGCGCGGAGTCGCATCGAGCGGCTCCGCGCTTTGCTTTTAAAGCCAGGCACCACACGGACACGCGATGTATTGCTTCGCAAGTTTTGGACGTTTTGCTCTCCAAACGGCACTACCGACGGCTACATCCTGCAGATATGCTGGATATAACCGCATAGGCCCTATGAGAACGGGAGCAACCATGGCAGCCTTGTTCACGACCCCCAAACGCAATGACACTACCGCCAGAACCCATGTTGCCGAACCCGACGTTCGCCGTCGCATAGGACTCGCGCACGGCAGCTGGCGCCGCGTGACGCGCCGCATCGTCGTAGGCGCCGTGTGCGCGCTCACGGTGAGCTTGCTGCTCATGCCGAGCGTCTCGCTCGCGGCGGAATGGGTGGACGTCGGCGGCACCCAATACAACGCCGGCACCGCGGCGGGCGACGCCGCCGGCACCTGGAGCTGGGACGGCGCCGACGACATGAAGCTCAACGGCTATAACGGCGGCGCGATCGAGGCAGCGGGCAAGCTCAACGTGAGCTACGAGGGCAACAACACCGTCACTAACGACAACGGCCGCGGCATCAAGGTTAAGGATGGCGCGAACGAGAACGCCGAGCTTAATATTCAGGGCGACGCGTCCAGCACGCTCAACGTGACATCTTCTCGTGACGCCATCACTTCCGTCGGCAACATCAACATCGACGGCGCTGGCACTGTCAACGCCACGAGCACCGAGCACGATGCCATCGATGCCGGGGGCGATGTCACCATCAAGGGCTCGGGAAACGTTAACGCCACGGGCGATTCGGATGGCATCAGGGCCGACGGCAACATCACGATCGACAACAGCGGAACCGTCACCGCCAAGGCCACCGAGGATCAGGGTATCGATGCTAACGAGAACCTCATCATAAAGGGCGGCGGCAAGGTAGAGGCAAGCTCTATCAAAGACAATGCGATTTGGGCCGACGGCAACATCGAGATCTCGGGTGGCAGCCAGGTCAAGGCAAGCTCCGAGGAAGACGCCGCCATCGACGGTAAAAACAGCCTCACGGTCACGAACGCTTCCCTCAACGCAAGTGGCGTTGGGTATGGCATCTATGTCTACAAGGGCATCACGCTCGATGGCGCGACCGTGACGGTCCGCGCAAGCTCAGATGGCGGGGAAGCCAGCGCACTCTTCACCGATGAGGACGACATCGTCATCAAGAACGGCTCGACTGTGGATGCGCTCGCAGAAGGCAGGTTCTCGGTTGCAATCTCCACCAGTAATTTCTACTCCGACGAAGCGGGTGGCCATATCTACATCAGCGACTCCGTTGTCAAGGCCATAGCCCGCTATGCCGAGACCGGCGGCGACGGCCCCGACCACTACAGTGGAGACCAAAACGACGAAATCATCCCTGAGTCCGAGGGCCTGAACATCGGCATCTTCGCGCAGACCGAGAAGGGCATCACGCC
>DXZO01000041.1:0-342 GCA_019419625.1 Collinsella sp. | reverse complement strand
CTATCTTCGCCCTTGCCATGAGCGCGGACGGCAAGGCGATCGGCACCATCGAAATCAAGGACGCCATCATCCAGACGCCTGCAGGCGGCAAAGTCATTGACTATCGCAACAAGGAAGAGCTCAGCGACGGCATCGTCTACGAGGCGGGGCAGACCATTGGCACGGGCGATGCCACGATTGACTCCCCCTATGACGCCGCTGTCGCCAAGAGCACGGTCATCGTGCCTCCCGAGGAGACCAAGCCCGAGGAAAAGCACGGCAAGACCAAGCCCGAGGGTTCCAAGTCCGAGGGCACGAAGACAACCAAGACCGTTGCAGTTGCAGCCAAGGGAGCCAAGACCG
>DXZO01000040.1 GCA_019419625.1 Collinsella sp. | reverse complement strand
CTTTGAGCGCCCATGCTCCGAGTTCTCGGGCGGCTGGCAGATGCGCATCGCGCTCGCCAAGCTCTTCCTGCGCCACCCCGACCTGTTGCTGCTGGACGAGCCCACCAACCACCTGGACCTCGAAAGCGTCCAGTGGCTGCGCGGCTTTATCGCCAACTACGACGGCGCTGTCCTCATCGTCAGCCACGACCGCGCCTTTATGGACGCCTGCGTCGACCACGTCGCCGCGCTCGAAAACCGTCGCGTGACCACTTACACCGGCAACTACAGCAGCTACCTCAAGCAGCGCGAGGACAACCTGGAGCAGATGCGCGCCAAGCGCGCCGCCCAGGAGCGCGACATCGCCCACATGCAGGTCTTCGTCGACAAGTTCCGCTACAAGCCCACCAAGGCAGCCCAGGCCCAGGAGCGCATCCGCAAGATCGAGCAGATCAAAAAGGAGCTTGTCATCCTACCCGAGGGCCACAAGCACATCGACTTTAAGTTCCCTGACCCACCGCGCTCCGGCGATATGGTCGTGGGCCTGGAGGGCGTCTCCAAGTCCTACGGCAACAAGCACATCTACAGCGACATCGACCTCAAGCTCTACCGTGGCGAGCACGTGGCGCTCGTCGGCCCCAACGGCGCTGGCAAGTCCACGCTCATGAAGATCCTCGCCGGACTGGAGCCGCCCACCACCGGCACCCGCGACCTGGGCACCAACGTGGGCGTGGCCTATTACGCCCAGCACGCGCTCGAGGGCATGACCGAGTCCAACACCGTCCTGCAAGAGATCGACACCGTCACGCCCAAGTGGACCGTGCCGCAGCAGCGCAGCCTACTGGGCGCCTTCCTGTTTAGCGACAACGATTCCATCGAGAAGCAGGTTCGCGTCCTCTCCGGCGGCGAAAAAGCGCGTCTGGCCCTGGCCAAGATGCTCGTGGCCCCCGAGGCGCTCCTGTGCCTGGACGAGCCCACCAACCACCTAGACATCGACTCGGTGGACATGCTCGAGAACGCCCTGCAAAACTTCCCCGGCACCATCGTGCTGATCAGCCACGACGAGCACCTGGTGCGCGCCGTGGCCAACCGCGTGATCGACATCCGCGATGGCAAGGTCACGGTCTATGACGGCGACTACGACTACTACCTCTACAAGCGTGAGGACCTCGCAGCCCGCGCCGCCGCCGAGGCGTCCACGGAGAGCGCGCCGGCCACGACCAAGTCCACCAAGGCCAGCGCCGCCCAGGCCGACACCCCCGTCGCCGCCCCCAAGCCTGCCGAGGGCAAAAAGACCAAGGAGCAAAAGCGCGCCGAGGCCCAAGCCCGCGCAGCGCTCAATAAAAAGCTCAAGGGCGTGCGCAACCAGCTCAAGAAAATCGAGACGGAGCTCGACAAAAAGCGTGCCCGTTATGACGAGCTTATGGAATTGATGGCAAGCGAAGAGCTTTATGCCGATCAAGACAAGTTCAACGCCGCGCTGGGGGAATATAACGGCCTTAAGCAAGAGCTACCCAAGCTCGAGGACGAATGGCTGGAGCTTTCCACCCAGATCGAAGAGGAGACCGCGCGTGAACTCTCGTAAGGCCGCTGCCGTGGCGATGAGCATCATCGCCATCGCCTGTCGCATCTGCGGCATTTTTATGAGCGCGATGACCGTGCTGCTGTGTTTTAGCGGCCTCACCGCCAAGCTGCAGATCGTGGGCTTTGTCGTCGAGCTTTCGCGCGCCCTGCCGAGCGCCATCGCCGGCTACGGCGTCATCACGTCGCCCTTTGGCGGTGTGTTCCGCTTGGATTACGCCATTGTCGCCGTGATCCTGTTTGTGATCGACTACCTGCTCACGCGCGCCTCGCGTCGCGTCCGCTAGAGGAGCGCCATGTCCAGCAGCTACATCATGAACCTGCTCGCCAGCGCCGTCGCCGTCATCGTGGGCATCGTGATCCACGAGAGCGCACACGCCGCCGCGGCCTGGGCGCTCGGCGACAAGACGGCCCGTTCGCGCGGCCGCGTGTCGCTTAACCCGCTTAACCATATCGACCCGTTTGGCACCATCATCCTGCCGCTGCTCATGCTCGCGGCCGGCGGCCCGGTGTTCGCCTTCGCCAAGCCCGTGCCCGTCTACCTTAACAACCTCAAGCACCCCAAGCGTGACGAGGTCCTGGTGAGCGCAGCCGGCCCCGCATCGAACATCGCGCTCGCGTGCCTCGCTGCCGCCCTCATGCACGCGGCATATGGCAGCCTCTATACCGGCATGTCCTTTGCCATGGCGTCACAGATCATGAACTTCGGCGCCACGTTTATCGTGGTCAACCTGTCACTCGCGTTCTTCAACCTCATCCCGATCCCGCCGCTCGATGGCTCGTCGATCATCGTGCCGTTCCTCAAAGGCAAGGCGCTCAACAACTATTACCGTCTGCAGCAATACGCTATGCCCATCCTCATCCTGGTGCTGTACCTGCTGCCTATGTGGACCGGCATCGATGTAATCGGCCGCTATTTCGACGTTACCGTGTATCCGCTTGCTGAGCAGCTGCTCAACTTCGCAATCGCCGGCATCTAAGGTAAACTTACAGGTCGACCGTGCAAAACGGTCGTGATATGCACCCAAACCGCGCCGCGAAGGCGCCGTCAAAGGAGGTCGAAGATGTCGTATCGCGTGTCGACGCAGGTCTACAGCGGACCGTTCGACCTGCTGCTGCAGCTGGTAACCCGCCAAAAAGTAGATATCGGCGCCATCTCCATCAGCGAGGTGGCCGAACAGTACCTTGCCGAGGCCGAGCGCATCGAGGCGCTGGACCTGGACGTGGCGAGCGACTTTCTGCTGGTCGCGGCAACCCTTCTGGACATCAAGGCTGCCTCTCTGGTGCCGCAGGAGACGCCGCGCAAAGTCGATGACGACGATGACGAGTTCGACGAAGACCTCGAGGAACTCAGCGCGCTCGACGGCGACGCCTTGCGCGAGGTCCTGATCCAGCGCCTGATTGCCTACAAGCAGTTTAAAGGCGCGGCTGCGGCCCTCGGTGCCCGCATGCAGGCCGAAAGCCGTATGCATCCGCGTGTGGCCGGCCCCGACCCCGAGTTCCTAGGGCTCATGCCCGACTATCTGGCTGGCATCACCCTGCGCGGCCTGGCCGTTATCTGTGCCGACCTGGACGGCAAGCGCCAGACCTTCCTGCTGGAGGCCGAGCACGTGGCGCCGCATCGCGTGCCGCTCGACCTGACCGTGGCCTCAGTCGACCGCTTTACCATGGCGCACCAAACCTGCACCTTCCGCGAGCTGCTGGACGGCGACGCCACCACCGAGCAGCTCGTCGTCACCTTTTTGGCCATGCTGGAGCTCGCCAAGCGCGGCTCGCTCACGCTAAGCCAGGACGAGATCTTTGGAACCATTCAAATCAACCGCGTCGAGGGCGCCGAGGCATACGTGCCCGGCGAGGGCCCCGAGCTCACCGAATAGGAGCGGCAACCATGTCAACCCTTTCCACGCTGGAGGCAAACAGCCTCAAAGGCGCCCTCGAGGCGCTGCTGCTGGTGTCGAGCGACCCGGTGAGTGCGCCCGCGCTCGCCGGCGCACTGGATATCGCCCCCGGTGAGTGCGCGTCGCTGCTCGCCGAGCTCAAGGTTGAGTACGAGGAGGCCAACCGCGGCTTTCAGCTGCGCGAGGTCGCCGGCGGCTGGCGCCTGTTTACGCATCCCGCCTACCACGATGTGGTCGAGGCCTATGTGTTGAGCTGGGACACGCAAAAGCTGTCGCAGGCGGCGCTTGAAACCCTGGCCGTCATCGCATACCACCAGCCCGTGACGCGCGAGGTGGTCAAGGGCATCCGTGGCGTCAACTCCGACGGCGTCATCGCATCGCTCGTTGACAAGGGCCTGGTCCGCGAGCTCGGCCGAGACCCCCAGCGCGGTCAGGCCATCATTTACGGCACGACCAACGCCTTCTTGGAAAAGTTCGGTCTGCGCTCCACCCGTGACCTGCCCGACCTGGAGCAGTTTGCCCCCGACGAGCAGTCGCGTCAGTTTATCCGCGAGCGCCTGAGCGGCCGCAGCATTCAGTCCACGCTCGAGGAGCAGGCCGAGGACCTGGACGAAGAGCGCGAACTGCTCGATACCGATGTTGAAGATGTTGAGGCAGTCGAGGACTTGGAAACCCTGGTCGTCGACGAGACCTCGGAGGATTTGCATGACGAGGACTAACGAAGTAGGGGAGACGCGCGCCATGGGCAACGCAGTACCCGCAACCGACGCACAGCCCGTCTATCCGCACACCATGCGCCTGCAGCGCTTTTTGGCGCGCGCGGGCGTGGCGAGCCGCCGTGGCTCGGAGGACCTAATGACCGCCGGCCGCGTGACCGTCAACGGCGAGGTCGCGACCGAGCTGGGCACCAAGGTCGATGTCGACCACGATCACATCGAGGTCGACGGCATGCCCGTCAAGCTCAACCAGGGCGCCGTGTACCTGATGCTCTACAAGCCGACCGGCTACCTCACTACCATGAGCGACCCGCAGGAGCGCCCTTGCGTGGCCGACCTGGTCCCCCGCGACCGCTATCCGGGACTTTTCCCGGTGGGCCGCCTGGACCGCGACACCACAGGCCTTTTGCTCTTTACCACCGACGGCGACCTGTCGCAGGACCTGCTGCACCCCAGCAAGCATGTCTTTAAGACCTACCAGGCACTCGTGGACGGCCACCTGACCGATCGCGACTTGGAACCGCTCCGCCGTGGCATCGAGCTCGACGACGGCCTGTGCCAGCCGGCGATCTGCCGCGTCATCAACGCGCGCGAGGCAGAGGCTGTGGCACCACAAGGCGTAAAGCCCGGCACCACCGCCGTGGAGGTCATCATCCGCGAGGGCCGCAAGAACCAGGTCAAGCGCATGTTGAGCAAGATTCACCATCCGGTAATCCGTCTGCATCGCTGCAACTTTGCCGGCCTTGAGCTCGAGGGCGTGGCCAAGGGCTCGTGGCGCGAGCTCACCGACCGCGAGGTGCAGATCCTTAAAGCGGGCGGCATCCCGCCCAAGCAGGCGAGCGCCAAGCGCAACGGCGGCAAGCACCAAGACACGCCCGCCAGCCGCGCGCGTCACCACGGCAGCCACGGCTCCGCACCCAAGCGCAACACCTACCGCGAGCGCTACACAGGCTAGGCAACCCGCCGCGCCCCAGCGCCCGCGAACCATACAAGCATGTCAACCATCGAAAGGAAGCATTGCATGATCGTCGCCATCGACGGCCCCGCCGGTTCCGGCAAATCCACCATCGCCAAGGAGATCGCCCGCCAGCTAGGCTTTAACAAGCTCGACACGGGCGCCATGTATCGCGCCGTCACCTTCGCCGCGCTCGACCGCGGCATCGATCTGGACGACGAGACGGCCATCGACGCCCTCGCCGAGCAGATCGAGATTCGCTTTACCAACGGCACCGGCGAGGACACGCGCCTGACCATTGACGGCCAGGACGCTTCGGCCGCCATTCGTACCCCGCAGGTCGACGCCAACGTATCCAAGGTCTCGGCCTACCCGGGCGTGCGCGCC
>DXZO01000004.1 GCA_019419625.1 Collinsella sp. | reverse complement strand
GTTCCCCAACGCGCAGGTCAAGGTCTTCCTGACTGCCGACCCGCGTGAGCGCGCCCGCCGCCGCGTGCTGCAGCGTTACCAAAACGACGCCCAGCCGCTCACGCCCGCGCAACTCGAGGCCAAAGTCGACGAGACCCTCGACGCCCTTAAGCAGCGCGACAAGCTTGACAGCAGCCGCGAGGTCGCGCCGCTCGTGCCCGCCGAGGACGCCGTGCACGTTGACTCCACCGCCCACACCATCGACGAGGTCGTCTCGATAATCGAGGACCTCATCAACCAAAGGAGGTAGCCCATGCGCCTGTTTAAGCAGACGCCCGAGGATTATTACAACGCCCCCTATGCCGAGTTCCCGGCGCTCATCCGCGGCACCGTCGTCGTGGTCATGGCCATCCTGTGGGCCTTCTCCAAGCTCATGTGGCGCTGGAAGGTCGAGGACGCTGACCTGCTGTTTGAGCGCCAGGAAGGCCGCGGCAGCGTGGTCATTTGCAACCACACCTCGATGGCTGAGCTCTTGGCCGTGGAGACGGCGCTGTTCTTTGGCGGCCGCCGCATTCGCCCTATCTTTAAGTCCGAGTTCGCCAAGAGCAAGATTGTGCGCTGGGCTTTTAGCCGCGTTGGCGGCATCCCCGTGGAGCGCGGTACTGCCGATATGAAGTGCCTGCGCGCCGCCCAGCATGCGCTGCAGCGCGGCGAGGACGTCCTGATCTTCCCCGAGGGCACGCGCATCCGCTCGCGCGAGATCAAGCCCGAGGTCCACGGCGGCTTTGCGCTCATCGCTCAGATGGGCAAGACGCCCGTCAACCCGCTCGCCATCTGCGGCTGGTCCGACATCACGCCCGCGGGCAAAAAGCTCATGCGTCCCAAGAAGTGCTGGATTCGTGCCGGCAAGGCCGTCTCGCTTTCGGACGCACCGGCCGGGCTTAAGCGTACGGAGCGCCTGGCCTGGTTTGAGTCCGAGGCCATGAACCGCGTCTACGCCATTCGAGACGAGCTGTGCGCCGAGCATCCGGGCAGGTTCTAGCCATGAGCGAGAACGTGACGAACACTGCCGTGACCGCGTCCGACCAGGCAACCGAGCCTACCATCGAGATCGCCGCCCACGCCGGCACTTGCTACGGCGTACAGCGTGCGCTCGATATGGCGCTGGCCGCTGCGCCGCAGGCAGGGGAGTGCACTCAGGTCCATACCTTGGGTCCGCTCATCCATAACCCGATCGTGGTACGCGAGCTCGCCGAGGCAGGCGTCGCTCTGGCCGACACCTTGGACGACGCCACGTCGGGCACTGTGATCATCCGCGCCCACGGCGTGGTGCCGCAGGTCATTGATGCCGCTCGCGAGCGTGGCCTTAACGTCGTCGACGCCACCTGCCCCTACGTGAAGAAGGTCCACGTGGCGGCCGAGCGCCTGGTGCGCGAGGGCTACCGCGTGATCGTCGTGGGCGAGCCGGGCCACCCCGAAGTCGAGGGCATCCTGGGCCACGCCGGCGATGACGCGCAGGTCGTGAGCTGCGCTGCCGATGCGGACGCGCTGCCGCTCAAGGGTAAAGTGGGCTTGGTTGTGCAGACCACCCAGACTGCGCAGAACTTGGCCGAGGTCGTGGCTGCTATCACCCCGCGCGTGCAGGAGCTGCGCGTGATCAACACCATCTGCGCCGCCACGAGTGAGCGTCAACAGGCAGCAGCCACACTTGCCAACCGCTGCGACTGCATGGTCATCGTGGGCGGCAAGAACTCGGGCAACACCCGCCGCCTGGCGCAGATTTGCGCAGACGCCTGCGAGCGCACGTATCACATCGAGGAAGCTTCTGAGCTCCAAGCCGCGTGGTTTACCGACGCTCACCACATCGGCATCACCGCCGGAGCCTCCACCCCGCAAGAACACATCGAGCGCGCCGTCGAGCGCATCAAGGAGCTTTGCCGCTAACCATGGACCAGACCGTACCCGCATACGCCGCCGAGGTGGCCGATTACGGGCGCAGCCGCGACCCCGAGCCGGGTGAGGGCGCGCTCGTAAAGAACGTGCGTCCCGAATCGCCCGCGTGGGATGTGGGTATCGAGCCGGGCATGCGCGTGCTCACGGTCAACGGTGAGGCGCTCACCGACATGATCGTGTGGCTCTGGGAGGCCGACGATGATACCGTCGACCTCGAGGTTTTCGACCCGCTCGACGGCACCGTCACCCCCGTCGAGCTCGACCGCTTTCCCGGCGAGGATTGGGGTTTGGAGTTCGATGGCCCCATCTTCGACGGCATGCGTACCTGCGTCAACGCCTGCGTGTTCTGCTTTATGACCATGCTCCCCAAGGGCGGCCGCTCCACGCTCTATATTCGCGACGACGACTATCGCCTAAGCTTTTTGCAAGGCAACTTTGTCACGCTTACGAACCTCACCGACGAGGACGTGCAAAACGTCATCCAGCGCAACATGAGTCCCATGAACGTGTCGGTCCACGCTGTGAGCCCCGACGTCCGCCGTCGTATGATGGGCCGTAACGCTCAGCGAGGCATGGACGTACTCGAGACCATCATGGCCGCCGGCATCGAGATTCACGCGCAGATTGTGCTGTGCCCCGGCATGAACGACGGCGAGGAGCTGGAAAAGACCCTGCGCTTTTGCGAGGAGCACGAGCAAATCACAAGCCTGGGCATCGTGCCGCTCGGCTTTACCAAGCATCAGAACCGTTTTAGCTGGTCCTACAGCGACAAGCCCGAGCTAGCGCGCGAGACCATTGCCATGATCCGTCCCTACCAGGACCGCGCCTATGAGCGCTTTGGCCGCCACACCTTCCAGATGAGCGACGAGTTCTATCTGGACGCCGGCATCGATCCTCCCGAGGCAGACTTTTACGACGGTTACCCGCAGTACTACGACGGCATCGGCATGATCCGCTCGTATCTGGACGAGACCGACGACGTGCTGGCTACCGATGCCGAGCGACTGGCCCGCGTCCGCGAGGCCATCGCCGCCCGCAGCCAGCACCTGCTGTGCCTCTCCGGCGCCAGCGCGCGCGACACCGTGGCGCGCTTTGTGGAGTCGCCGCATGGTCTCGGCGGCACTGTTACGGCCATCAAGAACCGCTACTTTGGCGGCAACGTGGACGTGACCGGCCTCATCGTCGCGAGCGATATCCTGGAGCAGCTGCCGCAAGACCTGTCGGGGGTTATGCTCTTTGTGCCTAAGCTCATGTTCAACGCTGACGGCATGACGCTTGACGAGTATCATCGTGACGATTTACTCGCAAGCCTTACCAGTCGCGGCGCCGAGGTTCATGTGGTGTCGACCATGCCGCATGAGCTGCTCGATACCCTGGAGCATATCCTTGGCATTGTTCCCGCCGACTCTAACATTTCCACTGACCCTACCCATTAAAGGAGTGCAGATGAAACCTATCGTCGCCGTCGTCGGACGCCCCAACGTGGGCAAGTCCACGCTCGTTAACCGCCTGGCCCAGACCTCGGACGCCATCGTCCATGAGTCCCGCGGCGTCACGCGCGACCGCTCGTACCACACGGCCGATTGGAACGGCCGCGAGTTCACCATCGTCGACACGGGCGGCATCGAGCCGCTCAAGAGCGACGACGTCTTTGCCACGTCCATCCGCGACCAGGCCCTCGCCGCCGCCGAGGAAGCCGCCGTCATCCTGTTTGTGGTCGACGGCCGCACCGGCGTCACCGAGGAGGACGAGTCGGTCGCTCGCATGCTCAAGCGCTGCGACAAGCCGGTCTTTCTGCTGGTGAACAAGCTCGACAACCCCGATCGCGAGAACGACAGCATCTGGGAGTTCTATTCGCTCGGCATCGGTGAGCCCACGCCGCTCTCGGCCCTGCATGGCCATGGCACGGGCGACCTGCTCGACGATATCGTGGCCCTGCTTCCGGAGGAAGAGGACGAGGTCGCCGATGAGTTCCCTGATGCGCTGAACGTCGCTATCATCGGCCGCCCCAATGCCGGTAAGTCGTCGCTGTTCAACCGCATTCTGGGCGCCGACCGTTCTATCGTGTCCAACATTGCCGGCACGACGCGCGACGCCATCGATACCGTCGTGGAGCGCAACGGCAAGCACTACCGCATGGTCGACACCGCGGGTATTCGCAAGAAGAGCACCGTGTACGAGAACATCGAGTACTACTCGATGGTCCGCGGTCTGCGCGCCATCGATCGCGCCGACGTGGCACTGCTCGTCGTCGATGCCTCCGTGGGCGTCACCGAGCAGGACCAGAAGGTCATGGGCTTGGCCATCGAGCGCGGCTGCGCCATCGTCGTGCTGCTCAACAAGTGGGACCTGCTCGACGACGACCGCAAGCGCGAGGCCTGCATGGAGACCATCGACCGCCGTCTGGGCGTCATGGCTCCCTGGGCCCAGTACCTGCGCATCTCGGCCCTGACCGGCCGCAGCGTCGAGAAGATCTGGGCAATGGTAGACGCCGCCGAAAAGACGCGCTCGCAGAAGATTAGCACCTCGCGCCTCAACACGTTCCTCACCGACCTGCGCGAGTTCGGTCATACCGTGGTGGACGGCAAGCGCCGCCTGCGCATGCACTACGTGACCCAGACGGGCGTCAACCCGCCGACGTTTACGTTCTTTGTCAACCACAGCGACCTGGTCAACGACACCTACCAGCGTTACGTAGAGAACCGCATGCGCTCGACCTTCGACTTTGCCGGCACGCCCATTCGACTCTTCTTTAGGAAGAAGGAGCAAAAGGATGCATAATCCGATTCTGCTGACCGCCATCTGCGCCGTGGTCTCGTTCTTTATCGGGGCGATTCCGTTTGGCCTGATCTTGGGCCGCGTGTTCAACCACACCGACATTCGCAAGGCGGGTTCCGGCAACATCGGCACCACCAACGCCCTGCGCGTGGCCGGCCCCAAGGTGGCCGCGCTCACCCTGCTGCTCGACTGCCTTAAGGGCGCCATCTGTGTCCTTATCGCCCGTCCGCTCATCGCGGGCGTGGGCTATGGCTTCCCCGTAAGCATCATGGCGCCCGGAGCCCCCGGCGATTGGATGCTCGGCGTCATTTGCCTGGCAGCGGTGTGGGGCCATATCTTCTCGCCCTACCTCAACTTCCATGGCGGCAAGGGTATCGCGGTTGGTCTGGGCGTCATCCTCGCCTGGTACTGGCCCATTGGCCTGTCGCTGCTGGGCATGTTTATCGTGGCCGTCGCCATCACCAAGTTTGTGTCGGTGGGCTCGCTTGCCGCTGCCATCGGTCTTCCCATCGCTGCTTGCGCGGTCTTTCCGTACAGCAGCCTGGGCCTCAAGTTCTGCATGGCGATGATCGGCATCACCGTGGTGTGGGCCCATCGCTCAAATATCCAAAAGCTCATGGCCGGTAAGGAGTCCAAGCTCTCGTTTACCAAGCGCGTCACCGAGCCCGACGATAAGTAGGAGAGAGTCATGAATGTTGCGCTGATTGGCTCTGGCTCCTGGGGAACCGCCGTCGCCGGCCTTGCCGCCGCGCGAGCCGAGCGCGTGACCATGTGGGCCCATAGTGAGCAGACGGCCGCCGGCATTAATGGCGATCATCGCAATCCCCGCTATCTGGTGGACTACGTGCTGCCGGAAAACGTTGTCGCCACGACGGACTTGGAACAGGCGCTCGACGGCGCCGAGGCCATCATCTTTGCCGTGCCCTCCACGCACTTGCGCGACGTCTGCCACCAGGCGGCGCCGTTCATCGCCGACGACGCCCCGGTGCTCTGCCTCACTAAGGGCATCGAGCCCGAGTCGGGCCTGCTCATGAGCGAGGTCATCGCCAGCGAGATCGGCAACGAGGCACGCGTGGCGGCGCTGTCGGGCCCCAACCATGCCGAGGAAATCTGCCGCGGCGGACTTTCTGCCGCCGTCATCGCCAGCGAAGATCCGCAGGTAGGGGAGACCTTTAAGGACTTGCTCCTATCCACGGCCTTCCGCATCTACCTGTCGCAGGACATGACCGGTGTCGAAGTCTGCGGCGCTATGAAAAACGTCATCGCCATCGTGTGCGGCATCTCCGCCGGCTCGGGCGCAGGCGATAACACGCTCGCCCTCATCATGACGCGCGGCCTGGCTGAGATCAGCCGCCTGGTGCACGCCCGAGGCGGTCAAGCTATGACCTGCATGGGGCTTGCCGGCATGGGCGACCTCATTGCCACCTGCACCTCGGAGCATTCGCGCAACCGTACCTTTGGCTACGAGTTTGCCCACGGCGTGTCGCTCGACGAGTACCAGGCGCGCACGCATATGGTGGTCGAGGGCGCCGTCGCGGCCCGCAGCGTCAGCGAGCTCGCCCGTTCACTGGGCGTAGACATTCCGCTCACCTTTGCCGTGGAGCAAACGCTCTACAACGGTGTTACTTTGGATAGGGCGCTCGAGATTCTTACCGATCGCGTCCCTTCTCAAGAGTTCTACGGACTCACCGACTAGCGCAGAAAGGCTTCTACCATGGGTTCCATCAAAATCGCTCCGTCCGTCCTTTCGGCCGACATGGCCAACCTCAAGGGCGAGCTCGACAAGATCGCCGGCGCCGATTACGTGCACTTCGACGTCATGGACGGTCACTTTACCGGCAACCTCACCTTTGGCGTTGACATCCTTAAGGCCGTCAAGCGTTCCACCGATGTACCGGTCGACGCGCACCTGATGGTGTCGAACCCCGACGAGACGGTCGATTGGTACGCCGACGCTGGTGCCGACATGATCACCGTGCACTACGAGGCCTCCACGCACCTGCACCGCACGCTCACGCATCTACAGCAGCGCGGCGTCAAGGCCGGCGTGGTGCTCAACCCCGCAACGCCCGTCTGCGTGCTCGAGAGCATCATTGATGTCGTCGACATTGTGCTGCTCATGAGCGTGAACCCCGGCTTTGGCGGCCAGAGCTTTATTCCCGGTACCATTGCCAAACTGCACGAGCTCAAGGCCATGTGCGAGCGTCACGGCGTTTCACCCCTCATCGAGGTCGACGGCGGTATTTCTTCCAAGAACATTGCCGAGGTCGTCAAGGCCGGTGCCAACGTGCTCGTAGCCGGCTCCGCCGTATTTAAGTCCGAAGATCCCGCCGCCGAGGTTGCGCTGCTGCAGAAGCTGGGCAACGAGGCCGCACAGGAGGCATAAACCCTTATGACCCCAGGTCAAAACCGCATACCCGTGAATCTTGACTATGCCGCCTCGACGCCCATGCGCGCCGAGGCGCTCCTTGCGCAGCGCGAATATGACGACAGCGAGCTTGCAGGCGTCAACCCCAACTCGCTGCACTCGCTCGG
>DXZO01000039.1:66713-70195 GCA_019419625.1 Collinsella sp. | reverse complement strand
GAGCACAACCTTGCCAAGGTTGGGGTCGCGGGTTCGAGCCCCGTTGTCCGCTCCAAACGCAACAGCCCGACTACTACGGTAGCCGGGCTTTTTCGTACCCATCGTATGGGCTCGAACCCGAGAGGGAGCGAGCGTTAAGCAAACGCGGAGCGTTTGTAGCGAGCTGGCGAGGACGCCGACAGGCGACCGAAGCCGGTGCGGATCCGCGAAGCGGATACGCAGACGCCCCGTTGTCCGCTCCAACTATCTTACGCGGTTCTAACGAACCGCGTTTTTGTTGACGCTGCGCGAGCCCCGGGCACCCCATCTTGCCCCTCAATCGTCGGTCGCGTACATAAAGTACGCTTCCCTCCTCTTTGGCGGCAACTTGGGGCACCCGGAGCCCGCTCGCTGTCGTGGCCGGAGGAGTGGGCCTTCCGTTCTTTTCACTGATCGATCGATTCGTCCCAGGAGACTCGAACCCGAGAGGGAGCGAGCGTTTGGGGCGTGGCTGTGGCGTTGTTTGCCGCGAATGTCCGCTTTGGGCGTATCATCGTGGGCATCTCGCAAAACCTCGTTGCAAGGGAGACTCATCCCATGGCTACAGAAAAGTCCTCTTCGCGCCCATGGATGTCCGATGCCGCGATTTATCAAATCTACCCGCGCTCGTTTAAGGATTCGACTGGTTCGGGTCTGGGCGATATCGCGGGCATTACCCAGCAGATGGACTATCTTGAGCGGCTGGGTATCGAGGCCATCTGGCTGAGCCCGTTTTACCCATCGCCTCTTGTTGATGGCGGCTATGATGTGGCGGACTACTGCGATGTCGACCCACGTCTCGGCTCGCTTGACGACTTCGATGACATGATCGCTGCGGCTCACGCGCACGGCATCAAGGTCATCGTCGACATCGTGCCCAACCATTCGTCCAACCAGCACCCCTGGTTCAAAGCCGCTCTTGCCGCCGGCCCCGGATCGCCCGAGCGCGCCCGTTATATCTTCCGCGATGGTCGCGGCGAGCACGGCGAGCTGCCTCCCACCAATTGGAATGCCAACTTTGGCGGCCCCGCCTGGACGCGCGTCGCGGACGGTCAGTGGTATCTGCACATGTTTACGCCCGAGCAGCCGGACTTTGACTGGTCGTGTCCCGAGGTTCATGCGTTCTTTTGCGACGTCCTGGCGTTTTGGAGCGATCGAGGCGTCGATGGCTTTCGCATTGATGTGGCGCACGGTCTCGCCAAGGATCTCGACCGCGATGACCTCGACCGGTGGCATCTCGCCGAGGGCGATGACATGGTTGAGGACGGCACCCATCCGCTGTGGGACCGCAACGAGGTCCATGAGATCTATCGCGAGTGGCGCCGCGTGTTCGACCGTTATGATCCGCCGCGCAGCGCCGTTGCCGAGGCGTGGGTTCTGCCCGAGCGCCAGTATCTCTACGCACGCCCCAGCGAGCTTGGCCAGACATTCAACTTTGAGTTCGCCAAGGCCACTTGGACCTATGATGACATGCACGCTGCAATCGAGAAGGGCTTGAAGGCGGCCATCGAATCCGATTCCGCCTCGACCTGGGTACTCTCCAACCACGACGTGCCGCGCGTGGCGACACGCTATGCCCTGCCGCAAATCAAGGCGACGCGCTACCATCAGATTGCGCTCGACTGGCTCTTACGCGACGGGTCGTCTTATGACGAGGACCGTGAACTCGGCGAGCGCCGCGCGCGGGCGGCCCTTTTGCTCGAGCTGGCGCTTCCGGGCTCGGCATACGTGTATCAGGGTGAGGAGCTCGGCCTTTTTGAGGTGGCTGACATTCCGTGGGCTGCACTCGAAGATCCTACTGCGACCAATACGCACGGACCGAAGCGCGAGAAGGGGCGCGACGGCTGCCGTGTGCCCCTGCCGTGGGTGGCGGCGGACGATCCCGCGCAGGGCGGATCGTTTGGGTTTTCACCGGCGGACGCCGATGCGGCGCCCCATCTGCCGCAGCCTGCATGGTTTTCCGATTACGCTGCCGATAGGGAAGAAGCGGACCCGACATCGATGCTTGCGCTCTATCGTGACGCCCTCTGGCTGCGGCGCAAGCTGCGCGGGTGCGCCAACGATCTCGCGTGGCTCGATCTTGACGGGCGCACCGGCCTTGCGGATGGTGCCGAGGGCGCTGAGGGCGGCGTCATCGCCTATCGCCGCGACAACGGCTGGGCGTGTGTGACGAACTTCGGTGCAGCACCCGTGGAGCTGCCGGCGGGCAGGGTCCTGCTCACCTCATCACCGCTTGCAGACGGCAGGCTCGCGCAGGACAGTTCTGCCTGGATCATGCTCGCTGAGTTGTAGGGGCCTCTTGCGGCGAGTTTGCGTTTGCCTGCGCTTTCCGTGGTGGCTGATGTCTTCGCGAGGTTCGCGAGGGCGTCGCAAAACTTTTCAAAAAAAGTTCTTGCATTTGGGTGGATTATCCCGTATATTAAATCCTCGCAGGCGGACATGGCTCAGTTGGTAGAGCACAACCTTGCCAAGGTTGGGGTCGCGGGTTCGAGCCCCGTTGTCCGCTCCATTTGGGCGTTTAGCTCAGGGGGAGAGCGCTTCCCTGACACGGAAGAGGTCAGAAGTTCAAATCTTCTAACGCCCACCAAATGTTCGCAGCTCAGAGGCTATGTCCTCTGGGCTGTTTTGTTTTGCCACCAAGCACGCCGCCAAATAAGCCGCCAAATATTGATCCAAGGTCTGTACGCGATGGTCTTCGCATCCCGTGGGGGCGCCGGCAGATTGCATGTGTCCTGGTCCATCGTGACCGCAACATGTTGGTCAAGCATAATCTTTTGGATTCTTTTGGCGTGAGCGGCTTGGTTTTGGTAGGATTTGTCAGCGGCTTGACTAAGGGGGTTTTATAACTGCCATGCAGGTAGCCGTGTTGGTAACGTTTTACCGACTTGTCAAATACCCCTCATTTTTAATGCGTCTGCAAAATGACCAATTGCTTTGACCTGCTGAAACACTATATGTTGTGTTTGACCTAAAAAAAGAATACAGGATATAGATGCTTCTTTGTCGTATGATAGATGGCGGACAGAGAACGAAGACCTTAACTGCCTCTTTTGAACGTGTCCTTGAACCGCTTGATTGGCTCTAGGGAATGTCCGCATGGAGGCTTATGGTTTATCGAGAACACAGATTGCGCGACGGCGCCGCAAGGCAGGGGCAGGCCCTGCCGGGCATCGTTTGGCTCTGAAGCGCAATGAGGCTACGACGCGAAAGAGGCAAGAGGATGAAGATCATCAAGCGCAGCGGCACCGAGGTTGTCTTTGACATCGATAAGATCGTCAATGCCATCCGCGCCGCAAACTTGGAGGTCGAGGAGAGCTCTCGTCTTACCGACCGCCAGGTGGTTTATGCGGCGCAAAACGTCGCCGAGGCATGCGAGAACGCGGGCCACACCGTTTCGGTCGAGGAGATCCAGGATTTGGTCGAGGACGAGATCATGCGTCTCGACTGCTACGAGGTCGCCCGCC
>DXZO01000039.1:37897-66703 GCA_019419625.1 Collinsella sp. | reverse complement strand
CCGCCACTACATCATCTATCGCTATGTTCAGAGCCTGAAGCGCCAGAAGAACACGACCGACGACAAGATTCTGTCGCTGATCGAGTGCAATAACGAAGAGGTCAAGCAGGAGAACTCTAACAAGAACCCGACCGTCAATTCCGTCCAGCGCGACTATATGGCCGGCGAGATTTCAAAGGATCTGACTCAGCGTGTGCTGCTGCCCCAGGAGATCGTGGATGCCCACAATGAGGGCCTGATCCACTTCCACGATTCTGACTACTTTGCCCAGCACATGCATAACTGCGACCTGGTGAACCTGGAGGACATGCTCCAGAACGGCACCGTTATCTCGGGCACGCTGATCGAGAAGCCGCACAGCTTCTCGACTGCCTGCAACATCGCGACGCAGATTATCGCCCAGGTTGCTTCCTCCCAGTACGGCGGCCAGTCTATTTCGCTGACCCATCTTGCCCCGTTTGTTGAGGTGAGCCGTCAAAAGATTCGCGGCGAGGTTGCCCGCGAGCTCGAGGAGCTCGGTGTTTCGGCATCTGCTGAAAAGGTCCGTGAGGTCGTTGAGGACCGTCTGCGCGATGAGATCCGTCGCGGCGTCCAGACGATTCAGTATCAGGTCGTGACCCTTATGACCACCAATGGCCAGGCGCCGTTCGTGACGGTCTTTATGTATCTCAATGAGGCCCGTACGCCCCAGGAGAAGCACGACCTTGCCATGATCGTGGAGGAGACGCTTCGTCAACGCTATGAGGGCGTTAAGAACGAAGCCGGTGTGTGGATTACCCCGGCATTCCCCAAGCTTATCTATGTACTCGAGGACGATAACGTTCACGAGAATTCTCCGTACTTCTACCTGACCCAGCTGGCTGCCAAGTGCACCGCCAAGCGCATGGTGCCCGATTACATCTCCGAGAAGAAGATGCGCGAGCTCAAGCTGTCGAAGGGCGAGACCGCCGGCAACGGCGATTGCTACACCTGCATGGGTTGTCGCAGTTTCCTGACGCCCGACCGCTCGGGCAACGGCTTTAACAATGTTGCCAACGCGCTGAACTATGACCCGACCAAACCTAAGTACTATGGCCGCTTTAACCAGGGTGTTGTGACCATCAACCTGCCCGATGTCGCGCTGAGCTCGCATCAGGACATGGACAAGTTCTGGAAAATCTTCGACGAGCGCCTCGAGCTGTGCCACCGCGCCCTGCTGTGCCGTCATGAGCGTCTGATGGGTACGCTTTCGGATGCCGCACCGATTCTTTGGCAGTACGGCGCCCTGGCGCGTCTGAAGAAGGGCGAGACGATCGATAAGCTGCTCGTGGGCGGCTATTCCACCATCAGCCTGGGGTATGCCGGCCTGTATGAGTGCGTCAAGTACATGACGGGCCACAGCCACACCGAGAAGGAGGGCACGCCCTTTGCCATGGCCGTCATGCAGCGCATGAACGACAAGTGCGCCGAGTGGAAGGCCGAAAGCGATATTGACTTCTCGCTGTACGGTACCCCGCTTGAGTCGACGACCTACAAGTTCGCCAAGTGCCTGCAGCGTCGTTTTGGCATCATCCCGGGCGTGACGGACAAGGGCTACATCACCAACAGCTACCACGTCCACGTGTCCGAGGAGATCGACGCATTCGACAAGCTCAAGTTCGAGGGCATGTTCCAGCAGCTTTCGCCGGGCGGTGCCATCTCCTACGTCGAGGTTCCCAACATGCAGGACAACCTCAAGGCTGTCATCCGCGTGATGCAGTACATCTACGACAACATCATGTACGCCGAGCTCAACACCAAGAGCGACTACTGCCAGGTGTGCGGCTACGATGGCGAGATCAAGATTGTCGAGGATGACGGCAAGCTGGTGTGGGAGTGCCCCAGCTGCGGCAACCGCGACCAGGAGAAGATGAATGTCGCCCGTCGCACGTGCGGCTACATCGGTACCCAGTTCTGGAACCAGGGTCGAACCGAGGAGATCCGCGACCGCGTGCTGCATCTCTAATAGTCATCCCAGGCCGCCCCGTAGCGAGGCCCCGGACCTTTACTCGCTATTTCGGACAGTCTTGGCTCACGACGGAGGCGCCACTGGCGCCTCCTGTTCGTGCGGAACTCATATCGAGCAAAGGTCCGGGGCCTCGCTACGGGGCGGCCAAGTTGATGTAGCTGAGATGCAGCATGCGGTCTGCTCACTCCTCGAAGTTCTTAGCGGAAATAATTCGAGCTGCAGCTGCGATTTACTTGCGATGGCGGTTGAGCCGCAACCCAGTTTTTATTGGACCTCGAACCCTATACTCGATGTTCGCTTCGTTCATTGAGTTGCCTTTTGCATGAGGCCGGGACATATCGTCCCGCCCGCAGTTTCGCAGGCCGCAGGCCGAGAATGTTTGAGGACGGGATGATATGCTCCAGACCCCCAGGAAGGTTACTTATGAACTACGCGAACATTAAATATTTCGACATTGCCGATGGGGAAGGTGTTCGTACTTCTCTGTTTGTGAGCGGGTGCCGTCGTGGGTGTAAGAACTGCTTTAACTCCGTCGCGTGGGACTTTGCCGCGGGCGAGCCGTTTGATCGTGCCGTCGAGGACAAGATTATCGAGAGCCTCGATCATCCCTTTATTGACGGCCTGACGATTCTGGGCGGAGAGCCCATGGAGCCCGAGAACCAGGCGGGGCTCGTTGAGTTTGTCGAGCGTGTTCGTGCCGCTTATCCTGCGGGGTCAGGAAAGACCATTTGGTGTTTTACCGGCGATGTGCTCGAGGAGCTTATGCCGGGAGGACGCCACCATACCGAGGTCACGGACCGTATCCTTACCTGTCTTGATATGTTGGTGGACGGCCCGTTTGTTCAGGACCTGTACGATATCACGCTGCGCTTTAGGGGCTCGAGTAACCAGCGCGTGATCGATATGAACGCCACGCGCGCCCGTGCTGAGCGCGAGGGCGTTGCGCTTTGTGATGCGGTTGAACTTTGGCGTGATGATCCGGTCTATTCGACCCATACTATGTAGCTTGTGGTCGATGCCGGAGGGCGTGGTACCATAGCGCAAACGTGAAATCGGAAAAGTGAGGCCCAGATGGTCGATCAGGAAAAAGTCGAGGCCGCCATTAAGCTGTTGCTTGAGGGCATAGGCGAGGACCCAACTCGTGAGGGCCTGCTGGAGACCCCGGCGCGCGTTGCCCGTATGTATGGTGAGATCGCCGGCGGCATGGACCAGAGTGCCGAGGAGCACCTGTCCAAAACCTTTGCCGTCGCTTCGAACGATTTGGTTATCGAGCGCGACATTACGTTCTACTCGCTGTGCGAACATCATCTGCTGCCGTTTTATGGCAAGGCCGCCATTGGTTATATCCCTAACGGTCGGGTGGCTGGGCTTTCCAAGCTCGCCCGCACGGTTGAGGTTTATGCCCGCCGTCTTCAGCTGCAGGAGCAACTGTGCACACAGGTTGCCGATGCCCTCATGGATTATCTCGCTCCCCAGGGAGCGATTGTGTTGATGGAGGCCGAGCATATGTGCATGACGATGCGTGGCGTGCAAAAGCCCGGCACCAAGACCGTGACGCTTGCTCGCCGCGGCGTCTTTGAGACCGATCCCGCGCTCGAGGAGCGTTTCTTTAGGATGCTGGGCCGCTAACCATGAGAGTCGTCAACGACTTTACATCGAAGACCGATGAGGGGACGTCGCGTCGCGGCTTTATGGCTTCGGGTCTGGCCCCCTTTGGTGCCATGCCTCGCATTGATTACATTTGTGCCAACGGGCTGTTCCGGCGGCACCTGGGCAACATCGTACAGTTGGAATCGGGGCGCATCTTCTGCCGCCACGGTATTGACCATCTGCTCGATGTCGCTCGCATTATGTGGATCAAGAATCTCGAGGAGCAGCTCGAATTTGACCGCGAGGTCATCTACGCCACGGCACTTCTTCACGATATCGGCAAAGATGAACAGTATGAATCGGGTATATCCCATGATGTTGCAAGCGAACGCGTCGCTGATGCGATTCTCGGCGGCATGCCCGATGACGTGGCGTTTGAGCCGGCCGATGCCGCAGCCATTAAGACGGCCATTCTGGGCCATCGAAAGCTGCGCGTGAACAGCCAACCGCTTGAGCGTCTGCTCTATGCGGCCGACAAAGCGTCGCGCGCCTGCTTTGCATGCCCCGCGCGCAATGCTTGCAACTGGAGCGATGATAAAAAGAACCTGTCGATTCGCGTGTAGTTAGTTTGCGCGGTCGGGGTTCTAAACGAAGGAGACGATCGCGATGAGTAACAAGAAACTGCCCGAGAATGCAACCAAGACTGAAGGCGCCGAGCTCGCCCGCCGTGGAAGGGGCGAAATATCCACCGCAACGGCGGTGCCCCATGTAAGCTATGACGATTTGCGCCATGCCGATCGTATTGTCATTGACGGCCTTGAGGTTTTTGCCAACCATGGCGTGTATCCCGAGGAGAACGCGCTGGGTCAGAAGTTCATCGTTTCTCTGGTGCTCTATGCCGACCTGCGCGCGGCGGGGGAGCACGATAACCTGGATGCCTCGATTGACTACGGCTCGGTGTGCCACGATGTTGATGGCTATCTGCGCGAGCATACGTTTAAACTCATCGAGGCGGCAGCCGAGGGTGTGGCCCAGATGCTGCTGCGTCGTTACCCCCTGCTGCTTGGTGTGCGCATAAAGCTCGATAAGCCGTGGGCTCCTGTTGGCCTGCCCCTGGCAAGCTGCGGTGTCGAGATCGAGCGCGTGCGGTAACCGGTTCTAATACGTCTCTATGGGTGGCTGCTTGAGCCGCTGCGACAGAGCTCTATTGTTGGGACAGTACGTGTCGAGCAGGGCGTGAAAACGCTGATTGTGGCTTGGCTCGAGCAAGTGGACGAACTCGTGGGCGACAACCATGTCGAGGCATTCGACGGGGTAGGCGGCGAGCTCGCGCGCGATGCGAATGGCGCCGGATTTGGGCGTGCATGATCCCCAGCGCGTTTTCATGCTGCGCACGGAGATGCGGGCCACGGTGACGCCCATTGCGACTTCGTACGCGTGCACGATGTCGCGCAGCGCCGATGTGACCTCGGACGCAAAGAGCTGGTCGATGTGGGCTTGGAGCTCATCGGACGTTAGGCCGTCGAGGATTGCGTGCCGCTTGGCCTGTGGGCCTTCGTCCGATTCATCGGTACCCATAAAACTTGCGAAGGTGGCCTGTTTGGGTCGCGGTGCGGGTGATGCAAAGTTGTGATCGAGTGCATCCTGTACCGTGATGGGCTTGCCCCAAAGTGCAATGATGGACGAGGGGCTGAGCGGCTCTCGTGCCGTCGCCTGACGCTGCTCGCGCTGGGCAAGTCGGCTGGTAATCCAGGCGCTGTTGCGCTTCACAAACGCTTCGATACGCTCGCGGGTGGCGCCGAGCGGTGCGCTGGCGTGGACCTCACCGCTCGAAGTGACGCGTAGGTTGAAGTTCTTGACGCACTTTTTGGTAACGACGACGGGGATGGGCGTCCCATCCGGTCGGGATGCGGAAATCGTAAACTGCTGCGTCAAAAGCGGTCCTTTGGATTGGGGACGGGCCGGCATGTCGACCGTTCGGCATGCCGGCCCGCTCAAGGGATGTGAAATTAATAACGCTCAAAGAAGGCGAGCGCGTTGTCGCTGCAGAGCTTTTGCATCACGGTCTTGCCAAAGTGCTTGGAGAGCATGTTCTGGAACTCGGGCATCATGCTGGCATCGGAGAGGAAGGCGGGCACAGTGGCGCCGTCCCAGTCGCCACCGAGTGCGATGACGTCCTCGCCGCCCAGGTCGAGCCAGTGCTCGATATGTGCCGCTAGCTGGTCGAAGGTGACGTCTGCGGCGGTCTTTTTGGTTGCGTCGTTGGAAAGGAACTCGCTGCAGTAGTTGAGGCCGACGATACCGCCCATGTCGCGAATGGTGCGGAACTGGTCGTCGGTGAGGTTGCGCTTGACTCTGCAGACGGTACGGGAGTTGGAGTGGCTGGCGACGAAGGGGCGCGTGGCGTGGGCGACAACCTCGTCAAAGCACTCATCGTTGAGGTGGGAGACGTCGAGCACCATGCCGGCGTGCTCCATCTGCGTAAGCGCCTCGATGCCGGCGGCGGTGAGGCCGGCGTGGGTGTCGTGGCCGCTCGCGAGCGGTCCCTGCGCGTTCCAGCTGAGTGACGACATAAGCACGCCCAGGCTCTTGAGCACCTCGATCAGCGCGGGGTCCTCGGCAAAGAACGTGGCGTTTTCGATGGTGTGGATGCAAGCGACCTTGCCGTCCTTGAGCGCGGGGCGAATGTCTGCCGCGCTGCGTACGTTGACCATGCGGTCGTGGTTAAGCATGGCCTGGCCGCTCATGTGCGCCATGATCTGCGCCTGGAAGCGCGCGGCGTGGGCGGTGGGAATCTCGTCGGGGACAAACGTGGCGAAGCACTGTGCCCACGGCGTGTTGCCGATCTTTGCGAGCGAGATGGCGCAGGCGTTGCCCTCGATGAGGTCGAAATCTTGCGGATGCGTTTCGTCGCCGGGGAAATAACCGTCGGTGCCGGCGGTAAAGCGCAGGTCGAGATCGAGCGTGGCCCAGCCGATGCGGTCGGCGGTGTCGCAGTGTAGGTCAAATACGGGATATGCCATGGTTCCTCCGGTTGCAGCGTTTCTTTGCAAACTGTCTTTGAATTGTATGACTAGGGTATAGTTAGCGCCATATGTTCATGGCGGCCCGCGTTGTGCGCCGCCCTTATCACGGAGGTTTCCATGTCCAACCAGGGCAAGAAGGTCAAGACTCATTATCGCGGCACGCTCGACGACGGCACGCAATTCGATAGCTCCTACGATCGCGGCGAGCCGCTGGAGTTCACCTGCGGCGCCGGTCAGATGATCAAGGGCTTCGATGCCGCTGTTGTCGACATGCAGGTGGGCGAGAAGAAGACCGTGCACATCCCGGCCGCCGATGCCTACGGCGAGCACAACCCCGAGATGGTCCTGACCTTCCCGGCCGAACAGGTTCCCAACATCGAGCAGATCGAGAAGGGCATGAAGCTCTTCCTGTCCACGCCGAGCGGTATGCCCGTCCCCGCCGTGGTCATCGACGTAACGCCCGAGGCCGTGACGCTCGACGCCAACCACGAGCTGGCCGGCAAGGACCTCAACTTTGATATCGAGCTCGTCGAGGTCGAGGGCTAGAGTATGCCTGAACGCTTGGTTTCGACGACATGCTTGGGAAATCTCAACGATCCGTCCTATGAACTCCTACTTCGCCGGGAGCTGGGCGGTGTCTTTGAAGTTGACGAGCTCCTGCTCGATTGGGACCAGGCTGATGCGCGCACGTTTGTGGGCGTGACGGAGCTGGGGCGCACGATCGATGTTCGGCTGGATACTGCCGACGGCAGTCGTCTTGCCGACGGCGACGTGCTCGCCATCGACCGTTCGGGCATGGTGCCCGTGGCGGTTGTCGTGCGCCTGCGCAGTGCCGAGGTCTATTTGGTCGAAGTCGACCGCATGGATCCGATTGCACTCGCGCATGCGTGCTGGGAGATCGGCAACATGCATGCGCCGCTCTTCCGGGGCGACTCGGACGAGCATACCGTGCGCATGTATACGCCGGTGCAGCCTGTTTTGGGCCGCATGCTTCGGGGTGTCGAGGGTGTTCGGCTTTCGGTGGTTACCCGTGAACTCGATGCGGACCGGCGCTTTGCGTCGAGTGCGGCGGAGGTCTTCGTGAGCATAGCTCCCGACTTTGCCATCGTAAAAAAGACGCGCGGCTAAGTGCGCGTATGCGCAAGACGGGCTTTGAGGGGCGACCAATCAAAGTCCGTCTTGCTGTTGATAAGAAGCTTTGGGGGAAAGCATATGGGTCTTGAGGGAATCAAGCTGATTGCATGCGATTTGGACGGCACGTTGCTGCATCCGGGGGAGCGCGAGCCGCGTTCCGAGGCCTTTGAGCTTATCGATGAGCTACATCGTCGCGGTATCGTGTTTATGCCGGCGAGCGGCCGTCAATATGCGAGCTTGCGCTACCTGTTTGCCCCGGTGGCCGATGAACTCGCCTATGTATGCGAAAACGGAGCCCTGGTGATGAGCGAGGGGCGTGCCGTGGTCAAGCGTTCCATGGAGCGTAGCCTTGCTATGGATATCGCGAATGCCGTGGTTGCGTATCCCCATGCCGACGTGACCCTTTCGTGTGAGGGGCGCCTCTACACCATGAGTGGCAACGACGCGTTTGTTGACCACCTGCGCTATGAGGTCCACTGCGATGTGGCGGTAGTCGACCGTCCCGAAGACATCGACGAGGACGTCATTAAGATTGCCTTCCAGACGCCCGAGGCAGAGCAGCCGGCGGCGCTGGAGTATTTCGAGCGCCACTTTAGCGACTGTGTCGACGTGATGACGTCGGGAACCGAGTGGACGGACTTTATCGGCTTTGATTCGGGTAAGGGTTCCGCGCTTGCCGATTACGGTCGTGCCCTGGGAATTTCGCCCGATGAGATGATGGCGTTTGGCGATAACGAAAACGACCGCGACATGCTCAACGTCGTGGGCCATCCCTATCTAATGGAGAGCTGCAATCCCTCTATGCGTGGCATCAACGACCGCGCCCGCTACGTGCGCACGGTCGAAGAAGAACTGCGTCGCCTGCTCGCCGAGTAGATATTTGGGACATGCCTAGAAATGTACTGTTTGCTGTAGCGGATGGGCAAGTAGATTTGCAGGCATGTCCCAAAGGCTACTGGCAGTCGGGGCAGAGTCCCTCAAAGATGGTGTAGTGCGAGCTGACGCTCCATCCGATTTGTTCAGATGCCCTGGCGTCGAGCTGGGCGTCGAAGGGGAGTGGCACGTCGATGACGCGGCTGCACGAGGTGCAGATGATATGTGCGTGCGGCTCGATGGTGCGATCGAAGCGGCTGCCGCCCGGCGTCTTAATAGAGAGAATCTCCCCTGCGTCGGCTAAGAGATTGAGGTTGCGGTAGACCGTGCCGCGGCTGATCTTGTCATCCTGTTCGCGTACGGCGTTGTAGATTTCGTCGGCGGTGGGATGGTTATAGCTTTGGCGCACAGCGTCAAGAACCAGCTTTCGCTGCCTGGTATTCCTTCTTTGCACCGCCATGCGCCTCGCCTCTTTTCTATCAACGGTCGTAGGTAAATGATACCGTATTTAGCACACAATACTAATAACGAGGAATGAAACCGTCTTCATTGGCAAGTGGGGCTCGGGCCTGGGCGTCTGCGAGGCGAAAACGCGTTCCCATGCGCTCGTAGGAGGCGTGAAGCGCCTCGAGATGAGATAGGATGTTTGCCGGAGCTCCCTGTATCTCCATCTCGACTGAACCGTCTTCCATGTTGCGCACCCAGCCGGTGAGTGCGCGTGCCTGTGCGAGGTTGGTGTTGGTAAAGCGAAAACCGACGCCCTGGACTTGCCCCGTCCAGCGCAGGAAATAGCGCAGGGGAGTGTCTTGAGTGGCCTCGTCGCTTGCGAGCACAGTAAGCCTGCGGCGCAGCTCGAGCTCGACGTTTGATGGTTTTTGAGGCTCTCGACTGCCGCCGGTGACGCTGGAGAAGAATGTATCGAAGAGGCCCATCGCTAGGCCTGCTTGCCTGCGTCGGCCGGGAAGGTTATGCCGGCCTGCTGGCGCACGGCATCCATGATGCGCAATGAGACGAGCGTGACATCGCGGTAGTGGCCGAGCTCGTGGCGCCCCGCTGGGGTCTCCCAAATCTCTTCCTTAACGTTATCGATGCCGCCGATGGCGGTGATAAAGTCCGTGAGTTCGTATTCCATAGTGTTGCTCGATTTAGGCAGGTCGATCGCGCGGCCGTTGTCGCCCTGTTCGCGCGGTGCCTCGGTCGCCGAGCCGCGTACGACATCGCCGCGATAGTCGATGCGGACGTTGCGGGGCGTGGACAGATGGTCGATCTGGATAGTGCCACGCTCGCCTTCGATCTGCGAGGGCAGTAGGTCATTCGTAATTTTGGAGTGCGCGAGCTCGACGGAGATACGGCCACCGCCGTAGCTGGCGAGGATGGAACCGCAGCCATCGATGGGGCCGTGCGTGAGCTCTTGCGTTGAGGGGTCAAGCAGCGTGGTCATGCTGGTGAGACCGGAGGGCATGCCGAAGATCTCGACCATGGGCTCGACGGTGTAGACGCCGATGTCCATGAGGGAGCCCGAGGCCATGTGGCAGTCGAAGATATTGGTGGCGCGCCCCGCGAGAACCTCGTTGTAGCGCGAAGAATACTTGCCAAAGCGCAACGATGCACGACGAATGGGCGCAATCTCGCCCAGGGCGTCCTCGACGGCGTGGAAGGCGGGGTCGTGGAGGGGACGCATGGCCTCGAGGGCCACGACACCTGCTGCCTCGGCAGCGCGGAAGACTTCCAGCGCCTGCGCTTCGGTGGCGCAGAAGGGCTTCTCGACGATGACGTGCTTGCCACCGGCGATGCAGACAAGGGCCTGCTCGTAGTGAAGTGCGTTAGGGCTGCCGATATAGACGGCGTCGACATCGGCAGCTGCCGCGAGCTCATCGAGTGAAGTAAAGTTTCGCTCGCCACCGCGCTCGGCGGTAAAGGCGGCACCGCGATTGGCATCGCGTGAAAGCGTGCCCACAAACGCGGCTTGGTCGTTGGCGTTGACGACTTGGATAAAGTCGTCGGTGATCATGGATGTGCCGATGGTCGCGATGCGCAGCATACGTCCCCCTTGCGTTGTTTGGTCTACAGGATGAGTGTAGCGCGTGGGGATATAAAGCTGCGCGAAAACGCTATTACAGGTCGCTCTCGTTAAAGCCGGCGTCGATATCGAGGTTGCTGCCGTCGGCCGCCGTGGTGGCGAGCTCATCGCAGCGCTCGTTGAGCTCGTGACCGGCGTGACCCTTAACCCAGATGAAATCAACCTTGTGCTTGCTTTTGGCGGTGAGTAGGCGCTCCCACAGGTCGCGGTTCTTGACGGGTTGCTTGTTGGCGGTTTTCCATCCGCGCTTTTTCCAGCCGTCGATCCAGTGCTTGTTAAAGGCGTTGACGACATACTGCGAATCGGAATGGACTTCGACCTCGCAAGGGCGGTTGAGCGCCTCGAGCGCCACGATAACGGCCATGAGTTCCATGCGGTTGTTGGTGGTCTTGGCGTAGCCGCGCGAAAGCTCGGAGGTAAAGGTCTTGCCGGCGGGGTTGGTGTATTTGAGCACGGCGCCGTAGCCGCCGCGTCCCGGATTTGATCGGGCCGAGCCGTCGGTATAGATGATGACCTTCACGGGCTTCCTTTCGTTGGGTACGTTTCGTGTGAGTGACCATTGTAGCGCCATGCCCGCCGGGGGCCAGCAATCTACGATTTCTACCCCGTCTTCCGACTGTTAGTTGGCATGGATGATGCGGTTGAGCTCGTCGAGGTATTGCTGCAAGAGGAGAGAGGGCTTGCGCTCGTCGTGCATGATGTAGCCAACGTGCATCGTTGGGGCGTCTGCTAGCGGGATCGATGCCATGCCCCATTGCATTTCATTGGAGAGGACACCGGTCGACAGGGTGTAACCGTTCGACGTGATAAGTAAGTTGGTAAGTGTTCCGCGGTCCGAGATTCGTATGTTGCGGTCGCAAGGGATATAGCTAAAAGGTTCCTCGGCGAAATAGAAGGAATTTGAGGTTCCCTGCTCAAAGCTGTAGCGCGTATAGGGCGTGAGGTCGGCAAGGTACAGCTGCGGGCGGCGTGCGAGCGGGTGGCGCTCGCTAACGAAGACGTGGACCGTCGCGTCGAAGAGGGGATGGAAGCTTGCGCGGGCATCGGCGAAGGCCTTCTGCAGAACGCGGGCGTTAAAGTCATCCAGATACAGAATGCCGATATCGCTGCGAAACGCACGGACGTCATCGATGATCTGCGATGTGGTGGTCTCGCGCATGATGAACTCGAACTTGCTGTCGCGGCAGCGCTCGACTACGTTGACAAAGGCCTCGACCGAAAAGGCGTAGTGCTGGGCGGAAATGGCGAGGCGGGCCTGCGGGGTGCCACCGTCCTCATAGCGTGCCTCGAGCATGTCGGCCTGCTCTACGACCTGGCGCGCATAGCCCAAAAGCTCGGTGCCGTCGTTGGTGAGCGTGACGCCGCGGCTGGAGCGCGTAAAGATCTCCAGATGGAGTTCTTGTTCTAGGCTTTTGACGGCGTTTGAGATGTTGGACTGAGCGGTATAGAGGCGCTGAGCTGCGGCGTTGATTGAGCCGGACTCTGCCACGGCGATAAGAAAACGAAGCTGCTGGAGGGTCATCGGTGCCCGTCCTTTCGATAGCTATCTAAAAAACCGATAACAGGTTAGCGCTTTTAAGTGATTGACCGAGCGAAACAATGCTCGTACTATTCAAAACACACAAAGGCGGTAGGTAATTAAGCCGACCACGGAACCGGGATGTCAAAAGGAGGACCGCATATGAACTGTTTACCAAGACGAATGCCGGGCTCCTGTTTGCGCCCGTCGGCGTGATCAGGAGACAGCGACTTACTTCTCTCTTATTTATTTACTTTCGTTCGATCAAGGAGATCATCATGAGCCAGTTCATCAACAACCCCGAGCACACCTTTGGTTTCGATACCCTGCAGCTTCATGTTGGCCAGGAGAGCGCCGACCCCGCATCCGACTCCCGCGCCGTGCCTATCTACCAGACCACGAGCTATGTGTTCCGCAACTCCCAGCACGCCGCCGATCGCTTTGGTCTTGCCGACGCCGGTAACATCTACGGCCGTCTGACCAACTCCACCCAGGGCGTCTTTGAGGACCGTATCGCCGCGCTCGAGGGTGGCGTGGCCGGTCTTGCCGTCGCCTCCGGTGCCGCTGCCATCACCTATACCCTGCAGGCTCTTGCCCAGGCTGGTGACCACGTGGTGGCTCAGAAGACCATCTACGGCGGTTCCTACAACCTGCTCGAGCATACGCTCTCCCAGTTTGGCGTCGAGACCACGTTTGTCGATGCCCACAACCTGGAAGAGGTTGAGGGTGCCATCAAGGACAACACCACGGTCATCTATCTCGAGACGCTCGGCAACCCCAACTCTGACATCCCCAACATCGACGCCATCTCCGAGATCGCCAAGAAGCACGGTCTGCCGGTTGTCGTCGACAACACTTTCGGCACCCCGTATCTGTTCCGTCCGCTGGAGCATGGCGCCAACATCGTTGTCCACTCCGCAACCAAGTTCATCGGCGGCCACGGCACCTCGCTGGGCGGTGTGATCGTCGACGGCGGTAACTTCGATTGGAAGGCGAGCGGAAAGTACGCCCAGATCGCTGAGCCCAACCCCTCCTACCATGGCGTCTCGTTTGCCGAGGCTGCCGGTCCCGCCGCCTTCGCAACCTATGTCCGCGCCATCCTGCTGCGTGACGAGGGTGCCTGCATCAGCCCGTTCAACGCCTGGGTCCTGCTCCAGGGCACCGAGACCCTGTCGCTGCGCGTTGACCGTCATGTCGAGAACACCAAGAAGGTCGTTGAGTTCCTTGCCGGCGACAGCCACGTTGCCAAGGTGAACCACCCGAGCCTGCCTGAGCACCCCGATCACGAGCTCTATCAGAAGTACTTCCCCAACGGCGGCGCTTCGATCTTCACCTTTGAGATTAAGGGTGGCCAGGAGGCTGCCTGGAAGTTCATCGATCATCTGCAGGTGTTCTCGCTGCTCGCCAACGTGGCCGACGTCAAGTCGCTCGTCGTGCACCCGGCTACCACCACGCACTCCCAGCTCTCTGCCGAGGAGCTCGCCGAGCAGAACATCACGCCCTCCACGATCCGTCTTTCCATCGGTACCGAGAACGCCGAGGACATCATTTGGGATCTGAAGCAGGCCTTCGCCGTGCTGGACGAGTAAGGCGACTTGTGCAAGGACCCCTTGCGACTCGATAGGTATAACTGCATAAATGCCTGCTCAAGGCGCCTGCGCAAGCAATGGTTGCGCAGGCGTCTTTTTTGCATAGGAAGGGCGCTATTACAGGGTTTTTGGCATGCTTTATGCATTTGAGTTGTGGAAAACTCCTGTTGAGAGGATGTGAGTTTTACGCAATTGACGTGCGCCTTTTGAGTAAAACCGCAGGTCGCGATTTGCTCGAGGTACTATGCAGCGCGATCGAATCACACGCAGCTCAAACGCAGCAAAAACGCACTACGGAGGTTTCCAGCTACATGAGGATCGATTCACGAAAACCGAAAGCCGCTGCCCTTTCCGCCGCTCTGACCGTGGCACTTTTGGCAGGCGCCGGCGCAACTGATGCCCACGCGGCAACACTGTCCGATACGGTTGGATCTACGCCGTCCGAGGCGACGCTGGTACAGCCCGTTGATTATCGCGGCGATGGTTATGGTTCCATGCAGGAGTGGAACGCCTCGATGGAGGCCAAGCGCGATTCCCTTGAGATGCGCGCTCAGATCATTATGAATATGTATGGCGACTATGCTACCGATGACGAGCGCGCTGTGCTGCAGGGTTGTATCGACGGTGCGGGTAGTCTGTTGACGATGGGGGAGGTCGACACGAAGTCGACCGAGCTCGATGAGCTGCGCACTGCGCTTGAGAATGCCAAGCGCGAAGCGCTCGAGGCCGCCGCAGCCGAGGCCGAGGCCGCCGAGGCCGTTCAGGCTTCGTATTACAACGCCGGCTCCGGCTTGTCTTACACGTCTGCTGCGTATTACGCGAACGGCTCGGGTCTGACGCGCTCGAGCGGCGTCAATAACTATAACGGCCGCCGCGAGACTTATTACAGCAGCAACGTGTTGTATCACCACCGCACGGGCGAATGGACGCAGGATTCCGAGGGCTTTTGGCGCGATTCCGATGGCTACTACGTCGTTGCCGCGGGCGATAAGGCCCAAGGCTCCACGTTTACCGGTTCCAAGGGCGAGTGCAAGGTCTATGACTCCGGCTGTGCTGCCGGAACCACCGACTACTATACCGGTTGGTAATCTGCCATCAGAGCAAAATAGGCACATGATGGGCGGGCGTCTTTACTGAGCTTTTAGGCAACGTAAAGCCGCCCTTTCTTTATGTGCGTTTGAGTTAACAGAGCCCTTACCGTGGCGGTACGCTGGGCGTATGCATGCGGGGCACACTGGTTCATGAGAAATAAGGTCTTTCTCGTGGAGGAAGTGGTCTCATGAACGCTCGAGATATCGCTATCGCCGCCGTCGCATTGGTACTTGGCTGTCTTGGCCCTACAGCTGCGTTTGTCGCAGGCATGCAGGGCTCGTGCGGGGCTGCTCCTATTGTGGTCGGCGCGCTCATCGCAGCAGCGCTGCTGGGAAGTGCGGGCGTGACCCTTTGCCGCGATGACGAGGACGAGACGCCGCAGGTGCGGCGCTAACCGTTGTGAAGCTGGTTTTGCCCATAGATGAAGAAGGAAGCCGCCGCAAGGGGAGTGCCCTTTGCGGCGGTTTTTGCTATTGAGACTGTTGGATGCGGTGCGGCGGCGTTACCAGCTGGCCTCGATTTCGCGGATGCGCGAATAGAGCCATTCGTTTTGCGGCACCTGGATACCGTGCTTGGCCGCGAGGCGGCAGATGGTACCCGCAAATTCCTCGACCTCGGTTCTGCGTTGAGCGATGCGGTCTTGCGCCATCGAGGGCATGCCGGCGGGATCGAGCCCTTTTATGAGACGCACCATCTGCGTTAGGTCTGCCTCGGTGAGCTCGATACCCTCGGCATTGGCGACTGCAAGCGTCTCGCGCATGGCGGAGACAAAACTGCGGAGCTGCTCGGAGCCCTGCTCCGTAGCGCTTCCGTAGGTGCCGCCGTAGGCCATACAGGTCTGGTTGATGCCGTCGTTGAGCATGAGTTTGGCCCACATGCGATGTGCGATGTCGTGCTCGACGGTATGGGCGATGCCGCAACGCGTGTAGAGCTCGTCGATGGCGATAACGGTTGCGGGGTCGGTGCCCGCTGCCGCACCAAAGCGGATCTCGCCGGCATTGGTATAGGTGAGCTCCCCGTTGAGGAATACGGCGTCCATGCCCTGGCAGATACCAAGGACGGTGTGCTCCCAGCCAAAGCGCTCGGCAATCTTCTGCTCGCTCGTGATGCCGTTGCACAGCGATGCGATCAGCGTGTCGGGTCCCACGACGCTTTCCAGGGTTTTGAGCGCCACATCGAGCCCGGTTGTCTTGACCGTGAGGATGACCAGGTCGACGGGCGTCGCCTCGCTCGCGCGGACGGACTTGAGCGCGCAGGGCTTGCCGTTGACGGTGAGCGCATCGTTCGCATGGCGCTCAAAGCGCACGTCGTCCATAACGTATTCGACGGCGTCGTTGCCGAGCGCTTGGGCGATCATGCTGCCGTAGAGCAGGCCCACGCCGCCCTTGCCGATGAAGGCGACCTTGTTGATCTGCATGTGAATCATCTCCCCATAAAAAGGCGCCCGCGTATGGGGCGCCTGATGGATTGTATGCCGCCGGGCCATGTCGCGTGCACCGGATGGCCGTATTTAGAAGAACAAACGCATGGGAACTTATGACGCGGGGCAGACCGCAAAGACACGTGCGGGATATCCGACGCCATCACGCACCTTGGGGAAGGTGCAGAAGATGACGGCGCCCGTGGCGGGAAGCTCGTCTAGATGGTCCATGACCTCGATCTGATAGCGGTCGACCGAGAGGATGTACTGTTCGCCGGGGTAGGGGTAGGCGTCCTCACGCGTGGTCACGCTCGCCGGGTCGGTGTCAGCCGGCTCGTGGCCGATGGCGCCGATGTCGCGCTCTTCAACGAGCCACTTGATGGCGCCGAGGTCCCAGCCGGGGTAGTGGGGCTGGCCGTCCTCGTCCTTGTTCTCGAGGTCGGCGAGCTTGGACCAGTCGGAGCGGAAGGCGACGAAAGCGTCCTCGGGAATGCGACCGTGCTCATCCTCCCAAGCTTTGAGGTCCTCGATGGTCAGGATAAAGTCGGGATTCGCGGCGCACTCCTCATGCTTGTCGATCACGCAGAGCGGATGCATAAACTCGATGGGTTCAATCTCTCCAAGGGAACGACCCTCGACATGGAAGTGGCGCGGCGCGTCGACGTGGGTGCCGTACTGCGAGGCGACCGAATACTGGAAGCAACGCATGGGCGCGAGCATGTCCTCGGGCGTGCCGGGCAGGTAGTCGAAGAGCTTGGTGGACTCAAATGGCTTAAAGCCAAACCAGTGCGGGGTGTCGCATGAGAGCGTGTGGGTGAGGTCGACCCAGCGATAATCGTTGCTTTTGAGCTGGGAGGCGAGGTTCCAAAGGTCGAGCGCGGGCATGGGCGGCTCCTTTCATCGGGCTTTTTGCTGATGTTAAAGCGGTGCCGTGACAGCTCGATTTCTGCTGCGTTACGATACGTTCTCGATTGCGATTCTACGATGTTTCGGCCGCGTGACCATTGTGTTTCGTCTTGCCGGGGTGCTGATGGCGAAAGGAGGGGCCGTGCAATACCGCGTTGACCCCAAAAGTGGTAACCGAATATCCGCTCTGGGTCTGGGCTGCATGAGATTTCCCGGTGCGCCGGGACACCCCGATGCGAAGACAACCGATGCCATCATTTCCTGTGCGGTGGAGCAGGGGATTAATTATCTGGATACCGCGTATCTCTATCCCGGTAACGAGGTGTGCGTGGGCGCCTCACTTGAGCGCTTGGGGCTGCGCGACCGGGTGTTGCTGGCGACTAAGTTGCCGCACGCTTCGTGCAAATGTGCGGAGGATTTCGACCGCTTTTTTGACGAGCAGCTGCACCGTTTGCGGACCGACCATATTGACTACTACCTTATGCACAACATCACCTCGCCCGCCCAGTGGGAGCGCGTGGTGGCGTTGGGCATCGAGGACTGGATTGCGCACCAAAAGGCTGCGGGGCGTATTCGCCAGATAGGTTTTTCGTACCACGGCAGCGCCGCGGACTTCCTCACGATGCTTGACGCGTATGACTGGGACTTTTGCCAGATCCAGTACAACTACGCTGGAGAGCGATACCAAGCGGGAACGGCGGGACTCATGGCAGCTGCGGAGCGCGGGCTCGCGGTGTTTGTGATGGAGCCGCTTTTGGGTGGACGCCTGGCGGGCAAGCTGCCTCCGCGGGCCCGCGCCGTGCTCGATGGCGCCCGTGACCCGCATTTGCGCACTCCTGCCGCCTGGGGACTTTCGTGGGTGTGGAACCATCCTCAGGTCACGATGCTGCTTTCGGGCATGACCGATACCGCACAGGTGGACGAGAACGCGGCATTGGCGGATCGCGCACTGCCGAATTCGATGACGACAGAGCAGCTCGATACCATCGCACGTGTGCTGGCGGAGTTTGAAAAATCGAATCGCGTGCCCTGCACGGGATGCGGCTACTGCATGCCATGTCCCAAGGGTATTAACATTCCCGGCTGCTTTGCCGCTTACAACGCGAGCTATGCGCACAGCTGGTTTACGGGGCTGTCGCAATACTTTACGGCGAGCGCGGTGCGCACGAGCGAGCCCAAGCTCGTGAGCAATTGCGTCAAGTGCGGCAAATGTGCGCGTCACTGCCCGCAACACATCGATATCCCCGAGCGTCTCGACGACGCGCGCCGACGTTTCCAGCCTGGCCCCGTAACGGCCGCGCTTAAAGTCTTCAGCAAAACTCGCTCCTCATGACCCTTTTATATCTTGTGATGGAATAGTTCCTGTTTGCGGCAGAATAGGGCGATAGCAGGAACTATTTCGTCGCAACTGAAGGGAGCTGTCGTGGGCCATCGGGATTCATGTGATGATTTGCGTGAGGTTCGTTGGGGCGTTTTGGGCGCTGGGCACATTTCGCATCGATTTGCATCGTCGCTCAAGAAGGTCGACGGGGCACGGCTTGTGGCTGCCGCCGGTCGCACTCCTTCGCATGTTGAGGAGTTTTGCAGGGCGTTTTCGATCGATGCTGCGCACAGTTATGTCACGGCTGACGATGGCGGCGATGCGGCTTATGATGCGCTGATTGCCGACCCCGATGTCGACGCAATCTACTTGGCTCTTCCGCATGGTATGCATACGCGTTGGGCCTGTCGCGCGCTGCGCGCCGGAAAGGCCGTGCTGTGCGAAAAGCCGGCCGTTTTGAGTGAGGAAGAGGCTCTCTCGATTGCCTCCGCCTCTCGCGAGTGCGGCGTGCTGTTTATGGAGGCGATGAAGAATCGGTTTTGCCCGATGCGCACTCGCGTGGAGGACTTGCTTGCGTCGGGCGAGCTCGGCTGTATCGTCTCGATCGAAAGCGTGCAAAAACTCGATTATGGTGAGTCCCCTTCGAGTTATCTGCTCGATCCGTTGCAGGGCGGCTGTCTATATGACATGGGCTGCTATGCGGTCGGGTGGTTTGAGGATTTGCTTGCGGGTGCGTGCGATGTTTCGTCTCGTGAAGTTCGCTGGCGTGACGTATCGGGCGGCCGCGTGGATTGGGCCGATGAGATTCATATGAGTGTCGGCGGTATACCCATTCATATGGTGTGCGACGGCAAAGCAGCATATGAAAGCCGCTTAACGATTGCCTGCGAACGGGGTTCGTTGGAAATCGAGCGCCTCCATCGCCCCGAGCTCGCCCATGTGAAGTACTCCGACGGTCGAGTGCTCGAAATCGACGCCCCATTTGAGGTCGATGATTTTTACGGCGAAGCTTCGCATGCGACTCAGCTCATCCGGGCGGGGAAACTCGAGAGTCCCGTCATGCCCCTTGCCGCCACACAGCGCTGCGCGCAGATCATCGATGCGATTCGCTTGACGCTCTAGGCTGCGGTGCTGCTGCTCAAGGGGGCTCGGCGGACCGTGCCCCTGATGCCCCTTTTATATCTTGCGGTGGAATACGGTCTGTTTGCGCCAAAATAAGGCACCAATAGACCGTATTTCACCGCAACTGATGAGGGGGAGCTGGAGATGCTAACGATCGGGTGTCATCTTTCGACGACGAAGGGCTATCGGGCAATGGGGGAGACGGCGTTGTCCATTGGTGCCAATACCTTTGCGTTCTTTACGCGCAACCCGCGCGGTGGCAAGGCAAAAGACCTTGACATGGATGACGTGGCGGCTCTGCGCGAGCTTATGGCGCAAAACGACTTTGGACCGCTGGTGGCGCATGCCCCGTATACCTATAACCCCTGCTCCGCTAAGGAGCGGGCGCGCGAGTTTGCCTTGGAGGCTATGGCGGAAGATTTGCAGCGTCTGGAAGCACTGCCCGGCAACTACTACAACTTCCATCCCGGCGCGCATGTGGGACAGGGGGCAGACGCCGGCATTCAGATGATTGTAGACACGCTGTGCCAGGTGATGTTTGAGGGACAGCAGACGACGGTATTGCTCGAGACCATGGCGGGTAAGGGCACCGAGGTGGGCCGTAGCTTTGAAGAGCTGGCGTGCATTATCGAGGGCGTTGCCGCCAAGTGTCCAGAGCTGTCCGATAAGCTGGGCGTTTGTTTGGACACCTGCCATGTGAGCGATGCCGGCTACGACATCATCCATGATCTGGACGGCGTACTCGACGAGTTCGACCGCGTGGTGGGTATCGACCGTTTGCGTGCCGTGCACATCAACGATTCGAAGAACCCCTGTGGCGCCCATAAAGATCGTCACGAGTGCATCGGCAAGGGATATCTTGGCAGCGAGGAGTTTGGCGGCGGTATGCAGGTTATACAGAATATTGTATCGAATAGCCGCTTGCGCGCATTGCCATTCATTTTGGAGACACCGAACGAACTTGCAGGTTATGCGGCTGAAATCAAACTGTTAAGGTCGTTGCAGCAGTAATGACTGTCATAAAGTGGAGTGCTCCATTCACGTTATGGGTTTGTTTCAATCAGTTTTCTAATTGCGGATTCTTCCAAGCGGGTGCATAATAACCCTCAGTTTTTGCAGGCCCCTGAATCACGTGGGGTCATTGGAAGGAGACTGATTATGAAGCTCAAGAAGCTTGGCGCATTTGCCGCCACGGGCGCCATGGCACTCGCCCTCGCACTGACGGGCTGCGGCTCGTCCAACGTCACCTCTGGTTCCGATGCCGGTTCCAGCAGCTCTGACAACGCGAAGGTCGAGAAGGTCGATGGCTCCAAGGAGTACGCGCTCGTCAAGGACGGTACGCTGACCGTCGGCACCTCTGCCGAGTACGCTCCGTTTGAGTACAAGGACGACAACGGCGACTACCAGGGCTTTGACCTTGAGCTCATCAAGGCTATCGGTGACAAGCTGGGTCTGGATGTCGAGTACGTCAACAACGACTTCGACACGCTCGTCCCCGGCGTTGCTTCGGGCGCCAAGTATGACGTTTCCATCGCGGCTATCACCGACACGCCCGAGCGTGAGAAGGAAGTCGCTTTCTCCGATTCCTACTACATGGACGATCAGGCTATCGTGACCAAGGTCGATAACACCGACATCACGGCCGACAACTACAGCGAGAAGCTCAACAACGCCGACGCTACCATCATCGTCCAGTCTGGATCGACCGCCGAGGCCTTTGCCCAGGAGAACTTCCCCAAGGCCAAGATCGTCCCCTACAAGGACGCCACCGAGTGCTTCAGCGCCCTGCAGTCCGATAAGGGCGATGCCGTAGTCACCAACCGCTCCGTTGCCAGCCAGCTGACCGCCGAGCAGTTCAACACCTGCCAGACCATCAAGCAGGTCAGCACCGGCGAGGAGTACGCCATCGCCATCAACCAGGGCAACACCAAGCTCAAGGACGACATCAACCAGGCCATCAAGGACCTGACCGACGACGGTACCGTTGACGCCCTCATGGCTAAGTACAACATCAAGTAAAATAGTCACTTGATTGCGCGCGGGCCCTTTCCGTTTTGCGGAGAGGGCCTTTGCGCTTTTCTTGACGGAGAGCGTTTCCGTCTCGTTTTGCCGGCAACTTCTACGATAGGAGCCACCTTGTCTCGACTGAACAAAGGAGCCGCGGAGCAGCGTTTTCCACTGCCCGCCTTGCTCAAAAAGTTAGCCTGCGTCATGGCCGTGGCGCTCGCGCTGGTGTGCGCGGGGGCATATGCGCCCACGACCGCCCAGGCGCTTGAGACCGCAAAGATCACCGCCCGACCCAACACCGGTTCGGGCAGCGCTGTGGTCGGCGGCACCGAGACGCGAATTACCTGGGAAGTTCAGGCCGATGCCGACGAGGAGCTGAGCGGTCTTTCGCTGACGTTTGTCGACGGCACGACGTTTGGTGCCGATGACACGCGATTGACGATGCTCTCGGGCGATGACCTCATGGACCGTACGCCCATGAAGCCTACGTGCAAGGTCGACGGCCAGACGCTCAAGATCGATTTTGGTGAGACGGCGCCCGCCGGCGGTTATTTCCGTGTCGAGGTCTACGGCGTGACCTTCCCCGTCGAGGGCGGCGACGAGGCCTTTAGCGGCACCTACACTTTGGCCGATGGTTCGACCAAGAAGATCTCCAAGATTCCGTCGGTGGAGATCAAGGGCGTGACGGCATTCGATAACTTCCTGGCCGACCTTAAGGAGCAGCCGTGGGTCGAGGCATGGAATTCCAACATGTTCCTGCGCCTGTTCCTGAACCCGGTCATTTTGGTCCAGAGCCTGCCGATCGTCTTCAAAGGCTTCCTCATGTCGCTCTCGATCGTGCTCGTGGCGTTTCCGCTGGCAATTCCCTTTGGTTTCGCCCTGTCGCTCATGCGCATCTCCAAGTCGCGCATCCTGCGTTGCCTTGCCGGTATCTATGTGAATATCATTCGCGGTACGCCGGCGTTCCTGCAGATCTACATCGCGTTCTTTGGCCTGCCGCTGGCCGGCGTCAAGGTTGACGACTATGTGCTGGGCGTCATCGTCATGGCCATGAACTCGTCCGCCTACCTGTGCGAGATCTTCCGTGCCGGTATTCAGTCGATCCCCAAGGGCCAGAACGAGGCTGCGCGCTCGCTGGGCATGAACGCCTTCCAGACACTGCTCTACGTTATGATTCCGCAGACGTTCCGCAATGTCCTGCCAACGTTGACCAGTGAGTTCATCCTGCTTTACAAGGATACGTCGCTGCTCGCGGCCGTGGGCGTGGTCGAGATCGTCATGAACGCCCGCACCATCGTGGCCACGACGGGCTCTATTACACCGTACGTGGTTGCCGCCCTGTTCTATCTGGTCATCACCCTGCCGCTCGCTCGCTTGGTGAGCGGCCTTGAGGCGAGGCTTTTGGGCACGGCCGAAACTAAGAAGAAGCGTCCCGCCAAGAGCGCCGGACAGGGCGTCGCGACGCCCGCCAATCACATCGCCGGTCTGTAAGGAGGTCCTATCATGAGCGAAACCAATAACTCGAACGAGGTCGTCGTCAGCATCAAGAACCTCCAGAAGGCCTTTGGCGATAACGTGGTCCTGCGCGATATCGATCTGGATGTGCACAAGGGCGAGGTCGTCGTAGTTCTGGGTCCCTCGGGCTCGGGTAAGTCGACGATGCTTCGCTGCATCAACCGTCTTGAGCATCCCACGAGTGGCTCGATTGTCGTTGAGGGTGTGGACGTGTGCGCCAAGGGCGTCGATCTTAACAAGGTGCGCACGCATCTGGGTATGGTGTTCCAGCAGTTCAATTTGTTCCCGCACCTCTCAGTCAAAAAGAACGTCATGCTCGCGCAGCAGAAGGTGCTCAAGCGCAGCAAGGAAGAGGCCGAGAAGATTGCCGTCGAGGAGCTGACCAAGGTCGGTCTTGCCGAGCGTATCGACTTTATGCCGAGCCAGCTCTCGGGCGGTCAGCAGCAGCGCGTTGCCATCGCCCGCGCCCTGTCGATGAACCCGCACGTCATGCTCTTTGACGAGGCCACCTCGGCGCTCGACCCCGAGCTCGTACGCGACGTCCTGGGTGTCATGCGCGACCTGGCACGCGACGGCATGACCATGATCGTCGTGACGCACGAGATGGGCTTTGCCCGCGATGTCGCCGACCGCGTCGTCTTTATGGACGGCGGCGTCATTGTGGAAGAGGGTACGCCGAGCGAGGTCTTCGACCACCCCAAGAGCGAGCGCACCAAGGCGTTCTTGGGAAATATCTCGTAGCCGGTTGATGTAACTGCCGTTACAAAAGAGCGGGGGCTGGACTTGAATCCAGCCCCCGCTCTTTTGTAGGGATGGGGATGCGCTGTGATACAGGCTCTTTTGGAGGCCTGGTTTCGTTACGCGAGCTCGGCTCCGAGGGCCTTGCAGGCCGCCTCGCCCTCATCGTCGGGCGCATCGTAGCAAATGACGGAGTCCACGACGTTGACGCCGGCCTCGTCGGCGTCGGCCTTCCAGTTGTCCATCCACTCGCCCTCGGCCCACGAATAGGAGCCAAAGAGGACGACCTTCTTGTCGCCGAGGGTCTCCTTGACCTCGTCCCACATAGGCTGAAACTCGTCATACTCAAGCTCCTCGGAGCCCATGGCGGGGCAGCCGAAGGCGAAGGCATCATATTCGGCGGCCTTGTCGGCAGAGAAGTCGGCGCAGGGGATGACCTCAGTCTCGGCCCCCGCGGACGTGGCGCTTTCGGCGACGAGGTTTGCCATGGCCTCGGTATTGCCCGTGCCGCTCCAGTAGACGACGGCGATCTTGCTCATGTTTTGTCCTTTCGGTCGTGCGGCGCTTGCCGCGGCTTGTACGTTCTATCGGGTTGCCTGGGCAAGTTGCGCCAGGCTGCAGCCCTGCTGATAGATAAAAGTGAAGTATTGGGTGCAGGCACGGTAGGCATCAAACGTCGCAAGCGCCTGCTCGACATTTGCGTAGACCTTCCAGGCCCCAAAGACCTTGTAGTTCTCGCCGCGCTGGACGATAAACTCGTGCACGTCGTCGTAGGGATATCCAAGGAAGTAGCCTATTTCGTGCGGAAACTCGCAGGTGCAGTCTTTGCTGCAGCTAGCTTGCTGGGGTAGTGCGCATCGAGTCTGGCTGCAGGCGCATTCCGCGACGTTATTGCTCGCGAGCGTGATGCGTGATGCCAAATGCACAAGGCATGCCGAAAGGTCTCTCGTGTCGTAGCCTTCCGAGGTGAGCGCCGTTTGGACGCGAGGGTCTGCGAAATAGGTGGTGAGGTTTTTGGCTTGGTACGCGTACACGAGCGCTCCGCAGGGCCGCCAGACCAAAACACTCAGGTGGATGCCGAGCGGGTCAAGCTCGCGATTGCACTGGGCGATAACGTTGAGCAGGCGTGCTCGGCGTTCTGCAATGGTTTCGGTTGTGGTCGAGCCGTCCCCGTGGGCGTAGGTGCCTGGATAGGTAAAGAGCGATGCCGGCTTGATGCCCGCGAGCGTGGGAGAGCAGTTGCGCACGACTGCCGCCTGAAACGTTGGGATGTCTATGGTTCGAGTCACGGCGCTCCTTACGGATCTAAACTGTTAGCCTAGGAAAACTTATACACGAAAGTAAGCCATGGTCAACAAAAAAGTTTGAAGAGGGAAACTAATTGACCGAACAGACATGATTTTGGGTTAAGATGGGGGCACCCCATGGGGGTATCTAGATAGTGCTACTTGAAAGGGGAGCGCATGAGTGACTTGCTCAACCCTGCGAATCTCATCGTGCTGGCCGTCATTGCCGTCGGCATGTTTTTTGGACTGCGTCGCATTGCCGCTTCGACACACGGGAAGAGTTGCTGCAGCGATGGTACGAGCGGCAAGAAGGCCAAAAAGGTTGTTGTGGTGGATACCGATGCGTCACACTATCCCTATAGCGATGAGCTGCTCATCGGCGGCATGAACTGTGACGGCTGCGCTCAGAACGTAGCCAATGCCCTCAATGCGCTGGATGGCGTGTGGGCAACGGTGACGTATGCGGACCACACGGCACGCGTGCGCTCTAAGCAGCCGGTTGATCGTGGTGTCCTCGAGACGGCCGTGAAAGACGCGGGCTACTACGTCATGACTCTGTAAGCGCCGCCCTGGATGCGCTTCCTTGGCTAGGCTCGTCCGCGCAGTTCGATGTCTTGGATGTCGTCGAAGTCGATGGCGATGTCTCGGAATTTGAGGAGCTTGAAGGCGGGGAGCGCCTCGTCGAGGATGCCGGTGCGGCTGCGATAGCCGTATGTATCGTAATAGGTGACACGAATCAAGTCGCCACGTTTGAGACCCTCGAGCTTTTTAGAAAGCGCGAGGGCTTTTTCTTCCGTGAGCTCACGTTTTGGCTCGACGGTGATTTCCTGCTTGCGCACGAGTTCGTAGTATCCCGTGAGGGCGGCAAAGGGCATAAACTGTGCGGCGCGGTTGGCGCGCACGGCACCGTTGGCAGTGAGGTTGGGGTCGGCGGCGCGGCGTCTGCCCTCGGGGTCCGCCAGGCGCTCGAAGGCGGTCGGCGGGCGCACGGGCTGCTGCTTGGGTTTAGGCACGATGTCCTCCAACTTGGCCGTTGCGTTCGCGCGCGGTGGCGCCGGCGGTAAAGCTTAATCCCTTGACGAGCGCGTTCTTGCCGTACTTGCCTTTCACGGCCAGGACGGCGCGCGCCAGGTCGCGCTCGCGCTCATCGGCCTCGATATCGCTGAACAGATCGATGGTGGCAAATTCCTCGGGCACAAGATTGCCAAATCCCAGGTTGATGCGCTTGACCGGTCGTTTGGGATCGACCGTTTGTGCCCAAAGGTCATCGAAATACCCCATGATTTTCTTAAACGAATTAGTGCGCTCGGGCAGCTTTCGCGAGGCGTTGGAGTGCGCAAAGAGTGCGGCATAGCCACCACGCGGTTTGCCGCCATGCTCTCCCACAAAGATGCCATCGATTGCCTGCGCTTCGCGCACCAGGCGACGCCTTTCGTCATCGCGCTGGACGGGCTTGGGAGCACGGGGCGCGAGCTCGGGGCCGTCGGTCGCTGCGGGCTCGATGCCCGAGGTGCTCGAGCGCAAGTGTCCGCAGCCGTCTATATACTGCGCCGTGCCGCTGGCGTTGAGCCGGCGTATGTCGGCGCGCTCGCTCGCGTAGCCCACAAAGAGCGAGATGCTGTCGCAGACCACGTGCTTATCGACTAGATCCAACACGGCGTTGTCGACCATTTCGCGCAAGACGGTGTAGGCCTGCTCGTAGGCATAGCCCTTCGAGAGCACCTGTCCTGTGGTGGTCGAGGTCGCTTGCGGGCGATAGGCTTGGATATCGGCGATGGTTGTCGGCTCGCGCCCGAAGGCGTGGTCGATGAGATATTCGGCGTTGACGCCGAGTTCGTCGTAGAGCAGGTTCTCGTCGAGTGCGGCGACGCCCATCAGGTCGTAGACGCCGTATTTCTCGAGACGGGCCGCCACGCCGGGGCCGATGCCCCAGATGTCGGTGATGGGGCGATGGGGCCAGATCTCCTTGCGAAAGATCTCGTCGTCGAGTACGCCAATGCGGCTGGCTACGTGCTTGGCGGTGATGTCGAGCGCCACCTTGGCCTGGAATAGGTTGGGGCCGATACCGACCGTCGCCGTGATGCCGGTGCGCCCCAAGACCTCGTCGCGCAACATGCAGGCGAACCCTTCGGCATCGGTGTGATAAAGGTCCAGATAGGGCGTCACGTCGATAAAGCACTCATCGATGGAGTAGACGTGCACGTCCTGGGGGCTGACGTATTCCAGATAGACGCCGTAGATTTGCGCCGACACCTCCATGTAGTGTTGCATGCGCGGCACTGCTTTGATGTAGTCGATGCCGTCGGGAATCTCGAATAGACGGCAGCGGTTGTGTATCCCGAGGTCCTTCATAGCCTGTGTGATGGCGAGGCAGATGGTCGTGCGCCCGCGCGATTCGTCGGCAACGACCAGGTTGGTGGTGAGCGGATCGAGCCCACGGTCGACGCACTCGACGCTGGCATAAAACGTCTTGAGGTCGATGCAGATATAGGTGTGCTGCTCGTGCGCCATCCGTGTCCTTCCATCAAACACATGTTCTTATCGAATACATGTTCGATAATACCTGCTTGCGCGGACATCGTCAAAACCTGTCCCTCTTTGGCGGGTATGGTCGTGCGGTTGCATCGGGTTTTTTAACGCAGCTCTAAAGAGCGCGAAACAGCTCGGAAAACCTCGCTTCGTAGCATGAGTCTAACGATTGATACCGCCTATACGCACGGAAGGGTTGTGGGGATAATGGTCAACTATGGGTTTGGTATGCCGACGCGCTTGGTTGCGGATGGGGATGTGGCTCGCTGGTGCGGGCGATTGGTTGCCCACTATGGCGGCACCAAGGCACTGGTCGTGCTGGGAGGCGACAAGCACACGCGTGATGAGCTCGTTTCGGCGGCGCTGGGCTCGCTCGATCGCGCCCTGCTCGAGCGCGTGCTTTTCCGCTGCGGTTTGGTCGGGGGCGACGGGGGAGACGAGCTGATCGACGAAGCCGTGGCCCTGGCGACCGACGAAGGCGTGGACTTTGTCCTGGCGGTCGGCGATGCCGATACGGCCGGCTTTGCGCGCGAGCTCGCCCGTCGTATGGCGGCGCTCGATGCCGGTGAGGACGGCTTTGTGCCTTATGGATGCATCGTCTCCGAGGGAAAAGTGCCCGCCGTTGTGGGTGCCGGCGAGGTTCCCGTTTTCGCCATTATCGCGCCCGAACTGCTGGAGGGCATTGGGTCTCCTCTGCGTGAGTTGCTCGGCAGCGTGTGCGCCGCGGCCTAATATTTACCATAAAGGGATAGGTTCTATTTGATTGGTAAAGCGTTTGACCTGCCAAAACAAACCTGTCCCTTTTTGGCCGGTCGCCGTTTGGGGGCCGATTGGCAACGCTCGCTGATTATGGTCTTGACCTGCGCTAGAATAGTGGCATCTGAATGTCCGGGCGCATGGAGGCGTGCGCCCGTATGCTGAGGAGGACTTTATGGCAACTGTTGCCGCACCCATCGACGCTACGTCGACTGCCGCTTGGAAGGCGCTCGAGGCCCATCAGGAGAAGCTCGAGGCCGAGGGCATCGACCTCAAGGCCTGGTTCGCCGCCGATGCCGAGCGCGTGAATAAGTTG
>DXZO01000039.1:0-37887 GCA_019419625.1 Collinsella sp. | reverse complement strand
TAAGTTGAGCTTTGACGCCGGCGACCTTCACTTCGATCTGTCGAAGAACTTGGTGACTGATGAGACCGTCAAGCTGCTGTGCGATCTTGCCCGCGAGGTGAAGCTCGAGGAGCGCCGCGACGCCATGTTCTCCGGCGAGCACATCAACACCACCGAGGACCGCGCCGTCCTGCACACCGCGCTGCGCCGCCCGGCAAGCGAGAAGGGCCAGCTCATCGTCGACGGCCAGGACGTCGTCGCCGACGTGCACGAGGTTCTCGACCGCATGTATGCCTTCGCCGAGCGCGTGCGCTCCGGTGAGTGGAAGGGTGTTACCGGCAAAAAGATCGAGCACCTGGTGTCCATCGGCATCGGCGGCTCCGATCTGGGCCCGGTCATGGCTTACGAGGCCCTGCGTCCCTATGCCGACGCCGGTATCGATTGCCGCTATATCTCCAACATCGATCCCAACGACCAGGCCGAGAAGCTCAAGGGTCTGGATCCCGAGACCACGCTCGTGATCATCGTCTCTAAGACCTTCACCACGCTCGAGACCCTCACCAACGCCCGCGAGGTCAAGACCTGGATGCTCGAGCAGCTCAAGGCTCAGGGCGCCATCGACGGCTCCGATGAGCAGAACGCCGAGGCCGTGGCCAAGCACTTTGTCGCCGTTTCCACCGCACTCGAGAAGGTCGAGGCCTTCGGCATCGACCCCGCTAACGCTTTTGGTTTCTGGAACTGGGTCGGTGGCCGCTACTCTGTCGACTCCGCCGTGGGCCTGTCGCTGATCGTCGTGCTCGGCCCCGAGCGCTTCCAGCAGTTCCTCGAGGGCTTCCACGCCATCGACGAGTACTTCTGCAACACGCCGCTCGAGAACAACGCCGTCGCGCTGATGGGTCTGCTCAACGTCTGGTACGTCAACTTCTTCGGTTCCAAGAGCCACGCCGTGCTGCCGTACTGCCAGTACCTGCATCGTTTCCCGGCCTACCTGCAGCAGCTCACCATGGAGTCCAACGGCAAGCATGTCCGCTGGGACGGCAGCGCCGTGACCTCCGACACCGGTGAGATCTTCTGGGGCGAGCCCGGCACCAACGGCCAGCACGCCTTCTACCAGCTGCTGCACCAGGGCACCGTGGTGGTTCCGGCCGATTTCATCGCCTTCGCCAATACCGCCAACCCTGCGACCGACAGCGGCCAGGACGTGCACGAGCTGTTCCTGGGCAACTTCCTGGCCCAGACCAAGGCACTCGCCTTTGGCAAGACAGCCGACGAGGTTCGTGCCGAGGGCACGCCCGAACAGATCGTCCCGGCTCGTTGCTTTGAGGGCAACCGCCCGACGACCTCGATCTTCGGTGACACGCTGACCCCGTTCGCGCTTGGCGAGCTCATCGCCCTGTACGAGCACATCACGTTTGTCGAGGGCACGGTCTGGGGCATCGACTCTTACGACCAGTGGGGCGTCGAGCTGGGCAAGCAGCTTGCCAAGCAGATTACCCCGGCCTTCCACGACGATGCCGCCAAGGCCGAGCAGGACGCTTCGACCCAGGCGCTCATCGAGTTCTACCGCGCTCACCGCAAGTAGGATTCGCTGCGAAAACTAACGCATAGCCGACAAGGGCCCGTATCCGTTGGGATGCGGGCCCTTTGCTATTTGGATAGGATGGAATGTATCGGGAGGCGCTTCGACGGGCATCGCAATCGTCGAAGGCGTCCCGTTCATGTTCGGGACAATATGACTTTTTACCCGTTGCAGACAGAGCTGCCGTGGGTGTTCTGTATGATGGCTCAGACAAGGTTGTTCAATGACAGGGAGGCATATATGGCAATCAAAGCCATCGCAATGGATATCGACGGTACGCTCACCAACGACCAAAAGGTCATCAGCCCGCGTACGCGCGAGAAGCTGCTCGCGACGCAGGAGTCGGGCATTAAGCTCATCTTGGCTTCGGGCCGTCCCGCATGGGGGTTGCACGCCTTGGCGCAGGAGCTCGACCTTCAAAACCATGACGGTCTGCTAGTTGCCTTTAATGGCGCGCATGTGGTCGACGCTCAGACCGATGAGGTCCTTTTTGACCAGGCCATGCCGGCTGACGAGCTGCACCGTCTGATTGATCATCTGCGCAATTTCGACGTGATCCCTATGATTTCGCTCGGTCGCGATTTGCACGTCGAGGACTCGTACCATTGCATGATCACGCTGCCTGACGGCTTGCAGAAGAATATCGTCAAGTATGAGCGCGATGCGTGCGATCTTAAGATTCGCGAGGTCGAGAGCCTGCATGAGGTCGTGGACACTTATCCCGTGGACAAGCTGCTGACGGCGGGTGATCCGACCTACCTGCAGGCGCATTACGAGGAGATGTATGCGCCCTTTACCCAGACGCTTTCGGGCATGTTTACGGCCGACTGGTACTTTGAGTACACGGCGCCCGGTATCGACAAAGCCCGTGCGCTCGAGGGTGCCCTGCCCAAGCTCGGTATCGATGCCAGCGAGGTCGTCTCGTTTGGCGACGGCCAGAACGACAAGTCCATGATTGAGTGGGCCGGCACCGGTGTTGCCATGGGCAACGCCGTCGATGAGGTTAAGGCAGTTGCCCAGATGGTAACCGCCAATAACAACGAAGACGGTATTGCAGTGGCGCTGGATAAGCTGCTGGGTTAGAATCGCCGATTAATGCATGGTTTGGGCGCCTGCTTGCGGGCGCCCTTTTGTTAGGGAGGGTGCCGTGTCCGCATTTCCGTTCGACGCCGTTATCTTTGACATGGACGGTGTCATTGTCGATACCGAGTATTACTACCTGGGCGAGACTGCCGCGTTTGCCAAGGAGCTTGGGCTTAACCTGACTCAAGAGGAGTTGAATGGGCAAGTCGGTACCTCGCATCAGTTCTTCCTGCATATGCTGGTCGATTGGTTTGAGCGCGCCGGTAAGGGGCATTTCACTGGCGAGGAAGCGTTGGCCCGTTGGGATGAGTGGGCGCATAAGCGTCCGCGCGACTATCAGGCTTTGATTAACCCGGGCGCCGTGGATACGATTCGGGAGCTGCCGCGCCGTGGCGTTCGCGTGGCGCTTGCCAGCTCATCTCCCATGGATAGCATCGAAGAAGTGCTCAACGCATGCGGGCTGTCGGATGCCTTTGAGTATGTGGTGAGTGGCGAGCAGTTTAAGGAGAGCAAGCCCGAGCCCGACATCTACCTGCATGCGCTGGACCTGCTGGGGCTGCCCGCGAATCGCTGCTGCTGCGTCGAGGATTCGGTGCCTGGCATCACTGCCGGCAAGCGAGCCGGCCTGACGGTCGTTGCCAAGCGCGAGGAGCGCTTTGGCTTTAGCCAAGATGCCGCGGATAAGATTATCGATCAGCTGCCGGAGCTGCTCACGCTTTCTTAGGAGCGCGGTAGTTGCGCGTTTTTCGGGTCTGATGAGTAAATAGCCAACATTTTGGTGCGACACCTAGCATACTTTAAGCTAATGCGGGCTTAAGGGCTTGTTGAATGCCCTTAAGCCCGTTTTAGAATTAATTGTGCTGGGAGAGGGTATATGCCACCGACTGAAGGGCCGACTGACGGTAAAGCAGCGATACCGCTGTACCAACAGGTCATTGATATCATTAAAAACGAAATCAACTCCGGCGCCTACAAGGCAGGCGCGCGGATACCCAACGAATTCGAATTGGCTGAGAGCTATAAAGTTGGCCGCGTTACCGTGCGACGCGCTATTGAGGAGCTCGTCCAGCAGGGCTATCTAACGAAGCGACAGGGGAAAGGCACGTTTGTCAATGCCCCCAAGCTCAAGCGCAAGATTCGCCAGAAGGATGACGTTCAGAGTTTTTCGGACGCATGCCGCGTTAACGGAATGGAACCGGGGGCGTGTGTCATTTCGAGAAAGATACTGCCGGCGGATTCCACCGAAGCACAGTTCTTTGGTGTTCCCGTTGGAACTGACTTGATTTGCGTTGAGCGCGTGCGCACTGCCGATGGCGTCCCTGTCATGCTCGAGAACAACATATATGTTTACGAGGACAACGCCTATCTATCAACGGCACCTCTATCTAACCAATCCATTTTTGAGTTCGTGCGCAACCGGACGGGCCGCACGCCCGCGTTTACCGACCCGTGCACGCTCGAGATCGCCTGCGCGTCGCCCGAGGTCGCTCGACTGTTGGCAGTTCCCGTTGGCGAACCCTTGTTTTATATGGAAGCCTTCTTTTTCGATGAGCAGCGGCGGCCGTTTATCATCGGTCGTCAGCGAATCGTTGGGTCTCGCTACGTTTTTGACATCTAGGACATTGCGAATGGAAGCGCCCGGTGGATCATCTCACCGGGCGTTTCCATACCGTTCACGGCGCAAACGCAACCGTTCAACCGCGTTGCGGCAATCAGTTTGAAATTATCTTGATGAAGGAAAAAGCCGCTGGTAATCTATAGAACGTCATAGAGCGTTTGCATTGTGCAAACGTTGAAGCGAGATGCGCTGCAGTCTCGAGTTCTTTGGAGGTATCTATGTCAGATACGAAGGCGAAGAAGACAAACAGACGTTTTAAGTTCAAATTACCGCATGTCTATACGATCATGTTCTTGCTGATCGTTGTCTTTGCGGTCCTGACTTGGATCGTTCCCTCTGGTCAGTATCAGCGCAAGACGATTTCGACAGCGGCGGGCGAGCGTGAAGTCGCCGTTGCTGGAACCTATGAACAGGTCGATAAGAACTACACCGATTCCGAGACCGGTGAGACCATCAATCTGGGCCAGGATATCTTCGCGGTCCTGCAAGCGCCCACCAAGGGTATCCAAGAGGCTGCCGACGTCGTTGCGTTCGTCTTATTGATTGGCGGATCGTTCGCAATCATCACCAAGACCAACGCTTTGAATGCCGGCATGAGCCGTGTGATTAAAAAGCTCAAGAACAAGGACATCCTCATCATTCCCATCACGATGACGTTGCTGTCCATTTGCGGCACTACGTTTGGTATGTCTGAGGAAGCCCTGCCGTTCTATGCCATCTTCATTCCCATCATGATGGGTATCGGTTATGACTCGATGACGGCATTCATCATCTGCTTCCTTGGCCCTAACCTGGGATATTGTGCCTCGACCATCGACCCGTTTAATGTTTTGATCGCCCAAGGCATCATTGGCATCGAGGGCAATCCGCAACTGTGGCTGCGCGCCGTTTCTTGGGTCATCTTCACTGCCGTCGGTATCGCATGGGCCATGCGCTACGCCATGCGCGTCAAGAAAAACCCCGAGTCGTCCATTACGTATGAGGACGATAAGCTCAAGCGTATCGAGTTTTCCGTGACCGATGCCTCCATTGAGGAAGAGTTCACTATCCGTCAGAAGCTCGTGCTTATCGATTTTGCTTGCGGTATGGGCATTATCGTCTGGGGTCTTGTTACCCAGGGCTGGTACATGAATGAGATTTCCGCCGTGTTCCTTGGCATGGGCTTGCTTGCCGGTATCCTGGGCGGTCTTGACCAGCAGACGATCGCTGAGGAGTTCGTTAAGGGTCTCGCCGACTTTGCGTACGCTGCCATCGTTATCGGTATCGCTCGCGGTATTCTGGTCATCGCTGAGGGCGGCATGATCATCGACACCATCCTCCAGGCGCTCGCTACTGCGCTCGCCGGTGCACCCGCCGCCGTCTACACCACGTTTATGTATATCGTTCTTGGCCTGCTCTCTTTGCTGGTTCCCTCGAGTTCTGGCCTGGCGGCGCTCACCATGCCTGTTATGGGCCCCCTGACCGAGCTTATGGGCCTCAATCCCGAGGCAGCCGTTACCGCGCTCCAGTTTGCTAATCAGACCATCAACACCATCAGTCCCGTGGCGGGCATGACGGTCGCCGGCCTTGCCGTGGCTAAGATTTCGTTTGGCCAATGGTGGAAGACCATTTGGAAGTTCTTCATTTTCATGGTCGTCTTTGGCCTGATCGTAACGGCAATCTCTGGCATGCTTCCGATGTAGGTGGTTGTGATGTCTGATCGTTTGACGGTCCTGACGTCTAAGAGCGTCTTTACCGGTACGGGGGACCTGCCGTTTGAAGGTTTCGTAGCGGTCCGTGGCAATCGAATTGAGGCTGTTGGCACCAAGTGTGAGGTAGCTTCGTATTTGACCCAAGCGGACGAGGTAGTTGACCTGGGCGACCGCACCGTCATGCCTGGCCTGATCGATGTGCATACCTTCTATACGGGCTGGGCGCTGCGGACGTTGGGGTCTGATCTATCCGGCGTCGCCGATGCCAAAGAGGCCGTGTCGCTCTTGCGTGCATGGAAAGATGATCATCCGGATTGTGCGGCGGCTTTTGGCCACAACATGCCCGAAACGTTGGCATCGGATGCCGAGAACGCAAATACGGCAGCTGTGTTTGACGATTGTTTTGGCGATATCCCTGTCGTCTGCTTTACACCGGGTGCGGAGACCTGCGTTCTCAATGCTGCCGCCAGTGCGCGATACGGCTTTACACCCCAGGCGTGCTATGCCGAGAAGATCTGGCGCATGATGAGCGATTTCCTCGCGCTACCCGAGGTGCGCGCCGGGTATTCGGACTACATGAGCATGCTTAACGAGCGCGGCGTTACCGCCATCAAGGAGATGGCGTTTGATGACTACTACGGCTTTGCCGACGAAATGGCTCGCCGTGAGGAATCTGGTGAGCTGACGGTTCGCGTCTCTATGATGTCGCAGCCGGTGGGTGCCGGTGCAAATTTGGCATATGCCCGCGAGGCGCGAGAGCGCTTCCGGGGACCGTTCGTTCGTTTTTCTGGCTTCAACCGTATGACCGATCGCGGCGTATGGGCGGGGCTTGCCGAGATGATTGACCCCTATGAGGACACGGCCGATGCGGGAGCTGCCGGCAAGACGGTTGTCGAAGAGCCCGAGTGGGATCTGATTGAGAACGAGCTGCGTGCAATTGATGCTGACGGCTTCCGATATTCCTTGCATTGCCAGGGCGATGGCGCCGTTCGCCGCACCGTGGCGCTCTATGCCTCGCTGCCTCGAGACGAGCATGGACGGATGCTTCGCCGCCATGCGATTACCGATCTCGAGAACTCTGACCCGACCGATCTTGTCGAGTTTGGCAAGTTAGGTGGAATTTGCGAGGTCTATCCGCAGATTTTGACGCTGGACAGGCGCGAGGACTGCCTGTCGATGATGCGTCGACAAATTGGCGAGACGCGACTTTTGCATAGCTGGAATCGCCGCGGCATGGAAGATTCCGGATGCACAGTGTGCTGTGGCACGGATTTACCGCTGTTGATTCCGAGCTTGGGCGAGTCAATCTACAGTGCGTGCGGCGGATACTTCGACGACGGACTGCCCGTGAATGAGGTCAACGCGCTGACGCTTGTCGAGCTCTTGCGCGCTTGGACTGCCGGGGGCGCGTACGACCTGATGCGCGAAGACGAGCTGGGTACGCTCGAGGTCGGCAAGCTTGCCGATATTTGCGTGCTCGATCGGGATGTGTTTGACCTCGATTATCGCGACGCACGCGATCTTGCGGTTGATATGACGATGTCGGACGGACAAATCGTGTTCGATCGAAATAAGGAGGCATAAGATGTCTGAATCCAAGCCGACGCTGCGCCGCGAGCAGATTGCGGGCATGAATATCCACTACATCATGTGGTCGCTCGATTACTTCCTTGATGTGCAGCAGCGTTTGGGCTTTGAGTCCATTGAGCTGTGGTGTGCGGAGCCGCATGTGACGCTCGACCACACGGGCTACTTTGAGGCTGAGGTCCTGGCGAAAAAGGCTGCAGACCGTGGGCTTAGGTATCGTACTCTGTGCCCCGAGAATGTTGTCTATCCTTGGCAATACTGCGCACGCAAGCCGCTGCATGAACAGCGCAGCCTGGCGTACTTTAAGCACGGCATTGAGCTTGCCGAGGTACTTGGGTGCGACCGTATGTCCGTCAACTCGGGCTGGGGCGACTGGGACGAGGATCGCGAGGAAGCCTGGAAGCGCAGCCGCGAGCACTTGTCCATTCTGGCGGAGTATGCCGGCGAGCACGGTCTGGTGCTTACGATGGAAAGCCTGCGTCCCGAGGAGAGTAACCTTGTGACGACGGTTTCCGATGCGAAGCGCATGATTGACGAGGTCGCGAGCCCGTACTTACAGCCCATGGTTGATACAACCGCGATGGGCGTTGCAGGCGAGACGCTCGAGGACTGGTTTGCCGCCTTTGGTGATGGGGCAATTCACGAGATGCACTTTATCGACGGTGACCCGTATGGCCATCTGGTGTGGGGCGATGGCAAGCACGATATGGACGCCTTCGTCGCCACGCTCAACGCCCATGGTTTTGCCGGCATGCTGGGCCAGGAAATCACGGACGGTCGTTACTACGATGACCCGGCGGCGGCAGATGCCAAGAACATGGCCGCATTCGAGAAATATCTGATTGACTAAAACAACTATCGGCCACGCAGCCAATCTCATTGATTGCGGACCAAACAAGAAAGGAACTGGATATGAACGCACACGATCTGATCAAAGAGGCAATTGCCGAGAAGGGCAAGTTCGACAGCGTCTACTGGATTGCTTGCGGTGGCTCCATGATCGATTTGATCCCGGCTCATGAGCTTCTGCAGCGCGAGGCAACCACCTTCACTTCGTATATCTATACCGCGCGTGAATTCGACATTATGCGTCCGCGTCGTCTGGGCGAGAAGTCCCTGGTCATCGCTTGTAGCCACAGTGGCAACACCCCCGAGGTCGTCGAGGGCTGCGAGATTGCCCTTGCTGCCGGCGCTACGGTGATCGCCCAGACCGACAACGCTGGATCTAAGATCGACTCCGGCAAGTGGACCACGTGGGTCTACCCGTGGGGCGAGGGTGTGCCGCAGGCCGAGGTCCCCGCTGGTATTTCGCTGTCGCTTGCGGCAGAGCTGCTCGATCAGCAGGAGGGCTACGCCGATCTTGCCGATATGTATGCCGGTATCGCCGAGATGGATAAGATTCTTCCCCCGGCACGCGAGAAGGTAAATGCCGAGCTGGGCGATCGCTTTGCCAAGCTTTGCCAGGAGCACGAGTTCTTCTATATTCTGGGCAGCGGTCCCAACTTTAGCCAGACCTACGGTTTCGCTATCTGCTCTCTTATGGAGATGCAGTGGCAGCACTGCAGCTACATCCACTCTGCCGAGTACTTCCATGGCCCCTTCGAGGCTACTCAGGATGGTGTTTTTTACTTCCTGCAGATGGGCTCCAGCGAGTGCCGTGCTATGGACGAGCGCGCCCTGGCGTTCCTTAAGACGCATACCGATACGCTGATGGTGCTCGATGCCAAGGAGTACGGTATGGAAGCCGTGCCGGCGAGCGTCCGTGCCTATCTGGACCCGGTGCTGTTCTATGCCATGAACTGCGAGCTGCGTGCTGCACGCGGCAAGGTGTTTGATCACGATCCCGATTTCCGTCGCTATATGGGTGTTGTCGAGTACTAGAAGGGACAAAGGCCATGGCATTTAACGTTAACGCGCTCGGATTTGGCGACAACGTCGTCGATCGCTACGAGCATATCCATACCATGTATCCTGGCGGCAATGCGGTGAACTTCGCCGTTTATGCCAAGAAATGTGGTGCCGCACGCTCCGCATACATGGGCATTTTTGGCAATGACGCCGCTGCCGAGCATGTCATTGCAAGCCTCGAGGATGAGGGTATCGAGCTTGACAAGTGCGAGCAGATGATTGGCGAGAACGGAGCGGCTCGCGTCACCGTCGTTGACGGTGACCGTGTCTTCCTTGGCTCCAACGAGGGCGGTATCCGTGGCGATGCGCGCTATGTCCTCGATCGCTTTGACCTTTCGTACATGAAGCAGTTCGATGTGGTTCATTCGGGCAACTATTGCTTTACCGAGCGCGAGCTGCCCAAGCTGAAGGCTGCGGGCGTCACGGTCTCTTTTGACTTTTCGGACGACTCCACCGACGAGTACTACGAGCAAATTGCGCCCTACGTCGATTTTGCTTTCTTTAGTGCGGCGGATGCCGCGGGTGAGGACGAGATTCGCGAGCGTCTGGCATGGGTGCAGGGCTTGGGTCCGCGTTTTGTATCGGCCACGGCTGGCGCTGAGGGCTGCATTGCCTACGACGGCAAGCGTTACTATCGGCAGCATGCCAAGCCTGTGGCAGATATGAAGGACACCATGGGAGCGGGTGACTCGTTCCTGACTTCGTTCCTGATGTGCTATCTCGATGCTGTCAAGCGTGGCAACGATGACGCTAATGCTATTGAGCGCGCGCTCGACTTTGCGGCGGGGTTTGCCTCGACTGTATGCGGCATGGAAGGCTCCTGGGGCCATGGAGCGCCGATTTCCGAATAGGTGAGCAGTCCCGGGAAGTCGAATCGTTGTCTTCTCGGGACCCTGTGGGCAAAAAATGCCAAATATGAGTACTGTCACTATTTTAGTAACAGCGAAATTAAGCTTTTGAGGCCCTAGTTGAATGTCCGAGAGCGATAAAAGCCTGTTATAGGCGGCTTTATCCATGCTAAAACACCCTGATAATGAACGGCTGTGCATTATCAGGGTGTTGTTTTGTCGCAAAATGATGTGACTAGCTTTGCAACAGTACTCATATTTGGCATTTTTTGCCCACCGGGATCAGCGGAAGCCAAATATGGAGCGCGAATTTCCTAAAACGGTCGATTCGACGCTCTCCTCGGCGCAGTTTTTAAGTTCGGCGATGCGCCGGGAGACGCTTTTTAGCGATGTGATGAGCTGCCGCGCGCTTGTATCTGCTTGCAGTTCGGCAGGAGCGTCGGTTTCGAGCAGCAGACAATCGAGTGGGATCTGTCTGGCATATTCGCGACCGCGCTTGGTGGCGAGCATCCGCTCGTTCACGGAAAAATAGCAGCCTGCGCTTCGTGCGCGGACGAACTCGTTCGAAGTGTCGCTAAACCAGTGGAAAATGATAGCGGGGGAGTCGGGGCTTGGCGTGAGTAATCCATGCGACTCGAGGATGTCTAGCACGGTTCCTGCCGAACGAACGGCGTGAATTGATATCACACGCCCGGCAAGAGGGCTCTGCACGAGCGCATCGCAGAGCCGGTCAAGTGCCTGTATTTGAAGCGGTTCGCTTCCGGCAAAACGCGCGGAAAAGTCGAGTCCCACCTCGCCGATGTAGCGCTCTTGGGCGGCAACTTCGCAAAGCAGATTGACTTCGGCAGGACCGCAGCGGCCGTCGGCGAGCCACCAGGGATGGAGGCCGATGCCGGCAAAGATATTTGAACGGCCGCAGGCGCGCTTCTTGGCGCGTGCAAAGTCGTGCGGATCGACGCCGCAGTCAAAGAGGCCCAGGCCCAGCGCCGTCGCCTCATCGGCAACGGCGTCCGGGCGAGCCAGTAAATCAAGATGGCAATGCGCATCAAATAATTGCGGTGTCATCGCGGTGCGTCTCGTTAATTTAGGCGCTGGCCATCGGAGCGTACGCGTTCGGTGCCGCGGCCACTGATCTGGCGGATAACCTCGCCGGCAATCATCTGACCCATGATGGGCGGCATAAAGCTGGCGGTTCCGAGCTCGGTACGCTCGTGGATGTTGGAAGGGTCGCGGGGCTGTGTCTTAACCGATTCTTCGCAGCTAAACAGTACGTGCAGGCTCTTGATTCCGCGCTTCTTACATTCTTTGCGCATAATGCGGCTCATAGGGTCACGTACCGTATCGAAGATGTCGGCAAAGCGGAGACACTCGGGATGGAGCTTGTTGGCCCCGCCCATGGAGCTAACCAAACGAATGTTGTGGTCCTGAGCATATTTGGCAATGGTGAGCTTGGCCGAGATGGTGTCGATGGCATCGACGACGTAGTCGAGCTTGCCACCCGTCTGCTCCAAAACGCTCGCGAAGAACTCGTCGATGTTGTCGCTCAGCAGGTATTCGGTGCGCATGATAACGCTGGCGGCGGGATTGATGTCGTGGATCATGGCTTCCATCACGTCAACCTTGCGCTTGCCGATGGTGCTATGAAAGGCGATGGCCTGTCGATTGATGTTGCTGGGCGCGATGATGTCCTTGTCCAGAATGACGAAATGACCGATGCCGCCGCGGGCAAGTGCCTCGCAGCAATTGGAGCCCACACCTCCGCAGCCGAGTATCAGCACCGTGGTATCGGCGAGCTTATCGAGCGCCTCGCGGCCCATGATGATCTCGAGCTTGGTATCACGCGTCTCGACGAGAGCAGCAGTTTCGGTCATAGACATCCTCCGATGGGGAAGCGAATCGTGTTTTGGCTATCGCCATTATAGGTATTATCGCGATTCCATTTGAGCCCTAGGGGCTTGTTGAAATGAGGCAGGTATTCGCATAAGATGAAGCAGATGGCACCCGTTGCAGCGGGTTGGCCAACTCCCAAACACGTTTGTAGCGTGAGAAGTGGCCGTCTTCGCATTACGCGGAGGCGGCTATTTTTTTGAGTACAAGATTAGACAGTTAGACAAACATCTAAATATCGAGTATAGTGTGCGCGTCATGAGAGATGATGAGAGGAGGTCTTATGCCGGGAGAGGGTTTTAAGGCGCTTGCCGATCCAACGCGACGGCGCATTTTGGAGTTGCTGCGCGAGGGCAATTGCACGGCGGGGGAGCTTGCCGAGCATTTCGATATCAGTAAGCCGTCGCTAAGCCATCACTTGGCGACGCTCAAAAATGCCGGGTTGGTGACCGACGAGCGCCATGGCCAAAACATCGTATACAGCTTAAACACCACCGTCATGCAGGATTTAATTGGCTGGTTTATGGGCTTTACAAACACTGAAGGTGATAAGGATGAATAACGAAAACAAGGGCATTCACCCCACGGGGGTATCGTCGCGCGTGTGGATTGCGCTGGTCGCTCTGTGCGTCGCCAATGTCGTAGCGCACCTCATGGTGATGCCGAGCTTGCCTGCGCAGATTCCCACGCACTGGGGCGCGAACGGCGCCGTCGACGGTTGGGGTCCTAGCTGGATGGCCTCCGCGCTCGGCGCGCTGCCTCTGGCGCTTCTCGCAATGTTCTGCGTGGTGCCGCGCATCGACCCCAAAGGCGAGGCATATCGAACCTCGGGCAAGTTCTATCAGGGCTTCGTAATCGCCTTCACCTTGTTCATGTGCGCCATAAGCTGGCTGGGAGAGCTTACGGTCTGGGGCGTGGTGCCGGCGGTCGGTTCGGTTAACGTGCTGATTTCCGGTGTTGTCGGTTTGCTGTTCATCGGCGTAGGCAACTACTTGCCGCGTGTGAAGCAGAACTATACGCTCGGTATCAAGACACCTTGGGCGCTTGCCGATCCCGAGAACTGGCGCCGTACGCAGCGTTTTGGCGGCGCCTGCTTTATGGTGCTGGGTATTGGACTGATTGTGATGGGCGTGGCGGGTAGCATGCTTTCGAGTGAAGTCGTCGCCGCGGTGATTGCGGTTCTGGCGTTTGGTTCAGCTGGAGCTGCCTACGTCTATTCGTATCTGCTGTGGCGCAAATCGCAGCGAGCCGTTCGCTAAGGTTGCGGAAAACTAGCGTACGCAGTTCATAGTATGTTCCGGGGGACTTTTCCCAGGTAGTATTAGGGGGTGTGGGCAACCATGCCCCTTTTTCGTTAAGCTTCAGAGCTGGTTTCCTCATTTCGTTTCCACTAAAGCGAATCAAGAATAGGGAAACAGCAGGTAGAAAGGATAAAACAGGCAAATGGCGGAGTTTATCTACCAGATGTATCAGGCTCGCAAGGCCCATGGCGACAAGGTGATCCTTGACGACGTGACCCTGAGCTTCTACCCCGGTGCCAAGATCGGCGTCGTGGGCCCCAACGGTATGGGCAAGTCGACCCTGCTCAAGATCATGGCCGGCATCGAGGAGGTCTCCAACGGTGATGCCAAGCTCACCCCCGGCTACACCGTGGGTATCCTGCAGCAGGAGCCGCCGCTCGACGACGACAAGACCGTCATCGAGAACGTGCGCATGGCATTTGGCGACATGATCGCCAAGGTCGATCGCTTCAACAAGATCGGCGAGGAGATGTGCGACCCGGATTGCGACATGGACGCCCTCATGGCCGAGATGGGAAAGCTCCAGGACGAGATCGACGCCGCCGACGGCTGGGATATCGATTCCAAGCTCAGCCAGGCCATGGACGCCCTGCAGCTGCCCGATTCCGACATGCCGGTCAACGTACTTTCCGGCGGCGAGCGCCGTCGCGTGGCCCTGTGCAAGCTGCTGCTCGAAGCTCCCGACCTGCTGCTGCTCGACGAGCCCACGAACCCCCTGGACGTCGAGTCGATCCTGTGGCTCGAGCACTTCCTGCACAACTACCAGGGCGCGGTGCTTGCCGTCACGCACGATCGCTACTTCCTGGATAACGTTGCCGAGTGGATCTGCGAGGTCGACCGCGGTCACCTTTATCCCTACAAGGGCAACTACTCCACGTATCTGGAGACCAAGGCCGCCCGTATCGAGGCGCAGGGCAACCGCGACGCCAAGCTCGCCAAGCGCATGGAGGCCGAGATCGAGTGGGTACGCAGCTCGCCCAAGGCTCGCCAGGCAAAGAACAAGGCCCGTCTGGCTCGCTACGAGGAGATGGAGGCCGAGGCCCGCGCAAGCCAGAAGCTCGACTGGACCGACATCCGCATCCCCGTGGGCCCGCGTCTGGGCAACAAGGTGCTCGAGGCCCATCACCTGCACAAGGAATTCGACGGTCGCGTGCTCATCGACGACCTTTCTTTCACCCTGCCGCGTAACGGCATCGTGGGCGTCATCGGCCCCAACGGTGTGGGCAAGACTACGCTCTTCAAGACCATCGTGGGCCTGGAGCCGCTGACTTCGGGCGAGCTCGAGGTGGGCGAGACCGTCAAGATCTCCTATGTCGATCAGAACCGTTCTGGCATCGACCCCGACAAGAACCTGTGGGAGGTCGTCTCGGATGGCCTGGACCACATGATGGTCGGCGAGACCGAGGTCCCCAGCCGCGCGTACGTGGCGAGCTTTGGCTTTAAGGGCCAGGACCAGCAGAAGCGCGCTGGCGTACTCTCCGGTGGCGAGCGCAACCGTCTGAACCTGGCGCTCACGCTCAAGCAGGGCGGCAACCTGCTGCTCCTCGACGAGCCCACGAACGACCTCGACGTCGAGACACTGTCCTCGCTCGAGGCGGCGCTGCTCGAGTTCCCGGGCTGCTCGGTGGTCATTAGCCACGATCGTATGTTCCTGGACCGCGTCGCCACGCACATTCTGGCGTGGGAGGGCACCGACGAGAATCCGGGCAACTGGTATTGGTTCGAGGGCAACTTTGAGGCCTATCAGGCCAACCGTATCGAGCGCCTGGGTGAGGACGCAGCCCAGCCGCATCGTATTCACCGTAAGCTGACGCGCGACTAGATCGTTGCGCGGTTTTCCAAACCGCGTAACTGCTCGACGCTGCGCGGGTCGCAAGCACCCCATCTTGCCGTTCAAGCCGTCGCTCGCGTACCGAAGTACGCGTCGCTCCTCTTTCACGGCAACCTGGGGCACTTGCGGCCCGCTCGCTGTTGGTTACGCAACATCAACAAATAAAAACGGCTCAAATCCTGATTTGGATTTGAGCCGTTTGTCGTTACTACTCGGGTTCTTCGACTTTATCGATGGCCCAGGTGGATCCGAGACCGCCGGTGGTGTTGCGGCGGATGCGCACGGTGACTTCGTGGCGCTCGCCGGCCTGCGTGTAGCGCAGGGGGAAGCTTGCGCGGTTTCGCGCGGCCTCGATGGTACCGCGCTCGCGGGCGATCCAGTAGTACTCGCCGACGATGCCGAGGGTATCGGCGCCGTAGGGGAGATAGGTCGACAACTGGTGCAGAAGCGGGCCGGGGCAGAAGACCTCGGTTGCGAAATCGACGGGGAAGTCCTCGGGGATGGCGGGCGCTATGGGTGCGGGGGCCGGTACCATCGTCGGTGCGAAGGCCTGCTCATTGACGGGCGTCACCTCGATGACGGGCGCGGGTTCGGCGCCGAGTACTGATTCGGTGTCCGCTTTCGGCATCGCCGCGGAATCTGCGGGCTCGACGATGGCAGGTGCGTCTGCGGTCGCGGTGTCGAACTCGACTTGCGGAGCGCTCTGATTCTCGACGCTCGACTTTGCCTCGATGGGCGTGGATGCCATGGTGGTGATGCCGGCGTTTGCGTTCTCGGGGTCATAGACGACCGTGAGCGAGATGGCGGGCTGCGGTGCCTCGGGCTCCGGCGTCGACTCGGTAGCGTCTTGATCTGCGGGCTCGTCGGACTGATCGTCCTCGGCCTTGTCACCAAAGACATCGCTGTTTTGGAATGCAGACGTCTCGGGCTGGTCAGCGGCTTCTTCGGTTGTCGACTTGGGAGCTTCGTTGAGCTCCGCAGTGGTTTCCTGCTCAGATATGACTTCGGGATCGGTCGTGGCGGTGATTTCGGTTTCTGCTGTTACCTCAATAGCGACTTCGATCTCTGCCTCGGGCTCGGGCTCCGGCACGGCTTCAACCATGGTTTCTGGCTTGGGACGTTTAACGTGCTTGGGACGCACGGCCTTGAGGTCCTTCTCGCCGCGCTTTTTCTTTTTGTAGGACTGCTTGGCTCCCTTGGCTGCCTTGGGCTTGTCCTCGCCCTTGGCAAGGGCGGCATCCCAAGCCTCGTTGGCGATGACGGTGGCATACAGGCGACCGCCCTTAAAGACGGTCAGCTTAATGCAGTCGTCGAGCTCCTCGAGCAGCTCACGCGTGGACTCAAAGCCCAGGTCATAAGCGGTCATGTCGCCGGCGGCGAGCGCCTCCTCGACCTGTGTCATAAACGTTTGCTTGCCGCACCCAATCGCGTCGCGCAGCAGGCGATACAGATAGATGTGGTTGCCCAGCGAAAGCGTGGGCCTAACTATTGTCCTGCTCATGGCAAATCTCCTCTTTACACATGTAAAGCATCTTACCATCGCATAGCGTTCGCCATGGCGGCGCCCAAGGCAAACGGGCGCGAACCGCTTTCGATTCGCGCCCGTTGTACAGGTCGGTTATCTATGAGAGGCAAATGTGCTTAGTTGCCCGATGCCGTGCCTTGGCTCGAGTTGTCAGATGCCGTGCCGGACGCGGTTCCGCTCGAGCTGTTGGTGTTGCTACTGTCTGCTGCACCCGTTCCCGACGTGGTGTCGCTCGTCTGGCCTCCCGTGTTCGGCTGTGAACCGTCAGTTGTTTGGCTTGAGTTGGTCGTGTCGGACGGCGTGCCACTGTTGGCCGTAGAGGAATCGGTGCCCTGCGATTGGTTTTGGGTGTTCGAGGACGAATCGGCTGAGGTAGAACTGTCTTGCGTGCCGTCCGCCTGCGCCTGCTGATCTTGCGACTGGGTGTTGACATTTGCATCGCTCTCGGTCGTGCGCGACGAAAGGATTGGCTCGGGACGCTCGCCCAGACCCTCACCGGCAGTGGTGATAAGGATGGCGCCGGCGCAGGCGATGACCGCGACGATGGCGATGGCGATCGAGAAGACGATGACCTTCTTTTGCGTCTGGCTGCGCTCTGCTGCCGCCTTGGCGCGCAGGCTGTCGGGGGCGACGCGCGCCGTGGTCGCGCGCCCCGCAATTTGGCGCATCTCCTGCGTAGTTGCGGCGCCGCCCAAGTGCTCCTCGGCATTTAACTCAACGGGCTCATAAGCACCGGCGGGGTAGTCGTCGGCGGCGTGCGTACCTTTGAGGGCTTCGGCGCTGGCAGAGATAAAGTGGCGGTAGACCTGCGAGGACACAACGGTGATGACCGAGCTCACGGCGGCACCAATTACTGAACCAGCGATGCCGATCTTGGAAGCAAGCGCGACGCTCGTGGCAGCAGCTGCGGCGCCGGCGATGATTTGGGGAATGGAAATGTCGTCGAACAGGCCCTTTTTGGGCGCGATGGCCATGGTTTGTCCGATGGAATGGTTCTCGTGCACGCCGTTGTTGAGCGCGGCCGGTGTCATGACGCGCGTGCGCGGCGCGTCGGTGTACTTGGTTGTCATACGGGGTCCTCCCGGTGTAAATCTGCTTCGTTTCGTTTAGCCATCAGGGTACCCACCAGATGTGAATCGTACATGACATTTAACAGATACCATCAACTCATCAATAGCTCACCAAGTTGGTGGGATGCGGTTACACCTGGCGGTTGAACTACAATAGGGCTTGCTAATTGTTGTGAATGGCGTCTACGCACGGGAGCATTCTTATGAATCTTCACCTTTCTCAGTCTGATGGCTTTTTGCGTGTGGCGGCGGCGTCGCCGCGGATTCGCGTGGCCGATGTCGAGGGCAATGCCGAGGTTGCGCTGGCGGCTGTTCGCGAGGCTACCGAGCGCGGCGTTCGCGCGCTGGCGCTGCCCGAGCTTAACCTGACCGGCTATACCGCGGCCGATCTGTTCCATAACCGCACATTGCTGCATGCCTGCGAGGCTGCTCTGGTGCATATCCTCGATGAAACCCGCGAGCTGCCGATTGTCTTTACCGTCGGCCTTCCCGTTGCGGTGGCCGAAAACATCTACAACTGCGCGGCCGTGTGCTGTGCGGGCGAGCTTTTGGGCCTTACGGCTAAGAAGTATCTGCCCAACTATGGCGAGTTCTACGAGCGCCGCTGGTTTGCCCCGGCGCCTGCCGATCCCGTGTGGGTTGAATTTGCCGGTCAGGGTCCGGTGCCGCTTGGCTCGGGGCTTGTCTACCGCTGCTGTGATGAGGGCGCCGAGGACCTGGTGCTGGGCGTTGAGGTCTGTGAGGACCTGTGGGTGCCGGCGCCCCCTTCGACCGAGATGGCGCTTGCCGGTGCGACGGTGATTCTCAACCCGTCGGCTTCTGACGAAATCATCGGTAAGGCAGATTACCGCCGCAGCCTTATCTCTAACCAAAGCGCGCGCCTGTACTGTGCCTATGCCTACGCGGATGCGAGTGAGGGCGAGTCCACGACCGACATGGTCTTTGCGGGCGAGAACCTCGTCTACGAAAACGGCTCGAAGCTCGCCGCGACCAAACTGCTTACCTGCGATATGGCCATCGCCGACGTCGATCTTGACCGCCTGGTTGCCGAGCGCCGCCGCTCGACGACGTGGACGCGCGCGGACGATGCACCGGAGTCCACGACCGTTGATTTTTCGTTTGAGGGCGTGCTGACAGACGAACCTGTCCTGCGCGATGCACTCGGCATCGACCGTGTCTTCCCCCGCGCGCCCTTTGTGCCGGCCGACCACGGTGATCTGGCCGAGCGCTGCGAGACCATTCTCGACCTGCAGACCGCCGGCCTCAAGACCCGCCTTGCCCACACGGGCACCAAGGCTGCGGTGATCGGCCTTTCGGGCGGCCTGGACTCCACGCTGGCACTGCTTGTGACCGTGCGTGCCTTCGATGCGCTGGGGCTGCCGCGCACGGGTATCACGGCGGTTTCCATGCCCGGCTTCGGCACGACGCATCGCACTAAGTCGAATGCCGAGTCGCTCGCTCGCGACCTAGGCGTGAGCTTCCGCGAAGTCTCGATCCATGCAGCCGTGGAGCAGCATTTTAAGGACATCGAGCACGATCCGGCCGTGCAGGACGTGACTTACGAGAACAGTCAGGCCCGCGAGCGCACGCAGATTCTGATGGATCTGGCCAACCAGGCTGGCGGTTTTGTCATCGGCACGGGCGACCTGTCGGAGCTGGCGCTCGGCTGGGCTACCTATAACGGCGACCACATGAGCATGTACGCCGTCAACGCGAGCGTGCCCAAGACGCTTGTGCGCCATCTGGTGCGCTATGCGGCTGATGTCTTTGGCGGGCGTATTGCCGAGGTCTTGCTCGATATCCTCGATACGCCGGTGTCCCCCGAGCTTCTGCCGCCCACGGGCGACGGCGAGATTGCGCAGAAGACCGAGGATTTGGTGGGCCCGTACGAGCTGCACGATTACTTCCTCTACTACCTGTTGCGTTTTGGCTTTGAGCCGGGCAAGATCTACCGCATGGCGCTCAAGAGCTTCGAGGGCGTCTACGACGTCAAGACCATTCACACGTGGCTACACACGTTCTACCGTCGCTTTTTTGCCCAGCAGTTTAAGCGCAGCTGCCTGCCCGATGGCCCCAAGGTGGGCTCGGTCACGCTCAGCCCGCGCGGCGATTGGCGCATGCCGAGTGACGCCAGCTCGCGCCTGTGGCTCGCCCAGATTGACGCGCTCAATCCGATGGACTAAGGTTGCCAAATTGAACCAAAACAGCGGGTGCAAGCGTTACACTTTTGCAATCTGATGGCCCGTATCGCGCGGCGCTCTTGTCGGAGCGCCGCGTTTTTCATATCGAAAGGTGGCACCATGCAGGCATCGCAGCGTCTCGACCGCTTTGGCGCGGAGGTCTTCGCCTCGCTCAACAACAAACTTCTCGCGCTGAAGGCTCAGGGCAAGACCATTTACAACATGAGCGTGGGCACGCCCGACTTTAAGCCGTACGACCATGTGATCGAGGCGCTCACGCATGCAGCCCAAGATCCCGAGATGTGGAAGTATGCCCTGCGCGACCTGCCCGAACTCAAGCAAGCCGTGTGCGATTACTATGAGCGTCGCTTTGGTGTCTCCGGCATTACGCCGTCTATGGTGCAGTCGTGCAACGGCACGCAGGAGGGCGTGGGCCATTTGGGCCTGGCCCTGCTCGATCCGGGTGACACCATTTTGGTTCCCGATCCGTGCTACCCGGTCTTTGAGGCGGGCGCCAAGATCGCCGATGCCAAGCTCGAGTACTATCCGTTGGTCGCCGAGCATAATTACCTGCCCTATGTGGCGGGTATCGATCCCGAGGTGGCCGATCGTGCCAAGTATATGATCGTGTCGCTGCCCGCAAACCCGGTCGGCTCGGTGGGCACGCCCGAGGTCTACGAGGAGATCATCGCTTTCGCCCGCGAGCACGACCTGCTCATCGTCCATGACAACGCGTACTCCGACATCGTGTTCGACGGCGAGCCGGGCGGCAGCTTCTTGCAGTATCCCGGTGCGCTTGAGGTGGGCGTGGAGTTCTTCTCGCTTTCCAAGTCGTTTAACGTCACCGGTGCGCGTATCGGCTTTTTGGTCGGCCGCGAGGACGTGGTCTCTGCCTTTGCCAAGCTGCGCGGCCAGATCGACTTTGGCATGTTCTTCCCGATCCAGAAGGCTGCTATCGCCTGCCTGAACGGTCCGCGCGATGAGGTCGAGGCGCAGCGTCTGAAGTACCAGGAGCGCCGCGATGCCCTGTGCGACGGTCTTGAGGGCCTGGGCTGGGAGCGTCCCAACGCGCATGGCTCTATGTTTGTGTGGGCCAAGCTTCCCGGTGGTCGCACCGATTCCATGGCGTTTTGCGAGGAGCTCATGGAGAAGGCCGGCGTTGTGGTGACGCCGGGCGCGAGCTTTGGTCCTTCGGGCGAGGGGCACGTGCGCATGGCGCTGGTCTTGCCGCCCGACCAGATTGCTTTGGCTGTCGAGGCCATTCGCGAGGCGGGCCTGTATTAGAAAGGTATTTCGGCTCGTCAATAGCTCGAAACCGATTTCGTGCAGTTATTTTACGATTTCTGCAAACAATTTCGGTAAACGGTCGATTTTTGGCTGCGAATAGGAGCATAATCAAAGTCCCGATTGGATGTATTGGGATTACGGCAAGCCGCTCGGGTCGTTCCCGGGCGGCTTGTTTGTGGAGAGAGATGGGAGTTTCTAATGGTTAACGAGAAGAAGGTCGCTATTGTCGGCTGCGGTTTCGTTGGTTCGTCTTCGGCGTTCGCGCTGATGCAGAGTGGTCTGTTCTCCGAGATGGTCCTCATCGACGTGGACAAGAACCGCGCCGAGGGTGAGGCCCTGGATATCGCGCACGGCATGACGTTTGCCGAGCCGATGAAGATCTACGCCGGCGATTATTCCGATGTCGCCGACGCCGCCATGATCGTCGTCACCGCTGGCGCTGCCCAGAAGCCCGGTGAGACTCGCCTGGACCTGGTCAACAAGAACGTCAACATCTTTAAGTCCATCATTCCCGAAATTAAGAAGTCTGGCTTCGACGGCATTCTGCTCATTGTCTCCAACCCGGTCGATGTTCTGACCTATGCCGCCATCAAGATGTCCGGCCTGCCCGAGGGCCATGTCATCGGCTCCGGCACCGTGCTCGACACTGGCCGCCTACAGCAGATGCTTGGCGCTCACGTCGAGGTTGACCCGCGCGATGTTCAGGCCTATGTCATGGGTGAGCACGGCGACTCCGAGTTCGTCGCTTGGTCCAGCGCCCAGGTTGCCGGCGTTCCGCTGAACACCTTCTGCGAGCTTCACGGCCACCTGGAGCATGAGGCTGCCGAGAAGCGCATCGCCGAGGACGTTAAGAACTCCGCCTACACCATCATCGAGAAGAAGCACGCCACCTACTACGGCGTCGCCATGGCCGTCAAGCGCATCTGCACTGCCGTCATGCGCGATGAGCAGACCGTTCTGCCTGTCTCCTCGCTCATGGTGGGCGAGTACGGCCTGTCCGATCTTGCCATCTCCATGCCGACCGTCGTTGGCCGCGACGGCGTTGTCTGCCGCGTCCCCGTGCCGCTGAACGATGACGAGCAGCATGAGCTTACCGCCTCCGCCAAGGCCCTCAAGGACATCATCGACAGCGTCGACTTCTCCTGCTAAATCAAGCTCTTTTGGGCAACAGGCTACAATGAAAGGCGTCCGGGTCCACACGGCCCGGGCGCCTTTTTGGTGCAAAGTAACCTGACCCCAATGCACCATAGTTGATGGGAGGGCCATGTCGGATTCGCCTAATTTTTTGACCTATGCCCAGACGGCGTTTGATCCGTTTGAGGAGCGGCCGTTCTGCGCGGTGGATAGCCTGGTCTTTGCGTGGTTGTCCTATTTGCGTTTGCCGGGTGATATGGCGGAGCTGACGAACTGGCAGGGCCTAGACGTACGCGAGTTGCTGCGTGCCGAGTGCTACCGGGACATGATTGGCGACTTGTGGGACCCAGAGGGGAGCAGGGCCTTGTTGGAGGCCGTGGCAGCAAGCCCTCGCTACCGTGGCGTGCACGTTTGTGGCTATCATGCCGTGAGCGATGTGGTGGCGACAGAGCAGTTTGCAGCCATGGCGTTCCGGTTTCCGGCGGGGTTTAGTTATCTTTCCTTCCGGGGGACCGACAGTACGATTGTGGGCTGGAAAGAGGACTTTAACATGGCATTCCGGTGTCCTGTGCCGGCCCAGGAATCCGCGGCGCGTTATGTGGGCGAGGCAGCGGATGCGATTGACGGGCCGCTTTTGTGCGGAGGTCATTCCAAGGGTGGAAACCTTGCGGTGTACGGTGCGGCGATGTGCTCCGATGTCGCCCGTGAGCGAATCGAGCGGGTGTATTCCCATGATGGTCCGGGCTTCGTCGAGGAGTTTCTGAACGGCAACGCCTTTGCCGATCTTTCCGGGCGAATCGACAAGACGCTTCCTCGGTCGTCGATCTTTGGCATGATGTTCGAGACGCAGGAGGACTATGCCATCGTTGAGAGCACCGAGTTCAGCCTGCTGCAGCATAATCCCTTTAGCTGGGTGGTTGATGGTCGCGACTTCGTGTACTGTGAGCGCCTGTCCGCCGGTGCTCGATACGTTGATGGCTCCATTCGCGAGATGCTGCTTGCAGTGTCACCTAGCGAACGCGAGCGTTTTGTAGATGCGTTGTTCTCCGTGTTTGAGGCTACGGGTGCTGAGCGGTTTGCAGATATCGCAGGAAATCTGCGCGAGAGCCTGCCCGTGATGCTCCAGGCTGCGCAAGGCTTTGACAAGGATACGCGACGCTTTGTCTCGCAGACCATCGTGGCAATTCTTAAGTGTGCGCTGCTGCCCAGACGTCCCGAGTTCAGCGTGCCTTCTAGCGGTAAGAGCCTGGCAGAACAGCTCGAGGTATGGCAGTCCGAGTTCCTGCGCTAACCATTGGTGCAGAGCAACCTGTCCCCGATGCACCAATCTTCGATACGCCCGGGGCGGGCTCGACCGCTATACTGGTTCGTGCCGAAATCGATCTAGAACGGAATGCCGTATATGAAAATCAATCACGCGATTCTGCATATCCTGGACTTTGACTCTGCCGTCAACGTTATGAGCCAGCGCGAGCTCGATATCGAGAGTCGAACCGTGCGCAACTTTGTGACCACGCACCTGCGCCGTGCCCGCACCTCTGCCGATAACAAGCGCGCCACGTTTGCCGAGAACTCCGCATTCGGCGGTGAGCTCAAGGGCTATTTCTTTGGCGAGCGTGAGTTCGTGGACCTGTCGCAGCAGATTGCGGAGTTTATCTCTTCTGAGCTCACCAAAGCCGAGAAAGCCGAGTCCACTGACGTGCTTGTGGCGGACTTTGACGATGATGAGGATGCCCGCTGGTTTGCCGTGATGCTGCTGGGCTCTAAGCAGGCATTCATGCACGAGGTGGGTCGCGAAGAGGGCGAGGTGCGTAACGACATCGCGCGCCACTACGCCATTCTGCCGAACCCTTCGCAAAAGGTGCCGAGCTATGCAATCGTGCGTGCAAGCACCATGGAGATCGGCTATGTGGATAAGAAGCGCAAGATTGCCGGCGAGGATCGCATGCTCATTCCCGACGGCCTGCTGCAATGCGACACGGGTGTTTCGGGTAAGGAGGTCATCGACACGGTGACGCGCGTGGTCGAGGAGGTCGCTGAAGAGCACGGCGCCAACACGGCCGTAGCGCTCGCCAAGGTCAAAGCCGCCGTTGCCGAGAAGGTCGAGGATGATGAGGAGCTGCCGCCTTGGGATATCGTCGATGAGGTCTTTGAGGACGAGCCGGTTATCAAGGAGAGCGTGCGTGCGGCGCTGACCGAGGAGAAGATGCCCGAGCGCGTGCCCGTGGAGCGCAAGCAGGTCGAGCGCGCGGCCGTGCGCAATCACAAGATTCGTACCGACACGGGCATCGAGATCAGCTTCCCGGCCGAGATGGGTTCGAACTCCGAGTACATTGAGTTTGTCAACGAGCCCAACGGCCTCATCTCCATCGAGCTCAAAAACATCGGGTCAATTGAGAATCGATAAACTGCGCTTGGACGCCGCAAAAAAAACAAAGGCCGAAGCCTCGGATGAGGGCTTCGGCCTTTTTGCTTGGAGCTGAATTGCGCCGTAGGTTGAGCATACGTCAGCGAAAACGCCCCTAAGCGAGCAAGGTGACGTGAAAGAGGAGGGAAGCGTACTTCGGTACGCGACCGACGATTGAACGTCAGATTGCCGCTTAGGGGCGTTTGCAGCGTCGACCGGTCCGTCGTTCGTTAGAACGACGGAACCAAAGGTGCAGCGTCGACTAGTTACGCGGTTTGGTAAAACCGCGTAACCCTAGAGCTGGCGCAGGCCCTCTTCCAGGCCGGTCTTGCTGTCGGTCTTTTCGTCGCGCATCTTGATGACGCGGGCGGGGACACCGGCCACGACGGCGCCGGCGGGGACGTCCTCGACGCACACGGCGCCGGCGGCGACAACGGCGCCCTTGCCCACGCGCACGCCTTCCAGGACCACGGCGTTAGCGCCGATCATGACATCGTCCTCGATGATGACGGGCGTGGCGCTCGCGGGCTCCACGACGCCTGCCAGCACGGTGCCGGCGCCGATGTGGCAGTTCTTGCCCACGGTGGCACGGCCGCCCAGCACGGCGCCCATGTCGATCATGGAGCCTTCGCCAATGACGGAGCCGATGTTGATAATGGCACCCATCATGATGACGGCGCGGTCGCCAATCTCGACGCGGTCGCGGATGATCGCGCCCGGCTCGATGCGGGCGTTGATGCCCTTAAGGTCGAGCATGGGGACGGCGGAGTTGCGGCAATCATTCTCGACGTCGTAGTAGTCGATGGAGTCGGCATTGGCATCGAGGATGGCCTTGAGCTCATCCCAGTCGCCAAAGACGGTCTTGCCACGACGACCGCCGTAGACGTGTGCATTGCCCCACTGGACCTTCATGCCCGGCTTCTCGCGCACGTACAGCTTAACGGGCGTCTTTTTGGGCGCGGTGGCGATGTAGTTGATAATCTCCTGCGCATCCATCTCGGCTGCGTTACTCATATGCTGTTTCTCCTTTGCGTGGATACGGTTGATACCTGGTTAGGCAAACATGACCTGGTCGAAGGTGTAGAAGCCGGGGTCGCGGGTGACGAGCTTCTGCGCGGCTGCCAGGGCGCCGTTGACAAAGATCTGACGGCTCGTGGCGCGATGTGTGAGCGTGACTTCCTCGTCTTGGCCAAAGAAGCTCACCTCGTGCACGCCGGCGACGGTGCCACCGCGCAGCGAGTGCATGCCGATCTCCTTGGGGTCGCGCGCTCCGCACATGCCCTCGCGGCCATAGACGGGGTGGTAACCTGCCTCGGGCTCGGCTTCGACGACGGCGTCGAGCAGCAGCTTCGCGGTACCGCTGGGGGCGTCGACCTTTTGGTTGTGGTGCGTCTCGACAATCTCGCAGTCAAAGCCGGGTAGCTCGCGCGTGGCCTGGGTCACCAGATGACGCAGGGCCGCGATGCCGATGGAGTAATTGCCGGAGTGCATAACGCGGGCGTTCTGACCCAGCTCGCGCAGGCGGTCCATCTGATCGGGTGTGTAGCCCGTGGTGCCCGAGACCAACGCCGCGCCCGTGCGCTCGACATAGGCGACGACAGCATCGAAGGTCGCAACGTTCGAGAAGTCGATGATGACGTCGGCTGCCGGGGCGTTTTCGAGCTCGGACAAGTCGAAGCCGATCTGGGCTACGATGTCGAAAACGGGCTGACCGGCGGCGTCGGCAATGCCCTCGGCGGTAGTGCGGATGAGCGAGCCCATGCGGCCCGTTCCCATAATGACGGTCTTAATCAAGCAGACCAGCTCCCTTCAGAGCATCGGTAAGTTCAGCGCGTGTGTCGTTGGCCATGGGGCACAGCGGCATGCGGTAGTTTGCCTCGATCATACCCATCTGTGCGAGTGCTTCCTTGACGGGGATGGGGTTGACCTCGCTAAAGAGGGCGTTGATGAGCGGCTGACCGGCAATCTGGATATCGCGGGCGCGCTCCACGTCACCGTCCAGATAGGCGCGGCACATGTCGTGCACGAGTTGCGGCTGAACATCGGCCCACACGCTGATGGTGCCCGAGGCGCCCAGGCTCATGAGCGGCACGGTGAGTGCGTCCTCGCCCGAGTACATGCGGAAGTCGTCGGACAGCAGGTGGGCGATTTTGGCCGCGTAGGCGACGTTGCCCGAGGCTTCCTTAATACCCATGATGTTGGGGTGCGCGGCCAGGCGCTCCACATTGCGCTCGCTGATGCTGCAGCCGCAGCGGCCGGGGATGTTGTAGAGGATGCAAGGGATGTCCACGGCATCGGCGACGGTCTTAAAGTGCTGGTAGATGCCCTCTTCATTGGACTTGTTGTAGTAGGGGGTAATGAGCAGCAGGCCGTCGGCGCCCAGGCCCTGATAGGTGAGCGACTTGGTGAGCATAGTCTGCGTGGAGTTGGAGCCCGAGCCGGCGATGACGGGGACGCGTCCTGCAACATGCTTGACCACGGCGGCGACAACGGAGTTGTCCTCGTCATCGGTCATCGTGGCGCTCTCGCCGGTGGTGCCCAGGGTGAGGATGGCGTCGGTGCCGTTTTGCAGGTGGAAATCGATAAGGCGCTCGAGTGCGTCAAAGTCGACGCTGCCGTCCTTTTTAAACGGCGTAACTAGGGCGACGATTGAGCCCTCGAGGTTGCGGATATCCATGTTCTTCTCCTTCGCTTCCGCGATCTGGATGCGCTTATTCCATTGGGCGGCGACGGCCAAGCGCTCGTCCTGAGCGCGACGGCGAGCGCTTTCGGCGCGCGACTTGGCCAGCAGCTCTCGGCCGCACGGCAGCACATCGAGTGTGGCAAAATAATCGCCCGGGCGCTCGGCGCGGCGGATGAGGTCGGCCGAGCCGTCGGGGCGCAGCAGCACTTCGGCGGAGCGCAGGCGTCCGTTGTAGTTGTAGCCCATGGAGTGGCCATGCGCGCCGGTATCGTGGATCACGAGCACATCACCCATGTCGATCAGCGGTAGCTCGCGGTCGATGGCGAACTTGTCGTTGTTCTCGCACAGATTGCCCGTAATGTCGTACGTGTTTGTGACAGGCGCCGCGGTCTTGTCGTCGCCACCCGGCTGGCCCATCACCGTAATGTGGTGGTAGGCGCCATACATGGCGGGACGGATCAGATCGACGGCGCTTGCATCGACACCGATATAGTCCTTGTAGATCTGCTTTTCATGGATGGCCTTGGTGACCAGGCAGCCGTAGGGCCCCATCATAAAGCGGCCCATCTCGGTGCAGATGGCCACATCGCCCATACCGGCGGGAACCAAGATCTCGTCGTAGGCCGCGTGCACTCCCTCGCCGATGACATGAATGTCGTTGGCCTGCTGCTCGGGCAGATAGGGGATGCCGACGCCGCCGGACAGATTGATGAAGGCGACGTGTGCACCGGTCTCGCGCTCCAGGCGCACGGCAAGCTCAAAGAGGATGCGCGCGAGCTTGGGGTAGTAGTCGTTGGTGACGGTGTTGCTGGCAAGGAATGCGTGGATGCCAAAGTCCTCGGCGCCCTTGGCCTTGAGCATGCGGAACGCCTCGAAGAGCTGCTCGGTGGTCATGCCGTATTTGGAGTCGCCGGGGTTATCCATGATGCCGTTGGAGAGCTGGAACAGGCCGCCCGGATTAAAGCGGCAGCTGACCGTCTTGGGGATGGGGCCTGCGACGCGCTCAAAGAACTCGATGTGGCTGATGTCGTCAAAGTTGACGATGGCGCCCAACTTCTCGGCGAGCTCAAAGTCCGCTGCCGGCGTGTCGTTGGACGAGAACATGATGTCGTGTCCCGTGATGCCCAGCGAGCGGGCGATCATGAGCTCGGTATAGCTCGAGCAATCGCAGCCGCAGCCGTATTCGTTGAGAATGGAGATGAGCGCCGGGTTGGGATTGGCCTTGACGGCAAAGTATTCCTTAAAGCCCGGGTTCCATGCGAAGGCGTCGCGCACCTCTTGCATATTGCGGCGGATGCCCGCTTCGTCATATAGATGAAATGGCGTGGGGAACTGCTCGACGATATGCTCGAGCGTCTCCTTGTCCACAAACGGCTGTTTGGCCGCATATGCCTCATTGGGGGTCAATGCCATGTCCCGTAAACCTCGCTATCCAGACGGCGCCATCTGCGCATCGAATCCGCATAGCGTGGACCCAATGTCCGGATAGCGCTCCCGCATTGCTGCAGACAGTCCTGCGGGTGTTTCCCGCAGGCCCACCAGGTTGTTCGTGCCCAAAAAACCCAGTTCGGCGGGTTTCGCCTCCCCACGGGGTCAAAGCCTGCCGGCTCGCCCGCGGTTCTTCGTGCCCGCGCCTCTATCAAGTGGTAACGACCCTACCACGTTGCACTTTACCAAACAAGAGTATTCGTATATAACGTTTAAAAAATGCAGGGATATGCTAGAAACAAGGGCGTCACAATTCTGCATCACAATAGTGTGTGAATGGATATGCCACATGAAAGGATCCTTTATGACCGAGCTCCAAGAACTTCGTCGCTATCGTCGCGACCTGCATCGTATTCCGGAGCTCGATTTCGATCTTCCTCAAACCATAGCCTATATCGAGGGCGTGCTCGCCTCGCTTGACTGTGAAGTGACCCATCCTTGCCCTAGCTGTGTTTGTGCTTTCTTCGACGCTGGCACGGGTGCCGCGCATGCCACGGCGATTCGCGCCGATATGGACGCGCTGCCTATCGCGGAGGCGACGGGTGCAGCCTTTGCCTCGACGCATCCCGGAAAGATGCACGCTTGCGGACACGATGGACACATGGCTATGGCACTTGCCGCCGCGACGTATGTCGACCGTACGATTTGCGAGCAGCCGGGCACCATTAGGCGCAACGTGCTCTTTGTGTTCCAGCCTGCCGAGGAGACGACCGGTGGTGCCAAGACGGTATGCGAAAGCGGTGTGTTCGAGCGCTACGGGGTCGACCGCATTTTTGGCTTTCACGTGTGGCCCGATCTGCCTGCGAACACGTTGGCGAGTTGTTCCGGCCCCCTGCTGGCGCGCTCGAGCGAGACACATATCCATATTCACGGTACTAGTATCCATATTGCTAAGACCTATGGTGTGCCGGTTGAGGAGTCGCACGATGCCGCGTTGGCGGCAGCGAAGTTTTTGGTTGCCGAGCGCGAATTGATGGACGAGTTGGGTGCCGATGAACCCTGCATTGGTAAGTTCGGCCTACTGCAGGCCGGTACGGTTTGCAACGCGGTGGCGGGGGAGGCCCATGTTGCCGGCAGCCTGCGTGTGTTTACGGACGACATGTTCGACCGCGCGCGCGAGGGCGTGCGCCGCGTGTTGGACGAGGCCTGCGCCGCAACAGGCTGTACGTACGATCTCGACTTTGCCGAGGGCTATCCTCCAGTCGATAACGACCCCGAGTTATTTGCCAGCGTCGCGCCTGCTCTGCCCGAGCTGCAGCTCGTGGACGAGCCGCTGCTGATTGCCGAGGATTTCGCCTTCTATCAGCGCTATCTGCCAGGCGTGTTTTTCCTGTTGGGCACGGGCGTGCCAGAGGGGCAAGAAAACCCGATCGACGCCGATGGCTGCTCCGCCTATGCCACAAGCGCTCTGCACACTGATACCATGCTCTTTGATGAGGAGATCCTACTCAAGGGCCTCGACGTCTACAAACGATTGCTTAACTTGGAGTGACGATGAAGCGTCGACAGACTGCCGTGTATAGTCCGGGTGGGTGCGGGTGCGGCTTGCTGCTGCTCCCGGTTATTGCTGTGAGCATTGGCGTGATGTTTGCGCTTGCTGGGCTGGCTGCGGCGGCACTCGTACTGTTTATCACCGCCATCGGCGTGACGGTCTGGCTGTGCCGTTCTCGCGAGCAGCGCCGTGCCGACGGTAAAACCAATGTCGGCTGGGTCATCTTTCTAATCATTGCGTACCTGCTGAGTGTCAGCTACCTTGTTTTCTTTGTCCTGTTGATGATCAGTGCCTTTACCGGGGAATCCGTCACGGTGGGTTGATCACCACTGGCAGACGGTCGCGCAAAGTGCGTTTGCTCGGCGCTTGGACAACTGCATTGGCCGTTACCGCAACCTTAGCTCTCAGCTAATGAATTCAAATTCAATCCTTCCTACGATGTGCTGTGTGCCGGCACGGTAGCCGGATCGTAGGAAGGATGAATAATGGCAAAAGAGGGAAAGAAGCCGATCGGCAAGATTGTCCTAGGCGTCATCGTGGTGCTGGTTATCGTCGGTGCCGTGGGCTCTATGGGTGGCAATTCAACCGATTCGTCTGCGAGCGATTCGGCAAAACCTGCCGAGACGACACAGCAGGCTGAGGAGCAAAAAGAACCGCAAGAACCGTATACCATTGCTGACGAGGCTGAAGACACCTCCAATCAGTTTGCCTATAAGATCACGGGCACGCTGACCAATAACACGGACAAGGAAAAGAGCTACATTCAGATTGAGTATGTTCTGTATGATGCCGATGGCAACCAGGTTGGAACGGCTCTTGCAAACACCAATCATCTGAAGGCGGGCGGCTCCTGGAAGTTCGAGGCGCTGGGTACGGTGTCTCCCGACCAGGTTGCTAGCTGGGAGCGTTCGGACGTAAGCGGTTTCTAGCATGTTGCATGCACTGGGGGAGGTGAAGTCGTATGCCCGATAAAAAGCTGACCGAGGAGTTGCTCAATGAGCTTCTCGATGCGCCGAACATCGATGGCTATATCAGGGAGCACGACTTTGCCGCCCCGTCGCTTTCGGACTACCTGAAGCAGCTGCTGCAGGAAAAGGGCTTGGAGCGTTCGCGCGTGGTGCGTATGGCCGACCTCAACGAGACCTTTGGCTATCAGATCTTTACCGGCGCGCGTCACCCGAGTCGCAATAAGGTGCTGCAGATTGCCTTTGCGATGGCGCTGACGCTCAAAGAGACTAACCGTGCGCTGACGGCTGCCGGGGTAAGCGTCCTTAACTGCAAGGATCGCCGTGATGCGATTATCATCTTTTGCATCGATCGCGGGTGTAGCCTCCAAAAGGTCAACGAGGAGCTGTATCGCTTTGGCGAGGAGACGGTGAGTTAGCGGCTGATATCTGAGCCGGCGGAGCTGCCGAACAACGATGCAAACGAACGGGGCGCGGATGCCATGGGGTGTCTGCGCCCTGCGCTATGATGGAGGCTATGGATACTCAGACCCCAACATATTCCGATGACGAGCTGACCGCAGCGCTTGCCGAGCACCTGGCGTCGCTCGATCGCGACGACAGCTATCGCGTGGAGCGTGTACTTAAGCGCTCGTCCGTTGAAACAACCGAGCTCGTGTACTTTGAAGGAACCGGCGGTGGTTCGCTCGGTCCCTTTGTCCGTAAACGCATCGATGCTTCGGCTCAAATCGGCGGGGCATACGAGCGTCTGTTTGCCGCTCAGCGGGCAGGCAGGCGTTTTGAGCACCTGCCCAGAATCGTCGATTGTCGTCGTGTGGGCGACGAGCTCAACGTGGTTATGGAATACATCGAAGGGGAGACGCTCGGGACGCTGGTGGACCGTCTGGGAGCCACCCCCGATTATGCGCGTGAATTGTATCCTGCCCTATGCGATGCCGTGGGCGAGCTCCACGCCGGTTTTGCAATAGCGGGGGAGGCTTCGGCGCCGGTGATCCATCGCGACCTCAAGCCGTCGAATATCATCGTGACAGGTGCCAACTATACGCCTGATGACGGTCTGACGTTTTCGTCGCTGGTGATTATCGACTTGGGGATCGCCCGCGTATGGCGCGATGGCGCCGATGCCGACACCGTCAAGTTTGGCACGCGACCCTATGCGCCGCCCGAGCAGTATGGGTTTGGGCAGACGAGTGTGCGCAGCGACGTCTACGCACTGGGCGCCCTGTTGTTCTTCTGCTTGACGGGAGTCGACCCTAAACCAGGGCTCGACATGCGCGAGCAATGCGAGGCGCGTGGCATTCCCACCCCACTTGCCGATGCCGTCTGCATGTCGATGGCGCTCGACCCGGCCAAGCGTTTTGCGAGTGCGGAAGCGTTGGGACGGGCGACGCGCGCGGCATACGATCTGAGTCGCCCCGTGCGGCCTCCTGCGCCTGCGCCTGTCCGTACTCCGACCTCGGAGATGGTGTTGACGCCCCAAGGGCTCCAGAACCCCACAGGGCTTCCTAGGCCTGCCGCCTCCGCCGCATGCGGTCTGCTCTCTCGCGTTCCGGAGTCTCTGGGGCGTATTTGGAATACGCTCGTCTGCCTCTCGCTGCTTGTGTTCTTTGCCGGAAGTCACTTTGCCGTCTTTCACCCCACGGGAGCAAACCAAAGCTACCCGACGTGGCTTCTCATAATCGAGTATTTTTTCTTTGTCGATGGCCTTATGGTACTTATGCATTTTGCGCTGCTCGATAAGCGCCGTCTTCGTCGGCGATTCGCACTGCTCGACAGCTATCGCGGCGAGAAACTCGCGAAACTCTGGCTCAAGGCATTGGGTGTGCTGCTCCTATGCATGATCGTCATAGTCGCGGTTGCCAATGCGACCGGCGTTGTCGATACCTCCGCTACCTAAAAGAAAAGGGCCCCACATTGGGGCCCTTTGCAGTTGCACTTAGATGCGGTTCATCTGAGCGGCGACTTTGTTGTACCAGTCCTGCCACGTGGGCGGGCAGTACTTTTTGGCCGCTGCCGGGGTAAGGGTGGAGCCGTAGTTGGCGCCCAGATAGGCAACGTGAGCGGAGATGCCCTCGCTCCAGCTGCCAAAGCTGCGCCAACCGCCGCCACGGGCACTCCAGCCCCAGGCGTTGTAAGAATTGGCGCAATAAGCACCCTTGGTGCTCTCGATGCAGGCGATGGCGGGGGACCAACGGGGGTCGACACCGGTATTCCAAGCGGCGACGGCAAAGTTATAGCCCTGGCCTGCCATGGGGGAGCCGGCGAGATAATTGTCGATGCGGCTCGTCCACTCATTAATGAACGAATCGTAATCGGAGCTACCGGTATTGGCGTTGTTCACCGTGGTGTCGATGGTGGTGTTGGTGTTGGTGGCCTGGCTGCTGGAATTGCTGCCGCTTACGCCCTTGCCCGAGATCTTCTCGGCGGCAGCGGCCTTATCGGCCTCAAGCTTGGCAAGCTCGGCGGCATTTTCCTGCTCGGCTTTTGCCTGTGCCTCGCTGCGGAGCTGCTGGGCCTGAGCCAACGCATCCTCGGCGTTTTTCTGCTCTGCCTCAAGCTGAGACTTGGCCTGCTGGAGCTCAGCCTTGTTCTGCTCGAGTTCGGTTTGCATGTTATTGAGCTGTTCGATCTCGTCGACGCTCGAGCTCGTGATCTGGTTGGTGTATTTGCAGGTCGTGATGAACTCACCCAGGTTCTGCGCGTTGACCAGGAAGCTCACGATGGGGTTGGTGCCCTTCTGATACTTGTACAGATCGCGCATGGCGGAGCTTGCCTTGGCCTGCTGCTCGGGAAGCTTAGCCTCGATTTCCTCGATGCTTGCCTCATTGGAGTCAATCTGCTTTTGCAGGTCATCGAGTTTGGTGCGGGCGTCGTTGTAGGCGCTCGTGGCGGCTTCGATCTTCTGCTGGGCTGCGGAAAGCTGGTCCTGCGTTGCCTGCGAGGCGGCATACGCCGCAACGGGGGAGAGCATCGGCGTGGCCGTCAGCGCAACGGCGAGCGCGGCGCTCGTGATGATACGAGCCGGCTTCGACGCAATGAGCGCTGCGGCGCGATGATTCGAATGCTGCATCCAGTCCCTCTGCAATCAATCGTAGGTTATGGTTCGAACGGTATTCTACTACTGCTTTCGACCTCAACTTGAACCTTAAAGGTTCCAAAGGGTCAAGTTGAACTTGAGGCTTTGGCTTTGACCTGCAGTTATGATGAATTGTTGAGAAACCATAGAGTTCAACTTTAACGTTACGGAGCCCTATTTGAGAGGTGTTTTGGGCTGTAAAAGCTATCTCAACGTGGGGTTTTACAACTACAGCGTGCCCTCCTGACGAGCCCGCTCAATCTCTTCGAGGGCTTCGGCAGGGGTGAACGAGCAGGTGCCGTCGCCGAGCTTGACCACCTGGATGTCGTCGCCGATATGGACCTCTCCGCCCTTTAACACCACGCCAAAAACGCCCTCGTGGGGAAAGATGCAGTCGCCGGCGAGATAGTAGATGGCACAGCGTGTGTGGCAGACCTTGCCGATTTGGCTGATTTCGACAAGCACCTCGCTGCCAAGTTTGAGCTGCGTGCCCATGGGGAGCGAGAGTAGATTGATGCCTTGCGTGGTGAAGTTCTCCCCAAAGTCACCCTTGCGCACATCGAGTCCGCGGGTCTGCGCCGTCTGGATGGACTCTGCGGCCAAAAAGGAAACCTGACGGTGCCAATGCCCGGCGTGTGCGTCGGAGGCGAGGCCAAATTGTTCTATAACGGTGTCGTGTCCATCCGCGACGGGCGACTTGCGTGTGCCCTTGTGCGCCGACGTGTTGATTGAGACGATGCGGGCGGGCCTGTCGTAGGCATCGTTTGCCGTGCGTAGGGGAACGGCCGTTTGTGCGCGTTCCGCCAGCTCGCGCTTCGTGGCATTGAGGATAGGATTATCGGTCGGATGGTCTTGGGGCACGTGCGCGCCTTTCGTTCGAGGAGGTCAATACGCTGAATCCTACAACAATGGTAGGTTCATTGCCCATTGTCATACAACGGTGAGCGCCGTCTTCGTGCTGGACGATTACGTCGATTGCCATAGATACGGTGGAGCTTTGGGCGCCGGCGGTTTGCCACGCTAGAATAAATCAGTTGCGCAAAGACCGCCCGTTGTGTGGGCAGTTCATGATAGGAAGTTTCCATGGCATTGCAGTTTACAGAGCGCGAGTTCATTCCCGTGCTGCTCGGTGGCGACATCAACGCCTATTCGGTGGCGCGCGCCTTCTACGAGGAGTACCAGGTCAAGAGCCTGGTCTTTGGCAAGTACCAGACGGGTCCCGCGTACCGCAGCCAGATTATCGACTACACGCCCAACGTGGATATCGATACCATGCCCGTGATGCTCAGGACCGTCAACGGCATTGCCCAAGCGCATGCCGATAAGACGATTGTCCTTGTGGGCTGTGGCGATAACTATGTTGCCCTCGTGGCTCAGGCCAAGGATGCCCATGAGTTGGCGGATAACATCGTCGCGCCTTACGCTCCCTATAGCATGCTTGAGCAGTGTCAGAAGAAGGAGATCTTCTACGAGCTGTGCGAGAAGCATGGCGTGCCCTATCCGCATACCTTTACCTTCACCATGGCGATGCTGAACGCCCAAGGCGAGGCACCTGCCGAAGTGCTCGACCAGATTGACTTCCCCTACCCGATGATCCTGAAGCCTTCTGACGGCATCATGTGGTGGCAGCATGAGTTCGAGGGCCAGAAAAAGGCCTATGAGATTGCCGACCGTGCCGAGCTGGAACAGGTCATTCGCGACTCGTATGCCAGCGGCTACACCGACGACCTGATCTTGCAGGATCGCGTGCCCGGCAATGACGAGTACATGCGCGTGCTCACCAGTTATTCCGACCGCAACGGCAAGGTGCGCATGATGTGCCTGGGTCACGTGCTGCTCGAGGAGCATCAGCCTCACGGTGTCGGCAACCACGCCTGTATCATCACCGAGCCCAATGACGAGCTCATGGGCGGCGTGCGCAAGTTGCTCGAGGACCTTCACTTTGTGGGCTATTCCAACTTTGACGTTAAGTACGACGAGCGCGACGGCTCGTTTAAGTTCTTCGATTTCAACACGCGCCAAGGTCGCAGCAACTACTACGTCACTAACAGCGGCTTTAACGTTGCCAAGTATGTGGTGGACGAGTATGTGTTCAACCGCCCGTTTGAGCCGGAGTTTGTGACGGCGCAGGACGAGGCGCTGTGGATGGTCGTCCCCATGGGCGTCGTCGACAAGTACGTCAAGGATCCCGAGCTGCGCGCTAAGGTGCATCGCCTGGACAAGGAAGGCAAGGGCGCCGACCCTTCGTTTATGAAGGGCGACTTTGTCTTTAACCGCTGGCTGCGCATGTGGCACACCAAGCTGCGCCACTTTAAGCTGTTCAAGACGTATTACAAGTAGATGAGGGCGGCGCCCGTCCGGTTTACATCGGGCGGGCGCGGGTATGATACGCGCAATTGCGCAAGCGTCACCAAGGAGGCGGCGATGGAAAAGCTGGGAGTTATCGGCGGCATGGGCGCCGAGGCCACGTCGTATTACTACGACCAGGTGGTGCGTCATACGGCTGCTGCCTGCGATCAGGAACATATCGACATGGTGGTGCTCTCCAAGTCGACCATGCCCGACCGCACGCTTGCCATTAAGACCGGCGAGCATGCCAAGCTGCTGGCGACCATGAAAGAGTGTGCTCAGGCACTCGAGTCGCTGGGCTGCGCGCACATTGCCATTCCCTGCAACACGTCACACTACTTCTACGACCAGATCCAGTCGTTTACGAAGGTGCCGATTATCCACATGCCGCGCGAGTCGGTTCGCTATGCCCTTGCGGGTGCGGTGATGGGGGAGTGCGAGTTCGACCCCAACCTGAGTATGCCGGCCGAGCCGGTGCACAAGATTGGCATCATGGGCACCGACGGAACCGTGGGCGCGGGCGTCTACGGCCGCGAATGCGAGGCTGCGGGTGTTGAGGTTGTCTATCCCAGCGAGAAACGTCAGAACGATGTGATGTCGCTTATCTACGGTGATGTGAAGGCCGGACGTGAGCCCGATATGGATAAGTTCGACCGCGTGATGTGGGAGTTCGCCCGTAGCGGCTGCGACCGTGTCATTCTGGCCTGCACCGAGCTATCGGTGCTGCAGAAGTATCGAGAGATGCCCGAGATCACCCTCGATGCCATGGATGTCCTGGTGCGCGAATCCATCATCCGCAGCGGCGCCCCCTACCGCCTCTAGCTTCCGACCTGTCAAAAAGGGACAGGTTACTTTTGGTAGGTTGGGACTGCGGACGATTTCTTGGACCGCTACGCGGCCCTTCCCAGCGCGGCGCGGA
>DXZO01000038.1:8104-10574 GCA_019419625.1 Collinsella sp. | reverse complement strand
ACCGACTTTGGCGTTGAGCTCGACGATGTTGCCCGAGCTGGGGGCCTTTACGGTGCGCTCGGCCGCCTTTGCAGTTGCCTGCTCCAGCGTTGCCTGGGCCGAGGCGAGGTTGCGCTGGGCGGTCGAGACGGCATTTGCGTTGGTGCTTGCGTCCGATGGGCCGGTCGATCCGTCACCGTCCGTTGCCGGTGCGGCCTGTGCGGCCGCGAGCGTGGCCTTTGCATTGTTCAGGTCTTCCTGGGCGGCCGCGACCGCGCGCTGCGCCTCGGAAACAGCGTTATCGAGCGCGTCGTTCTTAATAGTCATGAGCACGTCGCCCTCGTTGACGCTCTGTCCGGCCTGCACGTTGATCTGCGCCACCGTACCATCGACGGAAGGGGAGACGACCGAGGCTGAAATAGGCTTGAGCTGTCCCTTGGCTTCGACTGTGGTGGTAAACGTGCCTTCGGTGACCATGTCGGTCACCGGTCCGTTGGTGCCTGCGGGTTGCGCGTTGATGACCAGCGTTGCGATGATGGCAATGAGCGCGATGGCAACAACGACACCGACGGCGATACCGCGTCGGATGAGCTTTTTGCGCCGACGCTCGGCACGCTTTGCCTTGAGCTTTGCATAGGCTTCTTCATCGGAAATCTCGGCGGTATCGTTCGTGCGTCCGCTCTGCTTTTCGGCATGTACGTTTGTAATCAAAGGAATCGTTTCGGTGGCACCTTCGGGCGTATACTCGGCATCATCCGGGCCTGGGGTGATGGTGGGGACATTCGGCATAGCGTCTCCTTTATAGAAAGTTCCTCAATAAGTATATGCGCCCGTCGCGTAAGGCGGGCGCATATGGCGGATTCTTTCGGAACTGTTAGATTGGTCGCAGCGGCTCCACGTTGTGGGAATGCGCGCGTTGCACTACGAGTGGACAACCACGCACAGGCCGACTTTGATGCAGTCGTGAAGTGCCTTTGCATCGGCCAGGCGCAGGTTGATGCAACCGTGGCTGCCGCACCACTTGTACGACTCGGCATTATCGAAGCTCTTGTCGTTTTGCCAGGTGGCGTCGTGGAATCCGACCATATTGCCCTCGAACGGCATCCAATAGCTGACCGGGCTCTCGTATTTGGGCTTGCCGGTCTCGGGGTCCTTGGCACCGATGAGCTTGCTGGCGCCATTGTTGCTGTTGATCTGCCATACGCCCTCGGGGGTGGCGTCCTCTCCCGGCTTGCCAGAAATAAAGTTGGCCTCCCAAACGATATTACCGTTCTCGTCATAGTAGCGCGCGTGCTGCTCGGACAGATCGACGTCGATATACGCTTTCCAGTCGGGCTCTCCCTTTGCGGTAAAGGTGTCGGCCTTCTGGGAGTACTTGATCTCGATTTCGCCGGTCTGCTTGTTGTTAATGGCGTCCTCGACCTGCTTGGCGAGCGAGCTGCTGTCGATGGACCAACCAAAGTCACCGCCTTCGACGGCACACTGCTTGCCATCGGCGCGCGTCCACCAGCGAGTGGATCCCACGGTATTAAAGCCGTTGGCGAGCTCGGCTGCCCAGCTGCTGATCTGCGACGTATCGAGCGTGGGGTTGGCAGGATCGGCAAAGCTGATCCACTGCAACACGGAGCTGCCATCAACCTTTCCGGCATCCTCGCCGTTGAGCTTGAGGGTCACGTTGACGCCCAAGAAGTTGTTGGCGGCATCGCATGCGGCCTGAATCTGATCATCGGTCAGCGTTCCATTGAGCGGCTCATAGGCATCGTTGCCGAGCTTGGAAAGATCTACGGTCTCGGCCAGCGAGGCAAGCTCGAGCTCGGCATACTTAATGACATACTCGCGGTTGAGTTTTTCGTTGGAGCGCGCCTTCTCGACGGTAAACTTGCCGGCCTGCTCGTCATAGGAGCTATTGGCCTCGAACGTGCCCGAACGCCCCTCGTTAAACTCGTCGATGGCGGCGCCCAGATCCTTCTCAAACTGCTTTTGGTCAAAGGTGTCGGAGAGCATGGACAGGTCGACGTCTTGATCAAGATCGACTTCGTTGGAGCTAGCGGTTGTTTTGGTCTTGCCGCTTAAGGATTCTACAAGGCGAACCGGCCATACAAAGGCTTCGTTGCGGCTGATAATCTCTTTTGCGGCAGCTTCGCCGTCGACAATGGGCTCATCGGACTCGGGCTGATAGGTCCAGCTAAAGTCATCGCCTGTCACGGTGAGCTTATAGTGCTTCCAAGCCGAGTTGACCTTGGTGGCGGCAGACGAAGCGTTGGAGAACGAGACATCGACGCCGGCGATAGTGGTGTTGGGGTAGGCTACCTGCGAAAACGCTACGACGCCTACGATATAGACAATGACGATAAGACCCAGAACGACAAAGAGCGTCGTCTTTTTGCCCGACTTATTGTTCTCGGCGGGTTTGCGTGCGGGGCCGCGATCGCCTCGAGCGTGCGTGGGGGGCTGCTTGGGCGCATTGCCATTTGCCTGGCGCTGCTGATGC
>DXZO01000038.1:7506-8094 GCA_019419625.1 Collinsella sp. | reverse complement strand
GCTTGTTCGGACGTTGGGAAACGTTTGCCGCACCTCGCTGCTGACCGCGGCTCGGCGCGATAGGACGCGGCGACTGAACGCCGCCGGTGTGCCTGCTCGGCTGCTGCGGATCGGGAATCAGTTGAGTTCGATCGTTTTGCGACATCGTATGCATATCCTTCGGATTTCGCCTTGCGGCTCATCGTGTTTTTACTGGGCTTGCATTATAGCGATTACCCAGTTGTTTGTGGTATGGAAACGGTGGCATTCAAAAGAGGTGGGACAAATGTCCCACCTTCGAGTCTTTCTTTGTCGCTATCCGCACACACCGCATTTTGCACAGGCCGAAAGTGCGGCCGGAGCCTGCGCGATGCCACCCTTTGCCGTCTCGCGCAGCGTGGCCGGCAACGCGTGGCCCACGGAGAGCATGACGTGCGCCATCTGGTCAAACGGCACCAGGCTCTTGATACCGGCAAGTGCAAGCTGCGCCGAGCTAAAGGCGGCTGCCACGCCGATGGCGTTGCGGTTTTGGCAGGGTACCTCCACGAGGCCACCGACGGGGTCACAAACGAGGCCCAGCAAGTTACTCAGCGCGATGGAACTGGCGTC
>DXZO01000038.1:0-7496 GCA_019419625.1 Collinsella sp. | reverse complement strand
CGCCTGCCCGGGCGTGCCGCCGAGCATCTGCACCAGCGCGGCGGCTGCCATGGCGGCCGCACTTCCGACCTCGGCCTGACAGCCGCCCTCGGCGCCGGCGACGCAGGCGCTCGTGGTGAGGTTGAGGCCGATGGCGGCTGCGCAGTAGAGCGCGTCCATGACCTGCTCGTCGTCGAGCTGAAGGTGATCGGCGAGCGCCAGCACGCAGCCGGGCACGACACCCGCGGAGCCTGCCGTGGGAGCGGCGACGATCACTCCCATCGTGGCGGAGCGCTCGAGCACGGCCATCGCGCGGGCCACGGCATCGGTTTGAACGGTGCCCATTAGGCTCGTGCTCAAATCGTTGCGGCCGGTGGCATCGACGAGTTTAGCCTCGCCGCCGATAAGCCCGCCGAGCGATCGATGCGGATTGACGATGGGGGTCGTGGTCTCCTCGCGCATGACGTCGAGCACGCGGCGCATGGCGGCGACGGCGTGGGCCTCGCCGGTCAGGCGCGCCTCGCGAACGGCCATGACGGCGCCGATGTTGAGGCCGAGTTCGGCGCAGGCGTCGAGCAACTGCGCACCATCGTCAAAGATTTCCTTGGCCGAAACGCCGGGGGAGAGCGACGAGGCCGAGCCCGGGAGCTCGATAAAGGTGGCGTAGTTTACATTGTCGAGCTTGCGCAGCATGGGGATGACGGTGTCGTCGGGGGCGCCATCGGTTTCAAAGACGGAGTATGCCTGGCCGCCCACCTCGGTGCGGTAGGTGCGGCAGAAAGCGATGTTTACATGTGCGTAGGCGAGCAGGTTCGTGAGCGCGGCGAGCACACCGGGGACGTCCTGGTGTGCCACGAAGAGCGTGGAATACATGCCCGAGATATCGACGCCGACGCCGTTGATGCGGCTGATGCGCATCTTGCCGCCGCCGAGGCTCTCGCCGCGGACCTGCGCCGTGGCGCCCGTATCGTCGGCCATGTCGATGTCGACGGTGTTGGGATGGATGGAGGCGTCGTCGCCCTTAATTTCAAAGTGGTAGTCGAGGCCCTGCTCGCGTGCGAGGTCGAAGGCCTGCTTGATGTTCTCGTCGTCGGTGTCGAGGCCCAGGATGCCCGCGACGAGCGCACGATCGGTGCCGTGGCCGCGGTAGGTGTGGGCAAAGGAGTTCCACAGGCCAAAGGTGACCTTAGTGATGCGGCCTTCCAGCAGGCTGGCGGCAACTTGGGCGCACCGCAGGGCGCCGGCGGTGTGCGATGAGCTGGGGCCGACCATGACGGGCCCCAAGATCTCGAATGCCGAGGTCGTAGCTAGTGTTTGCGGCTTGCCTGCCATATGCGCTCCTGTTCTATCCCGTCGTTCCGAGCGCTTTGGTATTTGGTCGCCTGCTCTACAGTCCTGACTCGCACGGAGGCCACATTAAGTGGCCTCCGGCTCGTGCGGAACTCGCGATCGACCAAATACCAAAGCCCTCGGAACTTAGGATACATGGTAGGGGCACGCTTGCTGCAAAATTCATCAGCTGGGAACCTATTCTGCGTCCCATGTCGACTCATCTTCGCCACCGGTTAATAAAAAAGAGGTACCGGTTGTTCCGGTACCTCTTTTTGGCGTGTTTCTATTTGGCTGTGGCTTTTCTCGTAAGCCTACAGGCCACAGGCTGCTTTGAGTTCTTCGACTCGGTCGGTCTTCTCCCAGGTAAAGTCGGCGTCTTCTCGGCCGAAGTGGCCGTAGGCTGCCGTCTTTTCGTAGATCGGTCGACGCAGGTCTAGGTCGCGGATGATTGCGCCCGGGCGCAGGTCGAAGGTCTTCTCGACGGCCTCGACGATCTTGTCCTCGGCAACATGCGCGGTACCGAAGGTGTCGACCATGATTGAGAGGGGCTTGGAAACGCCGATGGCGTAGGCAAGCTCGACTTCGCAGCGGTCGGCCAGACCGGCGGCGACCACGTTCTTAGCGACCCAGCGCGCGGCATACGCGGCGGAACGGTCGACCTTGGTGCAGTCCTTGCCGCTAAAGGCGCCGCCGCCGTGACGGCCGTAGCCGCCATAGGTGTCGACGATGATCTTGCGGCCGGTGAGGCCCGTGTCGCCCATGGGGCCGCCTACGACAAAGCGACCGGTGGGGTTCACATAGATGTCCGCGTTGTCCCACGGCATGTTCTCAGCGGCCATGACCGGGGTGATGACGTGTTCGATGAGGTCGGCCTTGATCTTGCCCATGTCCTCGATCTCGGCGGCGTGCTGCGTGGAGATGACGATGGTCGTGACCTCGACTGGCTTGCCTTCCTCGTAGCGCACGGTGACCTGGGTTTTGCCGTCGGGACGCAGATAGGCGAGGGTACCGTCGTGACGCACGGCGGCCAGGCGCTCGGCCAGGCGGCTTGCCAGGTAGTGTGGCATGGGCATGAGGGTCTTGGTCTCGTTGGAGGCATAACCGAACATCATGCCCTGGTCGCCGGCACCGATCAGGTCGATCGGGTCGGTGGTAGCGCCGGTCTGTGTCTCGAAGGACTCGTCGACGCCCTGGGCGATATCGGGCGACTGCTCGTGGATGAGGCTCATAACGCCGCAGGTGTCGCAGTCAAAACCGAACTTGGCACGGTTGTAGCCAATGCGGCGGATGACGCCGCGGGCGATTTCCTGTACGTCGACGTAGGCCTGGGTGCGAATCTCGCCGGCGACGATGACCGTGCCGGTGGTCACGAGGGTCTCGCAGGCGCAGCGGACGTTCTCCACGTTGGCAGGCACGCCGTTGGGGGCGATGTAGCCCTGCTCCTGGAGCTCTATTTCTTTGGCGAGGATTGCGTCGAGGACGGCGTCGCTGATCTGGTCAGCGATCTTATCGGGATGACCTTCGGTCACCGACTCCGACGTAAAAACAAAGGACCCGTGTTGGGGTGGGATGGAACGAAGTTCTTCTGACATGATTGTCCTTTCAAAAACGTGTCCCGGCGACCGTTACCATTCCGCCGGGCTCTCTATGCAAGGGCACATCATAGCGCGTAAATCAAACATTCACACCCTTTCCGCACCTACTCATTGGGGACAGACTTAAATGACCAGTCGGGTGCTCATTGGGTAGTCATTTAAGTCTGTCCCCAATGAGTGGGTCGGTGCCCTTTGTGCGGAGGTTGCTTTGTTGCTTTATACTGATGCGGTTAGACATCCATCCTGCAATCGAGGAGATTTCCATGGCATCAGACGTTCGCGTCCGCTTTGCACCCTCACCGACGGGCAAGCTTCACATCGGCGGCGCCCGCACCGCTATCTATAACTGGGCTTTCGCCCGTGCTAACGGCGGCACGTTCATCCTGCGCATCGACGACACCGATCCCACCCGCTCCACCGACGAGAACACGCAGATCATCCTGCGCGCCATGCGTTGGCTGGGCCTGGACTGGGACGAGGGTCCCGAGGTAGGCGGCGACTTTGGCCCCTACGCCCAGACTGAGCGCCTGGACCTGTACAAGCAGGCCGCCCAGAAACTTTGGGATGAGGGCAAGGCCTATCCCTGCTTCTGCACCAAGGAGCAGCTCGACGCCGACCGCAAGGCCGCGCAGGAGCGCAAGGACCCCTTCCAGGGCTATCAGCGTCGTTGCCGCGATCTTGATCCCGAGGAGGCCCGCCGCCGCATCGAGGCCGGCGAGTCCTACGTCCTGCGCATCAAGGTGCCCGAGGACCGCGGCGACGTCGTCATCCACGACGCCGTTCACGGCGAGGTGACCTTCGACGCCAAGGAGCTCGACGACTTTGTCATCTTCCGCTCCGATGGCACGCCCACGTACAACTTCGCGACCGTCGTCGACGACGCCATGATGAAGATCACCCATGTCATCCGCGGCGACGACCACCTGTCCAACACCCCGCGCCAGGTCATGGTCTACGAGGCCCTCGGCGCGCCCGTGCCCACGTTCGCCCACATCTCCATGATCCTGGGCGCCGACGGTAAGAAGCTCTCCAAGCGCCACGGCGCAACTTCGGTGGAGGAGTACCGCGACGCCGGCTACCTTTCCGACGCCTTCGTCAACTACCTGGCGCTGCTCGGCTGGTCGCTCGACGGCGAGACCACGATCATCCCGCGCGATGTCCTGGCCAGCAAGTTCTCGCTCGACCGTATCTCCAAGAACCCGGCGACCTTCGACCCCAAGAAACTCGACTGGGTCAACGCCGAGTACATCAACGGCATGTCCGATGCCCAGTTTGCCGACGAGATCATGGTCCCCGAGCTGCACGAGGCGGGTCTCATCGAGGGCAACGTCGAGTACGGCGAGGACTGGATCGACGCGCTTGCCGCCATCGTCAAGCCGCGCACCAAGATGCCGGCCGACGCCGTGACCGTCGCCGCTCCCATCTTCGCTACGGCCGAGACGCTCGAGTATGACGAGAAATCCGTTAACAAGGGCCTGGCTAAGGAAGGCATGGGCGCCATTCTGGATGCCGCCAAGGCCGCGCTCGAGGGCGTGGACAAGTGGACTGCCGAGGCCATCGACGCCGCGCTTGAGCCGCTGCCCGAGCAGATGGACCTTAAGAAGCGCGTGGTGTTCCAGGCCGTGCGCGTCGCCGTCTGCGGCAACATGGTGAGCCCTCCGCTGGGCGAGACCATGGCGCTCGTCGGCCGCGACGACTGCCTGGCGCGCATCGACCGCGCCCGCACGATGGCGCTGTAGTAGACGCGCAAACGCATGTATCCGAGCCCCGTTCCCTCGAGCGGGGCTCTTGTTTCTGTACCGATGAGTGGGTTGCTGGGACAAAATAATCAGTAGTGTTTGTCCCATGTTCGAGTGACGCAACGAGCTCGACACTCGTATCGGCCATGGGACAAACTCTACTGATTATTTTGTCCCACCCCTTTCAGGTCCGTTCGTTAGAGGTGGTGTATGGCTCAACAACTGTCGCTGTTTGGTTCGCCGGAACCGGAGGAAGCTCCGGTGAAGCCCAAGCCTGCCGCTGCCTCGGCTCAGTCTAAGCCTGCGCCCGAGCCCCCTGCCGCCTACGCGAGCGTGGCCCTCGACATCCCCACCCGTGCGCTGCCGGAACCGTTTGCTTACGGCATCCCCGAGTCCCTTGCCAACGAGGTCCAGATCGGATCCACGGTCCTGGTCCACTTTGGTAACCGTGCCGCCGCGGGCTATGTCGTCGACATTGCGCCTGATCTGGGCGATCTGCCGGGCAACAACGCCCTCGGCCCCGTGCGCATCAAGCCCATCGAGGCCATCCTCAGCAAACCGCTCTTTACCGCCGAAGCCGCCCGCATCGCACGTTGGATTAGCCGCGAGTACGTCGCGACGCTTTCCGAGTGCCTGCGCCTGTTCTTGCCCCCGGGCGGAAGCCCGCGCGTGGTCAAGGTCGATGACGGCGTGTGGACCGTTGAGCGCCCCGCCGTCAAACCCATCCAAAACCGTTGGGTCATGCTCACGCCCGAGGGTTTCGACTACACGCCGCCCAAGACCGCGGTCCGCCAGCGTCAGCTCATTGAGGCGCTCCAATGCGGCCCGGTCACGACGCGCGACCTCAACCTGCTCTACAACAGCATGTCGGCGACCATCAAGGCGCTCGAAAAACGCGGCGTCGTGGTGGTGGAGGAGCGCCGGGCGTGGCGTGGCTGTAGCGAGCAGACCACGCTGTCCTCCGCGAGCGGCAAAGCGCCGGTCTCGCTTACCAACGGCCAGCAGCAGGCCCTCGCGCAGATTGAGCGTGCCCGCCTTGACGCCCACGGCGACGTAGTCCTTGTCGATGGCGTTACCGGTTCCGGCAAAACCGAGGTCTACCTCTCGGCGATTGAGCGCGTGCTGGCGGCCGGCCGTTCGGCATGCGTGCTCGTGCCCGAGATTTCGCTGACGGCCCAGACCGTCGGCCGCTTCCGTTCGCGCTTTGGCGAGACGGTTGCCGTGTTCCATTCGCGACTTTCTGCTGGCGAGCGCCTGGACCAGTGGGATATGGTCGCCAGCGGTGCCGCGCGTGTGGTCGTGGGCGCCCGCTCGGCGCTCTTTTGCCCGCTCAGCGACTTGGGTCTTATCATCATCGACGAGGAGCACGAGACCAGCTACAAGCAGGGCTCCAGCCCGCGCTACCATGCGCGCGAGGTGGCTGCCGAGATGGCGCGCCGCTATCGCTGCCCGCTCGTGCTGGGCTCCGCCACGCCTTCTGCCGAGGCCCTCGACCGCTGCCGCCGCGGCACGTACAACGGAGCCACCTGGGCGCGTGTCGAGATGCCCGAGCGCCCGGGACACGCCGTGTTGCCCACAGTCCGCATTGCCGACCTACGCCGCGAATTCGCACACGGCAGCCGCTCCATGTTCTCAAAACCGCTGATGGAAGGCCTGGAGCGCGTAGTCGAGCGCCGCGAGAAGGCCGTGCTGCTGCACAATCGTCGCGGCTTTGCGCCGTTCCTTATGTGCCGCGAGTGCGGCTGCGTCCCCACCTGCAATCACTGTTCCACCGCGCTCACGTATCACGAGCGCACCCATACGCTGCAGTGCCACACTTGCGGTTCGTCCTGGCGCGTGCAACCCTATCCGGCGCCCACGAGTCGCTGTCCCAAGTGCGGCAGCCGCTACCTGGCTAAAATGGGCCTGGGTACGCAGCAGATCGAGGATGCGCTGCACCAGATGCTGCCCGACGACGTCGCCATCATTCGCATGGATGCCGATTCCACGCGCGGCAAGGACGCGCACAAAAAGCTGCTCGAGCAGTTCGATGCGGCCGATTGCGCGGTGTTGCTGGGCACTCAAATGATCGCAAAGGGCCTCGACTTTCCCGAGGTCACGCTCGTGGGCGTGGTCAATGCCGACTTCGCCCTCAAGCTGCCGGACTTCCGCGCAGGGGAGCGCGCCTACGACCTGCTAGAGCAGGTTGCGGGCCGCGCCGGCCGCGGTGATCGTCCCGGCGAGGTTATCATCCAGACCTACCTGCCTGAGGACCCGGTCATTCGCGCCGTCGCCGAGCACGACCGCTCGATTTTTACCGACTACGACCTGGACCAGCGCCGCGACGCCCTGTATCCGCCGTTCGTGCGCTTGGCCAACATCTTGGTGTGGTCGACGAATGCGGATGACGCGCGGGACTACATCGGCCGCATCGCGAAGCTCCTCAAGCGTCGCTGGCATGCCGCCGCGCCCGACTTTTTGCGGGCGGGGAGCGCCGTGCCCCAGGTGTTGGGCCCGGCTTCGTGTGTAATCGAGAGAGCCAAGGACCGTTACCGCTTCCATCTGCTTGTAAAGTCGCCGGTAGGGTACCATGTCTCTGATGATATCGACGCCTGCCTCAAAGAGGTTGGCTCCGTGCGCGGCGTGAGCGTGAGCGTTGACGTCGACGCCTATGATTTGATGTAACAACCCGAAAGGATGGCCATGGAAGCCAACGGAATCGTACTGTCGCCCGACCCTCGTCTGCGCCAGGAGTGCGCCGTCATCGAGGAGATCACTCCGGCGATCGAGGCGCTTGCCGAGAAGATGAAGAAGATGATGTTCGACAACGGCGGTTGCGGTCTGGCTGCCCCGCAGATCGGTGAGCTTATTC
>DXZO01000037.1 GCA_019419625.1 Collinsella sp. | reverse complement strand
TGGTGGACCTGACAAGATTCGAACTTGTGACCTCCCGGTTATCAGCCGGACGCTCTAACCAACTGAGCTACAGGTCCATCGCGCAAGGGATATATTAGACGAGTCGTTACGCGCGCGTCAACAACTTTTTTGAAAATCTTTGAGGGGTGTGTCAGACGGCTGGGCGAGATGGGTTAGGTTTGCTGCTCGGGCAGTCCTGCGCAAGACGAAGGCCACATTAAGTGGCCTTCTTTGCGTGCGGAACTCGCGACAAACCTAACCCATCTCGCCCAGCCGTCTGACACGGGCTCCGATCTTGTCAAAAAAGCGGTCGGCGCGCAGGTGCGCCGACCGCCGATATATGGGGTCTGAAATTTTCTACCAGCTAGTTTCTCTTACTCGTCGAGGAGATCCTCTGGCATGTCGTTGCCGTCGCCTAGGTCGACTGGGGCGTCGTCGGTGTCGGCTGCGGCCTCGGCGCCTTCGCCTTCGGGCTTTTCCTTGGCTGCCGTCATGCGGGCGACAGCGCATACGCGGTCGTTGTCGTCGACGGTCATCATCTTGACGCCCTGGGTGGCGCGGCCGGTCTGGCTGATCTCGTCGGTCTTGACGCGAATGACCGTTGCACCCTCCGTCACGATGAACAGCTCGTGTTGCGGGCCCACCGTCTTCATGGCCGCGAGGTTGCCCTTGCGCTCGGTCATTTGGATGGTGTAGACGCCCTGACCGCCGCGATTCTGCTCCGGGTAGTCCGCGACCGGCGTGCGCTTACCGTAGCCGCGCTCAGTGATGACGAACAGATCGCCGTTGCCGTTAGTGACTTCCATGCCCAGAACGCTCACGCCGTCCTTCATACCGATACCGCGAACGCCGCTGGTATCGCGGCCGGTGGCGCGCACCTGTTCCTCGGAGAACATGATCGCCTTACCCGCGGTGGTGGCCAGGATAATCTTGTCGCCCTCGCGCACGCGGCGCACGTTCAGCAGCGCGTCGTCGTCACGCAGGTTGATAGCGATCAGGCCGTCGCGACGACTGCGGTCATATGCGCTCATCACGGTCTTTTTGACCATGCCGCTCTTGGTGGCAAACATCAGATACTCGTCGGCAGGGAACTCGCGGCAGCTGATGACGCTCGCGATCTTCTCGCCCTCCTCGAAGGGCAGCAGGTTGACGATCGCGGTACCGCGCGCCTGGCGCGTACCCACCGGCAGCTCGTGCACCTTCAGGCGATAGACCTTACCCTTGCTCGAGAAGAACAGCACGTACTCGTGCGTGGACGCGATGAACATCTCGTCGATAACGTCGTCCTCTTTGAGGTTGACGCCCGACACGCCCTTGCCGCCGCGCTTCTGGGCGCGGTAGGCGGCCACCGGGATGCGCTTGACATAGCCGGTGTGGGTGATGGTCACGACCATGTCCTCGTCGGCAATGAGGTCCTCGACGTCCAGGTCCTTCTCGACATGGCTGATCTCGGTGCGGCGCTTATCGCCAAACTTCTTGGAGATCTCGCGCATCTCTTCCTTAATGACACCCAGGATCTTCTCCTCGTGCGCCAGCAGGTCCTCGTAGTAGGCGATGGCGCGGCGCAGGCCGTCCAGCTCTTCCTGAATCTTGTCGCGCTCCAGGCCGGTCAGGCGGCGCAGCTTCATCTCGAGGATGGCCGTGGTCTGCTCGGGCGTAAAGCCAAAGCGCTCGATCAGGCGGCTGCTGGCCTCGGAGTCGGTCTGCGAGGAACGGATGATGCTGATGACCTCGTCGATATGGTCAAGGGCCATCAGGTAGCCCTCGAGGATATGCGCGCGGGCCTGGGCCTTCTTAAGGTCGAAGCGGGTGCGGCGGGTGACGACGTCGACCTGGTGGTCGATGTAGTGCTGCAGCATCTCGCGCAGGCTCAGGCATTTGGGAACGCCGTTGACGAGCGCCAGGTTGTTGGCGCCGAAGGTCGTCTGCAGCGAGGTGTACTTATACAGGTTGTTGAGCACGACCTGCGGAATGACGCCCTTCTTGAGCTCGATGACCAGACGGATACCCTTCTGGTTGGACTCATCGCGCATATCCGAGATGCCCTCGATGCGCTTGTCGTTGACGAGCTGGGCGATCTTCTCCTGCAGGGTGCCCTTGTTGACCATGTAGGGGATCTCGGTAAAGACCAGGCGGCTGCGGCCGGTCTTGGTGGACTCCACGTGAGCCTTGGCGCGCACGGTAATGGAGCCGCGGCCGGTCTCGTAGCTCTGCTTAATGCCGGCGCTGCCCATGATGATGGCGCCGGTGGGGAAGTCCGGACCGGGCATGATCTGCATGAGCTCGTCGACGGTGGCGTCGGGGTTGTCGATCAGGTAACAGGTGGCCTCGATCGCCTCGGTGAGGTTGTGCGGGGCGATGTTGGTGGCCATGCCGACGGCGATGCCCTGGCTACCGTTGACCAGCAGGTTGGGGAAGCGCGCAGGCAGTGCCACGGGCTCGGCGAGCGATTCGTCGTAGTTGGGCTGCCAGTCGACGGTATCCTTCTGCAGGTCACGCAGCAGCTCCATGGCGGGCTTTGCCAGGCGGCTCTCGGTGTAACGCATGGCCGCCGCGCCGTCGCCGTCGATGTTACCGAAGTTGCCGTGACCGTCGATGAGCGGCGTGCGCATGGAGAACCACTGCGCCAGGCGGACCATGGCCTCGTAGACCGCGGAGTCACCGTGCGGATGGTACTTGCCGATAACTTCGCCGACCGTCCAGGCCGACTTCTTGTGTGGGCGGTTGGGGTAGATGCCGCTCTCGTTCATCGCGTACAGGATGCGGCGGTGCACCGGCTTTAAGCCGTCGCGCACGTCCGGCAGGG
>DXZO01000036.1:21790-33707 GCA_019419625.1 Collinsella sp. | reverse complement strand
CAGGCCCTCGCCGGTGATGGTGGCGAAGCAGGCCAGGCGGGCATAGCTCACCTGGCGGAAGTCCTCGCGCGTCTCGACGGCGCTGATGTGGACCTCCACTGCGGGGATGGCGACGGCTTTGAGGGCGTCGAGGATCGCCACGCTCGTGTGCGTGTAGGCCGCCGGGTTGATGACGATGCCGTCGACCTTTCCATAGGTCTCCTGGATCTTGTCGACGATGCTGCCCTCGTGGTTGGACTGGAAGACCTCGACCTCGTCAAAGCCCTGCGCGGCGCCTGCCTCCTGGCAGATCTGGACCAAGCGGTCGTAGTTGTCGCTGCCGTAGATGCCCGGCTCGCGAATACCGAGCATGTTGAGGTTGGGGCCGTTGATGACGAGTGCTTTCATGGCTGCTTCCTTTGGGTTGGTCGATTTGGCGAGGCGGAATGAAAAAACCACCACAAAGGTGCCTGTCCCCTTTGTGGTGGTTTTGGTTAGAGAGCGGGTGGGAGGGTGTCGAGGACGGCGCGAGCGGTGTTGGCGGCGCAGTCGCGTGAGTCGATGATGTAGTCGGCCCAGGCGCGGTAGCGCGGCATGCGCTGTTCGGCAAGCTTATCGATGCCATCGCGGGCGGTGATGGGGCGTCCCTTGTGGGCGAGTTCGTCGAGCTTGCGGTTGAGCATCACGATCTGGCTGTTCTGGTGCAGCAGCGGATAGTTTTCGTCGCGCGTGACCACGCCGCCGCCGGTGGAGAGCACCAGGCCACTGCGCTTGGAGATGTCGGCCAACTCCGCCGTCTCCTGCTCGCGGAAGGCCGCTTCGCCCCGTTCGACGATAAAGTTGGCACAGGGCATCCCCAGGCGCTCCTCGAGGGCGCGATCGAGGTCGATGTGCTCGTGGCCCGTGAGCTGGGCGATCTGCTCGCCTACACGGGTCTTGCCCGAACCCGGCATGCCAATCAGCGTGATATTCTGTTCGCGGTGGGACAGCCGCTCCGTCACATCCAGGATGCGCTCGCGCGGTGTAATCTGACCGGTGTAGCGCTCGACAGCTTGTGCTGCTTGTGCCACAAGCATGAGCAGACCGCCGATGCAGGGGATGCCTCGGCGCTCGGCCTCGAGCATCAGACCCGTGTGGGCGGGGTTGTAGACGATGTCGATGACGCCCTCGAGCGCATCGAGGCCCTCGAGCGTACAGGGAGCGTCGGGGCAGTGGGGGAACATGCCGGCGGGCGTGCAGTTGACAAGCAGCGCCGCATCGGATTGCTGCGCGATGTTGCCGTAATTGACCTCGCTCGTGCGACCCACGGGTACGACGATGGCTCCCAGATCGCCGAGCACCATGCTGGCCGTAGTGCCAGCGCCACCGGTGGCACCGAGCACGAGGACCTTCTTACCGGCTACCTCTACGCCCAACTCCTCGACCAGACACCGAAAACCAAAGTAGTCGGTGTTGTCGCCGCGCAGGCGGCCATCGGGTAGGCGCGTGATGGTGTTGACGTTGCCCATGCGCTCGGCCAGGGGGCTCAGCTCGTCCAGGTATTCCATGACGGCGCGCTTGTAAGGGATGGTTACGTTGGTGCCTTCCCACTCGTCGCCCGCCATAAAGGCCGCGAGGTCTTCGGGCTCGCGCTCAAATCGCACGTACTTAAGCCCAGCGAGCTCTTTGTAGATGGTCGGGGTGTAGCTGTGGCCCAGCACGCGGCCAAGTACGCCGTAGGGGCGGGTTGCGGCGGTATCGGTCATCTAGAGCACCTCCGTATAGCTGCCAAAATAGGTGAAGCTCTCGCACACGTCGTCGATTGAGTCGAGCAAGTCGTCGAGGGCCTTGCTGCCAAAGGGGCAGTCCAGGTCAAAGTAGAACATAAACTCAAAGTCACGACCGGGGATGGGGCGGCTCTCGAGCTTGATGAGGTTGATGTTGAGTGCGTAGAAACGCTCGAGTACGCGATAGAGCGCGCCCGGCTCGTTGGCCGTGGTGATCATAAGCGAGGTACGGTTGGCACCGGGATAGACGCGCGGCTCGCGGCTGATGACGACAAAGCGCGTGTAGTTGTTGTCCGAGTCCTGGATGTTGGACTCCAGCACCTCCAAGCTGTAGAGTGCCGCACAGCTGCGCGAGGCGATAGCGGCGACGTCGGTGCGCTCGGAGTTGGCGACCATCTCGGCCGACATGGCGGTGTTGGGGTACTTGGTGGCATGCAGGCCGTGGCCCTCGATAAAGCCGGCGCACTGGGCAATGGCTTGGCCATGGCTGTAGACCTCGCGCACTTCGGCGAGCTTGGTGCCGGGTTTGACGAGCAGGTTGTGATCGATCTTGAGGCGCAGCGAGCGCACGATATGAAAGTCGAACTGTGCGAGCAGGTCGTAGACGGCGTTGACTGTACCGGCGGTTGAGTTTTCGATGGGCAGTACGCCAAACTCGCAAAAGCCGTCGCGTACGGCGCGCATGACGCCCTCAAAGGTCTCTAAGAACGCGATATCGGGCACGTCGAAGAGTTTGCACGCGGCAATCTGGCTGTAGGCGCCTTCGACGCCCTGGCAGGCGACAGTGGCCGTCTGAGGGAAGGGCGTGTCAAAGGCTACGGCCGTGGCGCGGGCTTTTTGCGACACCGTGATGCCCTTGAGCTCGTTGATGTAGCGCTGCTGCTCGGCCTTGCTCATGCTCATGAGGAGGCGGAACAGGGTGATGGTCTGGGCCTCGTAGCGCTCGGGTGCGCGGTTGGCGAGGTTGTTGAGTTTGGAGCGTTCGCGGGCGGGGTCAAAGACGGCCTTGCCCATCTCGATCTTGGATTTGGCGACTTCGGCGGCAATGTCCATGCGTTCGACAAAGCTGTTGAGGAGCGTTGTGTCGATGCCATCGATGGCCTGGCGAATATCGGCAAGGTCCATGGAGGCCCCTTTCATGTGTCGGTGATTTTTCTGGGACGGGGATTAAAAAATCATTGTGTACCTAATGATTTTTTAATCCCCGTCCCAGAAAAATCACTGGGTGGGCGTGGGGGGCCGGAGTTGGCCCCCGGAGATTTTTAGCGCTGGCCTGCGTCCTCGAGGAGGGCGTCCCAAATCGCGAGGGCGGCGGCTGCCTCGGCTACGGGGACGGCGCGCGGGACGATGCAGGGATCGTGGCGGCCGTGGACCGAGAGCTCGGCATTTTCCATAGCGTCCATGTCCACCGTCTGCTGCTCGCGGCCAATGGAGGGCGTCGGCTTTACGGCCATACGCCACATGACGGGTGTGCCGGTGGAGATGCCGCCCAGGATGCCGCCGGCGTTATTGGACTCGACTGCAATCTCGCCGGTCTCGGCATCAACGCGGTACGGATCGTTGTTCTCGCTGCCGCGCATGGCGGCTACGGCAAAGCCCATGCCAAACTCCACGCCCTTCACGGCGGGAATGCCAAACGCAATTTGCGCGATGCGGTTCTCGATGCCGTCGAACATGGGGTCGCCGATACCCGCGGGAAGCCCGTAGATGCCGCACTCCACGATGCCGCCGATGCTGTCGAGCTCGTCGCGCGCGGCCAGAATTTCTTCGCGCATGCGACCGGCAGCGGCGGCGTCGATGCAGGGCAGGTCGTTTGTAAGGATCGCCTTGCGGTCGGTCTCGCGATAGACCATGTCGTCCATGGGTAGGTCCGAGATGCCGCCGATCTGCGCGACGTGTGCCATGACCTGAATGCCGCGTGCCTCGAGTGCCTGCAGTGCGATGCCGCCGGCGATGCATAGGGGGGCCGTCAGGCGTCCGGAGAAATGCCCGCCGCCGGCGACGTCGTGCATGTTGTGGTACTTCACGCGCGCCGGAAAGTCTGCGTGCCCGGGGCGTGGTTTGCGGCGCAGCTCGGAATAGTCCTTGGAGCGCGTGTTGGTGTTCTCGATAATTGCTGCGATGGGTGCGCCAGTGGTGTGTCCGTCGACTACACCGGCAATGATATGCGCGGCGTCGGCCTCGCGGCGCTTGGTTGCGGTCTCGTCGCGGCCGGGGGCTCGACGGTCCAAAAAGGCCTGCAGCTGCTCCTGGTCAATGGCGATACCGGCGGGAATGCCATCGAGTGAGCAACCGATTGCAGGGGAGTGCGACTGGCCGAAAATGCTCAGATGCAAAACGTTGCCAAAGGTCGAGGACATGCTACTCCTCCTCGAGCGTGACCTTGCCGCCCAGCAGGCGGTAGTGGTCAAAGAAATCGGGATAGGACTTGTTGACGGCCTCGGCACCGTGGATCACGACCTCGCCGGTAGCACGGCTCGCGGCGATGGCGGCCATCATGGCGATGCGGTGGTCGTTGTGCGAATCGACCTCGCCGCCGGTAAAGGCGTCGACACCCTTGATGATGAGGTCGTCGCCGGCAATGCGCACCTGCGCACCCAGTGCGGTGAGCTCGCGGGTGGTGGTTGCCAGGCGGTCGGATTCCTTGATACGCAGGCGGGCGCAGTCGCGGATGAACGTGCGGCCCTGCGCCAGTGATGCCACGGCCGAGATTACGGGCACCAGGTCGGGGATGTCGTGCGCGCTCATCTCAAAGCCGGCGAGCTTGTCGGACTGCACGGTGGCGGCGTTGGTGGAGCGCACGATGCGGGCGCCAAAGCGCGAGAGCGCGGCAAGCACGTTGCGGTCGCCTTGCGCGGAGCTAAGCGACACGCCCTCGACGGTGATGGGGTCGGTACCGATGGCGCCGGCGCACAGCCAAAAGGCGGCGTTGGACCAGTCGCCCTCGACAGCCACGTTGCCAGGCGTGCGGTACGAGCCGCTGCTCACGCGGAAGTTCGTGATCTCGGGCTGGCCGTCCTTGGCGGGGATACGCTCGACGTTGACCTCGACGCCGAAGGCCTTCATGGCCTGGATCGTCAGGTTGATATAGGGGCGGCTCTCGATCAGGCCGGTCACCTGCACGCAGGAGGGCTGGGCCAGCAGCGGGGCTGCCAGCAGCAGGCCGGAGATGTACTGCGAACTCACGTTGCCCGGCAGGATAAAGGTGCCCGGGCGCATGCGGCCGCTTGTCTTGAGCGGAAAACCGCCCAGACCCTGCAGGTCGCAGCCGGCGGCAATGATCTCGTCGGAGAGCGGAGAGAGCGGGCGTGCACCCAGACGGCCCTGGCCCACAAAGGTTGCCTCTGCTCCCAGCGCGCAGGCGACGGGCAGCATAAAGCGGAGCGTGGAGCCGCTCTCGCCGCAGTCGAGCGTGCCGCCCGCAAGTGCCTTGAGCAGGCCGAACTCAATACTCTTCATGGTGGGGTGGACCTGGAAGCCATCCTCGACGGTCTCGATGCGGGCACCCAGGGCCGTGAGGCAGCGCACCGTGGCCTCGATATCGGCGCAGGTGGTGTTGCAAGTGACGTGCGTCTCGCCGTTGGCGAGCGCAGCGCAGATGATGAGGCGGTGCGCCATCGACTTGGATGCGATGGCGGGAACGGTGCCCTTGAGCGGGGACGGGGCGATGCGGGCTAGCATACAGATGCGTCTCCCTTCTGGCCGAGGCCCTCGGCAATTAAATCATGGAAGGTGGAAAGCGACGTGCGGTCGATGCTGCAGCGGCCAATACCGTGCGGAATCACCAAGTCGATGGTGTCACCGGCGCGTTTTTTGTCGTGCAGCGCCTCGGCAAAGATGGCGTCGGCTGAAAGCTCACAGCGGGTCTTGAGACCGTGGCGTGCGCAGAGCTCCTCGATGCGACCGGGCAGCTCGGCGTCACAAATGCCGTGCAGGGCCGCGGCACGCGTGATGATACCCATGCCGATTGACACACAGTTGCCGTGTCCCAGCTCAAAGTGCTCGCAGGCCTCGACGGCATGTCCGGCGCTGTGTCCAAAGTTGAGGAGCTTGCGCTGGTTGGTCTCGCGCTCGTCGGCAACGACCACGGCGCGCTTGATGTCGATATTGCGGGCGATGATGAGTGCCACGCGGGCCACGTCCCGGTTAAGCAGCTCAAGCGTGAGCGGGGTTTTCTCCAGTTCGGCGAAAAGCTCGGGGTCGGCGATCACGGCGTGCTTGACGACCTCGCCGCAGCCGTCGGCGAACTGCTCGGGCGTGAGGGTGGCAAGGCATCCCACGTCGGCAATGACCACGCTCGGTTGCCAAAAGGCTCCGGCGAGATTTTTGCCGGCGGCCAGGTCGATGGCCGTCTTGCCGCCCACCGACGAGTCAACCATGGCGAGCAGACTCGTGGGGATCTGCACAAACTTGCAGCCACGCATGTAGGTGGCCGCCACAAAGCCGGCCACGTCACCCACGACGCCGCCGCCGAGCGCCACGATCACGTCCGAGCGCGAAAGCTCGTGCTCGGCCACAAACTCAAGAATGGCAACGTAGGTCTCGGCGCGCTTGTGTGCCTCGCCGGCCTCGAAGGTACAGATGCTTACCTCATAGCCTGACGCCTCCAGGCTCTGCTTGACGGGCATCTGGTAGAGCGGGCCCACGTTGGTGTCCGTCACGATGACGGCCTTGGTGCCGCCGGCAGTGGCGCGCACGAGCGGTCCCGCCTGTTCCAGCAAAAACGTGCCAACATGCACTTGGTAGGGGCGTGCGGTGTCGATATCGATGGTAATCGCCATAAACTATGGTCCTTTCGACCTGGCGTGATGGGTGGTCTAGTGGGCGCTCTCGTCGTCGAGTGCGCGCTTGATGCGATCGCCCTCGGCAAGGAGATTCTCAAGATAACGCTGGTCGCGGTTCTTGAGCGCACGGCTGTAGGCGCCGAGCGAATCGATCAGGTGGTCGATCTCGAAGGCAAGCGCGTCGGCGTCGTCGATCATGAGCTCGGACCACATCTGCGGGTTGAGGTGCGCCACGCGCGTGAGATCACGGTAGCTGCCGGCCGAAAAGCCGTGGTGGACCTGGGCGGTGGGGCTCTTTACGTAGGCGTTGGACACCACGTGCGCGAGCTGGCTCGTAAAGGCGATCACGCGGTCGTGCTCGGCGGCGGTGGTCACGCTGAACTTGCCAAACCCCAAGGGGCGCACCATCTCGCGCACCTGGCCTAAAAGCTCGAGCTTAAGGGCGTCGTCCACCGCGGGCGGAACGAGCACGAGCGGTGCGTCCTGGAACAGGTCGGCGCGGGAATGCGCGTAGCCCGAGAACTGGGTGCCCGCCATGGGGTGTGCGCCCACAAAGTAAAAGCCGTGCTCTCGTGCGAGCTCAAAGGCCCGCTCACACACGATGCCCTTGACGCCCACGGTGTCGATCACCACGGGACCCATGATGGCATCGGTGTCGGTGGCGTCGGCGAGCGCCTGAGCGTGCGTCTCGAGCCACTCGATGCATGCTTCGGGATAGCAGGCAAGGACGATAATGTCACACTCACCGAGCGTCTCGTCGTTGAGCTCGCCGGCGACGGTACCCATGCTGGCGGCCGTCATCACGTCATCGTCGGGGTCCCAGGCAAGCACGCGAACGCCCGCCTGCGCATAGCCGCGGGCAAAGCTGCCGCCGATGAGGCCCAGGCCCACGATACCGGCGCACTTGGGGCCGCCCTGGTTGACGCGTGCGTTTCTCACCGTACCCATGGCCTACTCCATGGTCTCTTGGCAGACGACCTCGCGGATGGCGCGGATGCGGCGCATGGTGTCGTCGAACTGGTCGGGCGTGAGGGCCTGGGCGCCGTCGGACCAGGCGTGGCTCGGGTCGTCGTGGACCTCGATCTCCAGGCCGTTGGCGCCGCAGGCGGTCGCGGCGAGCGCCATGGGCTCGACATAGCGGGTGTAGCCGGTGGCGTGGCTGGGGTCGGCGACGACGGGCAGGTGCGACAGGTGGTGCAGCACCGGCACGGCGTTGAGGTCGAAGGTGTTGCGGGTGCGGGTCTCGAAGGTGCGAATGCCGCGCTCGCACAGGATGACGTTGTCGTTGCCTTCGCTCATGATGTACTCGGCAGCCATGAGCAGCTCGTCGACGGTGCCGGACATGCCGCGCTTGAGCAGGATCGGGGTCTGCGTCTTGCCGACCTCCTTGAGCAAGGGGAAGTTCTGGGCGTTGCGAGCGCCGATCTGCATGACGTCGATCTTCTTGTCGAGGAAGACCTGCACGTCGCGCGGGTCCATGATCTCGGTGACGATCGGCATGTCGAGCTCGGCGGATGCCTCGCATAGCAGGTCCAGGCCGGCCGGGCCCATGCCCTGGTAGGCGTAAGGGGAGGTGCGGGGCTTGTAGGCGCCACCGCGCAGCATCGTGGCGCCGGCGGCCTTTACGCGGCGTGCGATGCGGATGAGGTTCTCGCCCTCGACGGAGCACGGGCCGGCGATGACCTGGAACTGGTCGCCGCCGATCTTGACGCCGTGACCGCAGTCGATGACGGAGTCCTCGGGGTGGAATTTGCGGTTGGCACGCTTAAAGGGCTCGGAGACGCGCTGCACGCGCTCGACGACATCCATGGACTCGAGGAGGAACGGGTCGATCTTGGTGGTGTCTCCCACGAGACCGATAATAGTCTCGTTCTCGCCGCGCGAGACGTCGGTTTTGAGCCCCTTTTTCTCAATCCAGCTGACGATATGGCCGACGGCCTCGTCACTGGCGCTTTGCTTTAAAATTGCAATCATGGTGTGCCTCTCACCTCGTTGGATAACTTTTGCAAAAACGGCCCGCATCGCGAGCCGTGTATATATGGTGCATGTGAGTTTATACTAATTGTTTCACTTTTGCGTTCTAAAGTGAGCCTCTGCGCCGTGTCTCCCACGTAATTGCAAAGCTTTTTCTATTATTTTGTTAGCCCGTGGCGCACTTGGGTATAATGCCAACCGTTCGCCCTATTAGCTCAGGGGATTAGAGCGTCTGCCTCCGGAGCAGAAGGCCGTTGGTTCGAATCCAACATGGGGCACCATCGAACGTAAGACCGTCCGAACCTCGCATGGTCCGGGCGGTTTTCTTATACCGACGCGACGTGATGGGACGTGGTATGGCAGTAACGGATATCGAGCGCGGACTTTCGACCGCCGAGGTCGAGGAGCGCATCGCCGCCGGTAAAATCAACCGCAACATGGAGCTCAAGACCAAATCGGTCAAAGAGCTCATCATCGAGAACCTCTGCACGCTGTTTAACTTGATCAACGCTGTCTTGGCGATTTTGGTGTTGCTGACCGGTTCGTTTAAGAACCTGACGTTCCTGTTCGTGGTGTTCCTCAATACCGCCATCGGCGTCATTCAGTCCATGCGCTCCAAGAAGATGGTCGATAAGCTCACACTGCTGACCTCTAAGAAGGCCATCGCGGTGCGCGACGGCGCCGAGGTGGAGCTCGATCTGGACCAGATCGTACTCGACGATATCATTCGCCTGGGACGCGGTGATCAGATTCCGGCCGATGCCGTGGTGGTGTCGGGCGAGGCGCTCGTTAACGAGAGTCTGCTGACGGGCGAGAGCGATCTCATCAAAAAGCAGCCAGGCTCCGAGCTCATGAGTGGCAGCTTTATCGACTCGGGCCTGCTTCGCGCCCGCGTGATCCATGTTGGCGCCGACAACTACGTGGCCAAGATCAACAACGAGGCCAAGTACGTCAAGAAGGTCAATTCCGAGATCATGAACGGGCTCAACGCCATCGTGCGCTTCGCGAGCCTCATTATGATTCCGCTCGGTCTGGCACTCTTTTCCTCGAGTGTGAGCGAGCTGTGGGATGCCGCCGGTACGCCGGGCGATAGCGCGCTTTCGTGGTGCTTTTCCGAGCTGCTTGCCGGTCGCGTGCCTTCGTCGGCGCTGCTGTCTACGGTGGGCGCTCTTTTGGGCATGATTCCGCAGGGTCTGGTGCTGCTGACCTCGTCGGTGCTTGCCATCGCCACGGTGCGCCTGGCGCGCCGCAAGGTACTCGCACAGCAGCTCTACTGCATCGAGACGCTCGCGCGCGTCGACGTGCTGTGCTTGGACAAGACGGGCACCATCACGTCGGGTCGCATGGAGGTCGAGGGTACTTACCCGCTGCCTGTTGAGGGTGTTGGCTTTGGCGCGGATTCGGACGAGGCGGCTGTTCCCGTCGAGACCACAGTCCTCGATTTTGCGCTTGCCAACGTGGCGCGTGCGACCTGTCAGGCGCTGCTCAACTATTACGCCGACCGCCCGGTCGAGGTGTCCGAGCCGCTGGCGGTCATTCCGTTCTCGTCGTCCAAAAAGTGGAGCGGCGCCTCGTTTGCACAGGGCTCCTATGTGATGGGCGCAGCGCAATTTGTGCTTTCGGAGCGCGCCTTTGCGCAGGTCGAGAACCGTGTGGCCGAGCTTGCCGACACCTGCCGCGTGCTTGTGGTGGCCCGTGTGGACGGCTTTACGCCCGATGGCGATATGGCAGGCGAGGCCGAGGCCGTGGGCTTTGTGACCATTCGCGACGAGATCCGCTCCTCGGCCGCCGAGACCATCGGCTACTTTAACGAGCAGGGCGTCACGCTCAACGTGATCAGCGGCGACGACCCGCGCACGGTGTCGTCGATCGCGCGCGTGGTGGGCGTTCCGGGGGCCGATGCCTACGTCGACGCCACGACACTCGATACGCCGTCCAAGATTGATGCGGCAGTGGACCGCTATCACGTCTTTGGTCGCGTGACCCCGCAACAGAAGCGCGAACTCGTGCAGGCGCTCAAACGTCGCGACCATACCGTTGCCATGACGGGCGACGGCGTCAACGACGTGTTGGCGCTCAAGGAGGCAGACTGCTCCGTGGCCATGGCCGCCGGTTCCGATGCCGCGCGCAACGTGGCCGAGATCGTGCTGGTCGACAACGATTTTGCCTCGATGCCCGCCGTGGTGGCCGAGGGCCGTCGCTCTATCAACAACCTGCAGCGCTCCGCGGCGTTGTTCCTGACCAAGACGCTGTTCTCGATGGGCTTGGCGGCGCTGTGCATCGCGTTTCCGCCGTATCCCTTCGAGCCGATTCAGATGACGCTCATCAACTTCTTCTGCATCGGCGCGCCGGGCTTTGTGCTGGGTTTGGAGCCCAACAACGCCCGCGTGAAGGGGTCATTTTTGACCAACGTGCTCAAGCGTGCGCTGCCGGCGTCGCTGGCGGTCATTATGGCTGCGGCGCTCGATATCTTTGTGGCGCGCGTGTTCGGCTTTAACCAGCTCACCCTTTCGACTATGTGCCTGCTTACGTCGTGCGCGGCGAGCGTGAGCCTGATCTGGCGCATATCGCAGCCGCTTACCCCCTTGCGCGTGGTGCTCTTTGTGTTTGTCGTCGTCGGCATCCTGGCGGGTGTTATCGGATTCCCGGAGCTGCTGTCCATCGCTAACCTGTCGACGGGCGAGGCCGTTATATTGCTGGCGATCGTCGTCTTTACCTGCACGGTGTTCTTTAAGCTCGCCACGATGATGGATTCGCTTAAGCCGCGTCGTCGCCATGCTGCAACTGGTTTTGGCCGCGGTGTGCGCGTCCGTCTGGGTCGCGGTGGCAGCAAGGTGAGCTCTACTGGTTCAACTGCCCAGCGTTTTGCCAAGCGCGTCGCCGCCGATATGGCGCAGCGCCGCGAGGAGCGCACCGTTCGCGAGGCCGAGGTTCGCGCACTCGAGGGTGTGGAAAAGGCCCAGCCCAAGAAAAAGAAAGGTGCGGGCACCAAACGTTCGCGGGTGACCAAGTCCGCTCAGGGCATTAAGGTCTCGATGCCGAGCAAGAAGAAAAAACCCGCAAAGAAAGCCTAGCCCCAATCGCCGAAGGATGATTTTTCTGGCGATGTTGAATTGGTGCCTTGCTCCTGTGGGGGCGTGGCGATGCTATGCTCTAACCTCGACTGTATGAATTGCTCCGAAAAGAGGAAGCCGTGATCTGCCCGCATTGCCTTAAGACTATAGAAGACGGCGCCTCGTTCTGCCCCTACTGCAACGCATACGTTGGCCCGGGCGACGGTCCCGAGCATACCGAGTTCGTTTTCTGCGATGGTTGCGGCGCACGCCTGTCCCCGCACGATCGCACTTGTCCCAAGTGCGGGCGCCCCGCCCCGGGCATTCTTTCCAAAGACGCGGCTGCATCCGATCTGGCGGC
>DXZO01000036.1:0-21780 GCA_019419625.1 Collinsella sp. | reverse complement strand
GGCGGCAGGCCGCACGGCCGGCTTTCCGCGCTTGACGCAGGAGCAGATCGATACCGAGGTGCCCCATGCGCCGGCGTCTGCCGCCGCGGTGCTTTCGGACGCCGCCGATCCCAACGAGACTTGTGTGCTGCCGGCCTTCGACAAGGACTTCGGCATCCCTAAGGTGGATATGCCGACGCCGGTTTCCCTGCGAGACGATGCTCAGTCCAGCAAACAGAAGCCCAAGCGCAAGGTACATCCCGACGAGGATGCCTACCACAAGCATAAGCGCCATATTCCCAAGCCGGTTATCGTCGTTGCGGTGCTCGCGGCCGTGTGCGGCGGTGCCTATTGGTTTGTGACGACCGACCCCCTGGGCGTCATGCCGGGATTCTATAGCGAGTTTGGCCATGCCGCGCAGAGTACTTTCCCTTCGCGCCAGAAGGGCGAGCAGACTCAGGACGATGCCGCCAAGGTCGATGAGAGCGATGGCGACGACACCTCCGACGTGGTCAAGGAGGAGGTCGTGCTCACTGACGATGAACTTTATGCCAAGCTCGACCAGATCTACCAGACGATCCTCTCGTACAACACCGAGGACGAGATCGGCGAGGTGATCACCTCCTTTAACAGCGGCTATCTGCGCTCTACGCTCAGCACGCGCCAGGAGATGTCGCAGAGCGCCTATGACCTGCGCGACCGCATCAAGCAGACGCAGGACGAACTCGACAATCTTAAGTACCAGGACGACACAGTCTACGCCGAAGACATCGAGCACCTCAAGCAGCTTACCGAGTGGATGTACGAGCGCGTCGACGTGATCTGCCAGAGCTGGGACATTTCGCTTTCCATCCCCGACGGTGAGTCGCTGAGCGCTCGCCAGAGCGAGATCTTGGCACCCATGGCGCAGGGCGGCAACAGCGCACTCAACCAGTACGATGCCAACGTGGGCGCTTGGAAGCCACGGAAGCGCTCGTAATTAATGCGGCATAAGCGGTATAACCTGCGTGCGCAATTGATGAAAGCCTGTGCTTATTGCTACAATTCGAACAAATATGCTTTAAACGCACGAGGAAGGAACCACATGTTTGGTTTTAAGAAAGAGCTCTACACGCCCGAGTACCAGCTCGCCGGCGATGAGTGCGCGGTGATCGAGACGTCGAAGGGTACCATTAAGGTCAAGTTTGACGGCGAGGGCGCCCCCATCCACGTGGCGAACTTCTGCGAGCTTTCCACGATGGGTTTTTATGATGGGCTTAAGTTCCATCGCTATGTGCCCGGTTTTGTGATCCAGGGCGGCGACCCCAATACCCGCGATATGTCCGGCGCCGATGTCGCCGCCGGCCTTGAAGGCCCCGACGGCATGCCCGGTACCGGTGGTCCTGGTTATTGCATCAAGGGCGAGTTCGCTACCAATCCGCGTAACAGCCACGTCGACGGCGCGCTTGCCATGGCACGTTCCATGGATCCCGATTCCGCTGGTTCGCAGTTCTACTTCTGCCTGGGCGCCCAGCATAACCTCGACTCTGGCTACACCGTCTTTGGCACCACGGTCGAGGGCCTCGATGTGATTTCGCAGCTGCGTGCCGGCGACGAGATCGTCCATGTCGAGATCGTTCACGAGTAAAAGGGGACTTCCTTGAATAGCCAGCTGATCCAACAGGGCCGCGCCGCTTATCGCGCGGGTGATTATTCCGCTGCCGCCCAGATGCTCGGTGCGGCAAAGACCCCCAGTGAGATCATGGGCGAGGCCGACCATCTGCGCGGCAACGCCTTGATGCACCTGGGTATGTATGCCGAGGCCGCCGAGGCCTACGCCGCCGCCCTCAACGACGGCACCTATGGCAAGCGCGGCGCGCTGCTCACCAACCGCGGTAAGGCGCTTGCTGCCGTGGGTGACTATACGACCGCAGCCCAGGCGTTCTCTGCCGCAACGCAGGATGCATCTTATGCCACGCCGTTTAAGGCCTATCTGGGCCTGGGCAACGCTCTGTTCCAGTCGGGCGATTATGCTAACGCCGGCACTGCCTTCCGTCAGGCCGCTATCGATGGGGCCAACCCGGCTCCTGCCGCCGCCCTTGGCGATCTTGGCCGCTGCTTTATTAAGCTCGGCCGTCCGGCAGACGCCGTGGAGACCTACCGCACGGCCATCGACTTTGCCGGTCCGCGCGACGACACGCGTGCGCTTAATGCCGGTATGGGTGAGGCGCTCTCTGCCGCCGGTCGCCCCTCTGACGCGCTCGATGCCTTTAACGCCGCCACCGCCGATGGCATCTACCAGCTCACGCCCGAGCAGGCCGATGAGCTTGCCCGCGTGCAAGATTCCCTCGCTGCGCTTTCGGCCCAGACGGCCATGGCCACGGCTCCGGCTCCCGCGATGGATGCTCCGGCCGTCGACCCGCTCGACCCCACGGGTGCTACCGGTCAGTTTATGCCCGACCCCTCTGACACCGGCTTCTTCACCCTGTCCGAGTCCGAGATGGTTCAGCAGGACCGCAAGGAGGCCAAGGTCCGTCGTCGCCATCGCCATACGGGCCTCAAGGTTTTCCTGGTGCTGCTTCTGCTGATTGTCCTTGCCGCAGGCGGTCTTGGCTTTGCCTACACGCGCGGCTTGGGCTTCCCCTCGCAGGAGTCTGTTGTCACCGACCTGTTCCAGGCCGCAGGTGACGGCGATACCGCTAAGGCCGAGTCCTGTCTGGCCTCCAGCCTGTCCGAGGACGCCAAGTCGATGATCATTTCCTCGATTCCGCAGGGCGCCACCGTCTCCATCGAGGGCATGGATCAGTCTATGACCGAGACCACCGCTAAGGTCAAGGCGTCGCTGTCCAAGGGCGGCGAGCAGGAGTACACCGTCAAGTTCGTGCGCTCCGACAACCATATCGGTTGGGCCGTCTCCTCGCTCGACATCGATCTCTCCGCCGCTGACAACCAGTAGTGACCTTATGAGATTTGGCGCTGCCCGGTGCTTCACCGCAAGTGAGGTGCCGGGCTTGCGCTAGTATGATGGGCTAGTAGTTTTCCAGCAATCATCCAACACATCAGGAGTTGCGTTGTTTTCTTTGATGGATATGTTCTTCGGTAGCTATGCGGGCGATCTTGCCATCGACCTCGGCACCGCCAATACGCTTGTCTCCGTGCGCGGCAAGGGCATCGTCATTCGCGAGCCCTCCGTTGTCGCCATCGACAAGAACGATGAGCGCATCCTGGCTGTCGGTATCGAGGCAAAGCGCATGCTCGGCCGTACGCCCGGTAACATTGTGGCCGTTCGTCCTCTTAAGGACGGCGTTATCGCCGACTTCGACGTTACTGAGGCCATGCTTCGCTATTTTATCGACAAGGCGTCCGAGAAGCGCTATCCGTGGACGCCGCGTCCGCGCGTCGTCGTCTGCGTCCCCTCTGGCGTCACGTCGGTCGAGAAGCGCGCTGTTTTTGAGGCTACGATCCAGGCCGGTGCCCGCCAGGCATACCTGATCGAGGAGCCCATGGCCGCTGCCATCGGCGCCGACTTGCCTGTCGAGGAGCCGACCGGCTCTATGGTTATCGATATCGGCGGCGGTACTACCGAGGTCGCTGTTATCGCCATGGGCGGTATTGTCGTGTCGCAGTCTATCCGCATTGCCGGTGACGAGTTTGACCAGGCTATCCTTACCCATGTTCGCGATGCCTATAACCTGGCTATCGGCGAGCGCACGGCCGAGGACATCAAGATCAAGGTCGGTTCTGCCGTGCCGCTCAAGGACGAGCTCGACGTCGAGGTCAACGGCCGTGACGTGATCACGGGTCTTCCCAAGACTGTGCGCATTGAGAGCGAGGAGATTCGTCGCGCGCTCAACAAGCCGCTCGACGAGATGGCCAAGGCCGTCAAGGACGCCCTCGACGCCACGCCGCCCGATCTTGCCTCGGACCTTATGTACTACGGCATTCTACTGACCGGCGGCGGTGCGCTGCTGCGCGGTCTCGACGTGCGCTTGCGCGATGAGACCGGCGTTTCGGTCAACGTTAGCCCTACGGCGCTCGACAACGTCGTCAACGGCTGTGCCCGCGTGCTCGAGGCCAACGCGTTTGACGGTGGCTTCGTCCAGACCAATGCTTAATTTCCAAAAGGTGGATTCCATTTGGCACGATCTTCGGGTTTCTCTTCAAATCTGAATACCAAGCGACAATCAACGGGTATGCGCCCGTTGATTGTTTTCAGCGTGATTTCGGTGCTGCTCCTCACGTTTTACATTCGCGAGGGCGAAGCGGGGCCGATTCATGCCGTGCGTTCGGGCGTGACGACGATTACCTCGCCGGTGCGTTTTGTGGGCTCGGCTGTGGCCGCGCCCTTTAACGCAATCGGAAACGTGTTCTCTAACCTTACGGCTTCGCAAGACACCCTCGACGAGCTTAAGAAGCAAAACGAGGTCCTGACGTCAAAGGTCGCCGAGCTCTCGGAGGCTCAAAAGACCGCCGAGCGACTCGAGAGCCTGGTCGGTCTGCAATCGACCTACAACCTCAAGTCCACCGCGGCCCGCATTGTCGGCGCTTCGGGCGATGCCTGGACCTCGACGGTCACCATCGACAAGGGCTCTGCCGACGGCCTTACCATCAACATGCCCGTGACGAGCTCTGCCGGTGTCATCGGTCAGATTATCGAGGTTTCGGCTAAGACTTCCACCGTCCGCCTGATCGGTGATGAGAACTCGGGCGTGTCCGCCATGGTGCAGGATACGCGCGCTCAGGGCATGCTGCAGGGGCAGCCCGACGGTACCCTGCGCCTGGAGCACGTGAGTGTCGACTCCGATGTGAAGGTGGGCGACATTATCGTGACCTCGGGTATCGGCGGCGTGTTTCCCAAAGGCCTGCCGCTCGGTACGGTCTCCTCGGTAGAAAAGTCTGCCAACGATGTGTACTACACCATCGTCGTGCGCGCCCAGACAACGGCGGAAAACAACGAGGAAGTGCTGGTCATTACGTCGCTGACCGACGAGCAGTCGGCTTCGGACGAGGATGTGAGCAGCGCCAACAGTACGCCGCAGGGCACCTCGCGTGATGCGGCCACCAAGTCCAAAGACGACAGCTCGGACGACGGCTCCGATGCGTCCGATGATTCCGGTTCGAGCGAATAGGGAGGCATGTCCATGGATCTACACGAACAGGGGGCTGGCTCCCGCGCTTTTGCGATCGCTGCCATTGTCTGCGTCCTACTGCAGGCGGGCTTGGCTCCGCAGATCTCTATCGCGGGCGGTCGCGTCAACTTTATGATTGTCCTGGTGTGTCTGGGTGTGTTTTCGGGCGACCCCACGCGGGCCGTCATTTGCGGTTTTTGCTGTGGTCTGTTCTACGACCTGTCGGCTGCCGTGCCGGTGGGTGTGATGTCGCTGTTGCTGACAGTGGGCAGCTTTGCCCTGGTGCACAGTGCCGCCGGTCAGATGGGCGGCACCCCGAGCGCTCGCGGCATCACGGTGGGCGCCTTCGCGTTTGCCATTAACGTGATCTACAGCATTATCTTGTTGTTTATGGGTCTGGAGTCGAGTTTTGTCGTGGCGATCTTTGGACACGCCCTGCCGTCCTCGATTTTGACGGGCCTGGTCGCCGTTCCGTTTTTGATGTCCGGCGTCGCGCCGCAGTCTGGCTACGGGTTCTCCGCACGCGGTGGGCGTCAGGCGGGCATGCGCTTTAAGCCCAAGACCCGTAAGCTCAAATAGGGGAGGCCCGTAGATGTCTTCCCAGATGACGGTTGTTATCGCCGGTATCGTGCTGGTCGTGGCCATTGTGGTCACGCTGGTCATCATGCGCCGCGGCGACTCCCGCTTTACCTACGACACGCAGCACGGAACGGCCCCGCGCGCCACCGAGGGCGAGGGCAATACGGCCGCCACCGCCTTTAAGGGCCGCTTTTCTATCCTCACCACCGGTGTGGGCGCGATGTTTGCCGCGCTTGCCGTTAAGCTGTGGGGCATGCAGATGGTTTCGTCTGACTACTACGACAAGCAGGCACAGAGCAATCAGACCCGTACCGTTACCACGCCTGCCGTTCGTGGCCGCATTTTGGACCGCAACGGCGTCGCGCTGGTGCAAAACCGTCCCTCGCTTGCTGTCGTCGCCTATCGCGACCTTGCCGGCGACAAGGTGCTGGTGCGTCATCTCGCTAATGTACTCGGCATGCCGTATGTCGCGGTGCTGCGCAATATCCAGGACAATTCCGAAGGCGCGCAGAGCCTGCATACCATTGCGACTGACGTGCGTCGCTCTACTGTCGCCTACATCCAGGAGCACGCCGGTGAGTTTCCCGGCGTGAGGATCGCCGAGCGCACCGAGCGCCAGTACCCGTATGGCGAGACCGCCTGCCATATCTTGGGCTATACCGGCACCATTACCTCCGAGCAGCTCGAGGCGCAGAACAAGAAGGCCTCCGAGGACACCAACGAGTCTGCGGGTAAGATCACCTACCAGTCGGGCGACATCGTAGGCCAGGCGGGCGTGGAGAGCTATTACGAAAACCTGCTCCAGGGCATTCGCGGTGAACAGACAGTAAAGGTCGACGCCTCGGGTAACGTTACCGGACAGGCTGGCGCCGTGCCCCCACGTGCGGGCTCCGATGTCAAGCTCACGATCGACCTTGCCATTCAGCAAGCCTGCGAGACGGCTCTTGTCGATGCCATCGCGCGCGCTAAGCAATCGGGCTACAGCAATGCCGGCAACGGTGCGGTGGTGTGCCTCGACCCCAACAATGGCGAGATTCTGGGTATGGCCAGCGAGCCCAAATTTGATCCGTCGGTGTTTATCGGCGGCGTCTCCAACGACGTGTGGACCGAGCTCAATGACGATGAGGGCTCGCACCCCCTACTCAATCGCGCCATTGGCGGCCAGTACATGTCGGCTTCGACCATTAAGCCGCTGACTTCACTTGCCGCGCTCGAATATGGTACCTACACCTCGTCTCAAACCACGGACTGCACGGGCTATTGGACGGGCCTGGGCAAGCAGTGGGGCAAGTACTGCTGGCTGCACTCCGGTCATGGAACCATGACGCTTCAGTCGGGCATCGCTAATTCGTGCGACCCAGTCTTCTACGATATTGGCAAGGCGTTCTTCTATGACAAGGACAACCCCGAGGGCCTGCAGGAGATGTTCCGCCGTTGGGGTTTGGGCTCGACATGCGGCATCGACCTTCCCAGTGAAGGCGCCGGGCGTATTCCCGATGCCGAGTGGAAGGAATCCTTCTTTTCCGATGCCTCGGCAGACGATCGCAAGTGGAACGCGGGCGACATGACCAACATTGCCATCGGACAGGGCGATATCTTGGTGACGCCGTTGCAGATGGCGTGCGCCTATATGGGGCTTGCCAACGGTGGCAAGCAGTTCACACCTCACGTGTTTCTTTCCGCTGTCTCGCGTGACGGCGACGGGGGCGATGCCTATATCTACAACGGCAAGGGCTCCAAAAAGCGCCTCACCGCCAAGATTAACAGTGATGCCGATCTGACACTGGTGCGCAACGGCATGCACGACGTTATCTATTCGACATCCGCCACTACGGCGTCGCACTTTACCAACTTGACGCCGCAGGTCTACGGTAAGTCGGGCACCGGCGAGAAAAGCGGCGAGGACGAGTATTCCTGGTTCTGCGCCTATGCTCCCGCCGACGACCCCAAGTACGTTATCGCCACCGTCCTGGAGCAGGGCGGCGGTGGTTCGGCCATTGCCCTACATGTTGTGCGCGATGTGCTCGGCGCCATCTACAACGAGCCCGACACATCTTCTGCCACGGGCGATTCTTCGGTTCGATAGGAGGTTGCGATGGATTTTTCGCCGGCGGACCTGTTCCGCTCAACTAAAACCGGTTCCCGCAGCAGCCTGGACCGTGTCAACAAGCAGCTTTCGGCCTCGCGCGGCACGTTTCGCCAGAAGGTGCACATCGGCGTGCTGCTGGCAACCTTGGCACTCGTTGCCTATGGTGCCATCATCATTTGGTCGGCCTCGCAGTTTAAGGCCGACGCCTCATTTTCGCGCCACCTGTTGGGCATCGGCATCGGTGCAGTGCTTGCGGTGCTCGTCTGGCGTACCGATCTGCGCGGCATCTCTAACTTCTCGACGGCGCTGCTCGTCATCGACCTCATCGTGATTTTCTCGCCCAAGATTCCGGGACTGTCCTATACGGGCGGTCTGGGCATGACGGGTTGGATCAAGATTCCCGGTATCGGTCTTACATTCCAGCCGGTCGAGCTCGCCAAGCTCATCACGATCTTCTTTATCGCCACGCTTGGTTCGCAGTACAACGGCCGCATCGATACCGTCCGCGACTACATTAAGCTCTGCGGCATGCTGTCCGTTCCGTTTTTGGCCGTCGTCGCCATGGGCGACTTGGGTTCGGGCCTGGTCGTGTTGGTATCTGGTGCTGTTGTCATCTGCATGAGCGGTGCGCGCCGCGAATGGGTGCTGTCGACCTTGGCTCTGCTCGTGGGCCTGGTGGCTCTCGTCCTGGCGCTCGATTCGGTGTTCGATTCGTTGCTCGGCCACGATGTGCTCATTAAGCAGTACCAGATGAATCGTCTTACGGTCTTCATCGACCCCGACAACGCCGATTCGGACGATGCCTACAACTTGCAGCAGTCGCTGATCGCGGTCGGCTCGGGCGGTTTCTTTGGTAAGGGCCTGGGGCATGCGACGCAGTCTGCCGGTGGCTTTCTGCCCGAGTTCCACACCGACTTCGTCTTCGCCTTTTTGTCCGAGACCTTTGGCTTCTGCGGCTCCTTTTTGCTGCTGTGCCTGTACGTGCTGCTCATGTTCTCGACGATTCGCGTCGCCTTTAAGTGCGAGTCTCTGTTCCTACGCTTGTCTTGCGTAGGTATCGTCGGCATGTGGGCATTCCAGACCTTCGAGAACATCGGCATGTGCATTGGCATGATGCCGATCACCGGTATTCCGCTGCCGTTCATTAGCTTCGGTTCGTCCTCGATGATGATCCAGTTGCTGACGGTGGGTATCGTACAATCCATATGGCGGCATCGTTCGGGCGCCGCGTAACCGCTGGAGGGGTTTGCTATGAAGATTCCTGTGGACAAGCTGACCCGCGTCTTTAAGATGGGCGCGACCACCAAGAAGGATTCCGACACGCCGGTGCGCGTGTCCGTCTACCTCGATTCGTCTGCCTCGCGTTTTTTGGTCGAGACGGTGCGCGATGCCTTCGTGCCACAGACGACGTCGGGCATTGTGCGCGTTGAACGTCTGGGGGAGGACCGTATCGTCCCCAAGACCGATACCGATGTGGTGCTGGTGCTTTCGTGCGGGTCTGACCGCCTTGAGAGCGCCGTGCAGGAGCTCGTGATTGCCGGCGCCCCCGTGTGCGTGCTGGCCGAGTCCGCTGTCGAGGTACCTTTTATCCAGGAGTCTACGCCCATGCTCGGCGTGGTGGCGGCTACTGATAAGACGTATCTGCTCGAGACACTTGCCCGCTGGATTCTCGATCGCACGGATAAGGAGACGGCCTTTGCGGCGAACTTCGCCTTTATGCGTATTGCGGCCGCTAACCGTATCATCACCTCGTGTGCGCTTACCAATATGGCGACGGGTGCGCTGGTGTTTTTGCCGGGGGCCGATTACCCCGTTATGGCGCTGGCGCAGGTGGGCATGCTTTTTGAGCTCGCGGCCATCTTTGGACGCGGCATTAAGCCCGAGCGTGGCTATGAGGTCGCGGGCGTGCTTGTCGGCGGCCTGGTGATCCGTGCCGTCACTCGCGCCCTGGTAAAGCAGACGCCGCATATTGGGTTTGCCGTCAAGGCGCTGACCGCCGCCGCGGGTACTTATGGCATGGGCCGTGCGCTCGTGTCGCTCTACGAGCGCGATGTGGACTACAGCCGTGCCAACGAGGTGGCTGCCGCCACGTTCTCGCGCGTCCGCGACCTGGTGACCACGGTTGCCGGCGCTACTCGTCCCATGGGTCCCTTCGAGGATGCATCCGATCTCGCTGCTTAGGGGTTTCTTTTGCGCGCTGTGTACCAAGACTGTTTTCATTTGATTGAGCCATTGCTCGCAAAGGTCGAGAAGCCGAGCCGTTATATCGACCATGAGTGGGGTACGCTCTCCAAGGCTGATGCCGATTATCGCTGCTGCATGATTTACCCGGATGTGTATGAGGTTGGCCTGCCCAACCAGGGTATTGCCATCCTGTACAACATCCTCAATCAGGCCGAGGGCATCTCCTGTGAGCGCGGTTATGTGCCGTGGCCCGACATGGGCGACGCCATGCGCGAGGCCGGTATTCCGCTGCTGTCGCTCGAGGGCGCGGCGCCTGTGGCCTCGTTCGATATCGTCGGCATGCATGTGCCTCACGAGATGGCCGTCACCAACTTCCTCGAGGCGCTCGACCTCGCCGGTATTCCGCTGCTTGCGGCCGACCGCACCGAGGACGATCCTATTATCATTGCCGGTGGCCCCTCGGTCTATAACCCCGAGCCGTATGCGGCTTTCTTCGATGCCATTCTCATTGGCGAGGGTGAGGAGTCGCTGCTCGAGATTTGCCAGCTGCATCGCCGCTTGCGCGACGAGGGCGTCTCGCGCGCTCAGATTGTCGAACAGCTCGCGACAGTTGCCGGTACCTATGTGCCCTCCCTGTATGAGGTGCGCTATGACGAGCCTTGCTCTCCGCACGGCTATACCGTGCCGCGTGAGGGCAAAGACGTCCCGCCGGTGGTCTACAAGCGCGTCGTTGAGGACTTTGGTGCTACCAATCCGTTGTCGCAGTCGTGCGTGCCCTACGCGCAGCTCGTTCATGATCGCCTGTCAATCGAGATTCTGCGCGGCTGTGCCCGCGGCTGCCGTTTTTGCCAGGCCGGTATGACGTATCGTCCGGTGCGCGAGCGCTCGGCCGACCAGATTGTGTCCTCGGTAGTTCAGGGCCTGGAAATGACCGGCTATGACGAGGTGTCGCTCACCTCGCTTTCGACCACCGACCACTCCTGCATCCGCGATGTGCTCGGTAGGCTCAACCGCCGCTTGGAGGATACGGGCATTCGTGTGTCCATTCCCTCGCAGCGCCTGGATTCGTTTGGCGTGGATATGGCCGAGTCGGTCGCCGGCGAAAAGAAGGGCGGCCTGACGTTTGCCCCCGAGGCCGGCAGCCAGCGCATGCGCGACATCATCAACAAGAACGTGACCGAGGAGGACTTGGACCGTGCGGCCAAGGCGGCCTTCGAGGCTGGTTGGAACCGCATGAAGCTCTACTTTATGATGGGTCTTCCCGGCGAGCGCGACGAGGATATCGTGGCCATTGCCAACCTGGCCGACCACGTGCTCGAGCTCGGCCGCTCCGTAGTTCCCAAGGCGCGTCGCGGCTCCATCTCGGTGTCCATCTCGGTGTCGGTGTTTATCCCCAAGGCTGCCACGCCGTTCCAATGGTGCCCGCAGCTCGATTACGACGACGTCAAGCGCCGTCAGAAACTCCTCATCACGAGTGTGCGCAACCGCGCCGTACGCGTGCATTACCACGATGCCGAGACCTCGCTCGTCGAGGCCGCGCTGTCCCGTGCCGGTCGCGACATGACGCCGGTCATTATCGACGCCTGGCGTGCGGGCTCGCGTTTTGACGCCTGGGTGGAGCATTTCTCGCTCGATGACTGGAAGGAGGCTGCGGCTAAAAACGGCATCGATCTCAACGAGCTCGTGCACCTGCCCTACGAACTGGACTGGCGCCTGCCCTGGGAGCACGTGAGCCCCGGCTGCTCGCGCGGCTTCCTCGAGCGCGAATACCGCCGCTCGCTGGAGGGTGTCACGACCCCCGACTGCACCCGCACGTCGTGCACCGGCTGCGGAATCTGCCCCACGCTCCATGCCAAGAACGTATTGGTGGGTGATCGCGCATGAGTGAGCGCCTGACCGACAACCCCACGCTCTTCAGGCTTCGCGTTCGCTATGGCAAGCGCGACCGTCTTAAGTACCTGGGCCATCTCGAAGTGATTCATACCATTGAGCGCATCGTGCGTCGCGCGGGGCTGCCCTATGCCGTGACGCAGGGCTTCTCTCCGCACATGCGCGTTGGCTTTTCGTCGGCGCTGCCGGTGGGAACGTCGTCGACCTGTGAGTGGTATGACCTGTTTATGACCGAGTTCGTCGCACTCGACGAGGCGTTTGAGCGCCTAGCGGCGGCATCTCCGGCCGATCTTGCCCCCATCGAGGCGGCATACATCGACGTGCGCACACCGGCGCTGACAGCGCAACTCACGCGTCTGTTCTATCGTATCGACTTGCATCTGAATCCCGAGGCGCCGGCGTCCGCCGACGAGGTGCGTCGCGCAATCGATATGCTGCGCGCGGGCCACGGCATCGACTACGCACGCGGCAAAAAGAGCAAACGCCTGGACTTGGATCATACGCTCGTGGGCTATGAGCTCACGGCAGGGGAGCGCCCGGACCATCTGGTGCTCATGCTCGACACCCATGCCGATAATGAGGGCTCCATGCGTCCGGAAATTTTGCTTTCCGCCGCTGATGTTTTGTTGCAGGGCTTGACCCCGGGCGTCGATGCACCTATTGTTTCCACCGGTATGCAAGACCTCGTGACCATCTGCTCCTACGATGTCGAGCGTCAGAATCAAGCATGCGAGGGCGACGAGGGCCGACTCGTCAGCCCCATACCTGTGCGAACTTGTGGATTTGCTCCACATACTCGTTGACGGGGGTATTATCGCCTGCTACTATATTCGACTGTTGCACTAACTGATGCATGAAGGGCAAGTAAACATGTACGCAATCGTTAACACGGGCGGCAAGCAGTACAAGGTCGCCACCGACGATGTCATCACCGTCGAGAAGATCGAGGGCAATGAGGGCGACAAGATCACCCTGCCGGTTATCTTCCTCAACGATGGTAAGAAGATCGTCACCGATCCCGACAAGCTGGCCAAGGCCAAGGTTACCGCTCAGATCGTTGAGCAGTTCAAGGGCGAGAAGCAGCTGGTCTTCAAGTTCCACAAGCGCAAGCGCTATCGTCGTCTGAAGGGTCACCGTCAGCAGCTCACCAAGCTGAAGATCGTGAAGGTTCAGGCTACCTCCCGCGCCAAGAAGGCTGTCAAGGCAGAGGCTGAGGCTGTTGCCGAGGCTCCCGTCGCCGAGTAGATTACACTCGTAACGAAAGAGTAGGTATACACAATGGCACACAAAAAAGGACTCGGTTCCTCCCGTAATGGCCGTGACTCCCGCGGTCAGCGCCTTGGCACGAAGCGCTATGCCGGCCAGACGGTAACCACGGGCACGATTCTCGTCCGTCAGCACGGCACGCACATCCACCCGGGTGAGAACGTTGGCCGTGGCAAGGACGACACGCTGTTCGCGCTGGTCGACGGTACCGTTGAGTTCCACAAGGGTATCAAGCACAGGGTCAGCGTACGCCCGCTCGCGAACGCGTAATTCACCCTTCATAGAGCACATATGTGGGAGGCACTTGGGTTTTAGGATTCAAGGGTCTCCCTCTTTTTTGTAGGAGGCGATTCTGTTGTCACAGTTCACCGATATCAGCCGAATTAACGTTTGCGGCGGCGACGGCGGAGCCGGATGCATGTCGTTTAGGCGCGAGGCATTTGTTCCCAAGGGCGGCCCCGATGGCGGTGACGGCGGTCGTGGCGGCAATGTCGTTATCCAGGCCGATGCTCAGCTGTCCTCGCTGATCGATTACCGCTTTAAGCATCACTTCCGTGCCGAGCGCGGAACGCATGGCCAGGGTGCCCGCCGCAACGGCAAAAGCGGTGAGGACCTGATTTTGAAAGTCCCCATGGGCACCGTAGTTCGCGAGCTCGATCCCGAGACGCAGACCCCGATGTTCGAGATTGCCGACCTGGTGCACGACGGTGAGCGCGTTGTCGTGGCGCCCGGTGGTGCCGGCGGTCTGGGCAACACTCACTTTGTGACGTCGGTACGTCGCGCGCCCGCGTTTGCCCAACTCGGCGAGCCTGCCGAGGAACACTGGATCGAGCTCGAGATGAAGCTTATGGCCGATGCCGCGCTCGTGGGCTTTCCCTCGGTGGGTAAGTCTTCGCTCATCGCGCGTATGAGTGCCGCCCGCCCCAAGATTGCCGACTACCCGTTTACCACGCTCGTTCCCAATCTGGGCATGGTGCGTGCCGGCGAGTACTCCTATGTCGTTGCCGACGTCCCCGGTCTCATCGAGGGCGCGAGCGAGGGTAAGGGCCTGGGCCATCAGTTCCTGCGCCACATTGAGCGCACTGCTTTGATTATGCATGTCGTAGACATGACGGGCGGATTTGAGGATCGCGATCCGGTTGAGGACTATCGCATCATCAACCGTGAGCTCGAGCAGTATGGTGCCGAGCTTTCGGAGCGCCCGCAGATCGTTGTCGCCAACAAGTGCGATGCGCCGGGCACGGCCGACAAGATTGCAGACCTTAAGCGTGCGGCGCTCGACGATGGCCATATGTTCTTTGCCGTGTCCGCTGTGACGGGTGCCGGTCTCAATACTTTGATGCTTGCCGTGGGCGAGCAGGTGGCTAAGCTTCGCGCCGAGCTGGCGGTCTCTGATGAGCCGGTCGATCTGCGCGATGATGAGTGGGAGCGTCGCCGCCTCCAGCGCGAGAAGCGGTTCCACATCGTCCAGGAAGAGCCCGGCGCCTTCCGCGTGGTCGGCCGCGCCATCGAGCGCATGGTTATCCAGACCGACTGGGAAAACGAGGAAGCCGTTATCTACCTGCAGCATAAGTTTTCCCGCATGGGTGTTGACGATGCGCTCGAAAAGGCCGGCTGCCGTGCCGGCGACGAGGTTCGCATTTGCCAGCGCGCCTTTGACTTTGAGGGCGCCGAGGACTTCTCGGAGTTCGAGGACGAGCTCGAGGATGCAGGCGTTGAGGTTATTGACGTGGCGTCCGAGGACGCTGACGTGACTGATGTCACCGAGGGCTCCGAAGGCACTACCGAAGTCGACGTTGTTGAGACCCCGGAGGGCGAGTAAGCCATGTCGCTGCGCGGTGGAATCGGTCTGCCCGAGCTACCCATCAAGGATGGGCACGAGTTTCGGCTTGGCATTATGGGCGGCACCTTTGATCCGATTCATTACGGGCACTTGGTAACCGCTGAACAGGCGCGTGAGTCCCTTGACTTGGACGCCGTGCTCTTTATGCCTGCGGGCTCGCCTGCCTTTAAGCTCGACAAACCGGTGACGCCTGCTGAGGACCGTTATGCCATGACGGTCCTCGCGACAGCGGCGAACCCGGCTTTTCTGGCGAGCCGGTTCGAGATCGATCGTGCCGGTGTTACCTATACAGCCGATACGCTGCGTGCCCTTCGCGAGTTTTACCCGCCACAGGTGAAGCTTTACTTTATTACGGGTGCTGATGCGATTATTGATATTGTGACCTGGCACAATGCAGATGAGATTGCCGAACTGGCAACCTTTATTGCTGCGACGCGTCCCGGCTTTGATATTGATACGGCCCGGGCGCGGATTAAGGAATCGGGGCTGCCATTCGACGTGCGCTATATTCAGATTCCGGCGCTGGCGATTAGCTCGACCAACATTCGCAAGCGGGTTGCCCGCGGCATGAGCGTGCGCTATCTTACGAGCGAGTCCGTGCTCGGCTATATCCGTAAACGCGGCCTGTATGCCGATCTTGGGCAAGACGATTTTGAGTGATGGGGGAGAACGTTGTCGGTAGAAGATCAGTTTGAGGGCGACGAGTGCGCGCTCTTGACGCGTATCCACGAGTTGCTCGATGTGCGCATGAAGGATAAGCGTAAGCGCTACGTGCATTCGCTCGGGGTTGCCGAGACTGCGTTGCACCTAGCCGAGGTGTACGGTGTCGACCGCTTTGATGCTGCTGCCGCCGGCCTGATCCATGACTGGGACAAGGTGCTCTCCGACGACGAGCTGGTCACGCGCGCTCTGCACTATGGCATTAAGATTGCCGGCTCTCCGTCTGCCGCGACGCCGCTTTTGCATGGCCCGGTTGCCGCCTATGAGCTTCCGCAGCTTTTTCCCGAGCTGTCGCCGGCGGTCTTTCAGGCTGTCGACCGTCACACCGTGGGCGCTTGCGACATGACGCCGCTCGATATGGTGGTCTTTGTGGCCGATGCCATCGAGCCTAACCGTCACGGTGACTATGCCCATGCGCTGCGCAAGATGGTGGGGAAGTCCTCGCTCGACGAGTTGTTCTTCTCCTGTTTTGCGCAGGGTCTGGTCTATGTGATCCAGACCGGGCGTTATCTTTATCCCACGGCTATTACGATTTACAACCATTACGCCCAGCTGCGCTAGCTCGGGCTGTCTAGAAAGAGGTATTCCATGGCCGACGAGACCATGACCGACGAGCAGATTCATGAAGGTGTGGAGCACAAGAGTTTCGCTGCCACGTCCGACCGCACTGCCGCCTCACTGTCCGCGAGCGGTGTCGCCGCCGAGGATGTCGCCCGCGCCGCCGCGCAGGCCGCCTACGACAAGAAAGGCGAGGACGTTCAGGTGCTCGACCTGACTGAGCTTTCCGATGTGTGCGACTACTTTGTCCTCGCTACCGGCACCAACAACCGCCAGGTCGATTCGATCGTTGACGAGATCGAGGAGAAGGTCGCCGAGGCTTGCGGCGAGCATCCGTTCTCCATCGAGGGTCGCGAGCAGAAGACCTGGATCCTTATGGACTACGGTTCGGTTGTCATCCATGTCTTCACTCCCGAGGCGCGAGAGTTCTACCGCCTCGAAAAGCTCTGGGGCGACGCCCCCCAGCTTCCCCTCGACCTCCTCTAGTAGCTCATTTGGGACGGGGCTTTTTTAGCTACCCTCAACCGCACGCCGGGCAGTTGCACCATTTGCAGCTGCCCGGCTTTTTGCCATAGGGACTAATCGTTGAAGCGGGATTGGCGGCCGAAGGATAGGGCGGTGTCGCCGAACTTATCTCGGACGGCGTCGATAGCGACGGAGAGATCGCGACGGTCGCTCGATTGAGCTCCGCGGTCGTCAATTTCGCAGAACAGGTCGGTCTGGATGCCGCCCTGATGGTCGAAGTCGCTCATGCCGATGCCTGCCAGGCGCACGTGCATGCCTTCCTGCCAGATGTTGTCGAGCAGCTCGAGCGCCACCGTCACAAAGATGTTCTCATCGTCGGTCGGATGCGGAAGCCGGCGCTGTGCCGAGCGACCGCTTCCATACGCATACTTGAGTTTGAGCGTCACCGTGGCGCCCGTTAGTCCTTGACGGCGCAGACGGCGTCCCACTGACTCGCCCAACAGCGCAATCGCCGCTTCGATGTCCCCACGCTCTGTCAAATCTTTCGCAAAGGTGCGTTCATTGCTGACCGACTTGACCTCGCGCTCCTCATCGAGGCTCGTGACTTCGGAGGTTTCGAGTCCCAGCGCACGCTGGCGCATGCGTTCGCCGTTGACACCAAAAATAGAGGCCAGGGTGGATTCCGGTGCGCGTGACAGCTCGCCGAGCGTGTAGATGCGCATGCGGCGCAGCCGCTCCTCAGCCGAGCGCCCGATGCCGCTCATGGCGGATACCGGCAGCGCGGCCAAAAAGCGCTGCTCGGTTCCGGGGCGCACGATGGTCAGCCCAAACGGCTTGTCCCGCTCGCTTGCGATCTTTGCGACCGTCTTGTTGCAGCCCACGCCAATGGAGCAGGTCACTCCCAACGCTGCCACGCGGTCGCTTATACGCCGCGCAACCAGCAGCGGGTCTTCGGGTGCAAAGCGACCCGGTGTGATATCGATAAAGGCTTCGTCGATGGATACGCGCTCAACGCGTGGGGTCTCATTGGCGAGAATCGACATGACCTGAGCGCTGACCTCGTGGTAGCGATCGAAATGCCCATGCGTCCAAATGGCCTGCGGACAGAGGCGCTGTGCCTCGGCCGAGGGCATGGCGGAGTGCACGCCAAAGCGACGTGCCTCGTATGAGCAGGTGGACACAACGCCGCGGGAATCCGCATCGCCACCCACGATGAGCGGCTTGCCGCGCCACTCGGGATGGTCGAGCATCTCCACGCTCGCAAAAAACGCATCGAGATCCATGAGCCCCACCGCCGGTCCCGTCCAGGGCGGCGGCGTGACGCCCGCAGCATCCTCATAACCGTATGTATGTTCGCGTCTTTTCATGGCATGAGTATACCGCGCAGCCCATGTGGGGTGCGTGGATGTGCTTGCAAATCGCGAATTCTTGTCTAAGATATGGATTTGCCTTCGACTACACCGAAGAAGTTGGTCTCACGGACTTCACCTGCCCGCGTCGATGGCGTATTATATTCAACTGTTTGTTTGTAGTTGCAGCCTAAAGCTGCTTGGTTGGAGGAGTTTCCTTTGGCAGTCAAGATTCGCCTTGCTCGTCACGGCGCTAAGAAGCGTCCGTACTACCGTGTCGTCGTCGCCGATTCCCGCGCCCCGCGTGACGGTCGTATCATCGAGGAGGTTGGCCGCTACAACCCGATGACCGCCCCCAAGACCATCAACCTCGATCTTGAGAAGATCGCTGACTGGCAGTCCAAGGGCGCTCAGCTCACCGACGCTGTCGCTGCTCTGGTCAAGGCCGCCAACGAGGGCGAGAAGACCGAGACCGTCGTCAAGAAGTCCAAGAAGCAGCTCGCCAAAGAGGCCGAGGCCGCTAAGGCTGCCGCTGAAGCCGCTGAGGGCGCCGAGGAGTAAATCGTGCCTGAGGTTGACGCTGCACAGCTCGAGGGTGAGGCAATGCTCTCAGATCGCATCGCCGATCTCGTCGAATATCTCGTTGTTCAGATCGTCGACGACCCGGATTCCGTGAGCCTTGAAGTCATCGATGGTGACGACGCCTCCACGATTGAGGTTTCGGTTGCCGAGGATGACGTCGCTAAGGTCATCGGCCGTCGTGGCCGTACCATCAAGGCCATTCGCACGCTCGCCCGTGCACTGGCCGCTCGCCTCGACACTGCAGTCGAGGTAGAGGTTCTGGGCTAGGACCTTGAGGTCCCAGTACAAAAATATCGCCCGTGTGGTCAAGCCGCACGGAAGGAAGGGGGAGGTCCTCGCGCAGCCGCTGCGGGGGCTTCCTTCTGTATTGACGCCGGGTATGCGCGTCGCCTTGACGCCGCCGGCGCTTAAGCGCGACCGTTTTTGCACGGTCACATCCGTCACCGATACGGGCGATGGCGATCTGGTCTCGTTTGAGGGCATTGACGACTTGACGGCCGCCGAGGGCATCACGGGATGCTACGTGCTGGCAAATCGTGACGACTTTGAGCTCGATTCGCTCGACGCCGCCTATACCGACCTGATGGGTCGCGAGGTGGTCGACGAGCGCTTTGGCTCGCTCGGCGCGATTGCCGAGATCATGTCGACGCCCGCCAACGATGTTTGGGTTGTCGAGGGCGATCGGTACGGCGAGGTGCTGATTCCCGTGATCGAGCAGGTTGTGCTCGATCTTCCCGATCAGGGGACAATTTCCGTCCATGTTATGGACGGTTTGATCGATATGGACAAGTAGGGAGGAAAACATGTTGATCGAGACCCTTTCGGTCTTTCCCGAGATGTTTGAGCCCGTCATGTCCACGTCGATCTTGGGTCGCGCCCGTAAGGCCGGCCTTTTTGATTTTAAGGCCTATAACCTGCGTGACTGGACGCACGACCGCCATCGCACCGTTGATGACGAGCCGTATGGCGGCGGGCAGGGCATGCTCATGAAGGTCGAGCCTATCGCAGAGGCCATCGAGGCTATTAGCTCCGAGGGTCCCAAGCCGACGGTGGTGTTCTTTACGCCCTGCGGCGAACCCTTTACGCAGCATGTGGCCGAGCGCCTGCTCAAAAGCGAGCGTCTGCTGTTTGTATGCAGCCGCTACGAGGGCGTCGACGAGCGCGCGTATGCGTATGCCGACGAGCGTCTGTCGATCGGCGACTACGTGCTTACGGGCGGCGAGCTTCCCGCTATGGTCGTTGCCGACGCCGTCGTGCGTCTGATTCCCGGCGCCCTTGGTGACGAGATGAGCAACGTCGATGAGTCGTTCTCGACTGCCGAGGACGGTGGCCTGCTCGAGTATGCGCAGTACACCCGTCCCGCCGAGTTCAACGGCGAGGGCGTGCCGCCGGTGCTCGTGAGCGGTGACCATGCCAAGGTTGACGCCTGGCGCCGTAAGAATGCCATCGAGCGCACCTGCCGCTGGCGTCCCGACCTGATCGAGACGGCGCGGCTTACGCCCGGGGAGCGCGCATACGCGCAAGAGATCCTGGACGCGTCGTATTCGCAGAGCGAGGAGTGAGAATGGTTCCTTCGCAGCATTCCGTGCTAAAGGGTGCGTTTGAGTGGATCGCGGTCGTCGCGATCGCACTGGTCGCCACCTTCCTGATTCGCTCGTTTGTGGTCGAACCCTTTGTGGTGCCTACCGGTTCTATGGAGGACACGATCGAGATTGGCGACCAGATCCTGGCGCAAAAGGTGAGCCTCGAGCTCGGTCAGCCCGTCAGCCAAGGCGATATCGTGGTGTTTCACAACCCCGATGGCACCTCCGAGCATGATGTTCTTGTCAAGCGCGTTATTGCCACGGCCGGTCAGACGGTCGACCTGCAGGACGGCAAGGTGGTCGTTGACGGCCAAGCGCTCGACGAGGACTATACGACGGGCATGAGCTGGCCGCTTTCGGTCCAAGCGCCCGGCGCTCACGTAAGCTATCCCTACACCGTTCCCGACGGGTGCGTGTGGGTGATGGGCGACAACCGCGAAAACTCTGCCGACTCGCGTTACTTTGGCCCCGTCGATCGCTCTGATTTGATCGCCGTGGCGCTTGTGCGCTACTGGCCGCTCAACCGCATCGGCGCTATCGACTAAAAACCGCTATAGTACAGTACCTAACCGTGTAATCGTTTCGACGAGGGGATATTAGAGGCATGAACGCTTCATCGCTTTCCTTCCAAGACATCATCCTGCGCCTCCAGCAGTACTGGGGCGAGCAGGGCTGCGTCATTATGCAGCCCTATGACTCCGAGGTCGGTGCCGGTACCTTCCATACCGCGACCACGCTGCGCTCGCTCGGTCCCTCCGAGTGGCGCACCTGCTATGCGCAGCCTTGCCGCCGTCCCGCCGACGGCCGCTACGGCGAGAATCCCAACCGCATGCAGCACTACTATCAGTTCCAGGTGCTCATCAAGCCCTCGCCGGTCAACGCCCAGGAGCTCTACCTGGGTTCGCTGGCTGCCATTGGCCTGGACCCCAACGACCATGACGTCCGTTTTGTCGAGGACGACTGGGAGAGCCCGACGCTCGGCGCTTGGGGCCTTGGCTGGGAGGTCTGGCTCAACGGCATGGAGGTCACGCAGTTTACGTACTTCCAGCAGGTGGGCGGCATCGAGGTCGACCCCGTGCCCGTCGAGATCACTTATGGCCTGGAGCGCATCGCCATGTACGCCCAGGGCGTCAACTCCGTCTACGACCTGGTGTGGAGCTATCTGCCCGACGGCACGCCTATGACTTATGGCGACGTGTTCCTGGAGAACGAGCGCGAGTTCAGCGCCTACAACTTTGAGGTCGCCAACGTCGAGATGATGCGTCAGAAGTTTGACGACTACGAGGCCGAGTGCCACTCATGCCTTGAGCGCAAGTTGCCGCTGCCCGCATACGACTGCGTCATGAAGTGCAGCCACGCTTTCAACCTGCTCGATGCCCGCGGTGCCCTGTCCGCGGTCGAGCGTGCCAACTACATCCTGCGCGTCCGCGCCGTCGCTAAGGCGTGCTGCGAGGCCTACATGGCCGAGGTCGCCGGAGTCAACGAGAATGCCGACCAGGAAGGCGAGGTGGCGTAAGCCATGGCAGACGCTAAGGATTTCCTGTTTGAGATTGGTACGGAGGAAATGCCCTCCGCACCGTTGAAC
>DXZO01000035.1 GCA_019419625.1 Collinsella sp. | reverse complement strand
GGGTAGCCTCCCCGCTCGCACTCGTGGGCGTCATCTGCAAAAAGGACGGTACCACCGTCGACATCAATATCGGCGACAAGGCGGACGACCCGGTCTTTACCATCTCCGATCTGCTGATCCACCTCTCGAGCGAGCAGATGTCCAAGCCCGCCAAGGACGCCGTCGATGCCGAGATCCTCGACGTGATCGTGGGCGGCCGCCCCGTCAAGTTTGACGAGGACGACAAGGACGCCCCCAAGGAGCCCGTCAAGCAAATGTTCCTGGACATCCTTAAGGAGCAGTACGACGTCGAGGAGGAGGACTTCCTCTCCGCCGAAATCGAGGTCGTGCCCGCCGGCCCCGCCCGCGACATGGGCCTCGACCGCTCTATGATTCTGGGTTATGGCCATGACGACCGCGTTTGCGCCTACCCCTCCATGCTCGCCCAGATCAACGTGGCCAATGTCGAGCGCACGAGCATCACGCTCATCGTCGACAAAGAGGAGATTGGTTCCGTAGGCGCCACCGGCATGACGAGCCGCTTCTTCGAGAACACCGTCGCCGAGATCATGACGCTCGCCGGCGAGAATAGCCCGCTGGCCCTGCGCCGCGCACTCGCCCGCAGCCGCATGCTTTCCTCTGACGTGTCTGCCGGCTTCGACCCGGGCTATGCCGGCAAGTTCGAGACCAAGAACGCCGCCTTTATGGGTCGCGGCCTGTGCTTTAACAAGTACACGGGCAGCCGTGGCAAGGGCGGCTCCAACGACGCCGACGCCGAGTACGTGGCCCTCATCCGCGACATCATGGACGAGGCCGGCGTGGACTTCCAGACCTGTGAGCTCGGTCGCGTCAACGCGGGCGGCGGCGGCACCATTGCCTACATCATGGCCAAGTATGGCATGAACGTCATCGACTCCGGCGTTGCCGTCCTGTCCATGCACGCCCTGTGGGAGGTCGCCAACAAGGCCGATATCTACGAGGCCTATCGCGGCTACAAAGCCTTCATCGAGCGAGCCTAACCAACCCTTCGTCAGTTGCGGTGAAATACGGACTAAACTGGCCCATAAACGGCCAAAACAGACCGTATTCCACCGCAACTTCCTTTTTGGCAGAGGAGAGTCCATGCTGCAGGTCATCATTTCGCCCGCCAAGCAGATGCGCGCGGCCCAAGATGCTTTTGAAGTCCTGGGCATCCCACCCTTTGTGCGCGAGACGGCTCGCCTCCACCGCGCACTGCTAGATATCGAGCGGAATGAAGGCAGCGGCGGCCTGCAGGCGCTGTGGAACGTGAGTGACAAACTGCTGGGACCTTGCCTCAACACCCTGCATGAGTTCGGGCCCATCCTGAAAAGCGGCGATCTCGACAATCCCGCACTCGCCCGTCACCTCTCCCCTGCCGTCATGTCCTATCACGGCATTCAATACCAGAGTATGGCACCCGAGGTGATGGATTCCGCGCAGCTCGCCTGGCTGCAAGACCATCTGTGGATCCTCTCCGGCCTCTACGGGTGCGTTCGTCCCTTTCATGCCGTCGAACCGTATCGGCTGGAGATGGGCGCGAAGCTCGCCGTTGACGATGCCCGAGACCTCTACGCGTTTTGGAACGACAAGCTCGCGCGGGCCATCGCTCCGGCGGGCTCCAACGCTACGATCGTCAACCTCGCCAGCGTAGAGTATGCCAAAACCGTTCTGCCCCACCTCGCGGGCGACGCCACGGCCGTCACATGCCTCTTTGGCGAGGGTATCCGCAACGGGAAGCCCATCCAACGGTCGACCGCCAGCAAAAAGGCGCGCGGCTCCATGGTGCGGTGGATGGCAGAAAACAAGCTCGAGGATGCAAGCGAACTTACCGCATTCAACATCGGCTATCGGCACATCCCCGAGCTTTCAGACAAAAACACCCTGGTTTTCATGAACGCGCAGGCACAATAGGCCCGCCGTTTCCAAACACCCCGTTACTCCGCCAAGCCATCGGCCTTTGCAATCTCGCTCGTCGAGCCATCTCGGTAGGTAATCTTAACGTGCTCCACCTCGGATACCGCAGCGCCCGCCGGGGGCTCCAAGCGCCATTCCGTCAGCGCAATGTCCATGGTCGTGGGCACGTCTCCCTGATCTTTGAGCTCCACCGTCAGCGTTTTGAGCGTCGCATCAAACGTCACGCGTTCGATTTCTTCGCCCGGAATAGACCCGCCGCTCAGCTGCAGCTGCACAAACTCGTCGTGCGGATACCAATAGTCACCCGGTGCGGCAACCGTGTTGCCACCAGAAACTTTCATGGTCATAATCGGCAGGCCCTCGTCGGCTTCAAACCCCCAGGTGGCGCCGCCATGACCGCCGAACGTCCAAATACAAAAGGCAATCACCAACACGGCAAGCACCGCAAAACCAATCGCGACAAGGCCATGGTGCGCACGGCTTTCCTCGGCCGATACGTCCCATTGCGTCTCTCGATATAGATGCTTGTCTTCCATGTTCGCCTCCCCACAGGCACGCTCGTTGGCCCAATCGTACCCATTCAGGCTATACTTGAGCCCATGACATAACGGGGAGCTTGCAGGACAAGACGGCAGGCTGAGATTGGGCGCGCCCGCCCTGACCCGCAAACCTGATATGGGTAATGCCAACGAAGGGAGCCGTGCCAATGAGCACACAGACCGAGCCCAAGCTCGTCACGCAAATCGACTTCGCCCGCGCCGGGCAAATCACACCGCAGATGAAGGAAGTCGCCGAGCGCGAGCATCGCGACCCCGAGTACATCCGCGAGCGCGTGGCCGACGGCCGCATCGCCATTCCCGCCAACATCGTGCACATCAAAAAAGGCATGCGCGCCTTTGGCGTCGGTGAGGGCCTGTCCACCAAGGTCAACGTGAACTTGGGCATCTCGGGCGACAAGGCCGATGCCGCCGAGGAATGGAAGAAGGTCAAGATCGCCGAGGACTTTGGCGCCGACGCCATCATGGACCTCTCCAACTCGGGCAAGACGCGCCAGTTCCGCCAGCAGCTCATCGACGAGACGCCGCTCATGGTGGGCACCGTCCCCATGTACGACGCCATCGGCTACATGGAAAAGCCGCTGGTCAAGCTTACCAAGGATGACCTGTTCGAGGTCGTGCGCGCGCACGCCGAGGACGGCGTGGACTTTATGACCATCCACTGCGGCATCAACAAGTCGGTCACCAAGACCTTTAAGGAGACCGGCCGCCTCATGAACATCGTGAGCCGCGGCGGCTCGCTGCTGTTTGGCTGGATGGAGGTCACCGGCAACGAAAACCCCTTCTACGAGTACTTTGACGAGCTGCTCGAGATCTGCCACGAGTACGACGTGACGATTTCGCTCGGCGACTCCTGCCGCCCGGGCTGCCTCTACGACTCCAACGACGCCACCGAGACTGCCGAGATGATCGAGCTGGGCAAGCTGTGCAAGCGCGCTTGGGCTGCCGGCGTCCAGGTCATGGTCGAGGGCCCGGGTCACATGGCGCTCGACGAGATCGCCGCCAACATGAAGCTACAGAAGCGCCTGTGCCACAACGCCCCGTTCTATGTGCTCGGGCCGCTGGTGACCGATATCGGCGTGGGCTACGACCACATCACCGCTGCCATCGGCGGCGCTATCTCCGCCAGCTCCGGTGCCGACTTCCTGTGCTACGTGACACCGGCCGAGCACCTATGCCTGCCTAACGCCCAGGATGTGCTCGACGGCCTCATGGCCACCAAGATCGCCGCACACGCCGCCGATATCGCCAAAAAGGTGCCGCACGCCCGCGACATGGACGACAAGATGGGCCAGGCACGCCGCAAGCTCGACTGGGATGCCATGTGGGAGTGTGCTCTCGACCCGGTCACCGGTAAGAAGCGCTACGAGGAGTCCCCCGCCGCCACCGAGGGCACCTGCACCATGTGTGGCAAGATGTGCGCCGTCCGCACCGTTAACAAGGTGTTCGAAGGCACGACGATCGACCTCGGCATGGAGGACTAACTCGTCACCGGAGCCACAATCGGTAACATGGTGTTCGTCAATTGTTGACGTGTGAACATTTGCTTACATTTGCGTAAAGATTGCATCGCCCGCCCGGGTTCGACATAGAGTCGGCCCGGGCATCTTTATAATGCTGGCTTAAAGACCCATTTGATTCCGACCGAACAAGGGAGCAAACATGGATCGCAGTAAGGTACCTGCCGTTCTATCCATCGCAGGATCCGATTCCAGCGGTGGCGCCGGCATTCAGGCCGACATCAAGACCATCACGGCGCACCGCCTGTATGCCGAGACGGCCATCACCGCCATCACCGCACAAAACACGCTCGGTGTCACCGCCGTGCAGAATATCTCCCCTGATATCGTCGCTGCGCAGATCGACGCCGTATTTGACGATATCCGCCCCAGCGCCGTCAAGATCGGCATGGTTTCCTCTGCCGAGATTATCGAGGTTATCGCCGACCGCCTGAGCGCCTGGAACGCAACGAACGTGGTCGTCGACCCCGTCATGGTAGCCACCTCGGGCGCACGGCTGATTGCCGAAGATGCCGCCGAGGCGCTCGCCCGCCGCCTGTTCCCACTAGCAACCGTCATCACGCCCAATATTCCCGAGGCCATGGCCCTGCTCGACTACGAGGTCGACTCCGAGCGCACACAGCAAAATGCTGCCATGCTCCTCACCCGCCGCTTTGGTTGCGCATCCCTCGTTAAGGGTGGGCATCTTGTCAACGAGGCCAACGATGTATTGGCCGAACCCGCGCCACTCGATGACGAGGGCAACCATCTGGGCGATCCGCTCACCACGTGGTTCCGCCACAAGCGCATCGAGACCGGCAACACGCATGGCACCGGCTGCACGCTTTCATCCGCCATCGCCTGCGCATTGGCGCAGGGCATGGATCTTGCCGACGCCGTCAACGCCGGCAAGGCCTACCTAACGGGCGCTCTCGCCGCCGGCTTTGACATGGGCAAAGGCTCCGGCCCTGTCAACCACATGTGGCAGTACTAAATAGCCAGTAACCTGCCAAAAAAAGACAGGCTACCTTGCACCAAAAACCGTCGCAACATTCGATGAAAATCGTGCAAACGCGAAAAATCATCGGATGTTGCGACGGTTTGATTTTAGATAGCGGTCGAGCAAAGGACCGGGGCGCCTATTCGTCGGCGAGCTGGATGCCGAGCAGGCCCGAGAGTGCCAGCGCCTGCTCGGCATTGACCGTCAGGCCACGCAGCTCATGGTAATCGCCCGAAACAACGGGCGCCGCGAATGTACAACGCGATACATCCACGCCGGAAAGCGACGTCTTAAACACATCCATACGCGTCAGGTCACAGCCATCCAGGCGTATCTGACCCAGCTTGGCACCCTGAAACGCAGCCTCTCTCAGACGTGTATCGCATGCTGTCATAGGGCCAATGCGTCCCTCCGAAAGGTTCGCATAGCTCAAATCGCACGATCCAAACGACACGCTCGACAGGCGCGCCTTGAGCAAGTTGAGTCCCGGTGCCGAGCAGTCAACGAAGTCGCAGCGGCTGAGCCAGCAGCCTTCCATGTTGCAGCGGATAAAGCGGCAACCGCGAAACACCACGTCGCGAAACGTCGAGCCGCTCCAGTCAACGCTATCGAACTCGCAAGATCGGAACACAACGCCATCGAAGGTCGCGCCGTTCGCCACGTCGTAGGCAAGATCCAAATCCTCAAAAGCGGTATTGGAGACGAGCTCATCGCCCTCGGCAAAGAGGTCGATGAGCTCGTCCATGCCCATATGGCAGCCAATCCGTTCATTTACCCGGGCAAAACCACCACAAAGGTGCCTGTCCCCTTTGCGGTGGCTTGGGGTCGCGCTACTCACCGAGCATCTCTTGGAGCTTGGCTGCCACGGCATGTCCCAAGCTCTCGTGGCTTTCGGGCATCATATGCAGATAGTCGATATCGCCCGGCTCGGCAAACTCGGCGGCATTCAAAAAGTCGCAGCCAAACTGCTCGGCCACGTGCGCATAGTACTCGCCAAAATGTTCAGATGCCTCGACGGAACGCTCGTCAAAATCGGTCATATATACATCGGCGATCTGCGGCTTGATCTTGATAGGAGCCATCAGCAGGATGCGCGGGCAAGGCGCAGCGTCGGTCCACGGAAACGCGCAGACGGCGCGAATCAGCGCCATGGCGCCACGGGCGATATCGGAAGCTGTCACGTTAAAGACCGTCTTACAGTCGTTGGTGCCCAGCATGATCACAATGGCGTCCAGCGGCTTATGAGCCTCGAGCAGCATCGGAAGCGCGCGAATGCCGTTGAGGTTAGTGTCCAGATGGCACATGTCGTCGCGTACCGTCGTGCGGCCGTTGAGGCCTTCTTCAATTACATGCCAGCCCTCGCCTAAGTCACGTTGGACCACGCCACACCAGCGCACATCCTGCGCATAGCGCACCGCGGTACCGTCGCGCATGCCCGCCGGATCGTAACCATAGGTGTTGCTGTCACCAAAGCACAGAACGTTTTTCATCGTAAGCTCCCCACTCAATAAAAAGCCGACAGGAGCAGCCTCTCCCGTCGGCTCGGTATATCGCATCACGAGCACCGTTTACAGGTACTTGCGCCAGTCGTCGTCATCCTCGTCATCCTCGGCAGCGGCCTGAGCCTGCTCGGCGGCACGGGCGGCTGCGGCGCGGGCGGCAACCTGAGCATAGGACTCCTCGTTTCGCTCGGGGAAGTTTGCCAGCACGTGCTCGAATTTGGCGAAGTCCTCGTCCCAGCGCGTAGAGGGCACGGCAAAGAAGACCTGCTTGACCTTGAAGTCGCCCGATGCGAGCTCCTTGCGGAAGAGCTCGGCCACGGCCTCTGCGTCAAAGCCGTTGTTCTCGCAGCCCCAAGCACCCACTACGAGCTTCTCGCGGCCAAGCTCATCGCAGATAGCAAGCACAAAGCGAATGCGGTCGCGCAGGGCGTCAAGCAAGGCATCGTCGCTCACGCGGTACTCCTGGCGAGCACGCTTGGCGTTGGGTGCAGCGGCGACGATCACGTCGGCATAGGCGTGCACATGCTTGCGCTCGAAGCGCACCGCGGGCACCACCAGCGCACGGTTGCGGTACAGCTCACAGTTGATGTTGCGGCGACGGTTCTCACCGTACCATTTACGCTGCTTATCGAGGACGTTGTACAGATACGAATCGGCGCACAGCGTGGCCTCCTGGCCCAGATAACCCTGAATATATCCACCGCCCGGATTGGTAAACGAGGCAAAGGCGAGCACGGCCATGTCGCAGAACTGCGCATAGCCGCGACCGTTATCGAGGATTGCCTGCGTGGCGGAGGCATCAAGCACAGTGACCTCGGGCAGGACCGGAGCGGGCTCCTCAGCAGGCGCGGACTCAGCTTCGGCGATTTCCTCGGCAGGCTCCTCGACGGGCTCGGGCGCCGCCTCGGTCTCGGGCGCTGCCTCGACCTCGGCAGTCTCCGCGTTCTCGACGTCCTCGGCGACCTGCTCTTCGGGGGCCACAGCAGTCTGAACCTTGGCCTTCATCGCCGCGACAAAGCCGGTGGGCATGCCGTCAAACTCGCGAACACCGGCAAGCGAACGCTCGATATCCTTGGCGCAGGTCTCGGACACAGTCATCACATGGCGCTCGGCGGCCTTGGCACGGGCCTCGCGCTTGGGATTGGGCTGACCCGCTCGGTTGGACCTGCGGTTACGGTTCCTGTTGTCGACGTCTGCCATAAGTGGTCACCTTTCCTGTCGCTGCCGCTATCGGCTTTTCTCATCCATGATACCCCGCCGCGCACAAAAAAGACGGCCCCGAAGGACCGCCTTTCGCATCGTTTTACCGTGTCCGGCAGGAAGCATCGCAATGCCGCGCTTTAATCGCGACGGCCGAGGATGTTCAGAATGCGCAGGAACACGTTGATGATGTCCACGAACAGGTTGGATGCCATGAGCACGGCGTTGGGCAGCGTGGGCGGCACCGTCGTTGCCACATAGGTGTCGTAGCCGATGAAGCCGGCGAACACCACGATCACGATCAGGTCGGTGATGGACTGCGAAACGCCCATGAACATCAGCACGATCTCGACCAGAATCGTGGCAAACAGGATGCCAAAACCAATGCCATACACACGCTGGAAGAACTTGGGGAAGGTCACGCCCAGCGCACCAAAGACAAAGGTGATGGCGGCCGTGGCGATAAAGGCGGTGTTAATGGTAGGCAGGTCGTAGTTGGCAAGACCAAACGACGCCGTCAGGCCAAAGGTGCTCGCAAAGACCACGTAGCCCACGAGTGACAGGCCCACGGACTGTTTGCTGGCAGCAGCCGACATCATGACCATGCCGACGATGGTCAAAATAAATGAGCCAAAGACCAGCGGCAAAGCGGCGCCGCTCATCATCATGCGCGCAAACGACATGGTGCTCGTAAAGTAAGCACCGGCGCCCATGGCGCAAAAGCCCAAAAAGATGAGAGCAGACATGACAAGGTTGTACGCGCGCGGCGACATCTCCTTGGCACGGCTTGCGCCGGTCTCGATGGGGCCATTCTGATAGCCCTGGATATCGTTCATAATTTCGTCCTTTCAAAAAGCACCGCGACGGCGCCGTAGCTGACAAGTTTCCTGCCATTGTACCCGAACGCCACGCGTTCTTACCTGCGGCGCTCGCTCTCGAGTGTTCGGTCGAACGCCCACACCCACCAACGCATCAGATGAGTCTGCGAGCCATCCGGTCGCTCGCGTGCCTGTTCTTCCAGATACAGTTCGGTCGCATGTCCGCCAAAACGAACCTTATACGTTGCCGTACGAATGCCGTGAACCGTCAGGCCAAACCCAGTGGTCGAGACAATCTCGTCAATCGTAAAGCAACGACCGTCGACCCAGCAGACGGTGACCGGCACGA
>DXZO01000034.1 GCA_019419625.1 Collinsella sp. | reverse complement strand
GTATAGCATCGACGTAACGGCGCCGTTGCACGATAATGGCGGAGGTGTGGGGAGTTAGCGCAAACGTAACCGTTTCCATTCGATTTGACCTGCAAACCCATCATTGACCTTGCTATAATCGTTTTGCATTGGGTACACTCGGACCACCTTAGATAGCTCTCCCTCGCAGTCGCAAGGGGTGCACCACCTCAAACGACGCTGCGTATGCGTCGTTTGTTGTTTTCTAAGGAGAAATTGACTACCAAGCATATATAAGTAGGTCGCTCACCAGGCATCATGCATGCCGGGCGACATAGAGTAAGGAGACAGCAGTGCAACTCAAGGCATCCACCGATTATGGTATGCGCGCCATCTTGTACTTGGCTGCGCAAGGTACCACCTGCTCCTCGAAAGATATCGCGGAGGACATGTCCATTCCGCGCGACTACCTCATCCAGCTGGCGCAGCTGTTGCGCAACGCAGGCATCATCGAGGCCCGTCCGGGCAAGCACGGCGGCTATCGCCTGGCGAAGGATCCGGCCGACACGAACGTGCTGGAGATCATGGAAGCGCTCGACGACGATGCGAAGCAGTCCACGCGCGCGAAGCGCGATGCCCGCAAGGGCGGCGCGATGGTGCAGGAGATCAAGCAGGTCTACGATCTCATCGAAGAGAGCATGGACGCCTATCTGTCCAGCTTGACGGTGCAGATGCTGCTCGACTGCGCCCGCAACGGCGACAACAGCCGCGCGTTTTTGGCCGAACGACTGCAGGAAGAAAGCCGCCGCCTGCTCGGCGCCGTCAAGTAGCGTCGACGCAGCCCGGCGGCTGCACCCTTTCGCCGCGCCGCCGCCGAGGCGTCTAGATGCCCAGCACCTGCATCACCAGCAGCACGGCGGTGAGCACGGTAACGATGCCCACGGTGACCCAGATCAGCACGCGCGACACGATGCGTGAACGATACGCGCCCATAACCCGCTTGTCCGCGGCGATGATGGCCATGAACACCAGCAGCACCGGCAGCACCAGGCCGTTCACGAACTGGGCGGTCAGCATCACGCCCATGAGGT
>DXZO01000033.1:3019-30838 GCA_019419625.1 Collinsella sp. | reverse complement strand
GATGCTGCGGCAGAGGCCCAGAAGGCCGCCGAGGACAAGGCGAAGGACGCTACCGAGCGCACCGCCCGCCTGCAGGCCGACTGGGAGAACTTCCGTCGCCGCACCGCCAGCGAGCGCATCGCCGAGCGCGAGCGTGCGACCGAGAAGCTCGTCACCGCGCTGCTGCCGGTGGTCGACGATATCGAGCGCGCGATCGACCATGCCCGCAGCCAAGAGCTTTCCGACGACTTTAAGCAGTTCGTCGACGGCGTCGATGCGGTTCATGCCAAGCTGCTCGACGTGTTTGCACACGAGGGCGTTGAGCCCATCGACCCCAAGGGCGAGGCGTTCGATCCGCTCGAGCATCAGGCTGTGGGTCGCGTCGAGGACGCATCGCAGTACGACGAGACCGTCAACGATGTGTACCAGAAGGGCTACCGCATGGCGGACCGCATCCTGCGCTCCGCGATGGTGACGGTGACCTACGGTGGCGAGAAGCGCCCCGCACCGGAGCCCGAAGCGGCGCCCGAGGATGCTGCGGCCGATACGGCCGAGAGCACCGAGGAGTAATTGAGAAGGGCCCCGGGGCAACACCCGGGGCCCTTTCTGGCCTAGTGCCATATGAAAGCATGAGCCGCCGCCCGCTGGGCGGCGGATGAAACAGGAGAGGAGCTACGATGGCTGCAGGCAAAACCTTCTATGACATCCTGGGCGTATCCAAGAGCGCCTCCGACAAAGAGATCAAGAGCGCGTTTCGCAAGCTCGCGCAAAAATATCACCCCGATGCCGGCGGCGACGAGGCCAAGTTTAAGGAGATTAGCGAGGCCTACGAGACGCTTTCGGACGAGAAGAAGCGCAAAGAGTACGACCAGATGCTCATGTTCGGCGGCATGCCGGGCGCGGGCGGCGCGTATGGCGGCGGCTACGGTGCCGGCGCGGGCGCCAGCGGCTGGGGCGATATCTTCGACAGCATCTTTAGCGGCAACGGCGCCTGGGGTAGCGATTGGGGCTCGGGCTTTGCCGGGGCTGCGGGCGCTGCCGGTGCCGGCGCGGGTCGCAGCCGCGCTCGCAAGGGCGGCGGCCTATCGCTGACCGTCGATGTGACGGCCGAGGACGCGTTTCGCGGCGTGACGCACAAGGTCACCTATCGCATTCCCTCGACAGGCGAGCAGCAGACCATCACGGTCTCGGTGCCCGCGGGCGCGGTCGACGGCGGCAAGCTACGCTACAAGCGTCGCGGCGAGTATGGCGTTGCGGGTGGCGAGCGCGGCGACCTGGTCGTGACCACGCATGTGGAGGAGCACCCGCTGTTTAAGCGCAAAGGCGCCGACGTGACCATGGAGGTACCGGTCTCGGTCTACGAGGCGGCGCTCGGCTGCACGGTGGACGTGCCTACGCCCGGCGGTGCGACGGTCCGTTTGAAAGTGCCCGCGGGTACCCAGACGGGCAAGAAGTTCCGCTTTAAGGAGATGGGAGCGCCCGACGTTAAGCACCGTGGCCGTACGGGCGCGCTGCTCGTCGAGATCAAGGTGCAGGTCCCCACGAACCTATCCGATGACGAGCGCGATGCCATGACCAAGCTGCGCGAGGCCGACACGCGCGACTATCGCGAGAAGGTCAACCGTTACAAGGCGACGTACTAGGGCGGTCGTGGCGCACGCCCGCGCCCGCGGGCTTATGATGGACGATAACGAGACGGAAAGGGGTCAGGTAGCATGGCCGAGGACAATAGGAACAAACCGCTGTACATGATCAGCGTGGCGGCCGAGCTGACCGGCATGCACCCGCAGACTCTGCGCGTCTACGAGTCCAAGGGCCTGGTGAATCCTCAGCGCTCGGGCGGTAATACGCGCCTGTATTCGCGTGCCGATATCGAGCGCCTGGAACTCATCAATCAACTGACCGACGAGGGCATCAACCTTGCCGGTGTGGTGCGTATCCTCGATATGAAGGAGCGCGCCGAGGAACGCGAGCGCGAGAACGAGAAGCTCCGTGCCCGCGTACGCCAACTCGAGGATGAGCTGCACGAGTACAAGATGCAGAAGAAGATCACCGCCCTTGCCCCGCGCGACGGCTCGGTTAACCCCGAGCAAGTCATGCGCAAGCTACTGGGCGCCGGCGGAGACCTATAGTTACGCGGTTTTACCAAACCGCGTAACGGCTCGACGCTGCAAGCCCGCCAGAGCGGCAATCTGACGTTCAATCGTCGGTCGCGTACCGAAGTACGCTTCCCTCCTCTTTCACGTCACCTTGCTCGCTCTGGTGGGCTTTCGCTGTCCGCGCCAAAACATCGGCGTTGCCGGAGTGCGGCACGGTAGTCATTGGGGACGTTCTTAAATGACTAGTCGAAAGGGACGCTCTTGCACAAAATCTGCCGGCCCACGCTGGGCTCGTCCTTTACTTTACTGAGATAAAGTGAACGTGCAGATTCGTAACCCACTCGCAACCGTTCTATGGCACGATATTGAACGAATGTATGCTATGCGCCCAAATCTTTTGGGCAGAGTGGGAGACAGTATGGTCAAGCTGTACGAGGACGGCATCTACCTGCGCGGTGGCAGCGAGGTTGTGCCTGCGGCCGAGGCTGCAGAGCGCGGCATTACGCAGACGCCCGAGGATGCCAAGCGCGGCACCATCGCGTATTCGATCCTTCAGGCACATAACACGTCGGTCGACCCCGAGGCGCTCAAGATTCGCTTCGACGCCATGGCGAGCCATGACATCACCTTTGTCGGCATCATCCAGACGGCGCGCGCCTCGGGCATGGAGCAGTTCCCGCTGCCCTACGTGCTCACCAACTGCCACAACTCGCTGTGCGCCGTGGGCGGCACCATCAACGAGGACGACCATGTCTTTGGCCTTTCCGCGGCCAAGAAGTACGGCGGCATCTTCGTCCCGCCGCACATCGCCGTCATCCACTCCTTTATGCGTGAGAACTTCGCCGGTTGCGGCAAAATGATCCTGGGCTCCGACTCGCACACCCGCTACGGCGCCCTGGGCACCATGGCCGTGGGCGAGGGCGGCGGCGAGCTGGCAAAGCAGCTGCTGCGTGACACCTACGATGTCGCCTATCCCGGCGTCGTCGCCATCTACCTCACGGGCGCCCCGCGTCCCGGCGTCGGCCCGCACGACGTGGCGCTCGCCATCATCCGCGCCGTCTTTGCCAAGGGCTACGTCAAGAACAAGGTCATGGAGTTTGTGGGCCCGGGCATCGCGAGCATGACGACCGATTACCGCAACGGCGTCGACGTCATGACTACTGAGACCACCTGCCTGTCGAGCATCTGGGCCACCGACGAGGACACGCACGCGTTTTTGACCATGCACGGCCGCGGCGAAGACTACCGCGAACTCAAGCCCGCCGATGTCGCCTACTACGACGGCTGCGTCGAGGTCGATTTGTCGAGCATCAAGCCCATGATCGCCCTGCCGTTCCATCCTTCCAACGGCTTTGAGATCGACGAGCTCAACGAGAACCTCGAGGACATCCTTCACGAGGTGGAGCTCGAGGCCGCCAAGATCGGCGAGGGCAAGACGCACTTTAGCCTGCTCGACAAGATCGTCGACGGCAAGCTGCACGTGCAGCAGGGCGTCATCGCTGGCTGCTCGGGCGGCAACTACGACTCCGTGGTCCAGGCTGCCCGCGTGCTCAAGGGCGCCAACACCGGCTGCGGCGAGTTCTCACTGTCGGTCTATCCCACGAGCCAGCCCGTGGCACTCGAGCTTACGCGCCGCGGCTATATCTACAATCTTATGGAGGCCGGCGCGATTGTGCGCACGGCATTCTGCGGCCCGTGCTTCGGTGCCGGCGACACGCCCGCCAACAACGGCCTTTCGATCCGCCACACTACGCGCAACTTCCCCAACCGCGAGGGTTCCAAGCCGGGCAATGGCCAGCTGAGCGCTGTGGCTCTGATGGACGCCCGCTCCATTGCGGCGACGGCTGCCAACGGCGGCGTCCTGACGCCGGCGACCGACCTGCCCGAGGAGACTTGGGACGAGGCCTGCGAATACACCTTTGACGACGCGCCGTACAAAAAGCGCGTGTACTGGGGCTTTGGCAAGGCGGAGCCTGCCGACGAGCTGGTCGAAGGCCCCAACATCAAGCCGTGGCCCGCGATGGAGCCCCTCGGCGACGATATCCTGCTCAAGGTGTGCTCCAAGATCATGGACCCGGTCACTACGACCGACGAGCTCATTCCCTCGGGCGAGACGAGCTCCTTCCGCTCCAACCCGCTGGGTCTGGCTGAGTTTACGCTCAGCCGCCGCGATCCGGCCTACGTGGGCCGCTCCAAGGAGGTCGACGCGGTGGAAAAGCGCCGCGTTGCTGGCGAGGCAGCAGGCGACCTGGCGGCACTCGATGCCGAGCTTGCCGGCGTGTTTGAGGCGCTGGCCGGCGCGGGTATCGCGGCAGACGCCAAGGCGACCGAGTACGGCTCCATGCTCTACGCCAAGAAGCCCGGCGACGGTTCTGCCCGCGAGCAGGCCGCGAGCTGCCAGCGCGTAATTGGCGGCCTGGCCAACATCGTCCACGAGTACGCTACCAAGCGCTATCGCTCCAATGTGATGAACTGGGGCATGGTGCCCTTCCAGATGGAGGCTGAGCCCAACTTTGAGGTGGGCGATTACGTCTTCGTGCCGGGTATCCGCGCCGCGCTCGATGGCGACCTGAAGAACATCGCTGCCTACGTGGTACGCGCCGACGGTGCGGTCGAGCAGATTGAGCTCTACATTGCCGATATGACGGCCGAGGAGCGTGCCATCGTCAAGGCTGGCTGCCTGATCAACTACAACAAGTTCAAGGCCGCTGCCGAGTAACGCACTTAATTGTCCGCCCTGGGCTTACCCTTTCCCGCTCGCTCACGCGCTTCGCGAGGGTCGCGTTCGGGAAAGGGTAAGCCCCGGGCTACATTTCTGCGTTCTCGTTGGGTCTTGAGGGACGCTAATAAATAGACTTGCTTGATGCCGCCTCTTTTTATTGGGGCGGCTTCTTTTTGTTGAAAACCACAACGAAGGGGACAGGCACCTTTGTGGTGGTGGGTGAGCTCGATGCCGGCTTGTGTGTTGAGCGACATTTCAATGAATGCCTCTACAGGATTTCGCCCGGGCTGGCGGGTTTGGTCGTTTTGGGGATGCCGAGTTTGGATGACGCGAAATCGTCAACATTGTCCTTAATTCCGTCTTTGGTGTAGACAGTGACCATATAGGTGCTGTGTCCGAATTCGCCCTTGTCGCGTGTTGCCCAGGCATCCCAGTAGGCGGCCCCGTTTCGCCCTTTGATTTTTCCGACACGGCGGAGTTCTGTTCGCTTTAATTTCTGGTTGCTATAGATGGTTCGACCGGCCTCCTCGGTGAGCCCGCACTGTCCAAGCATCTTGTCGAGGACTTGGTTCATGTGGCGCTCGTCGGCGTTTGGCATGTAGTCGTAGGCGAGGGAGACGGAGGAAAGCGGCTGGTCGTCGATCAAATAATTCATCGTCTGAGGTTCAAAGCAGAAATAAGGAGACTGTCCGTCGATTTGACCGAGCAGCGGTAACTTTGACCGCCAACTTCCGGTGGGAATTGCGTCTTCGTAGAACACACCACGGCAGATAAAGGAGAGCGAGGTGGCACGCGAGCCGGCGTCGACCATCCCGCACAAATCGAAGGGCGAGGCGATACCAAGGGAAAAGGGCGTGATGGCGATAAGGAAGAGCATCACGATGGGTACGGCGAGAATGGCGATGATGTTGCGACCGGTGGAATGAGGCGGCTTCATATGCGCTCCTCGAGACAAAGATCTGTTGAGGATAGGCAGAAATGGATATGTTCAGAGAACAATTCAAGTTTAATCTCATGGCGCGAGATGGTCGACCGTTAGCGTCGAAAACCACCACAAAGGTGCCTGTCCCCTTTGTGGTGGTGAGGAGCGCGCGGCTTCTTTTGGTAATAGTGTTAGCTGGCGGTATCATTAGTGCAGGTGGCGAAGGTTTGCATTGTGGGGTGTTTTGCCGTGAGCCGTTCTGCCCGTATTGGATTGATTGTCTTGGCGCTTGCGATCGCTGTGGTTGGCGCGGGCGCTGTCGGTATGGCATTTCTACCTGCTGCGGTGACGGAGCCGGTGGTCAAGCCTGTGACTCAATCTGTCGAACTTCTGACCGGCGACGACAAGCCCGAGACCATTACCGTTGATTTTGATGAGCAACCGGCTGCGCTGGGCATTAGTAATTATCCACGTATTCAGCTTGGGGCTATGCGCTATACCACGGATTCTAGTCTGATCGACAGGGCGTCCGAGCTGCTCAGGGGCAAAACCTTTAAGCGCTGGTATGGATATGCGTCCTATCGGGCAAAAGCGAATGACATGGTTGGCGGATGCCGCTCGTCCATCGAGTTGGACACCGCGAATGGCGCCAAGTTATGTGATGTTTCGTACGATCCCGGCTACGAGGGCAATGAGGGTCCGGGCATCTACATCATGGACGGTGATGTCGCCTATGTCATGGAGGGCGACCAGACCGAGCTCAACGATTTTATGGGTCAGTGTATCCAAGATGCCTATAAACAGACCTGCTTGCCTGACCCGCAGACTGCACGCGATAGTGGGTCTGCCCGTACATGGCTGTTCGAGGATGAGATGCCCTGGACCGTCGAATCGGGAAGTACGGGTTCGGCGAAGGAGTAGAGACCGCGACCACCACAAAGGTGCCTGTCCTCTTTGTGGTGGTTTTCGGTCTGTCTCGATCTGTAACATCTTGGCCGCTAAAAGTGGGCCTGGTGTTACAGATTTAGATTTTTGATCCGGGTGTTTTCTGTTCGTCTCGATTTGTAACAGATAGAGCTCTATTTGCTGACTAGATGTTACAGATTTAGATAAACGGGTGCCGCTGGTCATTTCATCTCGATCTGTAACATCTAGAGCCATAAACAGCCGCTAGATGTTGCAGATTGAGATAGTAAGGGGACGAGGCCGCAGCGGGCGAGCGTGCCTGCTCCCTATCACTTAATCACTCAGAAAATCTTATATATAGAGACTTAGATTTGTGTATAAGATCGTACAAAGTTGGCAACAATACTTCTCGAACAACGTGAAGCCGCCCCGTAGGGCGGCCGCCCCAAGAGAGGTGATTCCATGAGAATCGATAAGCTAGCAATGACGTCGCGCGAGGCGTTACAGACCGCCATGAGCACGGCTGCCGACGCGCAGGCCGGCGCGGTGGAGCCGATTCACCTGCTGTCTGCCCTGCTCGGTGCCGGCGAGCGCAATATCTCCGTGATCATCGAGCGCATCGGCGCCGACCCGGCCCAGCTTGCACGCTCCACACAAGATGCCATCGACCGCGCGCCCAAGGTTTCGGGCGAGGGCCAGCAGATGGGCCTGTCCAATGAGCTCGTCCGCGTTATCGAGAAGGCCGAAAAGAAGGCCACCAAGATGGGCGACAGCTTTGTGGTGACCGAGCATCTGCTGATGGCGCTTGCCGAGGACAAGGGCGAGGCGGGCCGCGTACTGCGCGACGCCGGCGTTACCAAGGAGCGCATCGAGCAGGTCTATGAGGAGCTGCGTGGCGATGACCGCGTGACGTCTGCCGAGGACAAGACCCAGTTTGAGGCGCTGGAGCAGTACGGCCGCAATATCTGCGACCTTGCCCGCGCCGGCAAGCTCGACCCGGTCATCGGCCGTACCGACGAGATTCGTCGTACCATCCAGGTCCTGTCCCGCCGCACCAAGAATAACCCCGTGCTCATCGGCGAGCCGGGCGTCGGTAAGACGGCCATCGTCGAGGGCATCGCCCAGCGTATCGTGGCCGGCGACGTGCCGAGTACCCTGCGCGATCGCGACCTCATCGAGCTCGACATGAGCGCGCTGGTCGCCGGCGCCAAGTACCGCGGCGAGTTTGAGGACCGCTTAAAGGCCGTGCTCAAGGAAGTACAAAAATCCGAGGGTAAGGTCATCCTGTTCATCGATGAGCTCCACACCATCGTGGGCGCGGGTGCCACCGAGGGCTCCATGGACGCTGGCAACATCCTGAAGCCGGCGCTTGCCCGTGGCGACCTGCACGCGATCGGCGCGACCACGCTCGACGAGTATCGCAAGTACATCGAGAAGGACGCGGCGCTCGCCCGTCGTTTCCAGACCGTGATGGTCAGCGAGCCTACCGTCGAGGACACCATCTCGATCCTGCGTGGCCTCAAGGAGAAGTACGAGATCTTCCACGGCGTGCACATCACCGATAGCGCGCTCGTGGCCGCCGCCGACCTCTCCGATCGCTACATCGCCGATCGCTTCCTGCCTGACAAGGCCATCGATCTGGTCGATGAGGCTGCAAGCCGCCTGCGCATGGAGCTCGACAGCATGCCGGTCGAGATCGACGCTACCACGCGTCAGCTCACCCAGCTGCAGATCGAGGAGCAGGCGCTTATGAAGGAGACCGATGACGCCTCCAAGGAGCGTCTTGAGGCCCTGCGTCAGGAGATTGCCGAGGTCCAGGAAAAGCTCAACGTGCAAAAGGCCGGCTGGCTCAACCAAAAGAACGCCATCGACCACGTGCAGGAGCTCAAGGGACAGCTTGACGAGGCCAAGAGCGAAGAGGAGCGCGCGACGCGCAACGGCGATCTGGGCCGTGCGTCCGAGCTGCGCTACTCCGTGATTCCGGGTCTGCAGCAGCAGATTCAGGATTCCGAGGCCGCGCTCGAGGCGCAAAAGCAGCAGGACGGCGAGGGCCTCAACGAGCAGGTGACCTCCGATGAGATCGCCGAGGTCGTGAGCGCCTGGACCGGCGTGCCCGTCTCCAAGATGATGCAGGGCGAGCTCGACAAGCTGAAAGGCCTGGAGGGCGAGCTGCACAAGCGCGTCATCGGCCAGGACGAGGCCGTGTCCGCTGTCGCCGCAGCCGTGCGTCGCAGCCGTGCGGGCCTCTCCGATCCGGACAAGCCCATCGGCAGCTTCTTCTTCCTGGGCCCCACCGGCGTGGGCAAGACCGAGCTCGCCAAGGCGCTTGCCGAGTGCCTGTTCGATGACGAGCGTGCGCTCGTGCGTATCGACATGTCCGAGTACATGGAGAAGTTCAGCGTCCAACGTCTGATCGGCGCGCCTCCGGGATACGTTGGCTACGACGAGGGCGGCCAGCTCACCGAGGCCGTGCGTCGTCGTCCGTACTCCGTAATCTTGCTCGACGAGATGGAGAAGGCTCATCCGGATGTCTTCAACGTGCTGTTGCAGGTGCTTGATGACGGCCGTCTGACCGATGGCCAGGGTCGCCAGGTGTCCTTCAAGAACACGATTATTATCATGACGTCCAACGTGGGCTCCAAGGCCATCGCCGATCTGTCCGGCAAGGACGAGGAAGAGATGCGCCATCAGGTCGACGCGGCCATGGCTCAGACCTTCCGCCCCGAGTTCCTCAACCGTATCGACGATATCGTGGTGTTCCATCCGCTCGGCATGGCGCAGATTGAGAAGATCGTCGATATCCAGCTCGCCGATGTCCGCGCACGTCTGGCCAAGGAGCGCATGACGCTGGCCATCACCCCGGCGGCCAAGCAGATGCTCGCCGTGGGCGGCCTGGACCCGGTCTTTGGTGCCCGTCCGCTCAAGCGTCTCGTGCAGCGCGAGGTCGTGGATGCCATTGCCGCCGCTATCATCGACGGTACGGTGCGCGAGGGCGATCAGGTGACGGTCGATGTCGACAAGGACGGCGGCTTTACCGTCGTGTGCGACAACACGCCGGCGGCCACCTACGAAGTCCCCGACGCCGAGTAGATTTTGGGCCGGCTTTAAAACCGCCCCTCATCGCAAAACGCCAAGGGCGGCGGATCCAATCGGGTCCGCCGCCCTTTTTCGTGCGACAATCGATGGTGTTGAACGTGAGTACATGGCAAGGAGCTATGCAGATGACAGACAAGAACAAGACGAACACGCCGGCGACCGATGCCGCACCCGCCGCACCTAAGCCTGCGCCTAAACCGGCGCCCAAGCCGCGCGACCCCTATATCCGTGCCGAAAACGAGGATGACGACGGCTACGATCCTTATAGCGATCGTCGCCCCGAGCGCGAGCCCCTCTTCGAAGCCGACCCCTGGCGTTAAGTAGCTCATTTGGGACGGGGCTTTTTTAGCTACTTTGTTTTCGGCTAGAGGCGTTCATGCCTGCCCCCTCGGCCGCTCGATATCCTCCGGGAGGGGCCACTAATAGAAAACTTGCTTATCCATTAATCAAGATACGCATAATCTTGCTCTCCTGCTAATCAAGAATCGTTATAATCTTGATTAGCAGGAGAGCAAGATTGGAGAATTATGGCATTCAACGACTTGGTGGCTCAAAAAATAAAGGACTTTGAGCAACAGGGGATTCCGCAGGTCTTTGAGCGCGACCTTGATCTGGGCAACCCGCAGGAGCCAAAGCGCGACAACATCGTATATGTGATTGTGGGCGCCCGTCGTTGTGGAAAGACGTATCGCCTGTATCAGGAGATACGGCGGCTTCAGGGCCAAGGCGTCGAGCTTGACCGGATGCTATATTTCAATTTTGAGGATGAGCGCTTGCGTCCGTATGAGCCATCGCTACTAGCGGACGTGCTCGATACATTCTATGCACTATATCCTGCTGCTCGAGGCGAGGGCGCCTACCTTTTCTTTGACGAGATCCAGGAAATACCCGAATGGGGTGCGTTTCTGCGACGCGTGGTCGATACGGAGAAGGCGACCGTTTACGTGACGGGATCTTCTTCTAAGATGCTGTCCTCAGAACTTAAGAGCGAGTTCAGGGGCCGTTCTCTTGTGCGAGAGCTTTTTCCGTTGAGTTTTTCGGAATACGTCCGATATAAGACGGGGAGCGTTCCTGAGTCGAACGCACCCTTCTCCTCGAGCGATGCAGCGTTGCTCCGACACCATCTGGTCGGATATCTCGAGCGAGGGGGATTCATCGCGACACTTGAGCAGACGCCCGCAGACGCGATTCAGCTGCTACAGGAATATGCGTCGCGAACGGTCGCCATGGACGTCGTTGAACGTTACGACGTCAAGAACCCCCGTTTGGCCTCGCTGTTTCTGGCGCGGTGCATGGCATCTTCGGGACGAGAGCTGTCAGTGAACAAAGTGTACAACGAGTTCAAAAGTAGGCAGATACCCGTCAGTCGTAATTCGCTCGGCGACTTACTTGAGTATTACGAGGACGCCTACCTGTTGTTTTCGGTGCCGGAGTTCACGCGCTCACTTGCAAATAATGCGCGGTCCGCATCTAAAGTCTACGCTGTCGATCCTGCGATGTTCGGAGCATTCTCTCCCGCATCGGCATTTGATCAGGGCCAGAGGCTCGAGACTGCGGTGTTCAATGCGCTCAGAAGAAGGACTCCAGCCGTGCGGTCCGGTTCGGTCTGCCGCCTGCTGATCAAAGAGAAGAATAAAAGCCATGAGGTGGACTTTGTGGCCGGGGATGCACTTCTCATGCAGGCTTATAGCCTGATTCAGGTGAGTGCGGATATGGCAAGCGAGAAAACGCGCGAGCGCGAAATTGCCGCGCTTGATGCCTCGATGGCCCAATTCGATCTTGGTGAGTCGACAATCGTTACCATGGATGAGCAGGCCGATATTCCATGCAAACACGGCGTGGTACATGCTGCGCCCGCATGGAAGTGGCTCCTTTCCTAATCGTCTATGGATTTGCGAGGCCAGGACTCAGGTGTCATGGTCCGCTAGTCCTGGGCCTTGATGCTCGGCAGGAGAATCTGGGCGAGATAGTCGGTCTCTAGTTTGGTCGCGGCATCGGCCTTGCCGTCTTTGCCGACCAGTACGTTCTTGATCTGGCTATAGGTGTAGCGGTTGCCGGTCGTGAGCTCGACAAGCTCAATGGCCGTGTCCATGGGGTAGGTCGACACGGGATTCTGTGTCCGTCCGTTGATGGTCTGGGGCACCAGGTACGGATAGACGGGGCCGCTGGCGTAGACGGTATAACCGTTGCCTAGGTTGGCCGCACCCAAAACCGTATCGCCCTCATCGGGCGTAAAGCTCTCGCCCTCGCGCACCGCGACGAGCGTCACAATCGGCGTATCGCTGTCGCCGGCAAGATAGATGCATAGCGTGCTGCCATTTTGCCAAGTCTCGACCTTGCCGTACCACTCGACGGGGATATCGAGCTGGTAGAGGTCAGTTGCCTTGTGACGGGCGTCGGCATCACGGGCCGCTTGTGCCTTTTGCGCGCTCACGGCATTGACGGCGGCGTCGCGCCGCGCGGTTGCCGCCTGCTGGAGCACCTTGGCGGTGGCGGCGGAGCTCGCGCCTCCCTCCTCGGCATATTTGGCGGCGGCATCGATCTGGTCGTCGGTTACCGTGTCGGCCGAAGGCACCTTGAGCTTAAAGGCGGCCTGGCTGCTTAGGTCCTGTCCGTCGCTCTTGATCGTGATCTGCGCCTTGGTGGTCGGCACGGTATAGACGGTGCCGTCGGACGCGATGGGGGAGGCGGCAACGGAGAGCGTGTAGTCACCGGGTAGCAGTTTGATGCCACGGCCGTGCTCGTCAACATAGAGTGTTTCGCTTACGGAGGATCCGTCAGAATCCTGGCCACTCACCTGCACGGGGATCTTTGAGCCGGTGGAGCAGTCGAGCCCCGCGGCATGTACGCCAATTTGCACTGACATCATCGTGTGCGCATTGGCGGCGGCAACGGCGGCCTGCTCTTGCTGATATCCGTTCCAAGCCGCATAGCCCGCGCCGCCGGCGACGAGCGCGACGGCCACGACGCCGGCAACCATCAGATTGCGGCGCTTGGGCGACATCTTGCGATGGCGAACCTCGGCCTCGCGTGCCGAAGGAACGGACGGTAGGGGAATATCGCCCATGGCGATGGTCTCGTCCACGGCAGGCGCAGAGCCTAAGCCAGGGAGCTCGCGGGTCAGCGAATCTTCGGCCGGCAAGCTGTCGAGCAAGACGGTTTCCTCGCCCGTGTCGGATTCGGGCTGATTGCCGGCCTCGCTTTCGGTGTCTTCGTGACCTGCCTCGTCTTCGGTGGGCGCGGCGCCATCGTCTTTTGCATCCTGATCATCGAGCTGCGCCTCGATTTCCGGCTCATCCTGCACATCAACGCTCGAATCGTCAAACGTAATCTCGGCCAGCGCGATCTGGTCTAGACTCTCCAGGGCCTCGGCACACGCTTCTGCATCTTGGACCGCATCCTCTTGGCCCATCGTCTCATCTTTCATATATCCCCCAAGCTCAATATCGGGACAACAATGTACCCAAAAACGGGGCTCCATAGAGCCGCCGCATGATTTGAAATCCGATTTTATATATGCGCGTGTTTTTGAATAGATGAATAGAGGCGCAACGACAAAAAGCCCCCGGAAAGCGAGCGAAACGCTTTTCGGGGGCTCTGCGAGACATTGGATTGAAAGGCCTGGTGAGCGGGCCTATGCCCAAGTGCCAACAGCGGCCAACATGTTACTCGGCGTGCGCGTAATCAACCTTGGCACGGCGAGCGGTGGCCTTCTCCCAATCGCTGGTGCCCTCAAAGACATCCTGCTTGTAGGGATTGCGGCCGAGCTTCTTGGCGCGGTAAGCGATGTAGATGATCGCGGCGACGTTGGCGACCAGTGCGGCGATCGAGACCGCGGTAGCGGCGCCGGGGTCGAGCGTGGAGTGGGTCACAAAGATGGACTCCTCCTGGAAGTACGGGAACACCTGGGCAAACATGCACCAAATGGCCAGCGTAAAGGCGCGGTTCTGGATCCAGCCGCCCTTGTTCCAGATAAAGGCGGCGACGGTGGGCGCCAGCAGCAGCGCAAAGCCGCAGAACCAGGAGTGGGTGGGCAGGCAGTTGTAGGTGTAGCAGAAGTTCCAGATATCGTAGGCGATGATGTAGACCCAGGTCATGTCGGGCCACAGCATGTCGGTCTTGTCCTCGGAGGCGTAGACGCTCCACCAACCGGTCATGCAGAAGATGTTGATGATACCGGCGATGCCGTTGAACACGTTGTTCCAGCCGGCAAGCTGCGTAGCACCTTCGGAGGTGACCCAAGTGGACTGGCCCAGGACAAAGAAGTGATAGGCGCTCTCGAAGTCGGACACGACGGCGATCATGATGTTGATGGCGACGATCACAAACGGCCACGCGCGGAACCAATGCGCCTTGCCGATCTTGCCCCACTGGTACTTAATGGCAATGAAGCCCCAGCAACCGGCCAGCGCCGCGTACACCTTGGCGTAGTGGAACCAGCTGTTCTGGTACACATGGGTGGGGTTGGTGAGCGCCCACTCGGCACCCTGCGAGACGCCGATGGCGATGGCGACGCAGTAGATGGTCATGGCCAGCGGAGCCACGCCAAAGATGATGGCCGCGCCCAGCTTGGTGCGGCGGCCGACCTCGTTGAGCACGATCAGGCCAATAAAGACCATGGCCCAGCCGGCCCAGTGGATAAGGGTATCGCTACCCCAAACATCGAACAGCATGCTGCTCTCCTTTCACACGCCCGCGGCCCCTCTTCCGATCGCGGGCAGTTTGGCCAAATGTCGTCAGTTCTGGGGCTTGCGCTCCGGATACTTGGCGGTATAGCCCTCGATGTGGAGTGTCGAGGCGATGATTTCCTTGACCGTCTCGTCGGGCACATCGGGGTGCGTGCGGATATACATCAACAGTCCCATGATGAGGGTGTAGAACGTCTCGTAGACATGGTCGATGCGTAGCTCATGATGGGCGACAAAATCCACCACGGTGGTGTCGCAGATGTACTGAGCCACTCGCTGAACCACGTTGTGCAAAAAGCCGCCGTAGAGCGCGCCGCTGCTCGAGGTGAGCGTACTCGGCAGTTCGTGGCCGCTGGCGACCAGACGCTTAAAGAGCGGGGCGACGGTGTCGAGCGCGCCCTCGATATCGCCGACGGTGCGGCCGGCGTTCCACTGCTCGAGCTCGGAGATAAAGCCGTCGATTGCCTCGTCCATGACAGCGGTGACGGCGGCGTCCATATCGGCAAAGTAGTGGTAGAACAATGAACGCGTGCAGCCGGCTCGCTTGGTCACAGCCGATACCGATAGGTGGGACACGCCCAACTCGGAGCTTACGGTGCGCACGGCATCGAGGATCTCGCGACGGCGTTCGTCGCCCGTCAGGCGCTTTGCCGCGCTATCGGATGCGGGGATGGCATCGACCACAGAGGTACCTGCTGCGTTGTTGCCCATGTTTTGCCGCCTTTCATCCTCTTTTGCCGGACCGTTCGCCTAACAGTCTTGAATATTGTTGACGGTTCGTCAATACTATTTTTGACACAATGTCAACAATGGCGGGTGAACGGCATGGGGGCATGCCCGGCCTGCAAAAAAAGAGGGGTGCCGCGGCCTCGTCGGGCTGCGGCAAGAGAAGGGACAACCATGATTCTCAACGGACCGGGAATTAGCTACACCGAGCCCGATATCGGTTCGGAGTTCGTGCCGCCGCTGCCGGAGCATCCGCGCGAGGCAATCGTCAAGCTGTGCGAGCACTGCACCAACCGTCTGCTGCATCGCGACGAGCTGCTGGGCTACGAGTACTGGTCGTTTGCCGAGGCCGCAACCGACGAGCAGGCCGAAGTGCTCTGCAAGATGAAGATGCGCCGTCCCTATACGCTGCCCGAGATGGTCAAGCTCACCGGCATGCCCGAAGCCGATATCGAGAAGATGCTCGACGACATGAGCTACACGGGTCTGCTCGAGTACAACTGGGAAAACCCCGAGCGCGCCAAGCAGTGGGTGCTGCCCATGCTGGTGCCGGGTTCCGCCGAGTTCCTCAACATGCGCGTGAGCCAGCTCGAGGAGCACCCGGTCTATGCCAAGTTCTTTGAGCAGGCGTCCAAGGGACCGCTGTCCAAGGCCACGCCGATGGTGCCGCCCGGAGGCGCCGGTATCGGCATGCACGTCATTCCGGTCGAGAAGGCCATCGATGCCGCGAGCACGTCGGTGCCGATCGAGCATATCGAGCATTGGCTCGACAAATACGATGGCAAGTATGCCGCCAGCACCTGCAGCTGCCGCGCGAGCCGTCGCGTGATGGGAGAGGGCTGCGCCGACGACCCGGCCGATTGGTGCATCGCCGTGGGCGATATGGCCGACTACGTGGTCGAGACCGACCGTGGCCATTACGTGACGCGCGACGAGGTCTACGACATTTTGCGCCAGGCCGAGGACAACGGCTTTGTGCACCAGATCACCAATATCGACGGCGAGAACAAGATCTTCGCCATCTGCAACTGCAACGTCAACGTGTGCTACGCCCTGCGCACCTCTCAGCTGTTCAACACGCCCAACCTGTCGCGCTCGGCCTATGTTGCCAAGGTCGAGAAGGACAAGTGCGTTGCCTGCGGTCGCTGCGTTGAGGTGTGCCCGGCCGGCGCCGCCAAGCTGGGCCAAAAGCTCTGCAGCAAAAAGGCCGGCGGACAGGTACCCGAGTATCCGCGCCAGGAGCTGCCCGATGCCACCAAGTGGGACCACACCAAGTGGTCGCCTAACTACCGCAACGACAACCGCATCGAGACGCACGAGTCCGGCACCGCGCCCTGCAAGACGGCTTGCCCCGCGCATGTCGCCGTTCAGGGCTATCTGAAGCTCGCGGCGCAGGGCCGCTATGACGAGGCACTGGCGCTCATTAAGCGCGAGAACCCGCTGCCCGCTATCTGCGGCCGTGTGTGCAACCGCCGCTGTGAGGATGCCTGCACCCGCGGTCGTGTGGACGCCGCCGTGGCTATCGACGAAGTCAAGAAGTTTATCGCCCAGCGCGATCTGGACGCTGCGACCCGCTACGTCCCGCCCGTGGTGACGCCGACGCGCGCTGGCGGCTTCGACCAGAAGATTGCCATCATCGGTGCCGGCCCGGCCGGTCTGTCCTGCGCTTTCTATCTTGCCGAGAAGGGCTACAAGCCCGTCGTGTTCGAGAAAAACGAGCGCCCGGGTGGCATGCTCACCTACGGCATTCCCAGCTTTAAGCTGCAGAAGGATGTTATCGAGGCCGAGGTCGAGATCATTCGCCTGATGGGTGCCGAGTTCCGCTATGGCGTGGAAGTCGGCCGCGACGTGACGCTCGACGAGCTGCGCACGCAGGGTTTTAAGGCCTTCTACGTGGCTATTGGCTGCCAGGGCGGCCGCCTTGCCGACATTCCGGGCGAGGACGCCGAGGGTGTGACCGTGGCCGTCGACTTTTTGCGCGAGGTCAACAGCGGCAAGATTGACGCGCTGCTCGGCCGCACCATCGTGGTGGGCGGCGGCAACGTGGCCATCGACGTTGCCCGCAACGCCTGCCGTCTGGGTTCCGAGCACGTTGAGATGTTCTGCCTGGAGAGCGAGGCACAGATGCCCGCCAGCGAGGAAGAGCGTCGCGAGGCCATCGAGGACGGCGCGCACATCAGCTGCGGTTGGGGTCCCAAGGAGGTCCACCTGGACGAGGCCGGTCGTGTGTGCGGTATCACCTTCAAGCGCTGCACGCGTGTCTTTGACGACGAAGGCCGTTTTGCGCCCGAGTACGACGAGAACGATCTACGCCGTGTCGATGCTGACCGTGTCGTCATGTCCATCGGCCAGTCCATCGTGTGGGGCGACCTGCTGGCTGGCTCCAAGGTGGAGCTTGGCCGTGGTCAGGGTGCCCTTGCCGATCCCCAGACCTACCAGACCGCCGAACCCGACATCTTTGTGGGTGGTGACGTCTACACCGGTCCCAGCTTCGCCATCGACGCTATCGCCGCCGGTCACGAGGCTGCGGTGTCCATCCACCGCTTTGTGCAGCCGGGCTCCACGCTCACCATCGGCCGCAACCAGCGCCGCTACACCGCGCTCGACCGCGACGATGTCGTGATCGCGAGCTATGACAACGCGAGCCGCGAGGTGGCACGTGTCGACCGCGAGCGCGAGAAGGCCGCGCCCTTCAGCGAGTACGTCGAGACCTTTACCGAAGAGCAGGTGCGCGCCGAGACCGCCCGCTGCTTGGGCTGCGGTGCCTCGATCGTCGACCCCAACAAGTGCATCGGCTGCGGCCTGTGCACCACCAAGTGCGCGTTCGATGCCATCCATCTGGATCGCGATCGCCCCGAGTGCTCCACGATGGTCAAATACGAGCAAAAGCTCCCGAGCCTTGGCAAGTATGCTTTAAAGCGTGCAATTAAAATCAAGTTCGGTCGTAAATAGGTAACCATGGCGGGTAAGGGGACGGCGCAGACTAGATTTCGCCGTCCCCTTGCTTTGAGTTTGCATCGCATCAACCGTTGTTGAAAGGTTTCTACCTTGCATGAATTGGGAATCGTTTATCACATTATTCGCGATGTTGAGAACGTGGCGCGCGCCAATGGCGTGCGTCGCGTTTCGAGCGTCACGCTGCTGCTGGGCGAGGTCTCGGGCGTCGTTCCCGACTTGCTGCTCGACGCTTGGCGCTGGGCGGCAGATAAAAAGTCCATCACGCAGGGCGCGGAGCTTATCGTGGAGCCCGTCGAGGCCGTGACGCATTGCGAGGCGTGCGGCCGCGACTATGCGACAGTCGAGCACGGCAAGACCTGCCCCCATTGCGGCAGTGGCGATACCTATTTGCTCCAGGGCCAAGAGGTCATGATCAAGCAGATCGAGACCCCCGACGAGGATCCGGCAGACGCTGCCCCCGACGGCCCTTCTGACGCCCCCGACGCCGTCGACGCCGCTAACCCTCTCCACATCGTCTAGCCCCTAGTCGTTGGGGGCGTTCTTGTTTGACTAGTCGTTTAAGAACGTCCCCAATGACTACTTGCGCTAGAGCATAAGTCATACAATTAGTCAAGTTATGTCTGTTTAAACAAAATAGCGGCACGCAGGCGCATTGGGATTAACCTAAAAGCGGCATCAATGAACAGAGTGTCTGTATATATCTGTGAAAGTAATTGGCAACTCACGTTTTAGTAGGCAATGAGCTGTAAATCAGCAACGTAATCAATTTGTAACAAACTTAGACGTTTAAACAAATAATGCAACCGTTTGCGAATTTAGCTATAAATCCACAAGGCGAACAGGTATACTCCATTATTGTCGTGTAGGAAATACGTAGACAAAAAGGAGGTTATGTGATGGTAAGTATTGTTCTTGCTAGCCATGGTGACTTGGCGGCTGGAATCAAGCAGACGGGCTCGATGGTCTTTGGCGATCAACCGTCTGTAGCCGTGGTCTCGCTCGAGCCGAGCATGGGCCCCGACGACTTCCGTGCCAAGGTCGAGGAAGCAGTCGCTTCCTTCGAGGACCAGGAGCAGGTGCTCTTCCTCGTTGATCTGTGGGGCGGCACGCCGTTCAACCAGATCAGCGGGCTCATCGAGGGCCACGATTCCTGGGCTATCGTCACCGGTGTCAACCTGCCTATGCTCATCGAGGCATATTCGCAGCGCTTTGACGCAAAGAACACTGCACATGCGATCGCAAAACATCTCGTGACTGAGGCTAAGGCTGGCGTGCGCGTCAAGCCCGAGTCTCTGGAGCCCGAGGAGAAGAAGCCGGCTGCGGCCGCCGCTGCTCCTGCAGGCGCCATCCCTCCGGGAACGGTCATCGGCGACGGGCACATCAAGATCGCCCACGTCCGTATCGACACCCGTCTGCTTCATGGTCAGGTGGCCACCACGTGGACCAAGCAGATCAACCCCAACCGCATCATCGTGGTTTCCGACGGCGTTGCTCACGACGAGCTCCGCAAGACCATGATCGAGCAGGCTGCCCCTCCGGGAGTTCATGCCAACGTCGTGCCCATCAAGAAGATGGCCGAGGTCGTCAAGGACACGCGCTTTGGTGACACCAAGGCCATGCTGCTTTTCGAGAACCCGCAGGATCTGCTCAGGGCCATCGAGGCCGGCGTCGACATCAAGGAAGCCAACATCGGTTCCATGGCTCACTCCAAGGGCAAGGTCGTCGTCACCAACGCCGTCGCTATGGGCGATGACGACGTTAAGACTCTCGAGGCCCTCAAGGCCAAGGGCGTCAAGTTCGAGGTCCGCAAGGTTCCTTCGGATTCCTCCGAGGATCTCGACGCCATGTTGAAGAAAGCTAAGGCCGAACTGGCCGCTCAAGCATAGTAAAGGAGGGTCCGATACATGTCTGCAATCACTATTCTGCTTGTTGCGATTGTCGCGTTGCTTGCCGGTATGGAAGGCATTCTGGATGAGTTCCAGTTCCATCAGCCGCTCGTGGCATGCACGCTTATCGGTCTCGTAACCGGTCACCTTCAGGAGGGTATCCTCCTGGGCGGTTCGCTCCAGATGATGGCCCTTGGCTGGGCTAACGTCGGCGCCGCCGTCGCGCCTGACGCCGCTCTGGCCTCGGTCGCTTCTTCGATCATCATGGCGCTCGCCCTCAACGGTGGCGCCACCGATTCGGCTAAGGCCGTTACCGCCGCCATCGCCGTCGCCGTCCCGCTGTCGGTCGCTGGCCTGTTCCTGACCATGATCTGCCGTACCCTGGCTACCGCTATGGTTCACGGCATGGACGCCTGCGCCGAGAAGGGCGACTTCGCCGGCATCGAGCGTTGGCAGTACGCCGGCATCCTCATGCAGGGTGTTCGTATCGCCATCCCGGCAGTACTTCTGTGCATCATCCCGGCCGAGGCCGTTACCAACGCGCTTAACGCTATGCCCGATTGGCTGTCCGGCGGCATGGCTGTCGGCGGCGGCATGGTCGCTTCCGTCGGTTACGCCATGGTCATCAACATGATGGCCACCAAGGAGACCTGGCCGTTCTTCATCCTCGGCTTTGTCCTTGCTGCCATCCCTCAGCTCACGCTGATCGCCCTTGGCCTCATCGGCATCTCCCTTGCCCTCATCTACCTTGGCCTTAAGGATCTGGCTAAGCAGGGTGGCGGCATGGGCGGTGGCTCCGGCGACCCGCTCGGCGACATTCTGAACGATTACGAGTAGGAGGGGAGTGATACATATGGCAGAGAACAAGATTCAGCTCACCAAGGCTGACCGTAAGAAGGTTTGCTTCCGTCATCAGTTCCTTCAGGGCTCGTGGAACTACGAGCGTATGCAGAACGGCGGCTGGTGCTTCGCAATGATCCCTGCGATCAAGAAGCTCTACACCAGCAAGGATGACCAGATTGCCGCTCTTAAGCGCCACCTGGAGTTCTATAACACCCACCCCTATGTTTCCGCCCCCGTCATTGGCGTTACCCTCGCCCTCGAGGAGGAGCGCGCCAACGGTGCTCCGATTGACGACGTCGCCATTCAGGGCGTCAAGGTCGGTATGATGGGCCCGCTCGCCGGCGTCGGCGACCCCGCCTTCTGGTTCACCCTTCGCCCGATTCTGGGCGCTCTGGGCGCTTCCCTGGCCCTGTCCGGCAGCATCGCCGGTCCGCTGCTGTTCTTCTTCGCGTGGAACATCATCCGTTACGCCTTCCTGTGGTACACGCAGGAGTTTGGCTACAAGGTCGGCTCCTCCATCGCCAAGGACCTCTCCGGCGGTCTGATGGGCAAGGTCACCGAGGGCGCTTCCATCCTGGGTATGTTCATCATCGGCGCCCTGGTCGAGCGCTGGGTGTCCATCTCCTTCACCCCGGTCGTCTCCAAGGTCACGCAGTCTGCTGGCGCCTTTATCGACTGGGCTAATCTGCCCTCCGGTTCTGAGGGTGTCAAGGAAGCACTGACGATGTATAACTCCATCGGTGCTAACGCCCTTGATCAGGTGAAGGTCACCACGCTTCAGGCTAACCTCGATCAGCTCATCCCCGGCCTTGCCGCCGTGTGCCTGACCCTGCTGGTCTGCAAGCTCCTCAAGAAGAAGGTCAGCCCGATCGTCATCATCCTGGCTCTCTTCGCCATCGGCATCATCGGTCGCGTCTGCGGCTTCATGTAAGCGCGCTTCGGCTTAAGACCGAGAATTGCTAGACAAGGGCTTTTGAGCCATTGAAACGGACCGCACCCGGTGGGTACACTGGATGCGGTCCGATTGTTTTATTTGGAGGGCGAGGCGCGCATGGCGCAATCTCAGAACAGCACGGTCGATTTGGCAACGCCGGCAACCTGCCTGATGGGGCTTACCAGCCACGGTAACGTGATGGTGGGCAATAAGGCGTTTGAGTACTATAACGAGCGCAATCCCGAGGATTTTATTCAGATCCCGTGGGATGAGGTCGACTATATTGCCGCCGAGGTTTTGCGCGGCACCAAGAAGATCACGCGTTTTGCGATCTTCACCAAGGACAACGGTCACTTTACGTTTTCGACGCGCGACGACAAAGAGACGCTTCGCGCGGTCCGCAAGTACGTTGACGAGGATAAGCTCGTGCGTTCGCCCGACTTTATCGATGTGACGGCCAAGGGCGCCAAGAGCATCCCCTCCGTTATCAAAAACCTTTTCCACAAAGGCAAGTAGTCATTAAAGAGCGCCCCCTCAAAGTGGGGCGCAGTCTCCCATGTGGCTCGATCGGGAAAGTGCATCCCAGTTCGAGCGTCGATTCCGGGATGTAGTTTCCGGAACGGGGTCGTTTGGGAAACCGTGTCCCGTTTCGAGCCGAAATTCTGGGTCACAGTTTCCCAGCGAGGTCTCATGGGGAAAGTCTGACCCAGAATTTGCCTGGATAGTGGGACGCACTTTCCGGAGGGCTGTTCCACCGCAACTTCGAAGAGTGGGTATACGCTGCATTACAGCGGCGTAAATCTGCTACACTAATACAAAATGCCTCCGTAGCTCAGGGGATAGAGCACCGCTCTCCTAAAGCGGGTGTCGACGGTTCGAATCCGCCCGGGGGCACCAGAGATTTGCCGAGCCCGGTACCACCACGGTGCCGGGCTCTTCTGGTCTAAAGGCCGGATTCGGACCGTCGACACCCGCGTCACCAATTTCCCCGCGGGGGGAGTTTTCGAATCCGCCCGGGGGCACCAGAGATTTGTCGAGCCCGGTACCACCACGGTGCCGGGCTCTTCTGGTCTAAGGGCAGGGTTCGAGCCGTCGACACCCGCGTCACTCATTTCCCCGCTGGGGGGGGGTGAATTCGCCCGGGGGCACCAGAGATTGATCGAGCCCGGTACACCGCCACGGTGCCGGGCTCTTCTGGTTCATGCCATGTCAAAAACGAAGCGCCCGCTTGCTGGGGGAGCAAGCGGGCGCCTGTGAGTGAATATGTTTGCGGCGAGAGCCGTAATGGGCGGTGGGGTGGCGACTAGTTGACCGTACCGGAATCGTCGCCCGTGCCCGAGCCCGAACCCGAACCCGAGCCAGAAAGTGCGACCGTCAGCGTAATCGTGCTGTCGGTAGACTGCTTGCCGGTGGGGGAGACGCCCGTAACGGTGGCGTTTTCGTTGCCGCTCACGGGGTTACCGTTCTGATCGCAGAATGCGATGTTGTAGAACCCGGCGTTGTTGAGCGCGGTAACGGCGGCGGAGATGCTCTTGCCGTACAGGTTGCCCGGAACGCTGGCTTTGCCGGACTTCTTGGCAATGACGACGGTAATCGTGGCGCCAGGCTTCTGCTTGCCGCTGGGGTTCCAGCTAATCACGGTGCCCTCGGTAACCGAATCGTTCTCCTGGTAGCTCACGTCGACGCCAAAGCCTGCCATATCGAGGGCGTTGCGCGCCTGGGCCTCGGTCATGTCGGTCAGATCGGGGACGGAGGTGGTGTCAGGACCGCTGGAGACCTTGTACGAGATGGTCGTGCCCTTCTCGACTTCCTTACCGGGTTCGGTGCCCTGCTCAAAGACCTGGCCCTCATCGGCCTCGTTGGCCTCCTCGGAGGCGTTGCCCTTCAGGCCAACGCTTGCCAGCGCGGCTTCTGCCTGGTCCTTGGTCAGGCCGACAAGCCGGGGAACCTCAACCTTCTCGGAGGGCTTGGGGCCCTTGGAGATTACCAGGTTCACCTTGGTGCCCTTGGCCTTCTTGGTTTTGCCGTTGGGCGTCTGCTCGGCGACCTTGCCCTCGTCGATATCGTCGTTGTAGCTTTGGTCGATGGTGCCGACCTCGAGGCCGGCTTCCTTGATCTGCTCGACGGCAGTCTGCTGGTCCTTGCCCAGCACATCGGGCACGGTGACCTGCTCGCCGCCAAAGAGTCCTGTGGCAAAGGCCACCACGATACCGATGACGGCAACGGCTGCCACCACGGCGGCGATGATCTTGTTCTTGTTGGATTTGGGCTTTTCGACCTCGTAGGAGCCGGTGGAGCCCGAAACCGAGCTACGAGCGGTATTCTGGCCGCTCACGCCCGAGACGGGACGTACCATGGCGCGCGTCTGATCGGAAAGCTCGCGAGTCTTGGTGGCGCCCAGCTCACCGGGTGCACCGATGATGCGCGTGGGCTCCGAGATGTTGACGGCACGGCCCGACAGGTAGCTGTTGAGCACCTGACGCAGCTCGTCGGCGGTCTGGAAGCGGTTTGCCGGGTCCTTCTCCATGCACTTGAGGATGATGCGCTCAAGGTCGGCGTCGACACCGGAGTTGATCTGGCTCGGCGGAATAGGCAGCTCGTTGACCTGCTTGAGTGCGACCGAGATGGCGTCATCACCGTCAAAGGGCACGCGGCCGGTGGCGCACTCGTACATCACGACGCCCAGCGAGTAGATATCCGAGGTGGGGCCGAGGTCCTGACCACGGGTCTGCTCGGGACTGACGTAGTGGGCGGTTCCCAGCACGTTGTTGTCTTGCGTGAGGTGGCTGTTCTTGGCGCGCGCGATGCCAAAGTCCATCACCTTAATGTTGCCGTCGGGCAGCACCATGATGTTCTGCGGCTTGATGTCGCGGTGGATGATCTCGTGCTTGTGGGCGACCGAAAGCGCGGAGCTGATCTGCGAGCCGATCTGGGCGACCTTCTTGGGGTCGAGGGCGCCGTGGCTCTTGATGCCGCTCTTAAGGTCGGTGCCGCGCAGGTACTCCATGACGATGTAATAGGTGTCGCCGTCCTTGCCCCAATCGTAGACGCCCACGATATAGGGGGAGGAGAGACCGGCTGCTGCCTGGGCCTCCTGCTTAAAGCGTGCGGCGAAGGTTGCGTCGCCAGCATACTGCGGCAGCATGATCTTGACGGCTACCGTGCGGTCGAGGACCTGGTCCTGCGCACGGAAGACGGTCGCCATGCCGCCTGTCCCCACCTTATCCTTGAGGAGGTATCTTCCCCCGAGGACCCTCTGTTCCATTCCTGCTCCTAACATAACTATTCGCTCAACGATGTGTGTAGTACATACGATGTGGCCGCTGGGGCCGTGTGGCGCGTTGCCGCTAACTCTTCGGCCGCGGCGCGCCTCGGGTGTCCGATTCGATCATGGACATCACGCTCCCTGTGCGGCGAGCGCTGCGGTCAGGACGATGCCGGCAATCTTGGCCGCCTTGACGTCGTGTTTGTCGTAATCCTCCAAGGCCACCGAGATGGCGACCGTGGGTGAATCGTAAGGTGCAAAGCCAACGAACATCGAATTGACGTTGGTGCCGCCGGTCTCGGCCGAGCCGGTCTTGCCGGCGACCTTGACGCCGGGGACCTGGGCATCGGTGCCGGTACCGGACTGGACGACGGCGAGCATGGCCTGCTTGACCTGGTCGGCCGTGGCGGAGCTGACGGCCTGACCCAGCGAGCGGGACTGCGTGGTCTTGACCACAGTTCCGTCCGGGGCGAGTACCTGGGCTACAAAGTACGGGTCCATGACCACGCCACTGTTAGCGATGGCGGCGGCAATCACGGCGTTTTGCATGACGGTGGTCTGCGGGCCGGGCGTGTGGTCCATGCCGACAGGCTGGCCGGCGCCGGCCCAAGCGGTCTCCCACTCGGTCATGAGCGACGGGTCTGCCATGATGGAGGCCGCGGAGGTCAGGTCCTGGCCGAGCTTTTGGCCGTAGCCAAAGGCGTTGGCAAACTGCACGAGCGTGTTTGCGCCAACTTCGTTTGCCACCTGGCCAAAGACGACGTTGGAGGACACGGCAAAGGCCTGCTGCAGGCTGATGGTGCCGTAGCTCTCGTTGGCATAGTTGGTGACCGGTGCGTTGCCGATGTCCATGGAGCCGGGCGCCTGGTAGGTGCTGGTAAGGCTGGCGGTGCCGGTCTCGAGTGCCGCGGAAAGCGTAACGACCTTAAACGTGGAGCCCGGCGTGTACAGCGCGTCCATGGCGCGATTGTACATAGAGCCGTCCTCGCCGCCGCCAGCCTGCAGTAGGGCGTCGATGTTGGTGTTGTCGTAGGTGGGCGAGCTGGCACATGCGAGCACCGCGCCGGTACGCGGGTCGATGACCACTACAGCGCCCTTAAAGCCCTTGAGCGCCTGCTCGGCCGCCGTCTGGATACGCGAGTCGATGGTGAGCTTGGCGGTGTTGCCCGGCTGGGTCTGGCCCGCGAGCGACGCGATGGCGTTGTTCCAGCTGGAGTAATCCTTGGAGCCGGTGAGCGTGTCGTTCATGACGCTCTCGATGGCGGTGGTGCCATACTGCTGGCTCACGTAGCCAACCACGTGCGCTGCCAGGTTACCGTTGGGATAGGAGCGCACGTAGGTGCCGTCCTCCTGCTGCAGCGACTCGGCCAGCGTCACGCCGTCGGACGTGATGATGGAACCGCGCTGGATGTACTTGGAGCGGGCGATGGTGTGGTTGTTGGTCGGCATGTCCTGATAGTCCTTGGCCTTAATGACCTGGACATAGGTGAGGTTGCCGATAAGGATGGCGAACAGCGCCGTAAAGGCGAGCACCGCACGGGTTAGACGGTTGGCGAGCGCAACGCGGCCGAGCACGCCGGATTCAGGCGTGTCGAGCAGGCGACGGCGCATGCGCGAGCCGACGGAATGACTGCCGCTGCCGTAGGAAGACGAGGTGGCAAAGCGCGTGCCCGTCGGGGCGGCGGCAGATGCGACCTGATCATCGGTGATGGCGGCCATAGTGCCGGTGCCGGTAAGCTCTGCCTCGCGTCCGGTCGCCTCGTCACCGGCGCGCAGCAGGAGCGCGACGATGATGAAGCTTGCCAGCAGCGAGGAGCCGCCCTGGCTCATAAAGGGCAGGGTGACGCCGGTTAGCGGGATCAGGCGGGTAACGCCGCCCACGATCAAGAAGGCCTGGAAGCTGATGGCGGCCGTAAGGCCCGTGGCGCTAAAGGCGGCGAGGTCGGATTTAGCGCGGGCAGCTGTGGTCAGGCCGCGAACGGCAAAGAGCATAAACAGGATGAGCACGGCGCCGCCGCCCAAGAGGCCCATCTCCTCGCCGATAGCCGAGAAGATAAAGTCGGACTCGACGACAGGGATGTTGTTGGCCATGCCGTTGCCGATGCCAACGCCGACCAGACCGCCATCGGCAAGCGAGAAGAGTGACTGGACGATCTGGTAGCCCTGGCCCTGGGCGTCCTTAAACGGATCGACCCAAACCTGGAAACGCACCTGAACGTGAGACAGGAACTTGTAGGCGCCCACGGCTCCGACGGCTAAGAGCGCAAGGCCGATAACGACATACGAAAAGCGCCCCGTGGCAACGTAGAGCATCAGCAAGAAGATGGTGTAGAACAGCACGGCAGAACCCAGGTCGCGTTCGAAGACGACGACGAGCAGGCACACACCCCACACGGCAAACAACGGCAGCAGCAGTCGCAGGCGAGGGATCTTAAAGCCCAAGATCTTGCGGTTGGAGATGGAGAGCAGCTCGCGGTTCTCGGCCAGGTACCCGGCCAGGAACAGCACGATAAAGACCTTGGCGAACTCGCCGGGCTGGATGGTAAAGCCTGCGATGCGAATCCACAGCTTGGAGCCCGAGATCGTGGTGCCGATAAAGATCGGCAGCATCAGCAGAATGATGCCGATGATGCCAAAGGTGTACTTGTAGCGCATGACTACGTCGAGGTTCTTAACCAACGCGAGCGTTCCCACCATGAGCGCCACCGAGACAAACAGGATGATGAGCTGTGAGATGGCGAGAGCGGGGGCGAGGCGTGTCACGAACGTGATGCCGATGCCCGAAAGTATAAATA
>DXZO01000033.1:0-3009 GCA_019419625.1 Collinsella sp. | reverse complement strand
GTATAAATACGATGGGTAGGATGGCGGGGTCGGCGCCGGACGCCAAGATGCGCACGGCGATATGTGCCGCGGCGAAGGCGGCAAAGAGGCCGATCGGCACCGCGAGCGTCTCAAAGGAGATGGCGGCGCCCGCGGTGAGCACGTACATCGCATACAGCAGGATGACGGGGAACGCCGAGGCGATGAGCAAGAGCAGCTCGGTGTTGCGGCGACTCATAAGCGGCACTCCCTTTCTAGTTCTTTTCGGAGGCTTCGGCCTCGGCGGACTGTTCGGCGGTTTTCTCGGAATCTGATTCGGAGGTCGATCCCTGATTGGTGTTGTCGCGAATCGTTTGCGCGTCGATCACCTGGCGGGTCTGCTCTTCATCGATCTGGTGGCGGTACTTGGATATCGTGTCCTGCGCATCGTCGACACTTGTTTGCGGAATGCCCGCCTTGAGGCGGTTTTGCGTGTCTTCGGGCAGGTCGGACAGCTTGATGCTGGTTTCGCTTTCGAGCCAGTGGAGCTTGAGTCCGAGCGGCTTGCCGGGAAGGCCGCGCCAGACGGCGACATTGCCCTGGTAGGTACCCAGGTAGTACGAGCCGGTGACACCCGTGTAGGCCCAGATGCCAGCTGCCAGCACAAAGACGAGGGCCAGGATGGCGGCGATAGTAATGTTGCGGCGACGCACGCGTTGCGCCTCGCGCATAACGCCATCGTCAACCAGGTCAACGACTACTACGGTCACGTTGTCGTGGCCGCCGGCGGCAAGCGCCGCGTCCACTAGGTTGTCGACGCAGATTTGCGCGGTTGAGGACTGCGTGGCGATGTTCTCGATATCGCTATCGGGAATCATGCTCGAAAGGCCGTCGGAGCACAGGATCAGGCGGTCGCCTTCCTCGATATGCAGAGTAAAGTGGTCGGCATACATGGCGGGGTCCGAGCCCAGCGCACGGGTGATGACCGAGCGGTTGGGGTGGACGCGAGCCTCGTCTGCCGTAATCTCGCCGGCGTCCACGAGCTCCTCCACGTAGGAGTGGTCGCGGGTCACGCGGATGAGCGTGCCCTCGTGGAGCAGGTAGGCGCGAGAGTCACCCACGTGGGCGATGGCGAGCGTGTCGTTTTCGATATAGGCGCAAGTGGCTGTGCAGCCCATGCCGGGCTTGCCCAGGCCATTCAAGGCGGCCTCGATTACGGCGGCGTTGGCTGCCTCGACGGCTGCGGCCAGGCGTGCTGCGTCGGCGGACTGCGGGGCCGTCTTGGCAATAGTCTCGACGGCGATGGAAGAGGCTACCTCGCCGGCGGCGTGACCGCCCATGCCGTCGCATACGCAAAAGAGCGGCGACTGCACCAGGTAGGAATCCTCATTGTGCGGGCGTACGCAGCCAACGTCAGAGCGGGCGCCCCACATGAGTTGCGTGGTGGTGCCGGCATCATAGGTCGAGTCGGTCTCGATGCGCACCTCGGTCAGGGGCTCAAAGCTCATGGTCGAGCCGGGGTCTTTGAGCTTGGCCTCAACGGCGGCAACGTCGATCTCGGCTGTGTCACCGGGAGAGACGGTGCCGGTCTCGGCGTTTGATTCGGAATCGCCGGTGTCCGGGGAGCCGGGCTCCTCGGACACGCGGGCGGTCGACTCGTCGTCTTGCGGGCTGGCGTCTATAGGCTCGGGCGTCGCAAAGTGCGACGGCGCGGGTGTGCTTTGCGACTGGGCGGCGGGCTCGGCCACGGCATCGGACTCGCTTGCGGGCGCAGGCTGCGGGGCCTTGGGTGCAGGGCCATCCTCGGGGGATGGCCCTGCCTCGGGCGCCGGCGTAGACGCGGGCGCAACCTCGGATGCCGGGGCTATGGGAAACGCCGGCGCGGCGGGTTCGGGTGCCGCAAACACCGCAGCGCTCTCGTTGATTGCCGCGGCGACGGGCTCTGCAAAGTGAGCCGGCGCCGGGGTTGCTTCGGGCGCTGTGGGCTGTTCCGCAGCATGTGCGCCGATGGGCGCCGCTACGGCATCCTCTTCGCCCTCGTTATCGGCGAGATCCGAAATATCATGCGTTACATGCGAAAGAGGCAGGGAGAACACGGTGTCCTCGGGCTCCACGGGTGTGGAGTCCGCCGGAGCGGCGTGGGCCGGTGCAGCTACGGCGGCAGCCGGTGCCTCGGTCATGGTTGCGGACTTGTTCTCCTCGTCGATCATCGACGGTTCACCTTCATGACCACGTCGCCAATCTGGACTTCGTCGCCCTCACGCAGCGTTGCGGGCTCCACAAGCTGGCGGCCGTTGACGAGCGTGCCGTTAAGCGAGTTGAGGTCCTCGATGATGAGCGCCGGGCCCTGCAGCGAAAAGCGCGCATGCGAGGCCGAGACGAACGGTTCGTTGATGCAGATGTCCGAAGATGGCGAGCGACCGACGATGACGGGGCCGAGCATGTCTACGTGGATGCCGCGGATACCGCGCGGACCCTTGTCCACATCGATCGTCCAGATAGCCGAGTCGCGACGCTGCCCGCGCACAAGTCCCACACCGGTCTTCATGACGGCGAACAGGAAGATATAGAGCAGGGCGACCAGGACGATGCGGCCTGCAAAAAGGACGATATCGATGTTCATAAGAGACTATCCCCTAAATTCAAAGGTGCTCAGGCCAAACGTCAGCAGATCGCCGTTGCGCAGCGGGCAGCGCGTAATGCGGCGGTTGTTGACGAGCGTGCCGTTGGTGGAATTGAGATCCTCGATCGACCAATCCGAGCCCGTAAAGGTGAGCTGGGCGTGGCGGCGCGACACGTTGGGGTCGCGCAGGGCAATGTCGGAAACTGAGCGCTCGCGACCGATGGTCACCTGTGCGGAGGTGATGCTATGGCTCTCGCCGCTCACGACGTCGACGAGCTGGGCGAGCGGGCGCTGCGGGGCGCGAGTGCTCGCCATGTTGGAGGCGATGCCGGCTGCGGCGCCTAGGCCCACGGCGGCGCCGGTCGCGGCGGCTCCGCCCATGCCGGCAAGCGCGTCGCGCGAGACGGTCTGCGGCACCGGGATGGGTG
>DXZO01000032.1 GCA_019419625.1 Collinsella sp. | reverse complement strand
CGCACATGTACGGATGAATGTGGGAGGTGTTCGGATAAAGTTGATAATCAAGGCGGGAAACCCGCCTGAAATCTTTTTAAAAAAGATTTCCCCGCACACACTTCGCTGTGCTATAGTGCAGCGCAACAGCAATCAGGTGCTACCGCGCCACGGCATCACGAAAGGAGCCACCAACATGAAGAACACGATGAAGTCTCTCAACAACTGGTGGTGGCGTGATGCGAATACGATCGGTCGACAGTGAGTCCCTCACGCCTGTTTTTGCGCTCTAGGTGATTGGAAGGCCTCCGGTTTCGACCGGGGGCCTTTTTCTATCTCGAGCCCGATCGCATTCGCATCACGCGCCTCCGCTTTTCTCTTGCAATCCCCTTCCGAAAGGATTTTCACCATGTCTCAGAACACCACCGCCACCCAGCCCCGCACCGTCCATACCGCCGATCGCGGCAAACTCGATGTCCGCGCCCTCGTCCTGCTCGCCATCCTGCTCGCCGCCGGCTTCATCCTCAACTTCACCGTCGGCAAGGCAATCTCGGGCATCTCGGGCGGCATGATCAGCCCCGAGTTCATCATCTCGGCCTTCTGCCTCACCATCCTGGTCGTTCGCCCCAACATCGGCCAGGCGCTCGTCATTGGCCTCATCTCGGCTGCTGTGATCCAGATCACCACCACTTCGCCGTTCGTCGATTTTGCCGCCGAGGGCATCGCCGCCATGCTCATGGCCGGCATCGTCAACGCCGCCGGCAAGAACGGTCAGGTCAAGCCCGCCATCGCCATTGTCGCAACCTTCCTGACCACCTTTGTCTCCGGCGCCATCTTCATGGTCATCAAGATGGCCATGCTCGGCGTGGTCGGCGAGCTCGCCGCCGCCATGTTGCCCGTCGTCGCCATGACCGCCGTCTTTAACGCCATTCTGGTCGGCGCCCTCTACCTGCCCATCCAGAAGGCCCTGAAGCTCAACTAACCCACAGTGCCCCATCGGTAAAGACTGTCCCAAACAACTAGCTCTTGGGGACGTTCTTAAACGACTAGTCATTAAAGAACGTCCCCAATGACTATGAAAGGTATCCATGGAAACGATCATCAACGTCGACGATGTCTCGTTCTCCTATGGCACGCAGACCGAGCAGGCGCTCAGCCACATCTCGCTCAGCGTGAACAAGGGAGATTTCATCGGCATCATCGGGCCCTCGGGCGCCGGCAAGTCCACGCTTGCCGCCTGCCTGTCGGGTGCCGTGCCCCACCACTACACCGGCACGTTCTTTGGGGCCGTCATGGTTGACGGCCACGACACCTGCGAAGCCTCGCTCACCGACGTGTCGCAAATCGTCGGCAGCGTGCTGCAGGATATCGACACGCAGATGGTCGCGTCGGTCGTCGAGGACGAGATGCTCTTTGGACTCGAGAACTTTGGCGTTCCCCACGACCAGATCGAGCAGCGCGTGAGCGAAACGCTCGAGACTGTCGGCATCAGCGACCTGCGCGACCGCGAGATCGCCACCCTCTCGGGCGGACAGAAGCAAAAGGTAGCCATCGCCGCCATCCTCGCCATGCGTCCGCGCGTCTTGGTTCTCGACGAGCCCACCGCGGCACTCGACCCCGCCAGCTCCACGTTGGTCTTCGAGACACTGCGTGAGGCAAACCGCGCACTTAGAATCACCATCGTCGTCGTTGAGCAAAAGGTCGCCCTGCTCTCGGAGTACTGCAACCGCGTGCTCGTGCTCAACCATGGCGAAATCGCGCTGCAGGGCGAACCACACGAGGTCTTCGCGCATACCGACGAGCTCCGTGCCATCGGCGTCGACTGCCCTCGCGTCACGCGTATCTTCAATAGCCTCGAGGCCGATGGCCTGGTAAGCGGTACCCCTTGCTTGGATGTCGATGAGGCCGAGCGCCTGATTTCGGGCATCGCCGACCCCGCACGCGCGGCCAGCGAAGCCCAGGCGCCCGCCGGCTCCCCGCATGCACCGTCGTTGCGCCCTCATGCCAAGGACGCCGAGCCCGTGCTCACCTTCGATCACGTTGAGTTTGCCTATCCCAATGGCGGCGCCGCCGTACACGACCTTAACCTGACCCTCTATCCCGGCGAGCTCGTGGGCATCGTCGGCCAAAACGGTGCCGGCAAGACCACGCTCACCAAGCTGCTCACAGGCCTGCTTAAGCCCGCCTCGGGCAGCGTGCGCGTTACGGGGCTGGAAACCGCAGCCGTTCCCACGAGCCGCATCGCCCGCGAAGTCGCAACCCTCTTCCAAAACCCCGACCGCCAGATCTGCAAGGATACCGTACTCGACGAGGTCGCTTTTGGCCTGGAGCTTGCCGGCATCGACCGTGCCGAGGCTCTGCGTCGCGCTCGACTCGTTATCGACCGCTTTGGCCTGCCTGCCGATGAGGCACCTTTCTCGCTTTCGCGCGGCCAGCGACAAATGGTGGCGCTTGCCTCCGTCGTAGTGGTTGAGCCCAAGATCGTCGTGCTCGACGAGCCCACGAGCGGCCTTGATTACCGCGAGTGCATGACCGTCATGGAAACGGTGCGCACCATGGCCGAGCGCGGCTGCGCCGTGATTATGGTCTGCCACGATATGGAAGTCGTCTCGGATTTTGCCGAGCGCATTGTGGTAATGGCCGACGGTAGCATCCTCGACCGCGGCCGCACGCACGAGCTATTCTCGAACATCGATCTCATGCAGCGTGCCTATGTTGAGCCGCCCCAGGTTATTGAACTCTCGCGCCGTCTGGCATCTTCCGTCTCGCCCGCTTTTGCGCAGGTGAGCGAGGTCACCGATGTCGTTCGAATTACCAAGGAGATGGTCCACCGTGGTTAACGTCATCGACTACATGCCGGGCGATACGCTACTGCATCGTTTGAACCCCGTCGTCAAACTGGGCCTCGCCGCCGCCATCATCGTCGGCATCTTCTTGTCCGACACCTACGTGGCGCTGCTGGGCTTTTTGGCACTCACCCTTGCGCTGGGTGCCTATGCCGGTGTCGTCGACCGTCTGTTCTCGCTGCTCAAGTTGCTGATTCCGCTCGCGCTTATCATGCTGGTGCTCCAGCTGGCCTTTATGCGCGATGGCAACGTTGTGTGGGGCTTTATCACCGACACGGGCCTCATCACAGGATCGAAGGCCTGCCTGCGCCTGCTGGGCGTGGCGTTACCACTCATCCTCATGCTCATGGTGACCAAGCTCAACGACCTTGCCAACGCCTGCGTCGAGGTGCTGCACGTGCCGTATCGCTATGCCTTCACCTTTACCACGGCGCTGCGCTTTGTGCCGGTGTTTGGTCAGGAGATGAACGCCATCATGGAAGCGCAGACCGCACGCGGCGTCGAGTACGACACCAAGAACCCCATCAAGAAGCTTAAGCTCATGCTGCCACTGTGTGTGCCGCTGCTCATCTCGAGCGTGGGCAAGACCGATGCCACGGCCTTGGCGGCAGAACAGCGCGGCTTCTATCTGCGTACACGCGCCAGCTCGTACAAGCGCTACCCCATCAAGGGCCTGGACATCGCCGTGCTCATCGTCAGCATCGCCCTCATCGCCATCGGCTTCCTGTTCTAGTTCACCACCGACAGCAACCACCCAACGCAAAAGGCCTCGGCTCGCACCAAACGAGCCGAGGCCTTTACTGTTTCACCAGATAAAACGGGACTGCGGACAAAAAGTTGGACCATCAGGTCCGGTTTGGAGTCCGCATGACAT
>DXZO01000031.1:12056-15844 GCA_019419625.1 Collinsella sp. | reverse complement strand
CATACGTTAGGAGCAATCATGCCAAACGAGAACAGCTACGAAGTCGCGCTGCAAAAGAGCAACGCCATTCGCGAGGGCCTGGCCAAAACGCCCGAGAAGTTCACCATGCTCACCGGCGACCGCCCCACCGGCCGTCTGCACCTGGGTCACTACTTCGGCACCCTCAAGGGCCGTGTTGAGCTGCAGAACATGGGCGCCAAGACCAACGTGCTCATCGCCGACTACCAAGTCATCACTGACCGCGACACGACCGAGCACATCCAGGACAACGTGTACAACATGGTCATGGACTACCTTGCCTGCGGCATCGACCCCGACAAGACCATGATCTACGCGCACTCCGCCGTGCCCGCCGCCAACCAGCTCATGCTGCCGTTCCTGTCGCTGGTCTCAGAGGCCGAGCTGGCGCGCAACCCCACGGTAAAGGCCGAGATGGAGGCCTCGGGCCACGAGCTCACCGGCCTTCTGCTCACCTACCCGGTGCACCAGGCCTGCGACATCCTGTTCTGCAAGGGCAACGTGGTGCCCGTCGGTCGCGACCAGCTGCCGCACATCGAGCTCACCCGCACCATCGCCCGCCGCTTTAACAACCGCTACGGCAAGGTGTTCCCCGAGGTCGACGCACTGCTGTCCGAGACCCCGCTGCTGCCGGGCCTGGACGGTCGCAAGATGAGCAAGAGCTACGGTAACGCCATCAACATCTCGATGACCGCCGAGGAGACGGCCAAGCGCATCAAGAAGAGCCAGACCGACTCCGAGCGCATGATCACGTTCGATCCCGAGAACCGCCCCGGCGTGTCCGGCCTGCTTTCAACCGCCGCCATCTGCACCGGCCGTTCCGAGGTCGAAATTGCCGAGGAGATTGGCATGGGCGGCTCCGGCCAGCTCAAGAAGTACGTGACCGAGGCCGTCAACGAGTACTTCGCGCCGATCCGCGAGCGTCGTCAGCGCTATGAGAACGATCTGGACTATGTGAAGGACGTGCTGCACGAGGGCAACCGTCGCGCCAACGAGATTGCCGAGCAGACCCTGGCCGAGGTTCAGGACGCCATGGGCATGGTGTACTAGGCAAAGCGCCTTCGCACAACATAGACGGTGAGGCTGAATCCTCACCGAAATAGGAACAGGCCCGCTGGCAGATAGTTGCCAGCGGGCCTGTTCCCGAAGTACACCGTTGAATCGCACAGAGGGGAGGAATGCGAATCAAACTCAACAGGGCAGGCTTTTTCATCGCCTATTGCCTGCTCCGTTGCTGAAAACAATATAGTTCACCGTGGTTTACTTTGCTGCGACAAACCGCGCCGACATACCTTCTCCATAAGTTAACCTCGGTAAACCTGCCAAAACCACCACAAAGGGGATAGGCACCTTTGTGGTGGTTTAAGCCACGGCAGAGCCACTAGAGCCCTGCAGGCCAGCGACAGGCGGCCAAGTCGACGTGCATGTCGTCCTTAAACGCCACACCCTCCCCTAGCAAAAGCTCACGTTGAGCATCGGGACCGCCAAAAGCAAAACCATCGCATATGCGGCCATCGGCAAACACCACGCGGTGACAGGGAATCTCGCCGGGGCGTGGATTGCCATGCAGGGCATACCCCACATACCGCGCACTTCGTGGACGTCCAGCAAGCAGCGCCACCTGACCATACGTGGCGACCATCCCCTCGGGAATCTGCTCGACCACCTCGTACACCCGCTCAAAAAAGCCCTCAGACGCCATTGCTCGCTCCCTTCCACCCGGAATAGCATAAACCACCACAAAGGTGCCTGTCCCCTTTGTGGTGGTTTTGGCAGGCGAACTAGTTAACGGGCTGGAAGAAGGCTACGGCTACGGCGCCGGGGCCTACATGGGTGCCGATGGTGGCGCCGATGGTGTGAACGGGCAGTTCGCCCTCGGTGTGGCCAGCCCACAGTGCCGCGCTGTCCTCGATATACTTCTTGAGCACCGCATCCGAAAGGCCCGTATAGCCGAGCGCCAGCGGCATGGAAAAGTCGATGCCGCCTGCCTTTTCGACCTTCTGGTTGAGCAGGTTACGGCCGTTCTTGGAACCGCGCGCCTTGCCCAGCTGCACGATCAGACCGTCCTCGGCAGCCACGACCGGCTTCACGTTGAGCAGCGTGCCCACAGCGCCCGCCGCAGCAGACAGGCGGCCGCCGCGCACCAGGTACTCCAGCGTCTCGAGCAGGCCGATGACGACCACGCGGTCGCGCACGGCCTCGACAGCATCCGCGATCTCAGCCGCGCCGCGGCCCTCGTCCACCAAGCGCAGGGCATACTCGACCAGCACGCGCTCGCCCAGGGTAACGTTATTGCTATCCACCACGTACACATCGCCGCCCGGGGCCTCGGCAAGTGCGGTGCGGGCACTCTGATTGGTGCCCGAAAGCTTAGCGCCCACGGTAATAATCACAGCCTCATCGCCGGCCTCACGCGCCTCGGCAATCGCCTGCGAAAACGCGTACGGGTTGACCTGGCCGGTCTTGGGCAGCTCATCGCGCTCCACGAGCATCTCGTAAAAGCGCTGGTGATCGATGTCGACGCCATCCATATACACATCGGTGCCAAAGGTGACGGACAGCGGCAGAACACGCAGAGCGGGGTGCTCCGCCGGCGACATATCGCTGGCGGAATCGGTAATAATGCGGACGGACATAGCGAATCCTTTCTTGCGCAGGTCTCGCGCAGGGAATTTTGACAGCAATGTCCCGGCACGGCGTACGCGCTCAAACGGGACGATGCAGTTTTTAATGGGAAGCAAATGCCTTGGCGGCCTTAGATCTCGCGCAAGGTGTTGAGAATCGTGCGCAGCGACGCATACATCTGCTCGCGCTGCTCCACACCCATAGCCTTACCGGTGGTATCGAGCACCTCGCGAATGATGCGGTCCGCCTCGCTCATGCTCTCGCCGCCTAGAGCGGTCAGGCGCACCGGAGCACGATACTTAACGGCGGCATCGCCCGAATCATCGACCTCAACGTAACCGCCCTCCTCCAGATGCGCGAGCGTGCGCGAGACGGCGGCACGGGTCACGCCTGCCATGCGAGCCAGGTCAGCACCAGTCAAGCCGTCCTTGCTGCGCTCAAGATAGTACAGGCACATAACGTCGGAGCCCTTGAGGCCCAGCCTTGCGCCCTCGGATGTCTTAATGCGCTGGATCTCCTTGTAGAGCCCGCTGATCAGTCCGACAAAGTCCTCGAAACGTGTCTCGTCGTTCTGCTGCATGGGAGACGACCGCCTTTCGCTTGCATAATGCTTACGGATAAACATCTTAGTCGCATAAGCCGACACCCGTACCCAAATACCCCATTTGTTAACCCATCAACATAAAAACCACCACAAAGAGGACAGGCACCTTTGTGGTGGTTTGGGGCATCAATTGGTTCTAGGCGTCGCTACAACTCCACGCAAGGATTGTCGCGGGTCACAAGCGTCTTAACGACAACCGTCGCTCCCAGATAGCGTTCGAGCAACTCGGCGAGACGATCAACGGCAGCCTGGCAATCCCCCATCCGCTCGGGCTCCACGCACTCAATCGCCAGGAATGCATCGGCCGAATCGTCGGACAGCGCCGTGCGAACGCCATCGCGCCAGTTCCAGCAGCGGCATACGGCGCCCGCATCATCGATGTAGGCGAGCTCGCCGGGCAGCGTCGGGTCATCCGTTTCCTCGCCAAGTGGCAGGAACGCATCGCCGCCGTCAGTCACCTTCAAGCAAAGATCCCCCTCAATCGCATGCAGGTCCTCGCCGCCAACGGGCAGCGCGTAGGTCAGCGACACCGTGTTGTAGA
>DXZO01000031.1:4311-12046 GCA_019419625.1 Collinsella sp. | reverse complement strand
GATGTCCACCGCGGGCGTAATGTGGCCCACCGGTTTGCCCTTGAGCACGCGCTTGAGCAGGTTCTCAATTGTGCAACGCGCGCCCCTTTTGGTCTTGAACAGCCGATAAGCCTCGCGCCATGCCTTAACCGGCGCATTCTCGCTGATGGTATCACTCGTCAGGTGACGCTCCGCATCGATATTGGCGCGGTCGAGCAACGCGGCAATCGCATCAACGTCCTCTTGAGGAATCTGAGCCGCGGGCTTCATGCCCTTTACGACCACAACACCGACAGCCGCCTGCGGAAATAGCTCCCAAAACGAATCCTCGGCAATAAAGCTCTTCATGCGCTCTCCCTTCATAGCATGCGCCCGAGCCCGGGTGCCTAAACAAAAAGCGCCCTTACGACGGCCACCTTCAAAGTCCTACGGTGCCGCCACAAGAGCGCTTACGCTGCCCCCATCCGGAGAAGGGAGCGATATGTCAGGCGTATTGTAACCCGAGTCATCCGCGCAAGTAAAACCACCACAAAGGTGTCCCCTTTATGGTGGTTTTGGGTCTGAAGCAACGTTAGTGTCGGAGTCCCAGCAGGCCGCGGCCGCGATGACGGGCGTCGGCGTGCGCCTGAGCGTGCGGACCGGCGGCCTTGACGGACTCGGGCAGGTGCGAGTACTTCTTCTCGAAGTTCTCCTCGAACATCACCGCCAGATTGTGCGCGGCCTCGTCATAGCGCGCGGTGCTCTGCCAGTACTGGCGCGGCACCAGGATGCCGTCAGGCACACCGTGGCACGTCGTGGGAATGTCGACGTTAAAGATATCGTCGTGGACGAACTCGCTGTCCTCGATGGTGCCGTCGAGGGCGCGCGCGACCAGGGCGCGCGTGTAGGCCAGCTCAATGCGATGGCCAACGCCGTAGCCGCCGCCGATCCAGCCGGTGTTGACAAGGTACACACGCGTGCGGCCGTCGGCGATGCGCTTACCGAGCATCTTAGCGTAGACCATGGGGTCGAGCGGCATAAACGGCTCGCCGAACAGCGAAGAGAACGTGGGCGTGGGCTCGGTGACGCCGACCTCGGTACCGGGGATCTTGGCCGTAAAGCCCGTCACAAAGTGATACATGGCGGCGTCGGCCGTCAGGCGCGAGATGGGCGGCAGCACGCCAAAGGCATCGCAGGTCAGGAAGAGCACGACGCTTGGAGTGGTGCCCATGCCCTTGGTCCACGCGTTGGGAATGTGCTCCACAGGGTATGCCACGCGCGTGTTGTGCGTGATCGAGATGTCGTCGTAGTTGGGCTTGCGGTTCTCGTCGAGCACCACGTTTTCGCAGATCGCGCCAAAGCGGACAGCGTTGAAGATCTCGGGCTCGTGGAACGCGTCCAGGCCCTCGCATTTGGCGTAGCAGCCACCTTCGATGTTGAAGATGCCCATGTCGGACCAACCGTGCTCGTCGTCGCCGATCAGTAGGCGCGTGGGGTTGGCCGAAAGCGTGGTCTTGCCCGTGCCCGAAAGGCCAAAGAACACGGCGGTCTCGTGCGTGACGGGATCCATGCTGGCCGAGCAGTGCATGGGCAGCACGTCGTCCTCGACGGGCAGCAGGTAATTCATGACGCTGAAGATGGACTTTTTGATTTCGCCGGAGTAGCCGGTGCCGGCGACCAGAATCACGCGTTCCTGGAAGTTGATGACCACGGCAGCGCTGGAGTTGAGGCCCTTGATGGCAGGGTCGCACTGGTAACCGGGCGCTGCGAGTACGCAGAAGTCGGGCTCGCCGGTGCGCGCGATTTCGCGGGCGAGCGGACGGGCGAGCATCTGCTTAATAAAGAGTGCCTGGCTGGCACGCTCGCAGGCAACGAGCAGTCGACGCGTGTGGTTGCGGTCGGCGCCTGCCATGCCACGGGTGACGAACACGTCGCGCTCGTTGAGATAGTCGACGATGCCGGCCTTGATGGCCTCATAGCTCTCGACGGACAGCGGGCGGTTGACGGCGCCCCAGGCAATCTTGTCGTGGACATCGGGGGTGTCGACGATAAAGCGGTCATTGGGGGAACGGCCGGTACGCTCCCCCGTCTCGATCACCAGCGCGCCGTTGGATGCCATGCGGCCTTCTTCGCGGCGGATAGCGTGCTCGACGAGCTCCGCGGCGGGTAGATCGACCAGCAGACGGGGCTGATTCTCGGCGGGATCTTCGACCAGCGTAATACCAAAGTTGGACAAAACATCTGCAGGGGTAACACCAGGCATGGGGCCTCCTTTAAAAACGCGACACGTGGACGCGGCGCGCACTTTACTCACGTAAAGCCCGTTGTACCCGATATGCAAAAACGTTTTTGCGGCAAGGGCGGCAAGCCCGCCCAACGGTCAAAAATCGCACGCAAGCGGCCTAGTCGTTAGGGACACTCTTGAACAGGCAACAACCAAGGAGCGACCCCGGATGCCGGCACTTAGGGACGTTCCCAAAGTGCCGGCACATAAGGAACGTCCCCAAATGCCGTCTACTGAATGGCGCCACCGAAATTATCGAACAACCTGTTCAAAAACACGAACGAACACCGTCGCGTCTATACTAGAGCGCAGCAATAGAAAGGACTCCGCTTTGAGCATCACGCCCATCGATAGCATTCGCCGCGCCATCGCCCGCCGCAATGGCGTCGCCGACCCCACCGTATCGGACGGGGCGCACGGGCAGGGCGGACGCATCGAGAACGGCCTGTTCCCCGCATCGCACACCGCCGAGGAGCTCGCACGAATCCAAGAGCTAAGCCAGCGTAACGCCGGCGGTCCCGACAGCAGCCAGGCCACACGCCGTCGCCGCGAGCGCGATCGCGAGCCCGGCCCCATCCACCGCATGGTCAATGCCTGGTGGAACCGCCTGCTCGGAGCCGTCTACGGCGGCGGCTTCTCCACGCAAGAAGCCGAGTACGAAGATCACGCCACCCGTCGCGACTACCTTTGGAATACCCTGGGCACCGCCGTGTGGGGCATGGTGTTTCCGTTGCTCACCATCGTGTCCACACAGCTCGTGGGCGCCGAGGAGGCTGGCAAATTCTCCATCGCCTTTGTCACCGGCACGCTCATCATGATCGCGTGCAACTACGGCGTGCGCAATTTCCAGGTCTCGGACATCGACGAAAAGACGTCCTTTGCCTCTTACCAGCTCAACCGCTGGATCTGCGGAGCGCTCGCGCTGGCATGCGGCCTGGTATACAGCAGCGCCCGCGGCTACGATGCGCAGATGGCCACAATCGGCCTGGGCGTCTACCTGTATAAGGTGATCGACGGCATTGCCGACGTGTACGAGGGCCGCCTGCAGCAGGCCGACAAACTCTACCTGGCCGGCATGAGCCAAACGCTACGATCCGTCGGCGTCATCGCGGTCTTTAGCGTGGCACTGTTCCTCACGCGCAGCATGCCCATCGCCGCCATGGCCATGGGCATCGCCGCGATTGCCTCGCTCGTGCTGGTCACCGCCCCGCTCGCCCTGCTCGAAACCGAAAAATCACGCCGTATGAGTCTGCGCGAGGCTGGTCACCTGTTTATCCAGTGCGCCCCGCTCTTTGGTGCGCTGTTCCTGTTCAACCTCATCGAGAGCATGCCCAAGTTCGTGATGGAAGGCACACTGGCCTACAAATACCAGCTGTACTTTAATGCACTGTTCTTTCCAGCGCAGGCTATTTTGTTGAGCATTGGATTTATCTATAAACCGCAGCTCCTACGTCTGTCGAGCATTTGGGCGAATCCGCGCAAGCGTCGCCGCTTTGACTTGATTATTGTTGCCGTTATGGCACTGATCGTGGTCATTACCGGAGCGTGCGCCGCATTTATGGCAGGCCCCGGCATCCCCATCATGAGCTTTATGTACGGCCTCAACTTTGAGCGCTACCGCACGCTGGCACTGCTAATGGTTGTCGCCGGCGGCGTCACCGCGGCAATCGACTTTATCTACGCCATCATCACGGTGTTGCGCCACGCCGGCGATGTCACCAAGATCTACCTGATCTGCTTCGCCGTAAGCGTGGTGCTGCCGGTGATCCTGATTAAGCTGCTGGGTCTGATGGGCGCCGTGGTGAGCTACCTAGCCATCATGGCCCTACTCCTGGTGCTGCTGATAATCGAGTACGCCCACATCCGCCAGCGCATCGAGCGCGACCGCAACCCCTACGGCGCCTAATTAGCTGCCCCGGTCACCGGAATTTGCGATGGAATCGCCCCGGCTGGAGCCTCGTTGAAGACAATATGCATCACGTAAAACTAAGTGAGTAGATTATTACCGAATCCCTGACCACACCGACAGAGCACAAGTCTGTGACCTGCGGTTTTATTGAGGCAAATATGTTGGGTGCTCGGCATTTCCAAAAAAGTCTACTCACTTAGCCAGCGGGTAGCCAAATGATTATTTAATCCCCGTCCCAGAGAAATCAATTAGCGGGCAGAAGGGCAAAAGTAGTCAAAAACCCTTCCCAAATTAGCTACCCCTTGCACCCGTTATTCGCCCGGGTTGATGTTCGCGTAGAACTCCGCCCCATCATCGAGCCGCAGGATGCCCACGCGACCGAACTCGGAGCCGGTGGCGGCAGCGCAGTCGATGTCGATGCGATCGGGCACGCCGGCGGTATCCTCGCCACCCAGGCGCACAATCTGCCCGCGGCCCGACTCCTCATCAAGCCCCGCCAGGCCGCCAACCTCACAATAGCGCCCAAGTGACACCGTGGGCGTGTGGCCGCTCACCACGACCGGGCCCTCGCCCTCGGCAGAAAGCAGTCCCGTCGGCGCATCCCAATAGCCGTGACGAATCCACAGTAGGTCATCGGACGACTGCACCGCGAGCATCTGCTGCAGCAGCTCGCGATCGGCACCCACCGCTCCGACGCCATCGGCACAATCGACGCCATGCTCAAGTAAAAACGCGCGCGCCGCCTTCATCTCGATTCCAGCATGTACCAGCAGATACGGGCGCTCCTTGGTCTCGGCCACCGCGTAGAGCGGCAGCGCGGCCATCCATCGCACGAGCTCCTCGTATGCCTCAAATTCCATGTCGTTGAGCTGCTCGCGCGTCGTCCAGCCACCGTTGATATCCCAGGTCTCGGCATCGAGCGGATCCTGGCCAATGATGGCATCGAGCATGATCTGCTCGTGATTGCCCTTGAGAACGCGGGCGTTAGGCAGCGAGCGCACGAGCTTAATAACGCCGACCGGATCGGGCCCGCGATCGATCATGTCGCCCAGCACGTACAGCGTGTCGTCGGACGTCAACGAGATCTTAGACAGGGCCTCGTCAAGCGCATGCACGTGTCCGTGAGCATCAGATGTCACATAGATCGCCATGGAACGCCTTTCCCTACCTTGCGACCGAAGCCCGGAACCGCAACTAAAACTTCAAGTTGAACTTAAACGTTACCCATTGTACTCCGTTGCAATAAAGCTGGAAAGGGTTTCCGAGCAGAGGCAAAGACGGCAGCCGTCTATGACGATATCGCGCACGCCCGCAATCCAACCCCATAAACCCACCATCTTTGGGTACAAATAACCGCAGACAACTAACCGTGCCACGCCAACCACCCAGGAGCGGACACCATCCATGAACCAGATCCTTCTTTTTATCGGCCTCGTCATCATTTTGAGCCTGACCATCAAACCCGTCGGCAAAAAGCTCCCCTTCCCCACCCTGCTTATCTTTATCGCGCTCGGCATGCTGTTGGGCGTCAACGGCCCGGCGCATATCGACTTTAGCGACTACGCACTCACCGAAACCGTCTGCAGCACGGCGCTATTGTTCATCATGTTCTACGGCGGCTTTAACACCAACATAGACCGCGCCAAGCCCGTCGCCGCGCCGGCGGTGCTGCTGAGCACGCTCGGCGTCGTCATCACCGCAGGCATCACCGGCGTGTTCGCCCACTTTGTGCTGGGCTTCGACTGGATCGGCGGCCTGCTGCTGGGATCGGTCGTGGCGTCCACCGACGCGGCCAGCGTCTTTAGCGTTCTGCGCGAGCACAGCCTTTCGCTGAGGGGCGGCACCGACTCGCTGCTCGAGGTCGAATCGGGCTCCAACGACCCCGTCGCCTACATGCTCACCGCCGTGCTCGCGACCCTCGCGGCGGGCGGCAATATCGACATTCCCGTGCTGCTGACCAAGCAGATCATCCTGGGCGTGGGGTTGGGCCTTGCCATCGGCTGGACATCCAGCCGTCTGATTGAGCGCGCACACGCAACGGCCGAAGGCGCGCAGACCATCTTCTTGTTCGCCGTGGCCATCGTCGCCTACGCGCTGCCGAGCTACCTGGGCGGCAACGGCTTTTTGGCCGTATACCTTGCAGGCATTGTGCTGGGCGCAAGCGACATCACCGGTAAGGTCGAGATGGCGCACTTCTTCGACACCCTCACCGAGATGGCAGAGATGACCATCTTCTTCTTGCTCGGCCTGCTCGTAACGCCCGCACGCCTGCCGCAGATGCTGCTGCCGGGCCTGGCGCTCATGGCGTTCATGCTCTTCGTGAGCCGCCCCATCGCCGTCGGCGTGCTCCTAGCGCCCTTTAAGACGAATCCCAGCCAGGTCGCGCTCGTAAGCTGGGCGGGCCTGCGCGGAGCAGCTTCGGTCGTCTTTAGTCTCTTTGCCGTGGTGGCCGGCGTTCCCGGCGGACACGACCTATTTGACCTGGTGTTTGTGATTGCCGCGTCGAGCATCGTGGTGCAGGGCTCGCTGCTGCCGGCGGTGGCGAAGAAGCTCGATATGATCGATGCGACCGGCGACGTGCGCCGCACCTTTAACGACTACCGCGACGAGGACGGCATGTCGTTTGTAAAGCTCAAGGTGGGCGCTGGCCATCCGTTTGCCGGACGCTCGCTCGCGGACATTGGCAGCGCGACGGACATGCTCGTGGTCCTGGTGCTGCGCGACGGGGCGCATCCGGTACTGCCCAATGGCGACACCGTGATCCAGAAAGGCGATCTGCTGGTGATGGCCGCCCCAACGTTCGAAGAGCGTGCCGAGGTTACGCTGCGCGAGGTCACCGTGACTCCCCACGGTCGCCTGGCCGGTCAGCGCCTGCGCGATGTGCCGCAAGGCAAGCATCCGTTTATTGTAGTGATGCTCAAGCGCGACGGCCAAACGATCATTCCCGATGGCAACACCCTAATATACGCCGGCGACGAAGCCGTCATCGCCACGCTGGCGTCGTAGTGACCAGGGGTTAGCTAATTTGCGACGAAGAAATCAAGCGCCTAGAGAACCTCATGCCTTCGCTCGCAGATTTGGATTTGCCCGAGGAGTAAAGCACCCCTCCCCCATGTAACCATCCTGTAAATCATAGCGGCGCACTCGGGTTTTGCTGTGATTCGGTCGCGCCTGACGCTCCACTGTGCTAAAGTATCCCGAACGTTCAAACGACTACGAGGGGAACTAGAAGATGGCACGTGTGCACAACTTCTCAGCTGGCCCGGCCGCGCTGCCTACAAGCGTGCTCGCCGAGATCGCCGACGAGATGATGGACTACCGCGGTTGCGGCATGTCCGTGCTCGAGATGAGCCATCGATCTAGCATGTACCAGCAGATTATCAACGACGCCGAGGCAACCCTGCGCCGTCTGCTGAGCATCCCCGACAACTACCGCGTCCTGTTTTTGCAGGGCGGCGCCACGCTGCAGTTTGCGGGCATCCCCATGAACCTCATGCGCCGCGGCCGCGCCGGCTACGTCGTGACCGGCAACTTTGCCAACAAGGCGTACAAGGAGGCCGCCAAGTACGGCGAGGCCGTGCTGC
>DXZO01000031.1:0-4301 GCA_019419625.1 Collinsella sp. | reverse complement strand
CGCGCGTATTGCCGCCGAGGCTGCGGGCGACGGGCTCGACTACGTCTACATCTGCCAGAACAACACCATCTTTGGCACCATGTACCACGAGCTGCCCAATTGCGGCGACGTGCCGCTGGTCGCCGATGTCTCGAGCTGCTTTCTGTCGCAGCCGCTCAACGTTGAGCGCTACGGGCTCATCTACGCCGGCGCGCAGAAAAACGCCGGCGCCGCGGGCGTCACCGTGGTTATCGTGCGCAACAACCTGATCGCCGACGGCCCCGCCTTTGCGCAGACGCCGCAGTACATGGACCTCAAGACCCAGGCCGCCAAGGGCTCCATGCTCAACACGCCCAACACCTTTGGCATCTACGTATGCGGCAAGGTGTTCCGTTGGGTTGAGCAGACCGGCGGACTTGCCGCCATGGCCGAGCGCAACTGGGCCAAGGCCAACCTGCTCTACGACCTGCTCGAGCACAGCGAGCTGTTCCATGGCACCGCGCAGGCCAACAGCCGCTCCATCGCCAACGTCACGTTCCGTACCGGCGACGCCGAACTCGACGCGGCCTTTGTTGCGGGCGCGGCAGAGCACCAGATCCAAAACGTCAAGGGCCATCGCCTCGTCGGCGGAATGCGCGCCAGCGTGTACAACGCCGTCACCATGGAGGACGTGCAGGCGCTGGCCACGTACGTGAAGGACTTCGAAGCGCAGCATAGTTTGAGCCCGCGATCTAACTAGCCCGCAACACGCGGGCCGACCAGCCACTTCAAACCACTTGTTATAAACAAATCCGCTAAGGAGTTTTTCATGCGCAAGATTAAAACCATCGACGACATTACCAAGGACGGCAAAGTCGAATTTGGCGAGGGCTACGAGTTTGTGGGCACCGCCGAGGAGGCCGACGCCATTCTGATGCGCTCCACCGACCTGCACGGCTACGAGCTGCCCGAGGGCATCCGCGCCATCGCCCGCTGCGGCGCCGGCGTCAACAACATCCCCGTCGAGGAGTACGCCAAGAAGGGCGTCGTCGTCTTTAACTCCCCCGGTGCCAACAGCAACGCCGTCAAGGAGCTCGTCCTGGGCATGCTGGTGCTTTCGAGCCGCGGCGTCGTGCAGTCGATGAACTGGGTGCGCAACAACGCCGACGACCCCGAGATCCAGGTCGATGCCGAAAAAGCCAAGAAGGCCTTTGTGGGCCGCGAGCTCAAGGGCAAGCGCATCGGCGTCATCGGCCTGGGCAACGTAGGCTCCAAGGTCGCCAACGCCTGTGTCGACCTGGGCATGGACGTTTACGGCTACGATCCGTTCATTTCCGTCGAGCACGCGTGGGTGCTGAGCCGCGAGGTGCAGCGCGTGGGCACGCTCGAGGATCTGTGCCGCGGCTGCGACTACCTCACCGTGCACGTGCCCAGCAAGGCCGATACCATCGGCATGATCAGCACCGAGCAGATCGACCTGCTGGCCCCGGACGCCGTGCTCATCAACTACGCGCGCGAGACCATCATTGACGAGGACGCCGTCGACGCCGCCCTGCGCGCGGGCAAGCTCAGCTGGTTTAGCTGCGACTTTGCCACGCCCAAGACCGTCAAGATGCCCAACACGTTTATCACCACGCATTCGGGCGCCGGCACCGGCGAGGCCGAGGCCAACTGCGCCGACATGGCCATCAGCGAGCTCAAGGATTACCTGGAAAACGGCAACATCGCGCACAGCGTCAACTACCCCGCCTGCAGCATGGGCAAGGCGCGCGCCGCAAGCCGCATTGCCTGCCTGCATGCCAACGTGCCCAACATGATCGGCCAGATCACGGCCATTCTCGCCAAGGACAACGCCAACGTGCAGCGCATGACCAACGAGTCCGCTGGCGAGAACGCCTACACCATGTTCGACACCGATGAGCACCTGGACGGCAGCACGATCGAGGCGCTCAAGCAGATTCCGTCGATGTATCGCGTGCGCGTGATTAAATAGCGCCGGTGCCAAGCCTGCCAGGCAGGCCATGAAGCCCATTCGGCCCCCGTTTTCACGAAACGGGGGCCGATTTTGTTGCTCCGGACGACTTTAAAATGATACCCAGAACAAGTTTTTTCAGATAATCGATAGTGAGGCTCAAGTCGCTAAGCACACCCGCTTTGATAAACAGCTTTATCAGGGACTTTAGTAGGTAAAAATCGATCTCTATGTGCCGAATGTAAGTTGACTGTCCATTTTCCGAAACAACTTATTCTAGATAGCATTTTTAAGGCCCCTCCAAGGCGAAATATAAGTCTTTTTGTGACCAAAACTCTAGTCCGCGCGACCGTTTTCCACCCGCGCGGCTACATTCCTGCCCAATCGATAAAAATCTCCTCACGAAGCCGCCGTTCGAGCTCCTGCTGTCGCGGCGTCTTGTCTTTCAGCGGCACATCGAGATAGGCCATGATGAGCTCCATCACCACGCAGAAGGCATCGGAGTCGGCCAGCTGACCATAGGTCATCAGAATGACGGGATATCCCATCGCTTGCAGCGCCGTCGTTCGATCGGAGTCCGAAATCTTGGATTCTATGGATCCGTGAATGGCTTTACCTTGGCATTCAACCAGACACTCTCTGCTGCCGTCCTTATTTGCCAGCAGGATATCGGCATAGCGCCTATCAAGCCCCGAAATCAGGCGGGCACTGCGCGTCAAGCGAATCTCGACGTTATTGGTAAGGCGCAGCCCTTCGCCGCCGCGCAACCTCGTAAGGCCAAACAGCATCGAAGCCTGGACCTCGAGCGGCGATGCCGCCACCCCCGTAATGCATTTCGCGGCACGCGTGAACGATTTAGCGCCGCGGAGCCCCGGGATCTTATCGACGTACTCGGTAAGTTCAGAGAGCTCAATCAAGAGAGGTCGTTTCCACAAGTCTGTTGGATTCCCCGAGGTATCCTTTACGTTTTCCCAGCCCGACCGTGCGTCACCCCACCGGTCCCCATATGCCTGCACAAGTGCCGACTTTACCTGAGGCGCAATCTTGCACACGGCAAAGGTGCCGCACATCTCATACATGCACATGATTAGACGCTCGTTTGAGACCGAGGAAGCCAGGGTCAGCAGGGTAAAGAGCGGGGACGCGACATCGAGGCCAAACTCCGTCTGCCGCACGGAATCAAACGGCCTCTCCCCGTTCCAAACATGCCTGACAATGCGATCGCCCTTGCGCCCGCAGATGCCCTGCGCCAACACGCGTAACGGGGTGCCCAGGAAATGCTTGACGAGCGGATGCTCACATAGGTGCTCCCTGCGCGGATCGTCCGCAGAATCGGGCAGGTCCGGCATTATTGCCAAGACCTGTGGGGGTATCCGGTGATACCGAAAGGCAGATATGTCGCACAGCATGTCGTCCATGAAGGGTACGTACCCACCGCGTCGTTTGTAAACCCGCCTGGACGGCAAACGCGCTGGCTCGGCCTGCGAACGGTAAATACTGCCACGCCCACGTCGCGGATCTCTCAGGAGGCTTACAATCGGTTTGGAAAGCAAACTGATTGTGAGGTTGCATATGGTTGATGAGGACTTTGCCTGGCGGCTTACGCAAGGACTCGTGCGGATCGACAGCTCAGACCCGGGTGCGTATGAGGACGAGATTGAGCGCCATATCAAAGCGTTGGTTGAGGAACGGTTGGCGCAGCTGAGCCATCCGGTGCTCCATGCCGTGCAGGTTGAGGAACTCGAGGTGCTGCCCCGGCGCCGCAACCTTATGGTCACCGTGCCCGGTTTGAGCGACGAGCCACGGCTCGTCTACATCTGCCACATGGACACAGTCACCTTGGGCGACGGCTGGGACGCGGACATTACGCCGCTCGGGGCGGTCGTGCGCGACGGCAAGCTCTACGGCCGCGGTGCCTGCGATATGAAGGGTGGCCTGGCCTGCGCTATTGCCGCACTGATCCATACGCTCGAGCGCGTGGCGGCGGATGGCGCGTTGCCCCGCCGCGGCTTTTCGCTCATCTGCTCGGTCGACGAGGAAGACTTTATGCGCGGCTCAGAGGCCGCGATCGATGCCGGCTGGGTCGGCTCGCGTGAATGGGTGCTGGACACCGAACCCACCGACGGACAGATTCAGGTGGCGCACAAGGGGCGCACGTGGTTCGAGTTTGAAATGGCTGGCGTAACGGCGCATGCGAGCCAGCCGTGGAAGGGCGCGGATGCCGTCGCCGCCATGGCCGAGGTCGTGTGTTCGCTTCGTCGCGCGTTTGCGGCGCTGCCCGCGCACGATGAGCTGGGGCCTTCGACCATCACGTCTCGCCAAATCGAGGGCGGATATCGCCCCTACGTCGTACCCGACCGCGCCAAAGTCT
>DXZO01000030.1:45553-62567 GCA_019419625.1 Collinsella sp. | reverse complement strand
GCACCGATGTTGCCGTTGCCTGCCTGCTTGGCGCCGATGAGTTTGGCTTTGCGACCATGCCGCTCATCTCGATGGGCTGCCTCATGCAGCGCGACTGCCAGCAGGATACCTGCCCCGCCGGCATCGCCACGCAAAACTGCCGCCTGCGTCGCGGCTTCCGCGGCAAGCCCGAGCACGTCGAGCACTTTATGCTCTTTGTTGCCGAGCAACTGCGCGAGGTCATGGCGAGCCTGGGCTTCCGCACCGTCGACGAGATGGTCGGCCATCCCGAGTGCTTGCGCCAGATCGAGGTCCCGGGCAATCGCAAAGCTAACCTGCTGGATCTGTCGCCCGTACTGGCAAGCGCGACCTGTGAGTTTGGTGCCCATATCCCGGGTGCCGACGGTCGTCACTTCCTGCCGCAGATGGCCGCGGACAGCGAGCTCAACAAGACGCTCGACTCCACGCTGTTCGTGCCCTACACGGCCGATGCCCGTGCGCACCTGCGCCCGATTCGCTTCCATGCCGACATCGCCAACGTTAACCGCTGCGTGGGCACCATCCTGGGCAACGCGGTGACCAAGGCGCATCCCGAGGGCCTGCCCGCCGGCTCCATCACCATCGATTGCGATGGATCGGCCGGTCAGAGCTTTGGCGCCTTCCTGCCGCGCGGCATTACGCTCAACGTGTGCGGCGACGCCAACGACTACTTTGGCAAGGGCCTTTCGGGCGGCGAGGTATCGGTGCGCCCCAACCCGCATGCGACCTATAAGTTCGACGAAAACATCATCGTGGGCAACGTTGCGTTCTTTGGCGCCACGAGCGGCCGTGGCTTCATCAACGGCCTGGCCGGCCAGCGCTTTGGCGTACGCAACTCCGGTGCCACCGTGGTGGTCGAGGGTTGCGGCAACCACGGTTGCGAGTACATGACGGGTGGCCTGGCGCTCATCCTGGGCGAGGTCGGGCAGAACTTCGCTGCCGGCATGACGGGTGGCGTGGCTTATGTCTTTGACCAGTACGGCACGCTCGATGCCCGCGTGAACCACGAGAGCGTTGAGCTCAAGGCCCCGACTGCCGGCGAGCTGGCGCAGATTCGCGAGCTCATCCAGGAGCACGTGGACGCAACGCAGAGCCCGCGCGGCATCAAGCTGCTCTACAGCTTTGAGACGATGAGCAAGCACTTTGTGAAGGTCATTCCGACCGAGTACGAGCGTGTGCTGGCGATTGTCGCCGCCGCCGAGGCCGTCGGCAAGACGCATGCGCAGGCCGAGGAGCTGGCGTTTGACATTGTGACCGGTCGCGCGAGCGCCGCGGATGTCGATCGCTTTGATGTGGCGGGCGGTGCTGCTGGCGCTGCGTCTGTGGCTGCCAGCTCTGTTGCTTCGACCAAGAAGGAGGCGTAAGTGCCATGGGTAAGCCCGGTGCTTTTCTTGATATCGATCGTGTGACCCACGAGCTTCGCCCCGTGGAGGAGCGCAGCCGTGATTTCGATCCGCTGTACGTTGAACTCGACGACGATGCACGCCGTGCCCAGGCGAGCCGCTGCATGATGTGCGGCGTGGCGTTTTGCCAGATGGGCGCGAGCTTTGGCAAGGCACGTCCGAGCGGCTGCCCGCTGCACAACTTGATTCCCGAGTGGAACGAGCTGGTGTACCGCGGCCGCTGGGATGAGGCTGCCGAGCGCCTGTCGCTCACCTCGCCCATGCCCGAGTTCACGAGCCGCGTGTGCCCAGCGCTGTGCGAGGCCGCGTGCAACCTGGGCTCGGTCGACGGCCAGCCCACGACGATTCACGACAACGAGCGCGCGATCAGCGACCATGAGTGGGCCAACGGCGGTCCGCGCCGCTTTGAGCCGGCGGGGGAGGGCGCACCCACGGTTGCCGTGGTGGGCTCCGGTCCTGCTGGTCTGGTGGCTGCATGGGAGCTTGCGCGTCGCGGCGCCCGCGTGACGGTGTTTGAGCGCGATGACCGCCCCGGCGGCCTGCTCATGTACGGCATTCCCAACATGAAGCTCGAGAAGTCCGTGGTCGAGCGTCGCGTGGCGCTCATGCGCGAGCTGGGTATTGTGTTCGAGCTGGGCGCCGGCAGCCACCACGACGGCGTCAAAGTCGTCGAGCCTGGCGGTAACCTTGGGATCGCTCACGTCGGCGCCCGTGCTCCGCGTGGGCTTTCGGCTGCGAACATTGATGCCCCGGGCGTGGTGTATGCCGTGGACTACCTGACGGCTTCGACCGTCTCGGTGCTCGATGGCGGTGAGCCTGCTATTGACGCGCGCGGCCTGGACGTCGTGGTCATTGGCGGTGGCGATACCGGCAACGACTGCGTGGGTACCGCGGTGCGTCAGGGCGCGCGCAGCGTGCGCCAGTTTGAGTTCTTGCCGGCTGCGCCCGATAAGCGCGCGGCAGGCAACCCCTGGCCGCAGTGGCCCAACGTTAAGAAGACCGACTACGGCCAGCAGGAGGCTATCGCTGCGATGGGTGGCGAGATGCGTGCCTGGGGCGTGGATACGCTCGAGGTGCTGCTGGACAAGAAGGGTGCGGCTGCGGGTCTGCGCGTGGTCGATCTGGACTGGTCGGCGGGAAAGCCCGAGCGCATCGCGGGCTCCGAGCACGAGGTGCCAGCGCAGCTGGTGCTCATCGCCTGCGGCTTTACGGGTCCGGAGCACGGCGTGTTCGATGCGGTGAGCGTGCCTGTTGCCACCGCTGGTCGTCCGCTGCCGGTGATGGCTGCCGAGGGCTCGCATCTCGCGGCTCGCACGGAGGGTGTCGCCGCGGATGCCGCGCCGGTGTATGTGGCGGGTGATGCCCGCAACGGCAGCTCGCTCGTGGTGAGTGCCATGGCCGACGCCCTGGCCTGCGCTTCCGAAGTCGCCGAGGCGCTGGAGCTGTAAAGTAGTCATTTAAGAACGTCCCCAATGACTAGCCATTTTTTTGTCTAGTCGTTGGGGACACTCTTTGCGAGTAATTTGCTCGTTTGTCGACGTGCGGGTGTTCATTTGTCGACTTCTTGGGCTGTGGTCACCTGTTGTTTCTGTGGTGGCTGCGGGCATCTGGCTCAAAAGGGCGGGTTGGCCGTCGATGTTTACCTGCGGTTTTGTTGCGGCACGCATTTTCGGTCAAGCTTTTCGTCAAGTGTTTGGTCAGCATCTGGTTTGCAGCCGGAGGCCTATTTTGTCCGCGCTGGTCGTGGCTGCCCACCCTCCTCGTAAGCTCAAATTGAGGTCCATCAGTTTGAGGAGGATGCCATGACTGACCACGCTTTTGACCGAGCAGAGCTGGCTGAAGCCGTCGGCAACGATATTGCCGACATGGCTCACTTTTGGATGCTGCGGAAGTTTCAATTCCTGGAGCCGGCGCGCGAACAGTTCGAGATCATTGTCGACCCGTGGCTCAGCTATTGCGCCGAGCCTTCGCAAAACGAAATCGTGGCCTACAACATGGCGTTTACCGATTGGCTGCTGTTTGAGCGCCCCTATCGCCATGGCAAAACGCTGCTCGAGCTATATGTTGACGAGCCGCCGGCATCGCTTTCGCCTGCCTCGCTCAAGCGGCTCGAGCAGGTACGCGACACGCAGTATTTCTCGCGCTTTGGCATTTTGGACAAGAATCCTGCGTCCGGCATGGTCGTGCTGAAGGACACGCGCACCGATCATCGCTTTGATGTCTACGATTCGCATATCGTGCAGAAGGAGCACTGGAGTGACGGCGCGATTGCGGTGCGCCTCGCCTGCGTCGACGATGTCTGGCTTACGGCGGGACAGCTCTACCTGTATGACATCGCGCGGCTGAGCGATACGGCGGTCGATGGGCCGGGTGCGGTGCATCCGGAGGACCTGCAGGACGGCTTTGACACCTCGTGCATCTGCTTCTTCTTGCGTCTGGTCCGCGACATCATGGGCGCCCAGGGGCGGTACGTAAAGTCGCTCAACATCTACGAGCAGGAGTGGGAGTAGGGGATGGGTAGTTGTCGCCTGCCTTGCCTTTTGCCTTTTTGTCTCGATCTGTAACGTTTGGGGGCAAAACACCGGTCTACCTGTTACAGATCGAGACGAATGCTTGGGTGCCGCTGGTTTGTCTAAATCTGTAACGTTTAGGGGCCTGGAGAACGTCTAACTGTTACAGATCGAGACGTTTGGCACCTGGCTGGGGGGAATGTCTCAATCTGTAACATCTACAGTCCAAAAATCGTTCTTCTTGTTACAGATCAAGACGTTTGTCGGTGGAGGCAACGGTGACGATGGTCCATTTGTCCGATGTGGTGGTGATGGAAGTGTCTAATACCGTTTTCAAGCACAAGCATACGACTCGCAACACGTTGGCGCGGAATAGGATGCTCGCGCGACTCACGGAGGCGACCGAGCAAGGTGCGCTGCTCGCAACGCATGACAATGCCGAGCTCATGTGGCTGCGGCGTCATGTTGGAACCGACGATATCGCGGAACCCGAGCCGTATTTGTTCTGCTTTCAACATGATTGGGATGCGCTGACGCCGACGGAGCGAGCGCTGCGGGCCATCAAAGGGCTTGCGGAGTTTCATCCCGATTGGGCGTTTTGGGGCTATGACGCGGCACTTTTGTGGGGTCTGGAGGTGCCGAATGATCTGCTTGGGCCACGATATCTTGTTAAGACAGGTTGCTCGGTGCCGCTGAGTGCAGGATGTCGGCTGTTGCGTCCGCAGGCGGCGGGCGCACTTGAACAAGTCGACGGCGTGCAGGTGACGTCGTTTTGGCGCACGGTGGAGGATTGCCTACTGCGTGCACCGTTCTCCTACGGGTTGGCGATTGCCGATTCTGCACTGCGGGCGAAAGGCGTATCACGTGGGGATTTGTGCGAGCGCCTCCGCGCCGATTGCGAGGGCAGGCGAGGGTATCGCAGGGCACAGGTGATTGCGTCGTATGCGGACGGGCTGTCTGAAAACGGCGGCGAGTCTCGGTTCCGAGCATTCTTTATTGCGTACGGCTTTCCGGTTCCGGAGCTGCAGGTGGAGTTTCGCGACCCGCTCGATCCGAGCCAGGTGTTTCGCGTCGACTATTTTTGGCGGCTCGAGGACGGGACGTGTGTCATCGGCGAGCTCGACGGAAAGGGGAAGTACACCTTGCAGAGCGGCGAGGGTCGGGAGTCGGCTGACCCATTCGTGGCAGAGCGTCAGCGGGAATCTCATCTGACAATGCTCGGGCATAAGGTGCTTCGGTTTACGTTTGATGAGCTCAAGAATCCGGGGAAGCTGATCGAGAAAATGAGGCTGGCGGGTATTCCTCGGCAGGTTGAATTGGCTGAGGAGTGGAGATGCCAGTGGTATGGGCGCTGAGAGGTTTTGTCTCGATCTGTAACGTTTAGAGGCTGTTTGAGCTCGTAATTGTTACAGATCGAGACAAGCCGGTGAAACGTCGACCGAATGTCTCGATCTGTAACATCAAGGGGCCTAATAACCCTGTAGCTGTTACAGATCGAGATATTTCCCTGGTGTCGCTGGGGTGGGACTGCAACGTGTTCCGTCTCCCCACATCCCCTCTTCCTTCCGTTAACCGATGCGTCTGCAGCAATCCAGCGGGACTAGGTGATAATGGACAAATGTTCAAGTTAATCGTGAGGGAGGAGCTCGATATGGCATCTGCCGATCGTCCCACATTGTTTATCAATGCGACCGTTCTGGATGGTTCGGAGCATATGGAGCCGCAGCCCGATATGGCCGTGGTCGTCGAGCGTGGCATCATCACCTGGATGGGACCGAGCGCTGTGGCCCAAGCTCCAGCGGGGGCCGAGGTCATCGATCTGGCAGGGGCGTATCTCATGCCGGGCCTCATCAATATGCACGTGCATCTGTGCGGTTCGGGCATGCCGGTCTCGGCGGGTGATGCGGGCGCGCTGATGAAGAAGCTCGACAATCCCGTGGGCCGCGCCATCGTTCGCCACATCCTCAAAGGCAGCGCCCAGCAGCAGCTGGCAAGCGGCGTGACTACGGTGCGCGGTGCGGGTGACCCGCTGTTTGCCGACATCGCCGTGCGCGATGCTATCGATGCCGGCAAGTATCAGGGTCCGCGTCTGGTAGCGCCGGGAACGGGCGTTACAGTGCCGGGTGGCCACGGCGCGGGGCTGTTCGCGCAGGTCGCCAATACGCCCGACGAGGCGGCCGAACAGGTGCGCGACTTGTACGCGCGTGGTGCCGACGTCATCAAGTTGTTCGTGACGGGTGGCGTGTTCGACGCGACCGAAGTTGGCGAGCCGGGCGTGCTGCGCATGCCGATCGATGTTGCCGCGGCGGCGTGCAAGGCGGCGCACGAGGTGGGCCTGCCGGTTATGGCTCATGTCGAGAACACCGAGGGCGTGAAGGCCGCGCTTGAGGCCGGGGTCGACACGATCGAGCACGGTGCCCCGATGACGCCCGAGATCCTGGAGCTGTACCGTGGCGCCGCGGGTACGCAGCTCGAGGGGCGTGCGCCGAGTGTGACCTGCACTATCAGTCCGGCGCTGCCGTTTGTATTGCTCGACCCGGAAAAGACTCATTCGACTGACACGCAAAAGAAGAACGGCGACATCGTGTGCTCGGGCATTATCGAGAGTGCTCGTGCAGCGCTGGAAGCCGGTATCAAGGTAGGCCTGGGCACGGACTCGAGCTGCCCGTTCGTGACGCAGTACGACACGTGGCGTGAGGTGGCCTATTTTGCCAAATATGTCGGCGTGAGCAATGCCTTCGCGCTGCATACGGCTACGCAAGTCAATGCCGAGCTGCTGGGGCTGGGCGGCGAGACCGGCACAATCGAGTGCGGCAAGGCCGCCGATATCCTGGTGACGCGCAAGAACCCGCTCGATGACCTGTGCGCACTGCGTGAGCCGATGCACGTGATGTGCCGTGGCGATCTGGTGCGCAAACTCAAGGTGAAGCGTATCCCCGAGGTTGACGCGGAGCTCGACACGATTATGGCCATGCCGGCCGAGGCGCTGGCCGAGGAGCTCGCCCGCGACGGCGTGGCGTAAGCGCGCGATATGGCGATGCGACAGAGGGGCAATCCCTTTGCCATAATCAATAAAAGCCGAGGCCCCAGTGCGAGGCCTCGGCTTTTTCTGTCCCATGGTATGGCGGCTATGAGCGCGTCTCCATCTTGGCGTGGCACTTGGGGCAGGTGACGCGGATCTTGCCTTTGCCCTTGGGGACGGAGAGCATCTGGCCGCAGTTGGGGCACTTGAGGTATGCCGTGGTCTTGCGACCCTTCCACATCTTCTTGGCCGTGCGCTTGGCACGCTCAAAGTCTTCCTTGCTGGTACCGGCCGTGCGCGAGGCGTTGGCAGCCGCGGCGCCGCTACCCAAGCTCGCTACGAACTTGCCCAGGCCGGGGACGTTAGCGGTCGCGGCGACAAAGGCCGCGTTTTCCTTGCGACGTGCGTCGATGTTTTTGGACAGGCCGCGCAGCACGCCAATCACGATTACGGCGATGGCAATCCAGCTGAGCCACTGGATATGGGCTATCGATCCGATCATCGCGATGACGATGCCCGCAAAGCCCAGCACAATGGTGAGTTCATCAGCGCCATTGCGACCCTTCATAAAGTCATTCATGCAAATTGCCTTTCGTTCGATATGCTGCACGCCTTTATACCCGATTTAGAGCAAGGGGGACAGGTTAATCTGCGCCAACGTGGTGCAAACATACCTGTCCCCGGAACACCAAGACGGTGCAAAGTAGTCTGTCCCCAATGCCCCAATTACTTGGAGAGCTTGTCGACGACGCGTTCGATCTCGGCGAGCTTGGCGGCTTTGAGGTCTTCGTCGCCCGATTCGATTGCCGAAGTCACGCAGCCCTCGATATGCGCCTTGAGCACGTCGGCGTTAATGCGCGCGAGGAGCGCCTGTGTGGCCATGAGCTGCGTGGAGATATCGACGCAATAACGGTCCTCATCGACCATCCGCAAGATGCCGTCGATCTGACCGCGTGCCGTTTTGAGCATGCGGGTCACCGATTTATGGTCTGCCATCATGGCGGGTCCTCGTTTCTGGTCGGGGGAGGTAGGTGTGGGTCGTTACGCGGCGGTCACCGAAAGGGCGTGGAACTTCTCGCCCGCGGCCTCGACAGCGGCGGCGAGCTGCTCGGCGGTCACGGTGTCGGCGCACTCCACCTGGACGGTCTGAGTCTCGTGATCTGCCTCGGCGTCGGTCACGCCGGCTACGTTGAGCAGTGCCGTCTCGACGGTGGCGTCGCAGTGGCCGCACATAAGGCCGGAAGTCTTGATTGTGTATCGCATGGGTGTACTCCTTATCGATTGAGATTATCTGACAGTTTAGTCGTGAACAGTGTCATCTTAAAGGTGCGCTGAGGTGCCCGAGATTGCCCCGAAAGAGGAGCGAAGCGTACTTGGGTACGCGAGCGACGGTTTGAGGGGCAAGGTCGGGTGCATCAGTGCGCCGTCTTGGGCTTAAAGGATTTCAGGCGCAGCGCATTGCTTACGACGCACACGCTCGACAGGCTCATGGCCGCGGCGCCGAACATCGGCGAGAACTGCCATCCGGTGAGCGGGAAGAACACGCCCGCCGCCAGCGGAATGCCGATGCCGTTGTAGAACAGTGCCCAGAACAGGTCCTGCTTGATGTTGCGGATCGTGGCGCGTGAAAGCTCGATGGCTCGGGCGACGTCCATGAGGTCGCTGCGCATGAGCACCACATCTGCCCCTTCTTTGGCGATGTCGGCGCCGGTGCCAATCGCAAGGCCCACGTCGGCGCGCGTCAAGGCGGGGGAGTCGTTGATGCCGTCGCCCACCATGGCGACCTTGCCGCCCGCGTCCTGCAGCTCGCGCACATGGCGCTCCTTGTCGGCGGGGAGGACGTCGGCGATGACCTGCTCGCTGCTCAGTCCCACGCGGCGGGCGATGGCCTCGGCCGTCACGCGGTTGTCGCCGGTGAGCATGCGCACGTCGACGCCGAGCTTGCGGAGCGCGGCGATGGCCTCGGCACTCGTCTCTTTGACCTCGTCAGCCACGGCGATGGTGCCGACAAGCTCGCCGTTCTTGGCAAAGAACAGCGGCGTTCTGCCCTCGGCGGCAAATCGCTCCGCAAGTCCTGCGGGCACGGTGATACCCAGCTCGCTCATCAGACGAACGTTGCCGGCAGCGATGACGTTTTGTCCCTCGCGCGCGGTAACGCCTCGCCCGGGCACGGCGGCAAAGTCCTCGACCATGCGTGCGACGATTCCGCGCGCCTCGCACTCGGCCATAATCGCCTCGGCCAGCGGGTGCTCGCTCGAGCGCTCCAACGCGGCAGCGAGCTTCAGTAGCGCCTTTTCACTCATAGCGGGCGAGCCGTCGGCGCGCACGGCAACCACAATGTCGGTCACGGCCGGCTTGCCGCGGGTGACGGTGCCGGTCTTATCGAGCACCACGGTGCCCACGTTGCGCAGATTCTCCAGCGCCTCGGCGCTCTTAAACAGAATGCCCATCTCGGCGCCCTTGCCGGTGCCCACCATAATGGCGACGGGCGTGGCCAGGCCGAGTGCGCACGGGCAGCTGATCACCAACACGGCCACGGCGGAGGTGAGCGCCTCGTTTATGCTGCCGGTGAGAGCCATCCACACCGCAAAGGTCACGGCCGAGATCGCAAACACCACGGGCACAAACACGCCGGCGACCTTATCGGCCATGCGGGCGATGGGCGCCTTGGTGGCGTTGGCGTCCTCGACGAGCTGGATGATTTTGGCAAGCGACGTGTCGGCGCCCACGCGTGTGGCACGGAAGGTAAACGAGCCAGTGCGGTTGACCGTGGCGGCGTTGACGGTGTCGCCGGCGGCCTTTTCCACGGGGATGGACTCGCCGGTGAGCGCGCTCTCGTCCACGGCCGACGCGCCCTCGAGTACCACGCCGTCGACAGGGATAGACTCGCCGGGACGCACACGCAGCACCTGGCCGGGTAGAATGGCGTCGACGTCCACCGTGGTCTCGGCGCCGTCGTCGGTCACGACGGTCGCGGTCTTGGGAGCCAAGTCGATGAGCGCCTCGATAGCGCCGCCGGTCTTGGACTTACTGCGCGTCTCGAGGTATTTGCCCACGGTGACGAGCGACAGGATCGTGCCCGCACTCTCAAAATACAGGTTGTCCATGCCCGTCATCATGGCCTCGTGGATTTGCCCGGCGGCCAGCTGGTCGGCCATGATAAACATGGCATAGAACGACCAGGCGACGGAAGCGGTGGCGCCCACGGCAATAAGGGCGTCCATGGTGGGCGCGCCGTGCGCGAGCGATTTAAACCCGTTGATAAAGTACGCGTCGTTGACATAGACGATGGGGATAAGCAGGACGAGCTCGGTGAGGGCGAGCGTCATGCTGTGGGTATGGTCGGTGAAGACGCCGGGCAGCGGCCAGCCAAGCATGTGCCCCATGCCTATGTAGAACAGTGGGATGAGGAATACGATCGAGACGATGAGACGAGTGCGCATGGCAGAGGCGGCGGCCTCCAGTTTTTTGGTGGGCGACTCCATATGGGCGGCGCCGGACCTGGCTTGCGTACTGCCGCTTTGGGCGGCGTCGGTGCCCGTGCTGACGGGTGAGGCCGAGTAGCCAGCGCGATCGACGGCGGTGCAGATGTCGTCGGGGGTGACCTGCGCGGGGTCGTAGTCCACCAGCATAGAGCCGGCGAGCAGATTGACCGCGACGCTCTCGACGCCGTCGAGCTTGCTCACGGCACGATCCACGTGCGCCTGGCAGGCGGCGCATGTCATGCCACCCACGTCGAACTTATCTTGAGCCATGGCTTCTCCTTTCTGTGGTTCGCTGTTGGAATTGTTAACCTGCTGATACTATACACCCATACCCCCTGGGGGTGTCCAGTAATGGTTGGAATGTATGACTTTTCATTACAGATGAGGGTGGCTGCTCAATCGGTGGCCGTCCCAACCAATCATCTCAATCTGTAACATCTGGTCCAGTCGTTGAGCCGTAACTGTTACAGATTTAGACAAACATTTCAGCCGAAAACTAACGTCTCGGTCTGTAACATCTAGACCCCGTTTTACCGAGTATTTGTTACAGATCAAGACAAACAGTTGGCAGGAAACTCAATGTCTCGATCTGTAACATCTAGAGAAGTTTTAACCCCTTACTGTTACAGATTGAGATGTTGTCTCGCGGGGTTGGGGTTTTGTCTCGTTCTGTAACATCTAGACCTGTATCTGCCGAGCTAGTGTTACAGATCGAGACAATTGCCGGGGAGGGGTCCCGTCACGGCAAGACGCCCGCCGCCTAGATACAGAACCCGGGGATCACACAGGTTCGCTTATTTGGCTTGTCCGCAGGCGTTGCGTACGTAAAGACGTCGCCGTCGTGTCCCACGCGATTCAAATAGAGTGTGCCTCCACTCTCCGATGTGTCGGGGCTCACCGTGCGCTCCCACCAACAGGTGTCCTTGCCCTTCCATTGGCGGACCATCGTCTCGTTCGTGGAATACGGGCTCACCTTGAGCTCGCGGAAGAGCTGATACTCCTTGCCCTCGCCGTTGTAGATGTCTGCCAGGTAGTGATAGCCCTCGGCAAACGAATCGGGCGGTTGCGTACCGCACAGCTCGACCATGGCGGGCAGCCAAAGGGTTGCGGGCAGCTCGCTCAGACACGATGCACTGTTGGCGGCGCCAACGTTATTCGAGACCTTTTTGACAGATTTGATGAGCGCGCGCAACTCGTTGGGCAGCAGCTTAAGGCCGTCGCCGTCGAGCCATTCCCGCAGCTCGCAATCTGCCCAGCCGGCGCTCGGCGGTTCAGTCGCAGCATCGCGCTCGGCAATACCCGCGTCGAACATAAACGTCAGCCCGGCCTTGCCTGTCCCGTCCAGAAGCTCATCGTGACGGATGCCCACAAGCTGAGCGCCGACCTCCAGCCCGTTGGCGAGCTTCACACGCTTGGTGCACGGATAGGGGATATGCCCGTCAACGTCGAGCAGGTGGTAGCGCTTGGCAATCTCGCGTGCCTCGCTACGGGTCTCGGCGGCCTTAATCTTGAGCGAAATCTCCTGCAGCTGAGCCCAGGTGTAGTCGTCAAGCGAACCGCGGATGCCGTCCAGGTAGTCGGGGATGCCAAAGCCATGGGTTGCCGCCCCGATAACGCCGAGCCCCGCAACGGCTGCAACGACGCCGCCGATGACAAAGCGGCGGCGGGTCATGGCATCGTGACGGGCCTGCTCCAGGATCTCTCGTGCGCGCTCGCCGGCGACGTCGACCTTAAGGTGCGTGCCAGAATCGATATCAATTGCGGCCTCGTCTCCTGCACCCTCGCGGTCCTCAGATTCTGCAGCGGGGAGGTATGCCGAGAGCGCCTCGAGCATCTGCTGCTCGGTGGGGCGATTGCCCTGTTCGACCGAGATGCCTTTCATGATGATCTGGACGAGCGCTTCATCGTCCTCGCAGCGCGGCTTGAGCGGCGCCGGTTTGGTCTTGGTCTTTATGAGGTAGAACGAGCCGGTTGCCGCGGCACCCGTCGACTCGATGTCGAACGGCTTACGACCGCTGTAGAGCTGGTACAGAATGCTCGAAAGCGCATAGACGTCGATCGCGGGCGAGCGGCGAAGGGCCGCGATGCCTTCGATATCCTGCGTGAGCATTTCGGGCGCGGCGTATGCGGGCGTGGCAAAGCGCCAGATGTCGGCGCGCCGGGTGATCGTGTCGTCGCCGAGGGCCATGGTCGCGGAGCCCATGTCGATGAGACAGGGGTCAAAGGAGCAATCGGCAATCTGCTGCTCGAGCGTTCGGCTGGTGGTGCGGAACATGATATTGGCAGGCGACAGGTCGCGATGGACGACCGGATTCACAAGGCCTTGGGTCATCAAGAGCGCGCGAAGCACGGCGTTTCCGACGGCGGCGACCATCTGGGTGGTCAGCCCGCCCGAGGCGTCGTGCGGAAGCAAGGGCAGCGCCTGTTTGAGCGAGGTGCCCTCGACCCACTCCATGAGGATAAGCGGGTCGTCCTCGCACGATCCGTAGCCATAGACGCGCGGAAATCCGCGCAGGTGCGAGACGGTACACAGATGACGGTATTCCTCGAACAGCGCGGCAGTGTTGGCCAGATGCGCGGCCGATTGCTCGGCGGAGCGGTCGGGCGTCTGGTCGGAAAGGATGGCGTTGTCCTTGAGCAGCTTGACGGCAAAGACCTCGCCGCTCGTGTTGGTTGCGCGCAGCACGTGTCCGATATTGCCGCTGTCGCGGTATGCCGTCTGAAGAATAAGCGTCATAAACCGGCGTTTGGCGTCGTCCTCGGCACTGGGGTCGACTGCCACGGCGGTATCGAACGTATCGAGACGGATGAGTTTGTCGCCATAGGCGCTATCGGTAGTATCCATGGCGTTCCTTTGTCTGGCATGGGTTGCCGCGCGTATACGTGGGCAGTGCGGATATCGGTAAAGTACTATGATAGCCGCACTGCCCACGTATACCGCTGGGTATTGTCGTTTACGACGTAGAAGGCAGTAGACGAAAGACGGGCGGTGACCGTCTTTCGATCACCGCCCGCGCTAGTCCACAATAACGAGAAACGTTGTATGGAGACCCAAGTGAAGCCTGTCGCTGTTTTCGATTTCCACCGGGGGATAGATCTTGCCGGGTTCGCGTTGGTCGCGCGGCGGCTCAATCACAATATCGCCGTCGCCCGCGCCCGATTCGAGCACTGTGCCGTTGGTCGACCCAAGGCCCTGGGCGTACCAGCGTCCACCTTCGAGCCAAATGCGGAGATGCTCGCGCGATGCATCGGTGCCTACATCGGTGATGCTGGGCGAGGTTTTGGGCAAGGACCCAATTACCGTGCCGCGCGGATCGCGTGTGAGGGGATGGATTTGCATGTCGGCGCAGTTGTCGGCATGGGTTCTGAGCAGACCGAGGTTGGGGGCAACAGCGCGCGGCTGCTCCAGGCTGCGCATAAAGCCACGTCCGACGGTAGTTTCGGTGGTGCCAAAGTGCCCGCCTGTCTTGCTGTCGCAAAAGCGCTCGACGGTGGCCACGCCTTGGATGGGGTCAGCGAGCGCCCCCGTTGCCACAAAGAGCATAAGGTAAAGCGTACTCTTCTCGCGCACGGCATTGCCGTCAAAGTTGTCGATGCGATTGAGGGCATTTGCATATAGGCGGCTGTCCAACTTGTAGCTGGCGAGAGCCGACATCATTTCGTTGGCGGCCGGGCCGCGATAGTGCTCGGCGATTGCCTGATAGGCGGACTCGCCGCTGCCGAGTTTGCTGCAGATTGCCGCGGAAAGATTGAGCGTGGTGATGGCAAAGTCGCTGTAGATGGCGGGCGCGCACTGGTCAGGCTCGCGATGGACGATGTAACGGGTGAGATACGAGCGGTTGGAGGAGCATTTCTCGAGCAGGGTACTGCCGAGATAAGAGTTTCCATTGATGAGCATTTGGGCGATCTCGAGATGTTTAAGACCGCCGAACGAGCGAATATCGTTATAGAGGACCGAGCAAGGCGTCTCTGCTGCCACGGATACCTCCTTTGATTGCTTCCTAGCCAATATGGCGATAGGAATTAATGGCCCCCGGTGGGCGACGTATTAAATGGCTGCGCAATATATAGCGTAACCAAAGCAACATTATAGGCCACATGTTCGAAATTGCAGGAAGACTGAGAGATTTGGTTTGGACTGGACGGAAATCCCCCTCTGTCTTGTTCTGTAACATTTAGGGCCGGTTTTGCTTCGCAGCCGTTACAGATTGAGACGTTTGTGAACCGTGTCGACCGTTTGTCTCGATCTGTAACACGTAGAGGAAGATTTGCCCTGTAGATGTTACAGATTGAGACAATCGGACCAGGCCCACTCCGTCCGCCTCGTCATCTGTGGTTTACGTGGGGGCATACGGAGTACGGGTATACTAACCCGCGGCGAATCTGCTCCATCGCTTAGTGCTGCTGCGTCTGGACGGCGCGTGATAGGGCTGCCAAAGCGATCGCCAGCGTGCTGAGCAACGTCCTCTCTGTGCGCACCCGTTTTTGTATGTATTAGCGCACTACCAAGCACGCCCGCGCGGCCGCATGCCGTGCCCATTGCGCGTGCAGATAAGGAACAACAACATATGCGTAATTCTGTATCCGACGTCACCGACGCCGAGATCCTGGACGAGACCCGCGAGGCCATGACCCAGGCTGCTTTCGATGCCGCCGATGAGGCCAATGCTGCCCAGGCCGTCGAGTCCGCTACCGAGAGCCTGCCCGCCTTTGACGAGCTGGGGCTTTCGGACGAGATGCTTCGTGCTATCGAGAACCTGGGCTACACGGTGCCGACGCCTGTTCAGGCCGGCTCGATTCCTGTGGTGCTCGAAGGCCGCGACCTGCTTGCCGCCGCTCAGACCGGCACCGGCAAGACGGCCGCTTTCTTGCTGCCGACCATGAACAACCTGGAGCACATCGCTCCGCCCAAGCCCGTGCGTGAGCGCGGCGGCCGCAACCGCCGTCGCGGTGCCAAGAAGCCCGAGGGCAACGGCCGTGGCCCTGTGATGCTCGTCATCACCCCCACGCGCGAGCTTGCCCAGCAGATCGATGAGGTCGCGAGCAAAATCGCCGACGTCACCGGCCATGTTGCCGTGACCGTCGTGGGCGGCGTGAGCTACAAGCCCCAGACCGCGGCGCTCAAGTACGGCTGCGACATCCTGGTCGCCACGCCGGGCCGTCTGGTCGATCTGATCGAGCAGGGCGCCTGCCACCTGGACGAGGTCAAGGTGCTGGTGCTCGACGAGGCCGACCGCATGCTCGACATGGGCTTTTTGCCCGCCGTCCGCCGCATTGTGCGCGAGACGCCGGCCGAGCGCCAGACGCTGCTGTTCTCGGCGACGCTCGACGAGGAGGCCGTGGGCGAGATCACCGACCTGGTGAGCGATCCGGCCCGCGTGGAGATCGCGCCCGCCACGTCGACCGCCGACACCGTCGACCAGTTTGTGTTCCCGGTGTCCATCGAGGCAAAGAACAACCTGCTGCCCGAGTTCCTCAAAAAGGAAGGCCCGGAGCGCACTATCGTCTTTATGCGCACCAAGCACCGCGCCGACAGCTGCTGCCGTCGTCTGGAGCGTAAGGGCATCAAGGCCGCCGCGATTCACGGCAACCGCAGCCAGGCCCAGCGCGAGCGCGCGCTTTCTGCCTTCCGTGATGGCACCGTCGACGTGCTGGTGGCGACCGACGTGCTTGCCCGCGGCATCGACATCAGCGATGTGCGCTACGTCGTGAACTTTGACGTGCCGGCCGAGCCGACCGACTACATCCACCGTATTGGCCGTACGGGCCGCGCCGGCGAGCTGGGCTGGGCCATCACGTTTGTGACCGAGCAGGACGTCGACGAGTTCTACGAGATCGAGAAGCTCATGGACAAGACCGCCGACATCTACGAGGCCGGCGACCTGAATGTGGGTCCTAATCCGCCCGCGGTTGACCCCGAGCGCGACCCTGCGGCCTTTAAGGCGAAGAAGAAGACCAAGCGCGGCAAGTCCAAGAGCAAGAAGAAGCTTGAGCAGGCGCGTCGCGACGGCAAGCGCAACGGCGATGATTACGGTGATGTGGCCGGTCGTTCCAACCGCGGTCGTGACGAGCGTCGCGGCGACGGCGAGCGTCCGAGCCGTCCCAAGCGCGGCGGCAAGACCCGCGTGCGCGAGGGCGTTCAGGCTCGCGTGGACGAGGCTGTGGAGAGCGTGGCCCGCGAGATGGCTGCCGAGGAGCGCGGCGGTGCTGCCGCCGTCGAGCAGGCCCCGCGCGGTAACCGTGCCGAGCGTCGTGCCAAGCAGTTCCAGGGCGAGGCGCATCGCCGTCGCCGCGAGGACGAGGACCGCGGTGGCCGTCGTCGTGTCGAGCGCGAGGACGAGGGCCGTGGCTCGCGTGGCGGCAAGCGCGGCTCGGGCGACCGTCGTCGTTCCGGTCGCGATGACGAGCGCGGTGGCCGTGATAAGCGTCGCGGCGGCGAGGGTCGCGGTGAGCGAGGTGCCCGTGGCGGTGAGTCCCGTGGCGGCAAGTGCTTTGAAGAGCGCGGTAGCCGCGGCGGCGAGCGTCGCGAGGGTGCTCGCGACAATGGCGGCCGCAGCGGCGCTGGCCGTTCTAACG
>DXZO01000030.1:33540-45543 GCA_019419625.1 Collinsella sp. | reverse complement strand
GTTCTAACGAGTCGCGCGATCGTCGTGATCCGCGTGCCAGCCGCGATCGTCGCGATGACTGGCGCAACTACGACGATACCCGCGAGGAGCGTCGTGGCGGCTATCGTGGCGGGCGTGGCGGCAACCAGGCCGGCTCCCGCGGCGGCCGCGCCGGCGGTCGCGATAACCGTGGCAGCTATGGCAATAGTCGTGGTGGCAAGCGCGGTAGCAGCTCCCGCCGCCCCGGTGACGGCGGCGGCAAGCGCAAGTAACACACCCGTCGCGCGGTGAGGCGAGATGAGTTTGGGCCCCGAGCAGATTATGCTCGGGGCCCTTTTTGTTTGCCGTATCCGATCGCTAGTTCAAATGTGATTTCCTCGGGAATGCATCTAGAAGATGCCGTGGGCCTGTTTCCTGCCATGCGGCAATGGGTCCCATGGGGTGTGCCGTGCATTTTTTGGAGTATTCAGCAGCTCTAGCTGGCTGCATACGATTCGGTATTGCCAACGGTGGCCTTCAGATACCCCCTATGAGCGTTTTGAGTTAGATTTCGCCGTTTTTCGAAGCAAAGGTACGTCATTCTCGCTATGTCGGAACCCTAAATGACGTAGCGCCCTACAGTTTTGCCCGCCCACGGCGGTGCTGGCGCGGTCACGTTGCAGAATACTCCGTTTTTTGCACGGGCCAGGATGGGGTACCTCAGGAGAACTCGGCGGCATCCAGTAAATATATGCAATCTGTACCGGGAATTATGCAAACCGAAAAGGCGGGCAGTATGGGTTGGTGTATCGGGCCGCCTGGCGCACCAAAACGGGGAGCTCCCCAATGCGCCGTATACTCTGTCTGAATGTGAAAACGGCTTGACGCGTTGCCAGGCGTAGGGGGAGGGTGTCTAGATGAGCGTATTTGAAATTGTGTTTAGTCCGACGGGTGGAACGGAGAAGGTGTCTTGCCTTGTGGCTGGAGCGCTGGACAAGAATACCGTTACCGTCGATCTGACCGATAGCGGGTTGGATTTCCACGAGGTCTCGATGACGAAGGACGACGTGGCTGTTATCTCCGTGCCAGCGTATGCCGGCAGAGTCCCTGCCGTGGCGGTCGACCGACTGAACATGGTTCACGGCAACGGAGCGCGGGCCGTTCTGGTGTGCGTCTACGGAAACCGCGCGTTTGAGGACACGCTCGTAGAGCTGGAGGACGTTGCGAAGCATGCGGGATTCCGGGTAATCGCGGCAGTTGCAGCCATTGCAGAACATTCCGTTGCTCGTCAGTTTGCTGCCGGTCGTCCGGATGCGCAGGATGCGGCGCAGCTCGCAGAGTTTGCGCAGCAAATTCAGCAAAAGCTGTTGGCTGAGGATACATCCGAGCCCTCTATTCCCGGCAATCGTCCTTACAAACAAGCCAGAGGTCACCGCATGGCACCTGAGGCAACAGAGGATTGCGTCTCCTGCGGTGCATGCGCCGCGGCGTGCCCCGTTTGTGCTATCGACAAGGGTGACCCCAAACGAGCAGCTGGCGAGGCGTGCATCTCCTGCATGCGCTGCATTGCCGTATGCCCGCGAGGCGCTCGTAAGCTTGATCCCAACAAGCTATCCGCTGTTTCCCAGATGCTGAGCAAGGTTTGCGTCGTGCGGAAGGAATGCGAGCTCTTTGTCTAGCGCATACGAAATTGGTGCAATGGGGCCAGGTTAATCTGCACCAACCTGGTGCAAACAAACCTGTCCCCAATGCACCAGAGTGAGGAGTGTCCCCGAGTGCCGGCAGAAAAGGAACGTCCCCAAGTGCTGCCTAAATACCGTTTATCGAAGAAAAAATACCGCTCACCGGTCATAATGACTATTCTGGCTTTGGGCTTGTCTACAATAGTTCCCGTAAAAAGAAATGCGGAAGGTTACCGAGTCCCTCGGACGTGGGCCTAACCAAAGTCTTTGAACGGATGTGTCTCTATGGACGCATTCGCTTGATTTTGGTTGGGCTATATTTATGAAGGGACATGCCACCATGGGTTTCTTTTCTCGCCTGATGGGCGGTTCGGATGAGCAGAAGACTGCAACTTCCGAGTTCGAAATCCTCGCTCCCGTTTCCGGCGAGCTTGTTCATCTGGAAAAAACCAATGACCCCGCTTTTAGCAGCCGTGCCGTGGGCGATGGCGTTGCCGTAGTTCCCCAAGAGGGAACGGTGTGCGCTCCTGTCTCCGGTACCGTCGCGGCGCTGTTCCCGACCGAGCACGCGCTGGGTATCATGTCCGACGACAGCTCTGCTCAGGTGATGCTGCATATCGGAATCGACACTGTTAAACTTGAGGGCAAGGGCTTCCATGCGCTTGTTGCTCAGGGTGACCATGTCGACGCGGGCCAGCCCCTCGTCGAGGTCGATTTCGACGCGGTCCGCGCCGCCGGCTTCGATCCCACGGTCTTCGTTATCGTGTGCGAGCGTTCGGAGAACTCGACTCTTCGTGAGCACGCTTCCGGCCCTGTTGCTGTTAAAGAGCCTGTCGTCTGGCTTTCCGAGTAAATTCTTGTGGTGGGTACCGTGGTTATCAAGCGAGTTTTCAACAATAACGTCGCAATGGTCACTTCGGACGATGGCTCCGAGTTCATTGTCATCGGTCGAGGCCTCTGCTTTGGCCGTCATGCCGGCGACGCTATCGATGAAGCATCGGTCGAAAAGACCTATGCGCTGCAGGAGGGCACTTCTCAGGATTCGCGTACGATTGACCGCTTGGCACATCTTTTGGAGTCCATCCCCACCGTTAACCTCGTGATTTCCGAGGACATCGTTCAGATGCTCCGTCGAGAGCTCAATGTTGATGTCAACGACAAGATTCTCATTGCTCTTGCAGACCATATCAGCCTTGCTTTGGAGCGCGAGCGCAAGGGCGTCCCCTGCGAGAATCCGTTGCTGCTCGAGATCCAGCAGTTCTATCGCAAGGAGTACGCGCTTGCGGGCCGTGCGCTGCAGATTATCAAGGAGTATATGGGCATCCAGATGAGCGAAGAAGAGCAGGGTTTTATTACGCTGCATATCGTCAACGCCACCATGCCGCAGCGCTCTGACCGTCTGATTGTTTCGGTCCAGCTTGTTCGCGACGTGCTCGCGATTGTTTCCGAGCACTATGCCACGACCCTTGACGTCACCTCGTTGCCGTACGAGCGTTTCGTTCGCCATCTGCAGTTTTTTGCGCAGCGGGCGCTCGATCCCGCGGCGGGGCAGGTCAATGGCGACGCGCTGTTCCGTATCGATGAAACGGCGTATCCGAGGGCGTTCTCGTGTGCGGAGTCAATTGCCGACCACTTGTCGTCTACCTATAACGTTGTCGTTACCGATGCCGAGAAGAGTTATCTCGCATATCACATTGTTAACCTGCTTGGAGAACCTGGTCTCTAGGCATAACGTGTCCATACATCGATTGATATAAGGCAAGGCTCACGGTCTTGTCCAGGGCACATCTGTCTCAATTTGCGGAAAAGGAAGGGGAGTACCGCTATGACCGCAAAAAAGAAGTTCAATTTCAAAGCGCCGTTGGAGGTGTTCGCGAAGTCGATCGTCCAGCCGATGATGTATCTCTCGGTTGCCGGCATTCTGCTCATCGTGGGCATTATTCTGACCAACAAGACCATTTGCGCCATGATTCCCGTGCTGGGCTCCGGTCCGTTCCAGCTTGTGGGCGCCGTTGTATATCAGTCGCTGATGTTTATCATCAACAACCTCTCGATTCTGTTCTGCGTGGGCATCGCCGGCGCCATGGCAAAGAAGAACAAGGGCCATGCTTCGCTGATCGCCCTGATGTCGTTCTTCCTGTTCCTGCAGGCTAACAACATCGTGCTCAACGCCACCGGCTCTCTTGCCGAAGCGAGCGGCATGCTCGGCCTTACCGGAACCGGCCAGGCCACCGTTATGGGCATTCAGGTGCTCGATACCGGCGTGTTCGGCGGCATCATTCTTGGTTGCATCACCGGTGCCGTGTTCAACAAGTACTCGAACAAGCAGTTCCCCATTGCCCTTTCGATGTTCTCGGGCGTTCGCTTCCCGTTCCTGATCATGATCATCATCTCCTGGATCATGGGCGCTGGCTTCTGCATCGTTTGGCCTCCGGTTCAGGGCGCCATCTCCTCCGTTGCCGGCATCATTAAGGAGTCGGGCAACATCGGTCTGTTTATCTACGGCATGCTCAACAAGCTGCTCGTTCCCACCGGTCTGCACCACCTCATCTACACTCCGTTCCAGTTCTCCGATGTGGGTGGCACCCTGACGCTGGGTGATCAGGTTATCGCCGGCGCCTATCCCATCCGTGTCGCCGAGATGGCAATGACGGGCCAGCCCTTCTCCGATAGCACCTACTTCAACAGCTACACCTTCAACAACCTGTGGCCCTACATCGGTATCGGTCTCGCCTTTATCTTCACCGCTTACAAGGGGAACAAGGATAAGACCAAGGCCGTTATCATCCCGCTGATCATCACCGCCGTGCTCTCCTGTGTCACCGAGCCCATGGACTTCCTCTTTGTCTTTGCCGCTCCCGTGCTCTTTGTCGTTCACTCGGTTCTTTCCGGCATCTTCCTGGTTCTGCTCAAGGTCCTCTCCGTGCCCGCTTCGACTGCAGGCGGTATCATCAACATCGTGGTTTCCAACCTGGTCCTCGGTGTCGACAAGACCAACTGGCCGGTTATGCTGGTGCTTGGAGTCGTCAACGCCGCGCTGTACTTCTTCCTCTTCACCTTCCTTATTAAGAAGCTCAACCTCCACACGCCTGGCCGCGAGGAGGAGTCCGAGCTCGCCGAGTCCGTTGCCGAGGGCGAGGCCGCCGCGTCTGTCGCGGTGAAGCAGGGCGCTGTTGCCGCAGCTCCCGCAGAGGGCGTCGATGCAGGTATTGCCGACCTGGTCGCAGGTCTTGGCGGCAAGGACAACATCGAGGAGCTCGAGAACTGCTTTACGCGTCTTCGCGTGAACGTTAAGAACCCGGACCTCATCGATGAGAACCTCATCAACCACGTGCCCAACAGCGGCATCAACCGCAACGGCAACAATATCCAGATCATCTTTGGCATGAAGGTCGCCGAGATGCGCGACAAGGTCGAAAACGCAATTGAGAAGGAGCAGTAAACAATGATCATTACTCTGTGTGGTGGCGGATCCACCTTTACCCCCGGCATCGTCAAGTCCATCGCCCTGCGCAAGGACGAGCTCGACGTTGACGAGATTCGTCTGTACGACATCAACGAGGAGCGTCAGCGCAAGATCGGCGTGCTCGTGGACTGGATTTTGCACGAGGACCTTGGCCTGGACATCAAGCTTACGGTGACCACCGACAAAAAGACGGCTTTTACCGACGCGAGCTTCGTGTTTGCCCAGATGCGCGTGGGCGGCTACGCCATGCGCGAGCAGGACGAGAAGATTCCGCTGCGCCACGGTTGCGTGGGTCAGGAGACCTGCGGCTGCGGCGGCCTTGCCTACGGCATGCGCACCATCTTCCCCATGGTCGAGCTGATCGATGACGTTGAGAAGTACGCCAAGAAGGACTACTGGATTCTCAACTACTCCAACCCTGCTGCCATCGTGTCCGAGGGCTGCCACGTGCTGCGTCCCAACGCTCGCATCATCAACATCTGCGACATGCCGATCGCGATCATCGACGTGGTTTGCGCCGCACTCGATATCGACAAGAAGGATGTCGAGTACGATTACTTTGGCCTCAACCACTTTGGTTGGTTCACCTCGATTCGCCACAAGGGCGAGGAGGTGCTCCCGCAGCTGCGCGAGTACATCAAGGAGCATGAGATTCTGCTGCCCGACTCCTACCTCAAGGGCATGGGCTCGCTCATGGCAAAGAAGCCCGAGGAGGCCACTGACGAGCACCCCGAGCAGAACCGCCACACCAAGGGCAGCTGGTACTACGTCTGGAAGGGCGAGTACGAGATCATGGAGTGCTTCCCGGAGTACCTGCCCAACACGTATCTGAACTACTACCTGCAGCAGAAGGAGTTCGTCGAGCATTCCAACCCCGAGCGCACCCGTGCTAACGAGGTTGAGGAGACGCGTGAGAAGAACCTCTTCGACGGCATCGACCACTACGAGAAGACGGGCGAGATCGACGAGAGCACGTTCTATGCGGGCAGCCACGGCGACTGGATTGCCGATCTGGCTATCGCTCTGAAGAACGACACCAAGCAGCGCTTCCTGGTCATTTGCGAGAACAAGGGCGCTATCCCCAACATGCCCTACGACGCTATGGTCGAGCTGCCTGCCTACATTGGCAAGAATGGCCCCGAGGTCATCAGCCGCGACAACATTCCTCTGTTCCAGCAGGGCCTCATGATGCAGCAGCTGAACTCCGAGAAGCTCGTGGTCGAGGCTACGATCGAGGGTTCTTACGAGAAGGCGCTCAAGGCCTTTACGCTGAACAAGACCGTGCCTTCGATGAAGGTCGCCAAGGAGGTTCTCGACGACATGATCGAGGCCAACAAGGGCTACTGGCCCGAGCTTAAGTAAAAGCAACAGGGTCGCTGGCCGCATACCTGGAGCAATGCCCCGTCCACGTGATTGCGTGGGCGGGGCATTGTCATTTGGTAACGCGTTTTATCAAATATGGCATTTATCTGCGGTAATGTTCTATTTCACCGCCGAGGGTGACATTTCATACCGCCTGCCGAACTGCGTGGAGACCTAACAGCTTTTTAGGTCAGTGTTGTGCGTGTAGCAACTTCGCCCGGCCTCGCCTCCGGGCTGCCATGTGAGAGGGGATCTTATGGCTCGACTGCACGTAATGGAACGCAGCCACGCTCAGGCCGTCATGGACGACCTGCACGATGCGCTCGGACGTCGTCTGGCGGTGAGTTCGCTCGCCCCGTGCCCCGTTGAGTTTACGGCAGCGCTCGTCAATCTGTGCTCCACCCAGAGCTGCGGCAACTGCACGCCCTGCCGCGTGGGCCTGAGCGCGCTGAGCGACCTGCTCGCCGATGTGCTCGAGGGCCGCGCCGACGAGTCCACGCTCAACTTGATTGAGCGCACCGCCCGCACCATCTACCTTTCGAGCGACTGCGCCATCGGCTACGAAGCTGGCGCCATGGCACTCACGGCCATTCGCGGCTTCCGCGACGATTTTGAGCACCACATTCGCGAGCACTCCTGCGGCTTTGACCGCGAGGCCCGCGTCCCGTGCGTTTCGGGCTGCCCGGCGCACGTCGACATTCCCGGGTACATTTCGCTGGTCGAGGCCGGCCGCTATGCCGACGCCGTCAAGGTCATCCGCAAGAACAATCCGCTGCCGCTCGTCTGCGGCCTGGTGTGCGAGCATCCCTGCGAGATGCACTGCCGCCGTGGCATGGTCGACGACCCCATGAACATCCTCGCCCTCAAGCGTTTTGCCGTTGAGCATAGCGACCTCAACGACCACAAGCCGCATGTGGTGGACAACACCGGGAAGCGCGTCGCCGTGATCGGCGGCGGCCCGGCCGGTCTTTCTTGCGCTTACTACCTGGCCGTGATGGGCCACAAGGTGACCATCTTGGAGCAGCGCCACCACCTGGGCGGCATGCTGCGCTACGGCATCCCCAGCTATCGTCTGCCGCGCGAGCGCCTGCAGGCCGAGATCGACTGGATCTTGAGCGCCGGCATCGACGTGGAGCTCGACCACTCCGTCAACGGCGAGGAGCTTGCCCGTTTGCGCGACGAGTTCGATGCCGTCTACCTGGCCATTGGCGCCCACAGCGATAAGAAGCTCGGCCTTCCGGGCGAAGAGGCTCCCGGCGTGGAGTCGGCCGTCAAGATGCTGCGCGCCATCGGCGATGACGAGCTGCCCGACCTGAGCGGCCAGCGCGTGTGCGTCATCGGCGGCGGTAACGTGGCCATGGACGTGGCGCGCTCCGCCGTGCGCTGCGGTGCCGAAAAGGTGAGCATCGTCTACCGCCGTCGCATCTGCGACATGACGGCCCAGGACGCCGAGATCGCCGGCGCCCAGGCCGAGGGCTGCGAGGTGCTGGAGTTGACCGCCCCGCTCGCTATCGAGACGGGCGAGGAAGGTCGCGTGAGTGGCCTGCGCGTGCAGCCGCAGATTATCGGCGAGCCCCGTCGTGGGCGTCCGGCCCCGCGTGCCGCCGCCACGCCCGAGCGCGTCATTCCCTGCGAGCGCGTGTTTGTGGCCATTGGCCAGGACATCGATTCCAAGCCGTTTGAGGACATGGGCATCGCTTGTAAGTGGGGCTGCGTGGTCACCGATTCGGATGGCGCCGTGCCCAACTTCGATGGCCTCTTTAGCGGCGGTGACTGCCAGACCGGTCCCGCCACCGTCATCCGTGCCATCAACGCCGGCCGCGTGGCTTCGGCAAATATCGACCGCTACCTGGGCTTTGACCACAAGATCAAGCTCGAGGTCGAGCTGCCGACCGTCCAGTTTAAGGGCAAGCATGAGTGCGGCCGCTGCGAGCTGGGCGAGCGCGAGGCCGGCGAGCGTATTCACGATTGGGATCTGGTCGAGCAGGGTCTCACCGAGCAGGAGGCGCGCCAGGAGGCGAGCCGCTGCCTGCGTTGCGATCACTTTGGCTTTGGCGCGTTCCGCGGAGGGAGGAACCTGGAATGGTAGAGCCCAACAACACCACCGTCAGCGACAACACCGAAAACGGAGCGCATAACATGGTCAAGCTCACTATCGATAATTGCGAGGTCGTGGTTCCCGAGCACACCACGATCCTGGATGCGGCCAAGTCCGTCAGCATCCAGATTCCCACCCTGTGCTACCTGCGCGATCTAAACGAGATCGGCGGCTGCCGCGTATGCGTGGTCGAGGTTGAGGGCTGCGACCAGCTGGTTGCCGCCTGCAACAACTACGTGCTCGACGGCATGGTGGTCCACACCAACAGCCCCAAGGCCCGCGAGGCGCGTCGCACCAACGTGCAGCTGCTGCTGTCCCAGCACGATTCGCAGTGCACGAGCTGCGTGCGCAGCGGCAACTGCAACTTGCAGACCATCGCCAACGATCTGGGCATTTTCTATCTGCCGTATCAAAGGCATTTGGCGGGCGAGGGCTGGGATTTCGATTTTCCCATCATCCGCGAAAACGACAAGTGCATTAAATGCATGCGCTGCATCAAGGTGTGCGAGAGCGTGCAGGGCCTAGGGATTTGGGACCTGACCAACCGCGCCACGCATACCGCCGTGGGTACCCGCGGGCGCGCACCGATCGGCAAGACCGATTGCGTCGCGTGCGGCCAGTGCATTACACATTGTCCGACGGGCGCCCTGCGCGAGCGCGACGATACCGAGACCGTGTTTGACGCGCTCGCTAATCCCGACAAGATCGTGCTGGTGCAGATCGCGCCGGCCGTGCGCAGCGCCTGGGGCGAGGAACTCGGCATATCTCGCGAGGAGGCCACCGTTGAGCGCCTGGCCTGCGCGCTGCGCCGCGTGGGCTTTGAGTACGTGTTCGACACCGATTTCTCGGCCGACCTCACCATTATGGAGGAGGGATCCGAACTGATCGAGCGCCTGGGCGCCGCCGCCAAGGGCGAGGGCGACAGCCGCGGCTGGCCCATGTTTACGAGCTGCTGCCCGGGCTGGGTGCGCTTTGTGAAGGCGCGCTATCCGGAGTTTGTCGACAGCCTGTCCACGTCCAAGTCGCCGCAGCAGATGTTCGGCGCTATTGCCAAGACCTACTACGCCAAGGTGCTGGGCGTGGAGTCCGAGCGCCTGTTCGTGGTGTCCGTTATGCCGTGCACGGCCAAGAAGGCCGAGTGCGCGCTGCCGAGCATGGTGGGCGAGGACGGCACGCCCGATGTGGACGTTGCGCTGACGGTGCGCGAGATGGTGCGCATAATCCGTGCGAGCCACGTGAGCGTTGACACGCTGGTCGAGGAGCCGCTCGATACGCCGCTGGGCTTTGGCACGGGCGCGGGCGTGATCTTTGGCGCCACGGGCGGCGTGATGGAGGCAGCCGTGCGCTCGGCATATTACCTGGTGACGGGCAAGAACCCCGATGCGGACTTCTTTACCGATGTGCGCGGCCTGGACGGCTGGAAAGAAGCCGTCGCCGATATCGATGGCACCAAGGTGCGCGTCGCCGTGGCGCACGGGCTGGGTAACGCCGCCCGCCTGCTCGACGCGATTCGCGACGGCCGTGCGAGCTATGACTTCGTCGAGGTCATGGCGTGCCCGGGCGGCTGCGTCGGTGGCGGCGGTCAGCCCATCCACGACGGCTGCGAGCTGGCGGCCGAGCGCGGCCAGGTGCTGTGGGGCCTGGATGCCGCTGCGGACATTCGCTTCTCGCACGAGAACCCCGATGTTCAGGCGTGCTACCGCGAGTTTTTGGGCGCGCCGCTCTCGCCGCTGGCCGAGGAGTTGCTGCATACCGACCATCACGCCTGGTCGATGCCTAACGAGGGGAAGTGCTAACGATGCGCGCGTTTGATGTTGAGATGACGCGCCGGGGGTTGGCCTCGGCGCTCGCCGTGGGCGCGTTGTCGCTTGCGCTCGCGGGCTGTGGCGGCGGGGCTGTCGGTGCCGGGTCCGCCGCGGGCTCGGCTGCCACGGACGGCGCCGGTGCTGCTGCGGAGCCGGTTGAGGTGCACGTCGCCTCGCTCAAGGGCCCGACGTCGATCGGTCTGGTGAGGTTTATGGACCAGGCGGCGAGCGGCGAGACGGATAACGAGTTCGACTTTGCGATCAGCGCCGCAGCCGACGAGATCGTGCCCAAGGTCATTCAGGGCGATGTCGATATCGCCCTAGTGCCCGCCAACGTGGCGAGCGTGCTCTACAACAAGACCGAGGGCGCGGTGCAGGTCATCGACATCAACACGCTGGGCGTGCTGAGCGTTGTGACGGGCGATGCGAGTGTGGCCTCGTTTGGCGATCTGGCGGGCCATACCGTCTATATGACGGGCAAGGGCATCACGCCGGAGTACGTCATGAACTACCTGCTGGAGCGCGCGGGCCTGACCGGCCAGGTGACGCTCGAGTTTAAGAGCGAGCCCACCGAGGTGCTGTCGGCCCTGCTTGCCGATCCGTCTGCTGTGGGCGTGCTGCCCGAGCCGTTCAAGACCGCCGCCATCGCCAAGAGCGAAGGCAAGCTGTCGGCTCCGGTAAGTCTGACCGATGTGTGGGATGAGCTGGCAGGTGACACGGGCTCGCGCTTGCTGACGGGTGTGACCGTGGTGCGCCGCGCGTTTGCCGAGGAGCATCCCGACGCCGTGGCGGAATTCTTGCGCTGCCATGAGGCGAGCGTGAAAGCCGTCAATGCGGCGCCGGCAGATTGGGCTCAGGCCGTGGTCGATGCGGGCATCGTGGATAACGCCACGATTGCCGAAAAGGCGATTCCCGGGTGCATGCTCGTGTGCCAGACGGGGAAGGATATGAAGGCGGCGCTCGGTGGGTACCTGCAGGTGCTGGCCGATGCGGACGCGAGCGCCGTGGGCGGCAAGCTCCCGGCTGACGATTTCTACTACATGGAGTAGCCCGTGCGTGCGTTTGCTCGACAAATGACAGAGCGTATGAAGGCGGTGGCGGCAGCAGGTGCCGTCGCCGCCTTTTGGCTTGCCGTGTGGGTGCTGGTGGCGGCGTTGGTAGCGCAGCCGCTGATCTTGCCGGGGCCGGGTGCTGTTGCCTTGGCGCTGCTGCGCCTGGTGTGCGATGGCGGTACCTGGGCGATTTTGGCGGGCTCGGGCGCGCGAATATTGGGCGGGCTGGCGCTTGCCGCGGTGTGCGGCGGCGTGCTGGCGGGAGTCTCGGTGCGGTCGCGTGCGTTTGCGCACCTGGTGGCTCCGGCACTGTCGTTTGTAAAGGCGACGCCGGTTGCCTGCGTGGTGGTCCTGCTGCTCATTTGGTTGGGGTCGGCACGTGTGAGCATCGCGGCGGTCTTTTTGATGGCGCTGCCGGGCGTATATTTCTCGCTGGTCGAGGGTTTGACGCAGGTTGATCAGTCACTGGAGCAGATGTTTCGTCTGCATGGAGTGCGGGGCTGGCGACTATTTTGCGCTCACACCTGGCGCGAAGTCCTGCCGTTTGTGCTTTCGTGCGCCCGCGCCGTGATCGGCATGA
>DXZO01000030.1:27712-33530 GCA_019419625.1 Collinsella sp. | reverse complement strand
CGGCATGAGTTGGAAGGCCGGTGTGGCGGCGGAGCTCATCGGCATGGCGACGGGCACCGTGGGTGAGCGCATCTATCAGGCAAAGCTTTTGATTGAGACGGCAGATCTGCTGGCGTGGACCGTGTTGGTCGTGGCGGCATCGTGGGCATGTGAGCGCGTGCTAGTGTGGCTGCTGCGGGTTTCGGGGCCCGTGGCGTGGCATGTTGCCGTGCGGGCGCATGGGCATGGATTGCGTGGGCGTGCGGGGGCTGCGAGCGATGGCACTTCAGCGGAGCTTGCGCTTGCCGTGGGCGATCGCGCGCCCTGGGCGCCGGCGCTGGATGGTCTGGTGCTCAACGTGCCCGCGGGTGGGCGTATCTGTGTGATGGGCGCTTCGGGCATGGGCAAGTCGACGCTGCTTTCGTTGGCAGCGGGGGAGTGCGCGCCGTGCTCGATGGTGTTTCAGGATGCACGCTTGGTCGAGTCCGCCGCGGCGCTGGATAACGTGCTAGTGTGCGCCGATGCACGCGTGGACGCCTCGAGTGCTGCGGCCCTGTTGCGCCTGCTGGTGCCGGGGGTCGATGTACATGCTCGCGTGGCCGAGCTTTCGGGCGGGCAGCGCCGTCGCGTCGAGATCGCTCGAGCCCTGCTGTGCCCGGGCGGCGCGGTGATTCTTGACGAGCCCTTTACCGGTTTAGATACCGCTGCGCGCGACGCATGCGCCGAGGTCGTGCTCGACTTGCTCGACGGCCGTATGCTGCTGCTTGCCTCGCACGATGTCGCCGACGCTCAGGCCCTCGATATCTCGGACATCATCACGCTCTAAATACTAACTCAGCAACAAAATGATTCGTTTTCCTCCGCTCCCATGGGGTCGGGTGTGCTATTCTATCTGCGGGGTAATACTTAGGAATACCAAGTAATACCAACGCAGCAGAAACAAACTCCGGATGCGGGCCAATCGGGTTGCCTTCACAGCCCGTCGCCCAGCCGCGTGGCCCGCATCTATCCGCACCACCGTCGTTTCAAAAAGGAAGCGCCATGGCAGAACACATGACCCCGGTTGTCGCGAAGGTCTTGCCCGAGGAAAAGGCGGCCTTCGCGGCGGCAACCCAGCTCGTGGGCACCACGCCGTCCAACGCCATCCGCATGTTTATCGCCGCGTTCAATCGCTGCGGCACCTTCCCGTTCGACATTTCACCCAACGGGGCTTTTGGCGCTGCGCCCGATTCTCATCAACAATGACTGTCCCCAAGTGCCGGGTTTTGAGGAGGTTGGCATGCTCAATGCGCTGGTTTGGGCGCTTGCCTGTTTTGGTGTCGTCGCTGCCGATATTGCCCTGAGCATTGTTTTGTTCTCCGCGCTGGACATCGTGTCGGCACTGACGGGTTTCCCGATCGACAATCTCGATATTCAATGGTTTCAGGCCGCCGCTCAGACGGCGTCGTTTTTGATGGCGCTGCTGTGGTGGCGCTATCTGTGGCCCCGCTCCTTCATGGCGCGCCGGCAAGGTGAACGCCCGCTCGGCGGGGGAGCAAATGCTGCATGGAAGCGCATCGCATACGTTGTCGTGATCGGCCTATCCATGCAGGTGGTCATTAGCTACCTATGCGACGGCGTGCTGTCGCTGCTGCCCGAGGTTGCGGCGGACTATAGCGAGCTCGTCGAGGAAACAGGCTTGGGCGATACCAACCTTCTTGCCGTCCTGACCACGGTGCTCGGCGCTCCGTTTTGCGAGGAGCTGCTGGTGCGCGGCATTGTTTTTGAGTTTTCGCTACGAGCGTTTAATCCGCAGTGCCGCCCGCTTTGGAAGCGCCGGCGTCGTGCGAGCGCGCAGGAGGGCGCCATGGTGCCCTGGGCGGCACCAAGCACGTGGGGTATCGCCGCGGCGATTGTGCTGCAGGCGGCAATCTTCGGTTTTATGCACATGAACTGGGTGCAGGGCTGCTATGCGGGTGCCGCCGGTCTGGTCTTTGGCTGGGTGCTCGTGACCACCGGAAAGCTCCGTTACACGATCCTGCTGCACTTTGCCTTTAACGCCGGGTCGTACCTGATGGGTCTGTTGTGGTTTGTGAACACACCGCTCGACGTGGTAATCACGGTCGCTATCGCCGGCGTCATCCTCGTTGAGGCTATGCGCTCGCTGCGCCACGCGTGTGGGATGGGCGCAGCGAGCGCGCCGCTGCCCTAGTTGCGACGCCCGCCTCCGTTGGCGCCCTGACGCCCCTGAGCTGCACGGTTGCGCCCGGCAGTGTTCTGTGCACGCGACATGCTGCCGTGCCCCTTGCTGCCCTTGGGCCCCTTGCTGCCAGCACCACCGTGGGCCTTGCCGCCCTCCTTGCCGGTGCCATGCCCACCGCCAGCAGACGTCTCGCCCGGGCGCGGCGGCACGGGGCGAATCAGGCAATGCTTGGTGTAGCCGATCAGATCGCGGCGGCCAGCCTTTTCCAGCGCCTCGCGTACCAGCTTGTAGTTCTCGGGCTTGCGATACTGGATGAGCGCGCGTTGCATGGCCTTCTCGTGCGGGTCGCGTGCCACGTAGATCGGCTGCATGGTGCGTGGGTCCACGCCGGTGTAGTACATGCAGGTCGACATGGTGGACGGGGTGGGGTAGAAGTCCTGCACCTGCTCGGGCATATAACCCATGTCGCGTACGGCCTCGGCCAGGTCCACGGCTTCCTTCATCGTCGAGCCAGGATGGCTCGAGATCAGATACGGCACCACGTACTGCTTGAGTCCGTATTCGCGGTTCAAGCGTTCAAATTTACGGCAGAACGCGTCGTAGACGGCGCGGCTCGGTTTGCCCATCACGGACAGCACCGCGTCGCTCACGTGCTCGGGTGCAACGCGCAGCTGGCCCGAGACGTGATGCTCCAGCAGCTCGCGCAAAAACTCGTCCGAGGCGTCGGCCATGGTGTAGTCAAAGCGTATGCCGCTGCGGACGAAGACCTTCTTGACGCCCGGCAGCTGGCGCAGATCGCGCAGCAGCTGCGTGTAGCCGCTCTCGTCGACCACCATGTTCTTGCACACACTCGGCCACAGACAGCGCTTGTTCTTGCACACGCCGTGCTTGAGCTGCTTGTCGCAGGCCGGACGGCTAAAGTTGGCCGTCGGTCCACCCACGTCGTTGATGTAGCCCTTAAACTCGGGATCGTGCGTGAGCAGCTCGGCCTCGCGCATGATCGAGTCGTGGCTGCGCATCTGCAGTACGCGGCCCTGGTGGAAGGTGAGGGCGCAAAACGAGCACTCGCCAAAACAGCCGCGGTTGGAGCTAATGGAAAATTTGATTTCGGCAAAGGCCGGCACGCCGCCTGCCGCGTCGTAGTCGGGATGCCAATCGCGTGCGTAGGGGAGCTCGGCCACCTCGTCCATCTCATCGGTGGTGAGCGTCGCCGACGGCGGGTTCTGCACCACATAGACGCTGTTGGGGTAGGGCTCTACCAGACGATGCCCGGTGATGGGGTCCATGTTCTGCTGCTGCACATTAAAGCTGCGCGCGTAGTTGAGCTTGTCAGCGGCAAGGTCGTCCCAGCTGGGCAGCAGGTCGTAGTCGTAGACCTCGTCGAGCGAACCCGTGCGGTAGACGGTACCGTTGATATAGGTGATCTGGTCGACGGGCAGTCCCGCGTCGAGCGCGTCGGCGATCTCGACGATCGCATGCTCGCCCATGCCGTAGATGAGGATGTCGGCGCCCGAGTCGAGCAGTACCGAGCGCTTGAGCTTGTCCTGCCAGTAGTCGTAGTGGGCCAGGCGGCGCAGGCTTGCCTCGATGCCGCCGATGATGATGGGAGCGTCCTTGAACGTCTGGCGGATGAGGTTGCCGTAGACCGTGACGGCTCGGTTGGGACGGCGCCCCTCCTCGCCGCCGGGGGTATAGGCATCGGTGTGGCGGCGGTGCTTGGTCACCGAATAGTGGTTGACCATGGAGTCCATGTTGCCGGCGCTGACGAGAAAGCCCAGGCGCGGCTCGCCGAGCACCGTGATGCTGGCGGGGTCGGTCCAGTCGGGCTGGCAGATGATACCCACCTTGTAGCCATGCGCATCGAGCACGCGGCTGATGATGGCCATGCCAAAGCTCGGATGGTCCACGTAGGCATCGCCGCAGATGTAGACAAAGTCGCACTGGTCCCAGCCACGCGCATCCATGTCGGCGCGGCCGACGGGGAGGAACTTGTCGCGGCCCGGTCGCCAGGGGCGGGCGGGCGTCGCTTGGGAATGCTTGGTGCGGGCGACCGTGGCCTGCGCCTTGCCGCCGCGCTTTTGCTGCTGGCCCTGTTTGCCCTGCTGACTGCGCTGGTTGTTCTGAGCGTGCTGAGGCTTTTTTGCCACGATCCCTCCCGGTGTTTGTATGCTGCACGTAATTGTAACCAGTCTTTTTGGGACGGGGCTAAAAAGACTGGTGGAGTACATGAGCTGGTGAGTGAGAACGTCGCTGAGCCAATCGTTTGTTTCCAGACTGTGTATCTGCGCGTTGGGGAACTCGTCTCGCGCGCACGCCATGTTGTCAATGGGTTACAGTATGAACGGCGGCTATGTTTCCGCCAACGCACGAGGGAGTCGTCAACAAGGAGGATGCACGACGATGCAGCGTGCCAAGCAGATATCGGAGTCTATTGAGCTGGGCATCATCTTGGCGCTCGCCGGTGGCTTTATGGACGTTTATTCGTACATTGGGCGCGACCATGTTTTCGCAAACGCTCAGACGGGCAACATCCTGCTCGTGGGTGTAAGCATCTCGGAGGGCAACTGGGCGCTCGCGGGACGCTATTTCTTCCCCGTGGTGTCGTTTGCCGTGGGCATTATGCTTGCCGACCTGGTTCACGAGCGGTTTGGCAGTGTGATTCACTGGCGTCAGGTGACGGTGTTCTTTGAAGCCGTCATCTTGCTGGGCGTGAGTTTTATTCCCGGTGGCGATTTCAACCTGCTCGCCAACTGCCTCACTTCGTTTGCCTGCGGTATGCAAGTCGAGAGCTTCCGCAAGATCCACGGTCACGGCATCGCCACGACCATGTGCATCGGCAACTTGCGCAACGCGCTGCAAAACGTGGATGATTACATCATCACCCACAAGCGCGGCTTTTTGGAAAACGGCCTGCTGTACTTTGGCGTGATCTTTACCTTTGTGTTTGGCGCCGTGTTGGGCAACTGGTGTATTGAGCGCATGGGCCTGCACGCCATCGTCGTGGCGAGCGTGCTGCTGTTTGTCGCGTTTGCCATCATGTTCATCGACCGCGAGCGCGACTTGCGTTTTCGCTGGAAGGTTGCGGCCGAGGCTTGGAAAGAGGGCTGTCGAAAGTAACCGAATGCGGCAAAGGGGTTGTCCCTTTGCCGCAATATTTTTCATCTTCTGTTGAAACGCTTTAACAATTTTGACGTTCTCACGTGTTTTTTGTTTCAAAAGCGTTAGGATGGGACTCATAGCGTGGGGCGTAATGGGTGCCCCGCACACGATGGGAGGCTATCAATGGCTAATCGTTTCGTTCTCAATACCATCTCTTATCATGGTTCCGGCGCTATCAAGGAGATCCCCGGCGAGCTCCAGCGTCGCGGCTACAAGAAGATCTTCGTCTGCTCCGATCCCGACCTGGTCAAGTTTGGCGTTACCGCCAAGGTGACCGACGAGCTCGACGCCGCCGGCATCGCTTGGAGCCTCTACTCCGAGATTAAGCCCAACCCCACTATCCAGAACGTCAAGGACGGCGTCGAGGCCTTCAAGGCCGCCGAGGCTGACGCTATCGTGACCATCGGTGGCGGCTCCTCCATGGACACCGCCAAGGCTATCGGCATCATCATCAACAACCCCGAGTTTGCCGATGTCCGCAGCCTCGAGGGCGTTGCT
>DXZO01000030.1:15122-27702 GCA_019419625.1 Collinsella sp. | reverse complement strand
GTTTACCATCGCTGTGCCGACGACCGCCGGTACCGCTGCCGAGGTCACCATCAACTACGTCATCACCGACCCCGAGAAGGTCCGCAAGTTCGTGTGCGTCGACACCAACGACGCCCCCGAGGTCGCCGTCGTCGACCCCGACATGATGGCTTCCATGCCCGCCGGCCTGACCGCCTCCACCGGCATGGACGCTCTAACCCACGCCATCGAGGGCTACACCACCAAGGGCGCTTGGGAGCTCTCCGACATGTTCCACTTTGAGGCTATTAAGCTGATCAGCGAGAACCTGCGCGACTCCGTCGCCGAGGCCAAGTCCGGCCAGCCCGGCTCCGGCCGCGAGGGCATGGCTCTTGGCCAGTATGTCGCCGGCATGGGCTTCTCCAACGTTGGCCTGGGCATCGACCACGCCATGGCCCACACCCTGTCCGCTCACTACGACACCCCGCACGGCGTCGCTTGCGCCATGCTGCTGCCGATCGCCATGGAGTTCAACAAGCCGGTTTGCGCCGAGCGTCTGGCCAAGGTTGCCGTCGCCATGGGCGTTGACACCACGGGCATGAGCACTGACGAGGCCGCCGACGCCGCTATCGCCGCCGTCAAGCAGCTCTCTGCCGACGTGAACATCCCGCACGTCTGCGAGGCCATGAAGGCTGACGAGATCGAGGTCCTGGCCAAGGACGCCATGGCTGACGCCTGCTTCCCGGGTAACCCGCGCGAGGCGACGCTCGACGACGTCATCGAGCTCTTCAAGAAGATCTGCCCGGCTGCCTAACTTGGTTCGGCGGGCCCCTGCCCGTTAGCCCCACAATCGTCCTCGGACATGTCGGAAGCCCCCGCTGCGCACTACGTGCGGCGGGGGCTTTTTGTGCCGCGCCGATGCCCCGATATGGGCAAAACCAAGGCATGCTGCCCGCTGCGGATAGGTGGTGCACTTCCCAGCGTGCATTTTTGGGAGTATTCAGCAAGCTCTGAAAAATGCATAACGTTGTGAATGGGTCGTAGTGGCCCGCGGCGCCCATCGACAGCACTTGTGGGCGGGCTATCGATGGGCGGAGATGGCTGTCGCCGCGTTTTTGGTTTGCGCCGGCCTGCAACACTGCTGCAACCACATCGTTATGTCGTTTGTGATGGGGCCGTTGGGGCCCACGGTGCTGAATACTCCGTTTTTTGCACGGTCCAAGGTGGGGTACCCTAGGATGAGAGAAATTGATACCTCATATTTATGCATATACCGATATTTCTATGCAAGATTTGGATTGTAAACCGTGCGCGTGCATAAAACCGGTGCGGGGACGTCTGGAGTCGGCTCGGCTCCTGGGGCATTGCACGTGCAGAACGGTTAAAATCGGGACTCGGTCTTAGTTTTACTTGGAAGGATGCATATGGCTTCTAATGTTGATGCTTCTCTAGAGGAGACGCTTTCCTATATTACTGACCAGTTGAAGGCGCTTACCTCGATTGCTTCGCCTACGGGCTATACCCGTGCGGCGACTGATTATCTGATGGAGACCCTGCGCGATATGGGGTTTGGGCCCGAGCGTTCCAATAAGGGCAACGTGTTGGTTGAGCTTGGTGGCGAGGGTGAGCCGCTCGTACTGGCGAGCCATGTCGATACCCTGGGCGCCATGGTGCGCTCCATTAAGGACAATGGTCGCTTGCGTCCCACGACGCTCGGCGGGCATCAGTGGTCTACGGCCGATGGCGAGAACTGTACCGTCTACACACGCGATGGCAATGTCTACACGGGCGTGGTCCTCAATACCGAGCCTTCGGCGCATGTGGCCGATGAGCCGGTCAAGACCATCGAGAAGAACATGGAAATCCTGCTCGACGAGAACGTTGACAGCAAGGACGATGTGCTCGAGCTGAGTATTCAGACCGGCGACATCATCGCTATGGATCCGCGCACCACGGTGACGGAGAGCGGCTACATCAAGAGTCGCTTCCTTGACGACAAGCTGTCGGCATCGATTCTGCTGGGTTTGGCCCGCGCCGTTGCTGGCGGCGAGGTGACGCTTTCGCGCAAGGTGTCGCTGCTCTTTACCGTGTACGAGGAGGTTGGCCACGGCGGTGCCTTTGTGCCGGCCGACACGCGCGAGATGATCAGCGTTGACATGGGCTGCGTGGGCGACGACTTGGGCTGCACCGAGCGCATGGTGTCGATTTGCGCCAAGGATTCGGGCGGCCCCTACAACTACGATCTGGTGACCACACTGTCCAATATTGCGCGCGAGCTGGAGCTCGATTACGCCATCGACGTGTACCCGCATTACGGTTCCGACGTCGAGGCCACGCTTTCGGCCGGCTATGACATTCGCCATGGCCTGATCGGCCCCGGCGTGTACGCGAGCCACAACTACGAGCGCAGCCACATCGACGGTGTGCGCAACACCTACGAGCTCGTCCGCGCCTACGTCCAGCGCTAGGGAAGTAGTTTGCGACTCGGCTGACCAATCGCTAAGGCCCGATTTCTCGGGCCTTTTTTCGCCTTAGGTCGTTTAGTATTATGATGTATGTAATATGTTAACTAAACGCGTAAATTACTTAACGAGGTGATGCGGCATATGAATACATCTGAGTACTTATCTATGGGTGATGCCGCCCGCCTGTTGGGCGTTACGAAAGCCCGCATATCGCAACTTGCCGCATCGGGAACGCTCGCGTGCGATATTGTGGGCGGACGGAAGATGGTTGAGTATGATTCTGCGCTCGCTTATCAAAAGGTCCGCAAACGTGGACGCCGTCCTGCGGCCGATGTGGGGCGCAAGTTTACGCTGATGTCGGCCGACCATGAGGTCGCGCATGTCTCATTTGATCCGACACGTGAGTTTCCCTTCGAAATCGCCGAGGTGCTCGATGCGCAGAGGATGCCGTTTGGCACGTGCTCGAGTTCTTCTCCTACGGTGAATAAACGGGAGCTCAACGTGTGGTGGAGCCATCGGTCGGTGCCTGACGTCCGCCCCGGACTCGTCTCGCGCTATCGTGAACTGGGAATTGCCAGTGGCATTGAGGTGCCGGTTCAGTGCCTGGGCCTATCGCTTTCGGATTGCTATTGGCTGCGGCCGGCCGATTGCGCCGAACTCAAATGGCAAAACATCAATTACTTTGAGAACGAATTTGAGCGATCGGCGCCCGAAGAGCGTTCGGGTTGGCTGGAAGGCATCGGTCTTAAAAATCCTGATAACACGTCCGAGGGCGAGCTCCCTAAATCGTGGATGATTCGCAACGGTGTTCGCGTTCTGGTCAAGGGATGCGGCATGGACGACCAACGGCCCTTTAACGAGGCGGTTGCAACGGCTCTGCATCGTCGCTTGCTGTCGGAGGGCGAGTTTGTTCCTTATACGGTTGAGCGGATGTTCGATGGCCCTGCGTGCCTGTGCGAGGATTTTCTTGACGGCCGCGAGGAATATGTTCCGGCTGTTTACGTTAAGGGCGCACTTGGTGGCCAGCGGGGAAACTCGACATACGATCGATACTGTCGCTGCCTTGGCAAGCATGGTGCCGATGAGGCCGCTGTGAGAAGGTCTATGTCGCAGATGATTGTCTGCGATGCCCTTTTGGCCAACAGCGACCGCCATTGGCGAAACTTCGGCATCATCCGCAATGTCGACACCCTGGAGATAAAACCTGCTCCGCTGTTCGATAGCGGCAACTGTCTGTGGTATAACGTGCCAACTGCCGTGCTCGCAGCTGGGGAGTTTGGGTTTTCCGCTAAGCCGTTTGGGCCCGACCCTTCCGTCCAGCTGGCGCTTGCGGATTTGCTCGATTGGTTCGATTCATCGCGGCTCAACGGATTTGTTGATGAAGCGATCGAGATTCTTTCGCAGAGCGAATGGGCCACGGCGGAGGGTCGACTCGAGGCCATCCGCCGCGGCCTTGAGCGTCGCGTAATCGAGGTTGGTGCCGCTGTTGAGGTACTTCGACACGTGCAGCGATAAACCCGCGGCTACTTAAGCGCGCCGGTCACGGTGCCGCCGCCCAGGACGATGTCGCCCCGATAGACGACGACGGCCTGTCCGGGGGCGATGGCGCGCTGCGGCTCGTCAAAGGTCAGCAACATTTGCCCGTCTTCGCCGCACGTAAGGATCGCTGCCTGGTCTTTCTGTCGGTAGCGGTACTTGGCGCCCACGCGGATGCCGCCGGCATCCAGCTCGGCCTCCATGCGGTCGGCAGGGGCGCTCCAGATCCAGTCGTTGGCCGTGAGCGCCGTGGCCGTCAGGTCCTCTGCCTCGCCCAGATGCACGGTGTTGTTGACGGCGTCGACACCCGTTACGTACACGGGATGCGCCATCGCGACGCCCAGGCCCTTGCGCTGGCCGATGGTGTAGCGCAGCGCGCCGTTGTGGCGCCCGACCACGCTGCCGTCGCGCCACACAATGTCGCCCGGTGCAGCGGGATGTCCGCAACGGCGCTCGATATAGCCCGCGTAGTCACCGTCTGGAATAAAGCAGATGTCCTCGCTTTCGGCCTTCTGGGCGTTGGTAAAGCCCTGCTCGGCGGCTATGCGGCGCACGTCGTGCTCTTTGTCTAGGCCTGCCAGCGGAAAGATCGTGTGCGCCAGGCGCTCCTGCGTGAGCGAATACAAAAAGTAACTCTGGTCCTTTTTGGGGTCCTCGCCGCGATGCAGCTGCCAGGTGCCGTCGGGCGCCTGGCTCGTTTTGGCATAGTGGCCTGTGGCGATGTAGTCGCAGCCCATATCCAGCGCCGCATCCAGCAGCGCGCCAAACTTAATATGGCGGTTGCAGATGATGCACGGATTGGGCGTCAGCCCCTCCTGGTAGGCGTTCATAAAACGCTCGACAACGTTGCGGTCGAAGGTTTGCTGCAAGTCGAGCACGTGATGGGGTATCCCCAGGCGCTCGGCGACGGCCTTTGCATCGGCGATGTCGCGGTCGACCTTACTCATGCCCGTGGTGGGATCGGGCGCGGGGCAGGTGAGGCGCATGGTGGCACCGACACATTCGTAACCCTGACTTTTGAGCAGATACGCGGTCACGCTGGAATCGACGCCGCCGCTCATGGCGACGAGCACGCGCTTGTTGTGCATGGGGAGGTTCTCCTTGGTGGCATGTGGCCAAAAAAGAAAAGCGGCGCGGGAGGCTGGTTCCGCGCCGCAGACATTGTAGCAAGTTCGGGCGTCCTGTGGGACATCCTGTTGGGATGAGCTCAGGCTGCCAGAAGAGAGGGGAGACCGGCGTGCCTTGGACTCGTTCTAAGAACGAGAAGCTCTAGTCCTGGAAGAGCGCCGTGGACAGGTAGCGCTCGCCGGTGTCGGCGAGCAGCGCCACGATGGTCTTGCCCTCGTTCTCGGGGCGCTTGGCCAGCTGCAGGGCGGCCCACACGGCGGCGCCGGACGAAATGCCCACGAGCACGCCCTCCTTGTGGCCCACGGCGCGGCCGGTGGCAAAGGCGTCGTCGTTCTCGACGGGGATGATCTCGTCGTAGACCTGGGTGTCGAGGACGTCGGGCACAAAGCCGGCACCGATACCCTGGATCTTATGCGGGCCGGCCTGGCCCTTGGAGAGCACCGGGGAGGTGGCGGGCTCGACGGCGACGACCTGAATCTCGGGGTTTTGCTCCTTGAGGAACTCGCCCACGCCGGTCACGGTGCCGCCGGTGCCGACGCCGGCGACGAAGATGTCGACCTTGCCGTCGGTGTCGTCCCAGATCTCGGGGCCGGTCGTGGCCTTGTGAATGGCCGGGTTCGCGGGGTTCACAAACTGGCCGGCGATGATGCTGTTGGGGGTCTCCTTCTGCAACTCTTCGGCCTTGGCGATAGCGCCCTTCATGCCTTTGGAGCCGTCGGTGAGCACGAGCTGCGCACCGTATGCCTGCATCAGCTTGCGGCGCTCGACGGACATGGTCTCGGGCATGGTGATGATCACCTTGTAGCCGCGGGCCGCCGCCACCGAGGCGATGCCGACGCCGGTGTTGCCGCTCGTGGGCTCGATGATGGTGTAGTCGCCACCGCGCACGAGCTTGCCGGCCTTCTCGGCCTCGTCAATCATGTTCTTGGCGACGCGGTCTTTGACGGACCCGGCGGGGTTGAAGTATTCCAGTTTGACGAGCACACGGGCCTTGAGGTCCTTGTCGGCCTCGAAGTGGGTGAGCTCCAGAAGCGGGGTGTGGCCGATAAGCTGATCGATGGACGTGTAAACATTGCTCATGGTGAACCTCCAAAGTGTTCAAATGACTGGATACCGTGTGGTTTTACGGTGTGTGTAGCAGCGAAACCCACAAACCTTATAGGTTGTTCGTTTTGCTGTTGGCAAGCATAGTAGACAGTAAAGCCTAGTAACGCAATAGGAAATAGAAGATTATTACGAGTCGATTAACCATCTTGACGGGAATAGGTATTTTCAAAACCAATTTTTCGGCTAGAATTTCTACGAATTAAAAGACCGAAAGGCAGCTATATATATGTTGGTTTCCACAAAGGGCAGATATGCCCTACGCGTTATGGTCGACCTGGCCGAGCATCAGGCGGCCGGTCGCATCCCGCTCAAAGAGATCGCGGCGCGCCAGGGGATTTCGGAGAAGTACCTCGAGAATATTCTGGCGACGCTCGTGCGCGCCAATATGCTCTCGGGCATGCGCGGCAAGGGCGGCGGCTACGTGCTTACGCGCCCGCCCGAGCAGTACACGGTGGGCGAGATCTTGCGCCTGACCGAGGGCAGCCTGGCGCCGGTCGCCTGCTTGGATGGCGACTGCAAGGGTTGCTCGCGATCTGATGAGTGCCCCACGCTCGACGTGTGGAAGAACCTTGACAAGCTCATCAACGACTACCTCGACGGTGTGACGCTCGATCAACTTGTCGCTCCCAATGAAGGCTACGATTACGTCATCTAACCCACACCTGCCATGTGGGGACAGGGTGGAAATGGCAGATTCTCTCGCCCTTTGAGACTTGGCAGATAAGAAGGCCGCCCATTTTTGCGATGGGCGGCCTTCGTTTTGGGCTGTTGAGACGGGCGCGGCCGGAATGGCCGTTTTAGCCCTCGGCGATGCTATCGAGAATGCTGCGCATGATGGACACCAGGATGCTGCCCATAAAGGCCGATCCAAAGCTGGCGATGGAGATACCCGCGCCCAGCAGATTGACCGACAGATAGCTGGCCAGCTCGAGCATAAAGCTGTTGACTACGAGCTGAAAAATACCCAGCGTAATGATCGTGAGCGGCAGCGAGATAACCGTCAGGAACGGCTTGACGAGCGAATCGACGATGTTCAGGAACAGTCCCACGAAGGCGAAACAGACCCAGGCCTCGGCAAAACCGAAGGGCTGGATGCCGGGGACGAGGAACGTGGCAATCGCGATGGCGATCGAGGTAAAGAGCCAGTTAAGCATAAAGCGCATGGTGTGAATCCTTTCTTGCGCAGGGTGCGTCGGTGTCGCGTGAAGCGGTTTGCTGCGGCAGCTTGGACGGCCGCTCGGGTGTGCCGCCTTGTTCGGCCGCCCATTGTCTCAGATATTCGTGGAGCTTACGTGCGCATTCGGTTTCAAAACGGCGTTCGTCCTAGAAAATGCGCCGCTGGCAGAGAGTTTTGTCGCTTTAGTTTGGTGGTGTGCTAAACTGCTACGGGCAAAAGCCACAGGCGTTGCCCTATTGCATAGAACGGGCGAACGATGCCCGATGTCAGTATCAACTTCGATGCCTTTTGGCGGGTTTGGCGGTGATCGATGAAAATCGAGAACATGTTTGACAAGCCTGATGTCAAGCAGCTGGTCCACGCATTTAGTCTTTTGGATGACGAGAAGGATATCCAAGCGTTTTTGACCGATATCTGCACGCCGCGCGAGATCTGCGATCTATCGCAGCGTCTGCAGGTTGCGCGTTATCTGGATGAGGGCGAGCCTTATGTTGAGGTTCAGGCCCGCACCGGCGCTTCGTCCACTACGGTGAGCCGCGTTTCAAAGGCACTCAACGGCGAGTACGGCGGCTATCGCAAGATCCTCATCAAGCTGGAGGATGGCGAGTAGGCCAGCGGTAAAAACGAATTGCGCAGAACCGTCCCTTCGGGGGCGGTTTTTTTGATCCTTTGGGGACGGAGGAAAACGGATCACTGGGTTAGACTGACCTCCTCGGTGATCCATTTTCCTCCGTCTCCAAGGGGTCAAATCTGTTGGCGTGGGGCAAATCTGTCCGCGCGGGCGGGTAGGATGGAAGCATTGAATATTGCGAACGGTTTGAGTGGAGGACCATGCCTGTTCGAATCTATACCACCAACGCCGGCGCGGATTTGAGCGATGCCGAGGCGGCGCTGCTTGCCGACCTTATTGCCCGCCACGGGCGTGCCGTGCTGCTGGCGCCAACGTTTGCCGAGCTCGACCTGTGCCGTCATGATGCGGCGGAAGCCGGCGTTTCGCTGGGTATTGACTACAAGACGCCTACATCGTGGCTTCGCTCGCTTTGGGAGCTTTTGGGCGACGGGCGCGGTTTCGTCGACAACCTGCAGCGCCAGATGCTGTTTTCGGACATGGTAGCGCGTCTCGACGACGCCGACCTGCAGCCGCTTTCGCGCAGCCAGGGCACGGTGCGTATGCTCGCGCGTATGGCTCGCGATGTGCTGCCGGGTGTGGCAGGGACAGGCACCGAGCGTTGCTGCGACAACGTTTGCAAGCCCAAGCCCAAAAGCGACGCCGAGGCTCGCGTGTTTGAACTTTTGTGCGCCTATGCGCGCGGTTTGGACCGTCGAGATATGGTCGAGCCCTGCGAGGCGGCTGACATTATGGCCGGCGCTTTGGCCGACAACCTGCCGGGGTGCGCCCGCGCCGTTTGCGTGCGCGGAGTCACGTCATTTACGTATAGCCTGCTCGAGCTGCTGTCCGCCGTGGCAAACAACGGGGGAGAGGTTGTCGTGCTGCTTGCCCGCGAGCAAGCGGCGATGCGCGAGGAGCTTGCCGCGGCATTTGATGTCCGCGGTGTGCTGTTTGAGATCGCGCCGCTGGGGGAGGGCGCCGCCGCGCCCCAGACTGCCTCCAAGTCCGCTGCTCAGCCTGCCTTTATTGAGGTCGCCGGCCCCCATGCCCGTGCCCATGCTTATGCGGACGTCATCGATAAGTTGGTGAAAGCGCACAAGGAGTCCAAGGACGATAAAGCTGCTGCAACACCCGCCGACCCCGTACGCGTGCTCGTTGTTTCTGCCCGGGCACCCCAGCTGTTCGGCGAGCTTGCCGCTCGTTTGGCGGCGCGCCACGTTGCTGCCGAGACGGCCGAGTTCACGGCGTTTTCCCAATCCATTGCGGGCAGGCAGTTCACGGCGCTCGCCAACCTGATCGAGCGTATGAAGGCCGCCGACGAAGGGGCAGCTTCTAAGACTGAGTGGTGGCCCGCTCCGGAGCTTACCGACTGGATTTACAGCCCGCTTTCGGGTGCCGACGCCGTCAGCGCGCGCACGTTCGACAAGAATATGCGACTGTCGCGCAGCAAGACCACTGCGGGCGTCAAGAGCCTGCTGCAGAGCGTGCAGGGCCAGGTGAGGGGCGCGCGTAAAGCGGCGAGCGACGAGAACTGGCTTAAGAACGTGCCGTGCGTGATCTCGGACGTGTTCCAGGCGCTGTGGCGCGACAAACCCGTGACGGCGCTCAAGGCCATGCTTGCCGTTGCCGAGGCACTGCCCGATCGCGCACTTGGCGGTCTCGACGGTCAGGCCCGTCGCCAGGCGGAGGTGGCCCTGCTGTGCCACGTCATCGACATCCTTATGAATGGCGCCCGTGCGCTCGACGTGTCGCAGGCCGCGACCGTGCCCGTGCTCGATGACATTCGAACCAAGGTGGACAAGCGTAGCGCCGCCTACGATTGCGAGACCTACGAGGTTGACCGTGCGCCACGCGCCCAGGTTCGCTTTGCTTCGCTTGCCGATGCGGCGGCTCTGCGCTCCGGCAGCTACGATGCCGTGCTGTTTGCCGATGTCGATCTGGACAGCTATCCTCTCTCACACGAAGAGGGGCCGCTGACCACGCTGACGGCGAGCCTCGGTCGCGAGGGCGTGACGCTTGAGCCTGCGGCCTTGCTGCGCGCACGCTTTGGCCGCGCGATACAAGCGTCGCGTGGTCCGGTTACGCTCGCCCGTGTGACCCACGATCGTCAGGCGCGCGAGTGCTATCCGGCGGCCGTGTGGACCGAGTTGCGGGCGCATGCCGAGGCCGCTAACGATGCTAAGGCCGCTGACGCCGACAAGGCCGCTGACGACGCTAAGGCCGTTGGCGCCGACAAGGCGAAGTGCGTGGGTGAGGGCGATATCGTAAGGGACTTCGATCCCGCGGCAGGCGAAGGTCTTAGGCGCGAGCGCGTGACCTGCGAAGCTCCTCAGCATCTGAGCGATGAAGCCATTCCGTATTTGGTCCTGCGTCGTCGCGATGGCGAGGGCGAGGATGCGCCGCTGGTGCCGCGCCTGACGTCTGCCTCGCAGATCGAGGCCTATTCGACCTGCCCGCTATGCTGGTTCGTCTCGTACCGCGTGAAGCCCCAGTCGATCGACGCTGGCTTTGGCAATATGGAGAAGGGCAACTTTGTCCACGACGTGCTGGAACACTTGCATGCCCGTCTGCCTCAGGAGGGCATGGAGCGCGTGACACCCATGAATCTGCCACGCGCGAAGGAGCTGCTGCGCGAGGTCTTTGAGGAGACCTTGGCCGAGCATGCGGGCAAGCGCGGTACCGAGGGCCCGCTCGTGCCGCTCTCCCCGGTGGAGGAGCGCCAGGTGGCCGAGATTTTGCCGCAGCTGGAGGGCGTGCTTGCCTACGAGTCCGAGGCGCTCGCGCCCTTCGCGCCGCGCTACCTGGAGTTTGCGTTCAACGAGCTCCAGGTCGAGTATGCCGGTTGGCCGCTTGGCGGGCGCATCGACCGCGTTGATGTGGATGTCGAGAATCGCGCCGTGGTAATCGACTATAAGCATCGTTCGGGTGTCGAGGAGTTTAAACTCGCCGACCCCACGGTGCGCGACGAGGAGTCGGGCGAGGCCCCCATCGACGACCCGCGCTGGCTGCCGCCCCATACCCAGACGCTCATCTACGCACAGGCCATGCGTCGGGCGCTGGGCCTAGATACCCGTGCTGCGCTCTATTTTTCGACCAAGGGTGGCAAGCCCGCGCTGCGCGGTGCGGCGAGCGCCGAGTTGCTTGAGGAAGAGCGTGGTGACGGCCGCATCCCGGGGCTTAAGAAGGGCTTTCCCGGCGAGGGCGGCAGCATGGACTTCGATGCGCTGCTCGATCGAGTGGAGACCGGCATTGCCGAGCGTCTGCGCGAGCTCGAGGCAGGCAACGTTGCCGCCGTCGACCCGACGTCGGCTCAGGCCGCGCATGCGCGCTGCTCGTATAACCACGAAGGAACGTTTGTAAGGAGGGACGTGTAGACCATGGATCTTTCGACTTTGATGCCGCAACAACTGCAAGTCGTCAAAACGCTCGACCGCCCGCTGTTTGTCTCGGCAGGTGCCGGCTCGGGCAAGACCTTTACCCTCACGCGCCGCATCGTCTACGCGCTCTCGCCCGAATCCGGTCCGTTTGTCGAGCATCTGGATCAGGTGCTCGCCATTACCTTTACTAAAGACGCCGCGGCCGAGATTCGCGACCGCGTGCGCCGTGCGCTTATCGAAGAGGGTATGGACGAAGAGGCCCTGACGGTCGACGACGCGTGGATCTCGACCATTCACGGCATGTGCTCGCGTATCCTGCGCGCACATGCGTTGGAGCTGGGCATCGATCCCGAGTTCACGGTGCTCACCGATACCGACGAGCTTATGGACCAGGCTGTTGAGCATGTGCTGGCCCGCGCGACGGCGCCCGATGCCGCCCCCGAGCTCGCCGCTTCGCTTAAAAGCCTCTACGCCTGGTATCCCATGGCAGGCGAGGGTGGCCTCTTTGGCGCCGGCACCACCATCAAGGGCCTGGTGCGTGAGCTGCTGGAGCTCTCGAGCCAGCTGCCGGGCGGTATGGACGACGTGTGCGTGGCGCGCGGCCAGGCCGATACCTCGGCACTCGCCGATGCCTATCGTGCGGCGCTGGGCGCAAGCAAGGCCGCGACCGAGAAAGCGCAGGTGGCACTCGATGCCATCGACGCGTTTGAGGCGAGCGGCAAAACCATGGAGGATGCGGCGCGACTCATGATGTCGTGCAGCATGCCTCGGGCGAGCAAGGCGTTTCCTAAGGAGCAGGTGGAGCTGCTCAAGGCCGAGGCCGCCGATGCATTTATCAATATCGTGCTTGCCTGCGGCGGTCCGGCGCTCGATGCGCTGGTGGGGCTTGCTCGTGCTGTGGAGGCGGAATACCGCGTGCTCAAGGCTGACCAGTCTGCGCTTGATAACAACGACCTGCTGCGCATGGCGTACGAGGCGCTGCGCGATTATCCCGCCATCCGAGCGGCCTATGAGGGTCGCTTTAAGATGGTCATGATCGATGAGTTCCAGGATACCGACCAGATGCAGGTCGATTTGATCCGTTACCTGACGGGCGCGGGGGAGCGCGCACTGTGCACCGTAGGCGATGCGCAGCAGTCGATCTACCGCTTCCGTGGTGCCGAGGTCGAGGTGTTCCGTCGCCAGGAGCGCAAGGTGGGTTCGACGACGGCGTCCGAGACGG
>DXZO01000030.1:13790-15112 GCA_019419625.1 Collinsella sp. | reverse complement strand
CGGCGAGCTCGTCAAGCTTGTACGCAACTTCCGCAGCCACGACGAGGTGCTGCGCTATGTGGCGCGCGTCTTTGACGGCGACACCGGTGGTTTGATGCAGGGGTTCTTGGATCTTGAACCGAGCGACGAACGCGAGGACAAGCTCAAGGCGAAGGCATCGCGCCGCCAGGCGATCTTCGTTGCCGGTGGCAGTACGCAGGAGCGAACGCAGGCGAAAGCTCGCGCGATTGCGGAGCGATTCCAAGCACTCGTTAAAGCGGGCCAGCCCCAGGGCAGCATGGTCCTGCTGCTGGGCCGCATGACCAACGCCGATGTCTATGCGCAGGCCTTCCGCGACCAGGGGCTCGACTGCGTGATCGCAGGCGGCTCGGTCTTTGCCCAGGCAGCCGAGGTGCAGACGGTGCGTGCCCTGGTCTGCGCACTCGCCAATCCGGCCGATACGGCGCAGGGTCTTATGCCGCTGCTGGCCTCGCCGATGTTTGCGCTCGGCGCCCAGGAGTTCCTGGCGCTGGCGACCAAGCTGGACGACCAGACGGGGGAGACCTCGCGCCGCAACATCGATGCGGGCATCATGAGCGATTCCGATGTGCCGGGTTTGCAAGACTTGCCGCTCGTGACGCGCGCCCGCGAGGTGCTGCGCTATGCGCTTCGTCGCGTGGGGCGCGATTCGTTCGCCGCCATCGCGCGCGATACTGTCAACGCCTCCGGCTGGTTTGTGCGTCTGGCGCAGCGTGGTCCCGAGGGCAAGGCCATCGCCGCCAACGTGCTCAAGGCGCTCGACGCCGTGGCCGAGGCGGAGGCCGAGTTCGGTAACTCGCCGCGTTCCATTGCGCTTGCCTTCGACCGCTTCTTGGCGGGCAAGGAGGCCCCGGGCGCGCTCAACGAGGAGGGCGACGGCGCGGTGCGCATCATGACGGTGCATGCGTCCAAGGGTCTGGAGTATCCGGTCGTAGCGGTTGCCGAGTGTTTTGGCGTGCGCAAATCGTCCGGTGCGGCTCAGATGGGGCGTGTCGAGGGCGGAGCGCAGGTCGTGGCGCTGCCGGCCCGTTTTGATGGCGTTAGGCTTGCCGACGGAACCTTCGTGAAGGGCGACGACGTCAAAAAGCAGTTTGAGCATGCGTTTAAGGGCAAGGGCACGTCGTTGTGGCTGCCGCCAGAGCTCATGGAGGACGTCTGTGCGACGGGCTCTCCCGCCGAGGCATTTGCCCGCCTGCGTAACGACGACCTGCAGCTTTCGCTCGAGGAGCGGGCTCGCTTGCTCTATGTCGCCATGACGCGTGCGCGAGAGCTGGTCATTCTGGCGATGGATGCCGGCGTGAGCC